>QCEQ01000006.1 GCA_003278525.1 Prochlorococcus sp. AG-355-P16 | reverse complement strand
CAGGAAAAATAACACTCTTTTATGTAAAGAAATTCAAAATTCCTTTAAAAAATAATTAATAAATTTTTTAATCTCATTTTTAGATTTAACTTTAGTATTATTTTCCATGTTCTTCTTCATGAGATCTAATATTTCATAATAATTTTTTCCCTTTTTTGATTTAATTTTAAAAATTCTTTCTAGAGTTTCTTCAAAAACTTCTTTAGAAATTTTATTCTGATTGATTAAAACTGAGCCTCCACTTTCAGCAAGAATCATTGCATTTTTCTCCTGATGATTATTTTTAGAATCTGGATATGGAATTAAAATTGAAGGTTTTTTAGTCTCTATTAATTCATTGATTGTTCCTGCACCAGATCTTGATATTACAAGATCACTGTTTTGAATTAAAGCTGCTATTTCATTAGTAAATTTCTTCTGAATATAATTTTTGGAGTTTTTTACATGAAAAGGTTGTTTATTAGATTCGCCAATAATATGAACTATCCGAAACTTTTTTTTTATTAAAAATTCTAGAGATTCATAAATCATTTGATTTATCGCTTTTGCTCCTTGACTACCTCCAATAACAATCAAAAGAGGTCCATTTCCTTTTGGAGCCCATTCTGGCAAAAAATTAAATTTATAGAATTGCTCTCTTAAAGGTGTTCCAGTGAAAATAGTTTTACAATTTTTTAAATAAGCATTTGTTTTCTTAAATCCTAAAAGAACATAGTTACATAAAAAACCAAAATATTTCGTTACCATGCCTGGAATTACATTTGATTCATGAATAATGATAGGTATCCTGAGAAGTTTTGAAGCAACAATAGTAGGTGCTGATATATAACCACCAGTCGTAAAAACTAAGTTAATTTTTTTTTCTTTTAAGATCCTAATTATTTGGAAAGTTGACATTAAAATTTCTATATATTGATAAAACAAAAAGATATTTTTTCTTGGTGTCTTTATATTCAAAGTCCTCAAATTATATTTTTTGGGAATATAATTTACATCTAGTCTTTGACGAACACCCAACCAATGAATATTCCATTCATCTTCCACCTCTTTAGAAACTGCTAAGGCTGGGAAAATATGGCCCCCTGTCCCACTGGCTGCGACTAATAAATTATTTTTTTTAGACATAAAAATTTAAATTAGTAGAATAAAAATAACCAATGATTAATATGTTTAATTTAAACTTATTCAAAAAAATAGGATTTCTTCTCTACTTATTTATTTATCTTATTATTCCCTATTCAGCAATATCGCAAACTTTAAAAATTGATTTTATAAGAAATTTAGAAAACTCTTTAAATGTAAGAGATTTAGAATTCATTAAAAAAAATTTTAGAAATGAAGAAAGCCAAAACATACCAGAACAATTTTCAAAGATTATTAATGATTTCCCTAACAGCAAATGGAAGATCAAAAGATTAAAATCTAATTTTCCAAATGAACATGTTTTGCAAATAAAAGTTACTGGGGAAAAAAAAGTTAATGGAGAAATATATAAACTCGAATCCAATTTTGATTATTTATTTTCAATCGTAAATGGGAAAATAGATAAAGGGATTATCAAAAATTTATTCACAACTTTAAGAAACGATAATAAAAAGATAGATATTAGTTTTCAAATTCCTGATAAAGTTCTTACTGGTTCAAAATATGATATTGATATAATTCTAAATAAGCCTCTTGAAGAAGAGATTATTGCTGGAGCTATAAAACCTCATCAAGTTTATTCATTTTTCGAACAAGAAATATTATTAGAGCCATTGGCTTCTGGAGGTATTTTTAAAATAACAAGAGCTCCTTCAAAACCAGGGATTCAAATTTGGTCAGGGATCATAGCTCACCCTAAGGGAATGATTACTTTCACAAAGAGCATTGATATTGTTGATGAGATATAGCCTAAGCGTCATTTAACGCAGCTACACCTGGTAAGGTTTTCCCTTCTAAAAGTTCCAAACTTGCACCACCTCCAGTAGATATATGAGACATTTTCTCAGCTAATCCTGCTTTCTCTACTGCTGCAACTGAATCTCCACCACCAATTATTGTACAAACTTCAGAAAAAGCACTTAAGTCCGCAAGAGTCGTAGCTATTGCATTTGTTCCGTCTGCAAATTTATCAAATTCAAAAACTCCCATTGGACCGTTCCAAATAATTGTCTTACATTCTGCAAGAGCATTCTGAAAAACTTTAATGGAATCGGGACCAATATCAAGACCCATCCAATTGCCAGTAATTGATTCAATTTGAGATATTTTACTATTAGCGTCTGGAGAAAATTCATCAGCTAAAACAACGTCAGTGGGTAACAATAATTCTACTCCTTTTGCTTTTGCTTTTACTTCTAAATCTTTAGCAAGCTCGAGTTTATCTTCTTCTACAAGGCTCTTTCCAACATCTAAACCTCTAGCTTTATAAAAAGTGAAAATCATACCTCCACCAATCATTATTTTGTCACACTTATCTAGTAAAGAATCAAGTACTCCTATTTTGCTACTAACCTTTGATCCTCCTACTATTGCTGCCAATGGACGCTTTGGAGAATCTATTGCACCTTGTAAGTATTTTAATTCTTTTTCTAACAGGAATCCAGCTACTGAGGGACTTAAATAATTAGTAACACCCTGAGTTGAAGCATGAGCTCTATGAGCAGCACCGAAAGCATCATTTACATACATATCTGCGTGTGATGCTAATTTTTTAGCAAACTCCAGGTCGTTCTTTTCCTCTTCACCAAAAAAACGAACATTTTCAAGTAAAAGAACATCTCCATTAGATAAGCTATTTGATTGTGCAACTGCTTCATCACCAATACAACTTTTAGTAAGAGCTACATTTTGCCCCAACAATTCACTCAATCTTACTGCTACTGGAGTTAATCTCATTTTTTCATTTACCTGACCCTTTGGTCTACCAAAATGTGCAGCTAAAATAACTCTTGCAGAATTATTAATCAGATATTCAATAGTTGGGATTGCTGCACGAATACGAGTATCGTCGGTTATTTGACCATCTTCATTTAATGGAACATTAAAATCTACTCTTACAAGAACTTTTTTTCCTTCTAAATTTGTCTTATCAAGACTGGAAAGAGATAATTTTGACATTAAATAAGCTTAATTTTTAATCTTAAGACCCTAACGTTTATTTGAGCTTATTGGGTTAAAAAGTAGTTACTGTTACCTATGCCTTAATAAATTTTAAGAATTAAAGATTATAAAAATTTTTTAGTCATTAAATTTATACTAAACTTTAGAAGTAAATACTTTTGAAACTTATAAAAACTAAAAGGAATACAAAATTTTATTTGATTTATTGAAGTGGACATACCCAAAATTCAATGGTACCCAGGCCATATCGCAAAAGCAGAAAAGAAATTATCTGAAGTTATCAATAAAGTAGATTTAGTTATAGAAGTTAGAGATGCACGAATCCCTTTGTCAACAGGACATCCACACTTAAATAAATGGATAAATAACAAAAAACATATTCTTGTTATTAACAGATCAGACATGATCTCCCCTAATACAATCAATAGTTGGAATAAATGGTTTAATGCTAAAGATCAATATCCTCTTTGGTGTGATGCTAAAAGAGGAATAGGTATTAAAGAAATTTGTAAGTCAGCCAAAGATTCTAGGTCTTCAATCGACGATAGAAGACTCTCTAGAGGAATGCGAATTAGGCCAATTAGAGCCCTTACACTTGGTTTTCCAAACGTAGGAAAGTCAGCATTAATTAATAGAATTGCAAAAAAAAGAGTTGTAGATAGCGCTAGGAAAGCAGGCGTGACTCGTAATTTAAGATGGATAAAATTAGAAAGTGGTATAGATCTGCTAGATGCTCCTGGTGTTATACCTCCAAATTTAGAAGATCAAAAATCAGCACTGAATCTTGCACTGTGTGACGATATTGGTGAAGCTGCTTATGAAATAGAGAGTGTCGCAATTGGATTTATCAAAATTATATCCACTCTCAACAAAGATAAGAATGCGAATATCTCAGTTAAACAAATATCTAATAGATATGGAGTTGATATTGCAAAAGGCTTTAAGAGTCCTTCTGATTGGATCGACGAAGCGGCTTCAAAACATACCTCAGGCGATAAAAGGAGAATGTCTCATAAGTTATTGGAAGATTATAGAAATCAAATGCTGGGTAAAATTGCTTTAGAAGTCCCACTATGGAATTAAATAATCAAAATTCTTTCGGCAATGGAGAAGGTGAGCTTATAGAAATTATTTATGAGCTACCTCTTCCTATGAGGCTAGACAGATGGTTAGTAAGTAAAAGGCCAGAACAAAGTAGAGCAAGAATTCAAAATTTTATAAATTCAGGTTTTGTACTTGTAAACTATAAGACTGCGAAAGCAAAGACCCCATTAAAAAATGGTGACAATGTTCAAATATGGATGCCTCCTCCAGAACCTCTTATTTATTTGAAACCTGAAAAAATGGATTTAAATATCCTTTTTGAAGACGAGCATATCATAGTAATCAATAAACAATCAGGACTAATTGTTCATCCAGCCCCTGGACACAAATCTGGAACTTTAGTGAATGGATTACTTTTTCACTGTAAAGATCTACCTGGAATTAATGGAAAACTAAGACCTGGGATTGTTCACAGATTAGATAAAGATACCTCCGGATGTATGGTTATTGCAAAAAGCCAAGAGGCACTAGTAAATCTCCAGAAACAAATTAAAGAAAAAATAGCATCACGCGAATATATTGCAGTAATTCATGGAGCACCTAATTCTGAAGAAGGCCAAATAGTGGGACACATTGGCAGAGATAAATTAAATAGATTGAAATATAAAGTAGTTGAAGAAAATTCAGGAAGGTATGCCTGTACCTATTGGAAATTAGAAGAAAGATTTGGCAATTACTCATTAATGAGTTTCAAACTAGATACGGGGCGAACGCATCAAATAAGAGTTCATTGCGCCCACATTAATCATCCAATTGTGGGTGATCCGTTATATGGAAGATGTAAAAAACTACCATGTAAATTAGATGGCCAAGCTTTACACGCGATTAAGCTTGGACTGAGACATCCAATAAATGGTAAAGAAATGATATTTGAATCAGAATTACCATTAGATTTTCAAAAATTACTAAGTGTTCTTAAAGTTAAATAAGATTTAAAGAGGAATTTAGAAGAGATTTTGTATAAGTGTTTTGAGTTTTAGTGAATATTGTAGAACTTTCTCCTTCATCAACTATCTTTCCTTGATTCATAACAAGCAACCTATCACAAAATCTTTTAGCAATGCCTAAATCATGAGTAATAAAGATAATAGTTAAATTCATTTTTTCTTGCAAGACTCTAAGTAATTCAAGAATCTCTATTTTTACTGAAGCATCCAACATATTTACGCTCTCATCACAAATCAAAATTTTTGGTTTCAACAATAAAGCTCTGGCTAATGAAATCCTTTGCAATTGACCACCAGATAATTGGCTAGGATAAGAATTAAAAAAATCATTATTTAAAGGAAGATTTAAATTTCTCAACATTAATTTTATTTCTTTTTCGATTTTTCTTTTATCAAAAATTTTTTGAATAAAAAATATATCTTCCAAAATATTTTTAATTGTCATTTTCGGATTCAAACTTGAAAAAGGGTCTTGAAAAATAATTTGTACATTATTATTCTTTTTAAAAGATTTATTTTTTTTCGATGCATGATTTTTATCATAAATTTTGATTTCACCACCTCTTACTTTAAGAAGTCCAATTAGAGCCCTACATAATGTACTTTTACCGCTCCCTGAAGAACCAACTATTCCAAGAGTCTCATTCTCGTATAATTTGAAACTAACTTCATTTAAAGCCTTATTCCATTTATTAATAAAAATTGAAGAATTTAATTTATACCAATGTCTTAGGTTATTTACCTCTAGGACAACCTGATCTCGGGCATTATTTTTAGTATTTGGTTCTAATTTTATTTTTGAAGCATTTACTAACTTTTTCCCGATATCTGATTTTGGTGATTGAAAAATATCTAATATATTCCCTTTTTCAACAATCGATCCCTTTTCAATTATTGCAACTTTTTTACACCACTTTGCTGCAAGATTTATATCGTGACTAATTAAAATTAAAGTAGTATCAAATTCATTACATAGATGAATTATTTCTTGCATAATTTCAAAACTTGTTTTGGTGTCTAAGCTAGTTGTAGGTTCATCAGCTATTAATAATTTAGGTTTCAAAGCAAGTGCCATTGCGATAGAAACTCTCTGTCTCATTCCACCGCTAAATTGATGTGGGAAAGAATCAAGTCTACTTTCTTCAATTCCTACTTTTTGAAAAACTTCTTTTACTAATTTTTTAATAAATACAGATGATTTAGTTTGATCATGCGTTTTAAATAATTCATATAAATGATCCCCAACTCTCATTAGCGGATTAAGTTTTTTTATAGAGTCTTGATAAATAAATCCAAAATTCTTTCTTCTAAATAATTGTGCATCTTTGTTATTTATTTTCCTGGGATCTACACTACAAATCGATAAATACCCTTTAGAAGTGGCCTTTTCAGGCAATATATTTACTAATGTTTTTGCAAAAGTGGTCTTTCCACATCCAGAAGGTCCTATTATGGCCAGGTGATCTCCACTATCTATTTCCAAATTCAAATTTTTGATAATAGGTTGCTTTTTTAAACTATATTTAACAGTAAGATTTTTAATTACAATAATTTTTTCTTTATTAATTTCCATGATTTATAGCAAATTTTTCTATACCTAAATAAAATACATCTAAAGCGATATAAAATGTCTGAGGCAGCTGCAAATTCAAAAGAAAAAAACGAAATTGAAGTTTCCAAAACTATTTTGCCTGAAAATAAAAAATATGAAAGTAAATCTTTGAATTATCAAATAAACATTCCCGATTGGCTTCTAAAAGATATTTATAATTTTGAAAAATCAAATAAAGAAAATGATGATAATCAAAACCTTATAGTAAAGGCTTTTAAACTTGCTTATAAAGCTCATGATGGACAATTCCGCGCGAGCGGAGAGCCATATATTATCCACCCGGTTGCTGTTGCAAATCTCCTTAAAGAAATAGGTGCTAGTTCATCTGTTATCGCTGCAGGCCTTTTACATGATGTAGTTGAAGATACTGGCATTGATTTATCCGAAATAGAAACAAATTTTGGATTAGAAGTAAAAATACTTGTAGAGGGTGTAACAAAATTAGGCGGCATTCACTTTAACAACAGGACTGAAGCACAAGCTGAAAATCTTAGGAAAATGTTTTTGGCTATGGCCAGCGATATCAGAGTTGTCTTAGTAAAACTTGCAGATCGGCTTCATAACATGAGAACAATTGAATGGCTAAATGATGAGAAAAAACTAAGAATAGCGAGAGAAACAAGAGAGATTTATGCACCATTAGCTAATCGACTAGGAATAAACAGATTTAAATGGGAATTAGAAGATTTAGCTTTTAAATTCCTAGAGCCTAAAGAATATCTTGATCTTAAAGATCAAATCGCCGTTAAAAGAAGTGATAGAGAAAAAAGATTAAAAGTAACTTTGAATCTTATGAAGGAAAACTTGATTTCAGCAGGTTTGAAAAATTTTGAAATAACAGGAAGGCCAAAACATCTTTATGGCATCTGGAGCAAAATGGAAAGACAACAAAAGCATTTTCACGAGATTTATGACGTTGCTGCCCTAAGAATTATCGTGGACAATTCAGATAGTTGTTATAGAGCTTTAGCAGTTGTTCATGATACTTTCAAACCAATTCCAGGTAGATTTAAAGACTATATAGGATTACCAAAACCCAATGGATATCAGTCCTTACACACTTCTGTGATTGGAAGACATCGACCTATTGAAGTTCAAATTAGAACTACTTCGATGCATCAAATTGCTGAATATGGTATTGCCGCTCATTGGCAATACAAAGAGGGTGGTTCTCCTGCTAAAAGTAATGCCGAGAGATTTAATTGGCTAAGACAATTAGTTGAATGGCAACAAGAAGGTAATGAAAGGGATCATAATGATTATTTAGCTTCAATTAAAGAAGACTTATTTGATGAAGAAGTATTTGTGATCACTCCAAAAGGAGATGTTGTTGGTTTAAGGAAAGGATCTACCGCGATAGATTTCGCCTACAGAATCCATTCTGAAGTTGGAAATCACTGTAATGGAATAAGAATTAATGAAAAGCTTTCTCCATTATCTACAGCACTTCAAAATGGTGACTTCATAGAAATTTTGACAAGTAATAATGCTACCCCAAGCTTGGATTGGCTGAACTTTGTAGTTACGCCAACTGCTAAAAATAGAATTCGCCAATGGTATAAGAAAAGCCATCGTGATGAAACGATTAAAAGAGGTAGAGATTTACTTGAAAAAGAAGTAGGTAGAAACGGTTTTGAAGCATTACTTTCTAGTGAAGCCATGAAAAAAGTTGCAAATCGATGCAATTTAAAGACTACTGAAGACCTTCTTGCATCTCTTGGTTTTGGTGGTTTAACTTTGCATCAAGTATTAAACAGACTAAGAGAAGAAATAAAATTACAGACGGAAGATGTTAAAAATGATTCTGACTCTGAAATAGCAAAATCATTTAGAAGTAATAATAATTTATCCACTAATCAATCTAATACAGCAGCTAAATCACCAATTTCCGGAATAGAAGGTCTTGATTACAGAATAGGTAAATGCTGTGCCCCACTCCCAGGCGAGGATATTATCGGAACTGTGTCGCTCGGCAACCACGGGATAACTATACATAGGGAAGATTGTGAAAATGTAATACCAATTCCAATAGAGAGAAGATTACCTGTCGGTTGGAATCAAGATAATAAAACTTGCGATAATAAGTTTCCTATTCAGCTACGAATAGAAGTAATTGATCGAGTTGGAGTTCTTAAAGATATTCTTATGCGGTTATCTGATAAAGGTATAAACGTTAGCGATGCCAATGTTAAAACTGCTTATGGTAAACCAGCTATCATAAATCTTTGTGTAGGTCTTGAAAGTTATAATCAACTTCACAAAACAATTGAACAAATTAAATCAATGGCAGATGTTTTAGATATTGCCAGAGTTGGACAAAGTTAACTTTAAAATCAGATCGATCTATCTTTTACTTTTTATCTTGTAGATAAAGAATACAATACTGCCACAAATCAAAGCTAATAAAATACCTACACAAGATGAACCTAAGAGTAATCTTAGGGAAAAAATTCTACCTTGTTTCCATAAGTCATCAATAACTAAACTTTTTTCAAGAATTTTATTAGAAGGATTATTTAAAAAAATCGAACCGACTTTATAGTTAAAATAATAAAGTGGAATATAAGTAAAAGGGTTGCTGATCCAGGTACCAATTGCAGCTAGAACAATATTTCCCTTAGCTATTTTCGCAAAAAATACCCCCATTAAAGTCTGAAACCCAAAAAAAGGAAAGCAACCACTAAATACCCCTATAGCTAAACCTTTAGCATTAAAGAAAGGACTTCCATTCTGATTCCTAAATAATGATAGAATTTTCTTATAGGTAATATCTCTTTTAAATCTCATTCAGAAAGAAAATTTCAAAATTAAATTCTTGATAATTTTACTTAATTATCCATAACAAAGCGAGAGATGGATTCGATAGTTACTACAGAAGATACGATAGCCGCAATTGCTTCAGCTATAAGTATTGGGAAGGGAGGAGTTGCGATAATAAGAGTATCAGGGAAAGACGCAATAAATTCTTGCAAAAAGATTGTTCAAACTAAATCTAAATATGCATGGGAATCAAATAGGGTTTTTCGTGGTTTTATTCAGGAAAATAAACAAAATAAATTTATAGATGAGGTTTTAATTTTAGTAATGAAATCACCAAATAGCTTCACAGGAGAGGATGTAGTTGAACTACATTGCCACGGCGGAATTATCATAGTAAATAAAGTTTTAAAGATATTATTATCTAGTGATTCTAGAGTTAGGCTTGCAAACCCAGGAGAATTTAGTCAAAGAGCTTTTCTTAATGGAAAAATAGACCTTACTCAAGCCGAGTCGATTAATCAATTAATTAATGCAAGCAATACCAGATCAGCAGAGTTAGCCTTTAGCGGGGTTCAAGGAGAAATAAAGAAAAAAATTGATGATATTAAAAATGAACTTATAAATCAACTTTGCGAAATAGAAGCGAGAGTTGATTTTGAAGAAGACTTCACAGATTTTGATTACACCAAATATCTAAAAAACATTAAAAAAGTCAAAGAAAAAATAGAATTACTAATAGAAAATGCAAAAAGAAATTCATATATTCACAATGGAATATCCATTGCGCTTATAGGTAAAACAAATGTTGGCAAAAGCTCTTTATTAAATTTGCTTGCAAAAAAAGAGAAAGCAATCGTAACTAATATTCCTGGAACAACTAGAGATGTTATTGAAGTTAATTTAACTATTAATGATATCCCAATGAAAATAATTGATACTGCTGGCATAAGAGAAACTCATGAAAAAATTGAAAGTATTGGAATTAAAAAAAGTTTTGGGAAAATAAAAGAGTCAGATTTTATAATTTATATTTATAGTCTTGAAGAAGGATTTAATGAAGAAGACAAAAAAATAATACAAGAAATTCCCAAAGAAAAATTAATTACTATTTTGGGCAATAAAAAAGATTTAATTGATTGCAAAAATATTAATTTAAATGAGTTAAAAAACACAATTCTTATGAGTATTAAGAATAATGATGGTGAAAGATTATTAATAGACACAATCATAAAAAAATGCGGACTAAAACAAGTAGAAAATATCAATATATTTTTAAACGAAAGACATCTAACAAATTTGTCTGCTTGCTTATCTAATTTAAATGATACTGATGAAATAATTGAAAATAAATTGCCATTTGATTTGTTATCAATTGAACTGAGAGATGGAATTCAAAACTTATCTAAAATAACTGGTCAAGAATTAACAGAGGAACTTCTAGATAATATTTTTTCTAAGTTTTGTATTGGTAAATAAATTTGAGTTAAATTACATAGTGATATATAGTTGATTCTCTAACTTCAGTTTAATTTTTATTAATTAATTATTTTTTAGTTTAGTGGATTTAAATACTCCAATAATAAGTAAAATCATTGATAATTGGATCGATGAAGATATAGGTAGAGGAGATCTTACAAGTCCCTCTATTACAAAAGAGAATGGAAATGCATATTGGATTGCAAAAGAGGAGGGTATATTCTGTGGGGTTGAAATTATAAAAGAAATTTTTAGAAAAATTGATTTAAAAATCAGTCCAAAATTTAATATCTCTGATGGAGATAAATTTGTTAAAGATCAAAAACTCTTAGAAATATATGGACCTTCAAAAAGTTTACTCGCTAGTGAAAGGATCAGCTTAAATATAGCAATGCATTTATCTGGAATATCAACATATACAAAGAATCTCACAGATAAATTAGAAGGCACAAATATAAAATTAGCAGATACTAGGAAAACGACTCCTGGCTTAAGAATATTTGAAAAATATGCATTCAAATGCGGAGGTGGGGTGAATCATAGAATGGGATTGTACGATGCTGCTATGATCAAAGAAAATCATATTGCATGGACAGATAATCTTAAGAATGCAGTACAAAAAATTCGACTAAATTCGCCTTTTACAACTCATATCATAATTGAAGCTGAGAATATCGAACAGGCAAAAGAAGCAGTATTAGCAGGAGCAGATAGTGTCTTATTGGATGAACTTAGTCCTGAAACAATCAAAAAAAGTGTTCAAGAATTGAGAGATTTATCAATTAATAGCTTAAAAAAAGAAGTCAATAAAAATTTGATAATAGAAGTTTCTGGAATAAACCCTCAAGAAATTAGTAAATATCTAATAAAAGGTATTGATTTGATTTCAACAAGTTCTTCAATCACCAAAAGTAATTGGATTGATTTGAGTATGCGTTATATTAATTAATCATATAGATAAATAATTGAATAATTAATGCTAATCATTTTTAAAGAATTAACAAAACAATTTGAACAATCTCTTTTAGATAGTCTTGAAAAAAATGATAAAAAAGGAGAATTCGAAATTCTTAGAAAAAATATAATTACACAATCATCAAAAGAGGAATTTGGTGATTATCAATGTAATGTTTGTTTAAGTTTATCTAAAATATATAAAAAAAACCCAAGAGATATTTCTAATGATTTTATTAACCTTTTAAATAAAAATAAAAGCATAGCAAAATTATGTAAGAGTCTAGAAATAGCTGGACCTGGATTTGTAAATATAAAATTAAAAGATGAAGTTCTAATAAATGAAATTAAGTCAAATATTCAATGCAATAGGGCTGGCATACCTCTAATTAGAAAAGATTTAGATAGTGGTTTGTCTAATAAAGTTATTGTAGATTTTTCTAGTCCTAATATTGCTAAAGAAATGCATGTAGGACATTTAAGATCAACAATAATAGGTGACTCAATATCTAGAATTTTCGAGTTAAGAGGTTATGAAGTATTAAGACTCAATCATGTTGGTGATTGGGGTACACAATTTGGCATGCTTATAACTCAGCTCAAAGATTTATATTCAAATGATCTAAAAGAAATAGGAAAGGTCAAGATAAGCGATTTAGTTGAATTTTATAAAGAATCAAAAAAAAGATTTGATAACGAATCTGAATTCCAAAAAAGATCTAGAGAGGAAGTAGTAAAGTTACAAAGTGGAGATATTAAATCGATTAAAGCTTGGAAATTATTATGTAATCAATCAAGGAAAGAATTTGATGAAATCTATAAAAATTTAAAAATAAAAATAGAAGAAAGAGGTGAATCTTTTTATAATCCCTTCTTAAAATCAGTTATTGATGATTTGAATTTGAAAAAAATATTAGTAGAAGATCAAGGAGCAAAATGTGTATTTTTAGATGGGATGACTAATAAAGAAGGCAAACCTTTACCGCTAATTATTCAAAAAAAAGATGGAGGTTTTAATTATGCCACCACTGATCTTGCTGCTATAAGATACAGATTCAATAAACCTCCTAATGGCGATGATGCTTCAAGAATTATTTATGTAACTGATCATGGGCAATCAAATCATTTTGCTGGGGTTTTTCAAGTTGCAAAAAAAGCAAAATGGATCCCAGAAAATTGTCAAGTAGACCATGTCCCTTTTGGTTTAGTTCAAGGAATTGATGGCAAAAAACTAAAGACAAGAGAAGGTGAAACAATACGCCTGAAAGATTTATTAAATGAAGCAGTTAGAAGAGCAAAAGAAGATTTATTGAAAAGATTAGAAGATGAGGATCGTCACGAGACCGAAGAGTTTATAGAAAATACTTCAAGAATTATTGGATTAGGAGCTGTTAAGTATGCAGATTTAAGTCAAAATAGGATTACCAATTATCAATTTAGTTTTGATAAAATGCTTTCCCTTAATGGTAATACTGCTCCTTATTTGTTATATACACTTGTAAGAATTTTAGGAATTAAAAGAAAAAATGATTTTGTTTATGACTCTAAAGATTTTCAGTACATAAATTACGAACATAAATCTGAATGGAAACTTATCAGAAAATTACTTAAGTTCGATGAAGTCATTATTTCTATTGAAAAAGACTTAATGCCAAATAGATTATGCAATTATCTGTTCGAGCTATGTCAGACTTTTAATAGATTCTATGATCAAGTTCCAATCCTCAAAGAAGAAAAAAATATAAAAATTTCTAGGCTTAATTTATGTGACCTGACTGCAAAAACACTAAAATTAAGCTTAGAGCTTTTAGGAATTGAAACTTTAGAAAGAATGTAATGAATAATTTTGATCCATTAAATAATCTTTTCCCAAAACCAAGAGAAGAAATAATAAATATGCAATCTTACTCTGCCCCTTTAGAAAATAGAAGAAATTTACTCCGCTTAGACTTTAATGAAAATACTTTAGGTCCAAGTCCTAAGGTTTTAGAGGCATTACAAGCAATAAAATTAGATGAGATTTCAATTTATCCAGAATATAATTTTTTAAAAAAATTTTTATGTGATAAATATCTTGATTCAAGAAAATTTGGTAATGATGAAATCGGAATTTTCAATGGCGCAGATGCAGCAATAAATGCAATTTTCAATTGCTTTGGAGAAAAAGATCAAATATTTCTAACCACAAATCCAACTTTTGGTTACTATTCTCCTTGTGCAGAAATCCGAGGAATGAAAAAAATAAGTTGTTCTTACATTGGAGAAAATTTTCTATTCCCCATCGAAGAATTTAGGGAAAAAATAATAAAGCACAATCCAAAGTTAATATTAATTTGCAATCCAAATAATCCAACAGGAACTGTTCTAAGTTCTCATGAAATAATTAATTTAGCCAATATCAATAACGATTCATTGATAGTTGTTGATGAACTATATGAAAAATTTAATGGAGATAGTCTTCTTGAATCGATAGATTTTGAAAAGAATAAAAATATACTAATAATCCAATCTCTTTCAAAAACTGCAGGTCTAGCTGGTTTAAGAATAGGTTTTACTTTTGGCAATAAAAGTTTAATTCAGTACATTAATAAAGTTACAGGACCATATGATGTAAACAGCTTTGCTATAACAGCTGCATTAGCAGCACTTAAAGACAAATCATATATTGATAATTATGTTTTAGAAGTAAAAAAGGCGAGGGAATGGATTTTAAATAAATTTAAATCAACAAAAATCAGAACTCACTTTGGTGGAGGCAATTATTTCTTAATTTGGCCAAAAAAAGACCAAAAAATATTAATACAACAGATGAGAGAAAAAGGTATTCTCATTAGAAGTATGGAAAACAAAAAAGATATCGGTAATTCAATAAGGGTGAGTATTGGAACTAAAGAACAAATGATTTTTTTCTGGGAAAATTACAAGATATTAGATTTAAAAAATTAATTACTGAAAATATAAATTGTATTTTGATCGATTCTTTTAGATTTTATTTGAAAATCTTTTCCAACATATTTTACTTTAAAATCTTTCATATTTTCAATAAATAAATCAGCATTTGAGAAATCACATTCTTTATTAATTTTTTTGCCGCGTTCAAAGTGAACAGGAATAACTACTTTAGGTTTTAAGATTTTAACTATTTTTGAAGCTTCTTTACCATTGTAAGATTTTATTCCTCCTCCAATTGAAATAAACAATATATCTGGAGTAGACAAAATAATTTGACTGTTTATATCAATATCACCAGCAGCTCCTCCCATATGAACAATTTTAAGATCATTCTGCTCCCAACTCCAAACAGTTGCCATCCCAAATCTTCTTCCATCTACTCTGTCATGTGGTACAGAAATTCCATTTAATAAAATATCCTCAAATTGATAGATTCCTGGCTCAACAAACATTAATTGATCATTAGGGTTATATCCTTCATCTGGAAGCTTAGAACTAGCCAAAATAAAATCTACTTTGACTTCTTTTGGCTCCTTTAAATTACTTGCACAACCTATTGCTTTAAAGGGATTAATAAGTATAGATTTATCTGCACTAGTAATTAAAAAACTACTATGTCCCAAACTTTTTATTCCTAAATTCCTTGCCAATAATGAGGTAGGTAAAAAGGAGCTAACTAATATCAAAAATAAAAAGTTTTTAATTTGGGAAATCATAATATTAATTTTTTTTATTTTACTTTTGTTCAGCCATTTTTAGAAAATTACTAATTAATTTATGACCAAATTGCGTCAAAACACTTTCAGGATGAAACTGTACCCCATGTAAATGTTTATATTCTTTATGAGAGATGGCCATAATTGTTGAGTCTTCTAAAGTCGCAGTTATATCGAAACAAGATGGTAAAGAACTTGAATCAACTATAAGACTATGGTATCTTGTAGCCACAAATGGAGTCTCGATATCTTTAAACAATCCTTTTTGATTATGAAATATTTTGGATGTCTTACCATGCATAAGTTCTTTACCAACTATAACCTTACCTCCAAAAGCTTGGGCCAAAGCTTGATGACCTAAACAAACTCCCAATATCGGAATATTTTTAGATAATTTTTTTAGAATTGGCAGACAAATTCCAGATTGATCTGGATTGCCTGGACCTGGAGATAATAGAATTCCACCAGGATTTAGTTTGATAATTTCTTCTAAAGTAATTTCATCATTTCTTTTAACTATTAATTCTTTAGTTATTTCATGCTCAACTGAAAGTTCTCCTAAATATTGAACAAGGTTATAAGTAAAACTATCGTAATTATCAATAACAAGAAACATATTTATATGGATTTAAAATAACAACTTTATTTTAGGAACAAAGATATATACAGCAATAATAACAGAATTAATAGAAGCTAATAATACTGCTCCTGCAGAAGTATCTTTTGAAATTTTAGCCAAAATGCTAAATTCTTTTTTAACTACTAAATCAACGATTGATTCAATAGATGTGTTCAATATTTCTAAAATTAAAACAGACATTATTGTTGCAATCAAAATAACATAATTACCTAGACTAATTTTGAGTAAAAAACCAATTATTAAACTTATAACTGCAAAAATTAATTGAATTTTGAAATTTCTTGAAGTTTTTAATACATAACTAATACCACTGAAAGCATACTTAAAACTTATAAGTACATTACTAGAAGTTTTGTATGATTCTTTTCTATTTTCAAAATAGTTTATTTTTTTTTTCATTGATTTTTAATCTAATCGAGTAATTAAATATTCTTGGAAATTTAACATATTTTCTAAATCATGCTCATTATTATGTTCCCATCCCAAAAGATGTAAAAATCCATGACTAGCCAACCAAATAATCTCTTTATAGATTGAATTTTTATATTTATAAGATTGCTCAAGTGCCATCTCTAATGATATAAATATATCTCCCAACTCTATGTGATCTAAATTACTTGGAGATTCATAAGAAATAATTGGAAAAGATAGAACATCAGTTGGACCATTTTTTTGCATCCATTTCTTATTCAAAGAAGCAATTTCTTGATTAGATATTATCTGTAAGCCTAATGAAAAAGATTTTTTTTCAAAAATATAATTTGGTAATTCATAATCCTCTTTTTTTAATATTATATTTATCCAAGATAAAAAAACTTTCTCCCAAAAAATAGATTCAAAAATAAGATGAGTTTTAGTATCTTTTAACTTATTTGAAAATTGAGAAAAATCATTGCATTGAAAAACCAAATCTAAATTTAATTCAGAAATAATTTTTTCTTTCATATATTCTTAAACTGGAATATTGGGCTTACCTATTGTGGCCACAAGTATTAATATCCCAATTAAAACTAGAAAGGTTATTGAAAAATGAGAAATGCTTTTTGAGCCTTTCCTTACCATATTTCTCATAGCAAGCTTTATAAAGCTTGGAGGAGAAACTTTTTTTTCTGAAATTTCGTTTTTATTTTCCATTAGTTATTCAATAGATTCGTTAGAAGAAATATTCATACGTAATAATTCATGAATAAATGGTTCAAGTCCACCATCTAAAACACTATCTAACTCGTTAGTCTCCTGCATAGTCCTAAGATCTTTTACCATTTGATAGGGATGGAAAACATAATTTCTTATTTGATTGCCCCATGCAGCTTCCACAATATCACCTTTAATATCAGCGACTTCTGCAGCTCGTTGCTCTTTTGCAATCACTAATAGTTTAGACTTTAGAAGTAACATAGCTTTTTCTTTATTTTGTAATTGAGATCTTTCTTGGGTACATCTTACTGAAATCCCTGAAGGCAAATGAACAATTCTCACTGCTGTTTCTACTTTATTAACATTTTGTCCTCCAGCTCCACCGGATCTACTAGTTGTAATTTCTAAATCTTTTTCAGGTATATCAAGTGAAATACTATCATCTAATTTTGGCATAACCTCTACCCCAGCAAAGCTGGTTTGTCTTTTGCCATTGGCATTAAAAGGAGAAATTCTTACTAATCTATGAGTTCCTTTTTCATGTTGCAGATAGCCGTATGCATATTTTCCATCAATTTCGAACGTTACACTTTTAATACCTGCTTCTTCTCCTTGAGATAATTCATTAATGACAAGGTTCATTTTATTATTATCGGCCCATCTTGAGTACATTCTTAATAATATCTCTACCCAATCCTGCGCATCTGTTCCACCCGCACCTGCGTTAATAGAAACTACTGCTCCTTCCTTATCGTATTCACCACATAACAATCTTTCAAATTCCCATTTATCCAAATTATCTCTTAATTTCTTTAATCCCAGCTGCGATTCTAAAATCATTTCCTCTTCAGGTTCTAGAGAATAAAGCTCAAGAGAGGCATTAGCATCAGAAATAAAAGTTTTCCATTTATCTAACAATTCGAGTTGTGCTTTGACATCATCAAGTATTAACATTTGCTTTTTGGCTTCTTCTTGATTTTCCCAAAATTCAGGCTGAGCAGAAATTTGCTCTAACTCTTTCCTTTTCGCTTTTAATCTAGGAACGTCAAAGACAATCCTGAGCATTACCCAGGCGCTCTGTTAGTTCCGAAAGATCTTTTTTGAAATCTGTAATATCTATCAAAATAGAATTTAATCGTTATTTATAATCTAACAAGCACTTTTGTTTAATAGTATAAACTAAGTATTATTTTAAAAAAATGTCCAAAGTTGAAATTTATACTTGGCAATATTGCCCATTCTGTATTCGAGCAAAATCACTACTCAAGAAAAAAAATATAAATTTTTCAGAATATAAAATAGATGGCGACGAAGACGCCAGAGCATTGATGATTGAAAGAGCTGATGGTAGAAGAACATTACCACAAATATTTATAGATAATGAGGGTATCGGAGGCTGCGATGATCTCTATGCATTAGAAAATGAAAATAAATTAGAAGCATTATTAAACTAGGTCTTATGAAATTTCTATTCGTAATAGATCCAATTAAAAATATAAATCCCTTAAAAGATTCAACTGCTGCTTTAATGCAAGCATCATCAAAAAAAAATATTGAAATCTGGAGTTGTACTCCTCAAGACCTTGAAGCCAGAGGTGATGAAGTATGGGCATCTTCTGTAAAAGTTGACGTAAATCCGTGGATTGCTTTCAAAGAGAATGATTGCATACCTCTCGCCGAATTTAATTGCATTTGGATGAGAAAAGATCCTCCTGTAAATGAGGCTTACTTATATGCAACCCATCTTTTAGAAGTTGCCGAAAGAAAAGGAGTCAAAGTAATTAACAAACCCTCATCGTTAAGAGCATGGAATGAAAAGCTAGGTGCTTTGAGATATAGCCACTTAATGGCACCTACGATAGTTGCGAATAAGGTAAAGGATCTTATTAATTTTGCAAATATAAATAATGAAGTAGTCATAAAACCTCTTGGAGGCAAAGGTGGTCAAGGTGTTATAAGGATAAATAAAAATTCTCCAGGAATTAAATCAATCATTGAATTAATAACTTCTCAAGAAGAATTACCCGTTATGATGCAGAAATTTATTCCTCAAGTCATAGAGGGTGATAAAAGAATAATTATCGTAAACGGAGAAGCAATTGGATCTATAAATAGGATTCCTCAAGGAGGCGATTTTAGGAGTAATTTAGCTATGGGAGGGAAGGCTGAACCCACATTATTAACAGACAAAGAAAAAAGTATCTGCTTAGAATTATCTCAACACTTCAAAGATGAAGGTTTATTTTTTGTGGGTATTGATGTAATAAATGGAATGCTTAGCGAGATTAATGTAACAAGTCCAACAGGTTTAAGAGAAATAGAAAAATTATCCAATAAGAATGTTTCAGCAGAAGTTATTGAAAAATTAGTAGAAATTATCTAGGATTTCTAGCGCAAAATATCTGTTTTGCTATAGATTCAAATTTTAATTTAATCTCATCTATTTCTTTCTCCAAAACGGAGCCTGAAACTATACCTGAACCTGCAGTAAATTCAATATTTTCTTCAATATATCTTGCACCTCTTATTGCTAAAAGAAATGAAGAATTGCCTGATGAATCAACCCAACCCATTGGAGAAGCATAATTTCCTCTAGGAAAAGACTCAAGAGTATTTATCCAATCCAATGCTACATTTTTTGGGTATCCACAAACAGCTGGAGATGGATGTAGGTTTTTAAGCAATTCAAAAGGACAAATATTTTCAACTTTAGAGAAAATAAGTGTTTGCAAATGAGAAATATCTCCGAATGAATTAACCTTGATATCACTTTTTTTAAAGTTTGTTATTTTTGAAACTTCTAAACATTTAATTAAATACTGTATTACATAATTATGTTCCTTTAAGTCTTTTGTACTTGTAAGGAGTTTCTTAAAATTTGAATTAGTAGAGATAGTTCCAGCAAGAGCCTCTAAAGTTAAATTAGGTTTAGTAAAAGAAAATAATTTTTCTGGAGATGCTCCAAACAAAATATCCTTGCTATTCCTTTTCCAAACGTATCTACATGTATTTGGTTGATTCTTTTTAAATCTTTTTAAAATTTCTACTAAATCTAATTTATTTTTAAGTTTTATTTTAATCCTATTCGCTAAAACTATCTTTTCTAAGATACCTTTCTCTACTAATTGAATTCCTTTATTTACTACTTTTTTCATATTTGTTTTAGAAGTTTCTAAGGAGCGTGAGAAATCATCAATAAAAGGGGAATCAAAACAAGTTTTTAAGCCAGATGATTTTATTAATTCTGAGCCAGAATAAATAACTTGATTTCTAATTGTCCATATTTCTTCAATTAATGTTCTTAATGAAGATTTACCTTCAACATGACCATTGATTCTTAACCAGCAATTCTCATCACTTTTAGTAATTAATATTTTTGGCAAGATGGCTTCCAAACTAGGGATATCTGAAGGTAAATTCTTGTTATTCAAATTTTCAGAGAAAGAAAATAAATAAATTATTTTTGAAAGTGCAGAATTATGCGATTCATCAGTTAAGTTAATTAAATTTTTAAAATTCTCAGAATTAAACTCTTTTGCTACTTCAAATCTTTTTGGACCATCCAAAGTAACATATTTACACTTCTCGAAAGCTATATAGGAAATGCCACCAGATTCTTCCCAAAATGAAGAAAACGGATATTTATTTATTAACAATTCATAAACTTGCAATAAATCAATACGAGGAATCTCAACACAAATACTTACTAATCCAGAATTTTCAACTTTCTTATCGAAAGAGGAAAATACATCTTTTAAAAAATCTGTTAAGTTTAAATCATTTTTCATTACTTATTGAAAATAACTAAAAATCATGCAATAAAGTAAAAAATGTAACTCAATTTATAAACTATATTTAATAATTATCTAACTTTGCGTGTTAATTAAAAATGGAAGAAGATAAAAAAATATTATGGAAACAGGCAATAAAATGGCCTCTTTATTCTGTTGCCATACTTCCAGTTTTAATAACAGGGGCTTATTTACTCAATCAATATGAAAAGGTAAAAATCTATAATTTGATTGCATTTACTTTAGCTGCAATTTTGATATTACTTTGGGAAAATTTAACTAATGATTTATTTGACGCAGAAACAGGAATCGATGAATTTAAATTCCATTCAATTGTAAATCTTGTAAAAAATAAAAAAATAATTTCATTTATTGCATATACATCTTTAGTTGTTGGTTTATTTATAATTTCAATTATTTCAGTATCAACAAGTATAAACATTTTGATTTTGGTGGCAGCTTGCTGCTTCTTAGGATATTTATATCAAGGTCCTCCTTTTAGATTTGGCTATCAAGGTTTAGGAGAACCATTATGCTGGCTTGCATTTGGACCTTTTGCTTACTCTGCAGTCTTAATTGCGTTAAATCCATCTAATATTTTCTTCGAAGATATTCCCTGGAAAGTTTCTTTATTACTTGGTTCAGGACCTTCCCTGGCAACAACTCTTGTATTATTTTGTTCTCATTTTCATCAAATTTCTGAAGATAAAAAGCATGGGAAAAATTCACCTTTAGTTCGCTTAGGGGCAAAAAAAGGTTCTCAATTTGTGCCTTGGATAATTTTTACAATATACATTTTTCAACTTTTCACTATAGTTAATGGATTTATTCCAGTATTTTGTATCCTTTATTTGATTAGTTTTCCTCAAGCAATAAGACTTATAAATTTATTAAGGTCTTCATATAAAAACCCTAGTGCAATAAAAAATTCCAAATTCATAGCAATAAAATTTCAAACGCTTAATGGAATTGGCTTAATCATAGGATTAATATTTAATTACTTGCTTAATAAATGAACTTAATATTTCAAAAAAAATCTTATAGCTTTAAGTTATCCACCACAGTAGAAAATTCTAAAACCACTTACCTTACAAAATCGGGTTGGATAATTAAATTAACAAGTAATGATCAAAAAATTGGGTTTGGAGAAGTTTCACCGCTTTATAAAGAAGACTTAAAAAAGTGTGCGAAACAACTAGATTTGATCCCTGCATATTTAGAAGTGCTTAACTTATCTGAGCAAATAAATAATTTTCACCCATGCATTCAATCTGCAATAAATTCTGCATTAGCCGAAATAAATGGAAAAATAATTTTTAAAGAAAACTACTACTTTGATGAAATTGATAAAACAGCCATATTGTTAAATCATGAAAATGTAGTTTCAGATCTAAATGAAATTAAAAAAAGACAATCTGATATTGGAAAATCAGTAACCATAAAATGGAAAGTAGCATTAAAAAATAATAACGAGGAAGAAGCAAGTTTAGAAGAAATTTTAAGCCAAATAGGCAATAATATTAAGTTAAGAATAGATGCTAACGGTTCTTGGGGAAGAGAGATAGCAAATAGATGGGCTGATATTTTGAAGGATAACAAAAATATAGATTGGTTAGAACAACCTCTCTGTGTTGATGATATTGATGGACTGACAGAACTCAACAAAAAAATCCCTATAGCCTTAGACGAATCACTTTTAAAATTTCCAACTTTAATTGATGAGTGGAAAGGTTGGCAAATTAGAAGGCCTTCTCAAGAAAAAAATCCAGTTAAGCTTTTAAGAGAATTAGAAAATAAAAAAGCTTTAATATCTATAAGTACCTCATTTGAAACTGGAATAGGGAAGAGATGGCTCTATCATTTATCGTCTCTACAATTACAAGGACCAACTCCAAAAGTTCCTGGTTTAGCAATGAATAAATTCCCTAGTTCGTTTCTATTTTTAAATGAAGCAAAAAAGATATGGGATCAACTATGAAAAATAAAATTCATACTATTGAAGTTGAAAATAACGAAACTCAATCTGTAGAGAAAATTATTGAAAAAATTAGGGAGAATAAAATTATTTATGTAAAAAACAAATTTTATGAAGAAACAGATATATTAGATTCAATTACTGAAAATGGGCCGGCAATTATCTTAAACAGTAGTGGGAGTTCTGGAAAACCGAGAAAATGTTTTCATCATTTAGATAATCTTAAATTATCTGCAGCTACATCAGGTCAATGGCTAATAGAGCAAGGATTTGAATTGGAAAACTGCTTAATTTTAAATACTTTACCCCTGAACCATATAAGTGGATTAATGCCAATTTTTAGAAGTCAAAGTTGGGGATGTGATTGTGTTAATATTTCTCCAAATTTGATAAAAAAAACTCGAGAACTTTTACTTTTTACAATTAAATTTAAAAAAAACAAAAAATACTTGATTACGTCGTTAGTACCTACCCAATTACAAAGACTTTTAGCTCAAAAAGATGGAATTAGTTGGCTAAAAATTTTTGATCTAATTTGGGTAGGTGGAGCTTCAATTTCAAACAAAACTGCAGAAAAATGTATACAAGAAAAAATAAAATTAGCACCTTGTTACGGCTCAACTGAAACAGCAGCAATGGTTACGAGTTTAAAACCAAAAGAATTCTTAATGGGTTTTAGAAATGTAGGAGAAATACTGCCTGATACGAAAATAAGAATTAACGGAAAAGGATTAATCGAGATAAAATCAGCCAGAATTGGAATTAAAATAATAGACTCTTTTAAAACCGAAAATTTCAAAAATAAAAATGGGTGGTGGCAAACAGCTGATTTAGGTGAAATTAATCAAATCAATAATTCTTTATATTTAAACTTTGTTGGAAGAAGTGATAATGCTTTTAATTCAGGAGGAGAAATCGTTTTTCCTGAAATAATTGAATCTAGATTAAATGATTTCATTATGAAAGAAAATATCCCAATTAAGAAATTTAATATTTCAAAAGTATCTAACAAATTATGGGGAAATAAAATTAGAGTAATCGTTGAATTTAGAGAACTTACAAATAATAAAAATATTGAAATTTCTTTAAATTTATTAAAAAAATTTTCTCAAAGTTGGCCTAAACATGAAAAGCCTGAAAAATGGATTGTTAAAAAAAAAATAGTATTACAGAACAAATAAACTATAAATTTAAAAAATAATAATTAGGATTCTTTTAAATTTGTACTTACATTTGAAGCCTCTATCCATCTTTCTAACTGATTGGGAAGTTCTATTTTATTTCTTGAATCAACATCTAAAGAACAATGTATAATTTTTCCTTCGGCTACTTTATTTCCATTTTTTATAAAAAAGCTATTTACTTGGAACAAATGAGTATTAATTTTATGAGGGGCAATTTTTACTTTTAAAAAATCTCCAATTTTTATGGGCGCAAGAAAATTTGCTTCACAATTTACTATTGGAAAAATAATTTGACTTTTACGTATAGAAAAATCTGGAAAAATATCTTGAAAAGGAATCCCATAAATTTCAATACTTTCTTCCCAAGCT
This sequence comes from Prochlorococcus sp. AG-355-P16, assembly GCA_003278525.1. Classification (GTDB taxonomy): domain Bacteria; phylum Cyanobacteriota; class Cyanobacteriia; order PCC-6307; family Cyanobiaceae; genus Prochlorococcus_A. Next base: position 42,799 of record QCEQ01000006.1, on the reverse strand, counting down.
TCATGCGACCATTTTAATAAATTATGAAAATGAATTACACCTGCAGAATCACAATCACCAAATCTTACCTTTTTCTGCAATATTAACCAATCAGCGGGTTTCATTTAAAGAAATTATCTATCAACAGATCCCATAATGACATCTATTGAACCAAGGATTGCCATAATATCTGCGATTTTGGCACCTTTAAGAATATGAGGCAATATTTGCAGATTATTTAAATCAGCTGCTCTGATTTTAAATCTCCATGGGGTAACTTCATTATTTCCTTGAATAAAAACACCTATTTCTCCTTTACCGGACTCTAATCTTGTATATAATTCTCCGTTAGGAATTTTAAAAGTTGGAGCAACCTTCTTGGCTACATATTGATAGTCAATACCAAATATTTCACTTTTCTTATCTTCAGTCGCCATTCTTTGAGCTTCTAAATTTTCTGTTGGACCTCCTGGAATCATTTTGCAGGCTTGGCGAATGATGCTTAGTGATTGTCTCATCTCTTCAACTCTTACTCGATATCTCGCATAACAATCTCCTTCTTTTTCTGAAGCAATCTGCCAATCAAAATCGTCATAACATTCATAACTATCGACTTTCCTTAAATCCCAGGAAACTCCAGAAGCTCTAAGCATTGGCCCAGACAAAGACCAATTAATTGCCTGGTCTCTTTGTATTGTTCCTAGTCCTTCAATTCTTTTTCTAAAAATTGGATTATTTGTGATTAATTTTTCGTATTCATCTATCTTAGGACCGAACCAATCGCAAAAGTCTATACATTTTTCTAACCATCCATATGGGAGATCACATGCGACACCACCTATCCTAAAGAAATTATTATTTATTAGCCTTTGTCCAGTAGCAGCTTCCCAAAGATCATAGATCATCTCTCTTTCTCTAAAAATATAGAAAAATGGAGTTTGAGCTCCCACGTCTGCTAAAAAGGGGCCAAGCCATAAAAGATGATTAGCAATACGATTAAGTTCGAGCATAAGAACTCTTATGTAACTAGCTCTTTTGGGAACTGGAATATTAGCTAATCTTTCAGGAGCATTTACTACAATAGCTTCATAAAACATACCTGCTGCATAATCCATTCTGCTTACATAGGGGACATACATTACGTTTGTCCTATTTTCAGCTATCTTTTCCATTCCTCTATGTAAATATCCAATTACTGGCTCACAATCAATGACATTCTCACCATCAAGAGTTACAACTAACCTTAAAACCCCATGCATTGAGGGATGGTGAGGGCCAAAATTGACCACCATTGGTTCTGTTCTAGTCTCTAGTTGAGCCATTCGAAATTCTACTTCTAAATAAATCTTAGTCGAAAGTTATGCAAACTGACCTATCTGATTCATCTTTTTTCAATCATAATTCAGTCATGATAGATGAGATTATGGCTTCTATAGAGCATTATCCATTAATACATAACAACCAACTTAAAGGCATAGACGCAACTTTAGGCGGAGGCGGACACTCTTATCATTTATTGAGAAAATATTCGGATTTAAAAATAATTGGACTTGATCAAGATCCGTTTGCGAGAAAATCAGCATCAAAAAAACTTGATGAATTTAAAGATAGGATTGATATAAGGGCTTCAAATTTTGCGGATTTTGTACCAAAAGAAAAAGTTTCTTTTGTGATTGCAGATCTTGGAGTAAATAGTAACCAGATTGATGAGCCAAAAAGAGGATTTAGTTTCCAAAAAGATGGGCCTCTTGATATGCGAATGAATCCCTCTCTTGAGGTTGATGCGGAAAAATTAATTGAGGTTTTGAATGAAAAAGATCTAGCTAACTTAATTTATCAATATGGAGATGAGAGATTATCAAGAAAAATTGCTAGGAAAATAAAAATGCATTTGAAAGAAAATGGAAAATATTCTGGGACAAAAGAGTTAGCTTATTCTATTGCCGGCTGCTACCCACCAAAACAAAGATATAAAAAAATGCACCCAGCAACAAGAACATTTCAAGCACTAAGAATTGCCGTTAATAAAGAAATTGACGTATTAGGAAATTTTTTGAAAGTTGTCCCTGAATGGCTGTTACCGGGAGGAATTATTTCTATTATTAGTTTTCATTCCCTGGAGGATAGGTTAGTTAAAAATTCTTTTAAAAATGATCAAAGACTAAAAAACCTGACAAAAAAGCCAATAACTCCTTCCGAACAAGAAATCCAATTAAATAAAAGAGCTAGAAGCGCAAAATTAAGAATTGCTCAATTAAATTAATGAGCCAATAATTTCTATCGTAAAGATTTGATTGTATGTGTAAGAATTTGTGTTGCTTGTTTTATATCTTTTGAATTAGTGCTTAATCCAATACTTAGCCTTATTGAAGATTCTGCTTCTTTAAAAGATCTACCTAAGGCTAGTAAAACATGAGAAGGTTCACCATGACTGCATGCGGATCCACTAGAACAAATTATTTTAGATTTTAAAAATTTGTGAAACTTTGCTCCATTTAAATCCAATATAGTCAAATTTAAATTGTGAGGTAATCTTTTTTCTAATGAGCCATTAATTAATAAACCAGAATTATTTTCTAACAAACCCCCTAAAAGGTTATTTCTGTGCAAAAGTAATTTCTCAGCATTATTCTTTTGATTAAAAACTGCTATTTCTATTGCTTTTGCAAAACCAACTACTAACGGAAGAGGTAATGTACCAGACCTGAGACCATATTCCTGACCTCCTCCAACAATTAAAGGCTCAAGATTAATTTCTTCATCTATTAAAAGCAGGCCTATCCCTTTAGGACCATATATTTTGTGAGAACTCATCGTTATCATATTTACATCTGATAAAAGATTGTCTAACTCGATATAACCCAAACATTGTGCGAAATCAGAGTGAAAAGTTATTCCTCTCGATTTACATATCTTTGAAATACTCTCTGCAGGCTGAATAACTCCTATTTCATTATTTGCCAACATGATACTAACTAGAAATGTATCTTCTCTCATATTTTTTTTTAATTGTTCTTCTGAAATTAAGCCATCTTTCTCAGGATTAATTTCTGTAACCATGAATCCCTCTTTTTTTAATTGGTTTAGAGGCTCTAAAACAGCTTTATGTTCTGTTTTTAAGGTAATAATATGTCCATAATTTCCTGTTTTTTTATAGTAATTTCTTGCAAAACCTAATAAGGCTAAGTTATTAGATTCAGTTGCCCCACTTGTAAAAATAACTTTTTTATTCTTAAGAATTAAATTTTGTGCTATTTTTTCTCTTGAGGCCTCTAATATAGCGCTTGCGTTAATCCCCGCCAAATTAGATTTGCTTGCAGGGTTAGAAAATATCTCACTCCAAAAAGGTTTCATAGAATCAACAACATCTTTTGAGCAAGGAGTCGAAGATTGATAGTCTAGTAGTATGGGAGTTGATAGCATTATATTTAGTATATAAAAATTCTTTTTATTACTAGAAAATCAAATTAAAGAATTTTAAAAATGAATGAAATTAATCAAATCAATAATGAACCGACAAGGAAATCGAGAATTTTGTTAGTTGATGACGAGCCTGGTTTAAGAACAGCTGTCAAAACCTTTCTAGAAGATGAAGGCTTTGAAATATTTATTGCAGTTGATGGAGAGGATGGTTGGGAAAAAGCTCAAACAGTTTTCCCAGACTTGATTATTAGCGATATTATGATGCCCCGAGCCAACGGTTACGCTCTATTAGAAAAAATTAGAGAGGATGAAAAATTAGGAGGAACTCCAGTAATATTTCTAACTGCAAAAGGAATGACTCTAGACAGAACCGAAGGTTATCTTGCAGGAGTTGATGATTATATTTCCAAACCTTTCGATCCCGATGAATTAGCTGCAAGAGTTAAAAATGTAATCAAAAGACAAGAACGTTTACTAAAAGAAGCGGCACGATTCGCAGATATTGATGTAAGCAAAATGGCAAAACAAATTACTGAAATTAAATCTATGCTAACTGACCAAAACCAGACTAATTCTGAAAATAGAACAAATCTTCCGAGTTTTACTCCAAGAGAAGCAAGTGTGCTTCAACTAGTAGCAGAGGGACTGATGAACAAGGAAATTGCAAGACAGCTTGAAACATCTATTAGAAATGTTGAGAAATATGTAAGTAGACTTTTTATCAAAACAGGTACATCTAGCCGAACCGAATTAGTTCGTTATGCACTTGAAAATCATTTAGTGAAATAAATTATAAAATTTTTTCGAATTCAATTAGTTTTGAAAAATAAAAAGGTGCTTGATTTAATTTCTTTTTAACAACTTTGAATCCTCTTTCTTTAGCGGCATTAATAATACCCTTTTCTTTCAATGTATATGCTCTTGTAGTTTTACTTGGCCCAGGAAATAATTTGCCAATATTTTTTAGAACAGCAAGAACTGGAGTATAAGGAGCAAAGCTAACGATTAGTTTTTCTTTGCTTAAATCGCATAGATGTTGGACCATTTCTTCTGCGACCGGTTGAGGATAATGAATAAATACGTCTAAACAAACTACAACATCAAATATTCCTTTTAATTTTTCCAGATCACAAACTTCATATTTGATTTTACCTTGATTCAAACCTAATTCATTAACGCGTTTCTTTGTTTCTTTAATCATTTCAGAAGAAATATCGCTCACCTGTAATTCTTTTATACCAAGTTTTAGTAAAGGTATAGAAAGACTTCCTACACCACATCCTGCATCACAATAACTTTTTTTTGTTAGTTCAGGATAATTTTTGATGTATGAGACTACATCATCTACAGTTTTTTGATGTCCTTTCCTAATATTTTTCTGAACTGTATTAATTTCATCAGATTTGCTATAAATTTTATTCCATCTTTCAAAGCCAGTACCATTAAAATACTCCCTAACCTCACTTTTTTCGATAATCTTATTTGACGTCATAATATTCTATGAAAATTTCTTCTTTTTATACTAACTAACTGGCGCCAAATTAATTGCACGCCATTATAGGAAAGAATTGATTTGTTATTTTGTCAGAATTGAATTCTAAAGATATTTATAAAATTGCTGTCGTAATGGGTAGTGATTCAGATCTAAAAACATTGAAACCAGCCATTGATATTTTAGAAGAATTTAGAATAAAAACTGAAGTTTGTATACTTTCTGCCCATCGAACACCTATTGAAATGATGGAATATGCAAAAAATGCAGAATCAGAAAACATAAAAGTAATAATTGCCGGTGCTGGTGGTGCTGCTCATCTTCCAGGAATGCTGGCATCCATAACTTGCATTCCTGTAATTGGAGTACCAGTAGAGAGCAAGACACTTAAGGGGATTGACTCTCTTTTATCAATAGTTCAAATGCCCGCTGGGATTCCAGTTGCAACAGTTGCAATTAATGGAGGTCAGAATGCTGGATTATTGGCAATAGAGATGATCAGTTTATTTGATGAATCCATAAAGAAAAATTTAAAAGAATTCAGAAAAAATCTTCATAAACAGGTAAGAACAAAAAATAGTAAGTTATCAGCTATTGGAACTGATAATTATCTTCAAAATAAATGAACAAATCTTTTCTATCTGGCCTTTTTAAGAAAGTTTTCTTTTTTTAGGTAATTAACCACTTTTTCAACGGAATCATTTAAATCTAACGAACCTGTATCAACAATAATTTCTGGATTATGAGGAGCTTCATATGGACTAGAAATCCCTGTAAATTCCTTAATTTCTCCCAAACGAGCTTTCTTATAAAGACCTTTAGTATCCCTATTTTCGCAAACTGTAATATCAGCAGCACAATACACTTCAATAAAATCCTTAGATCCAATAATTTTTCTCACTTTATCTCTATCACTAATAAATGGAGATACGAATGCTGTAATAGTTATTATCCCAGCATTCATAAATAAATTCGCAACTTCTCCAATTCTTCTTATATTTTCTTCTCTATCTTCATCCGAAAAACCAAGATCTTTACATAAACCGTGTCTAATATTATCTCCATCCAACACATAAGTCGAAAAACCATCTAAGTGTAAAACTTCATTTAAAGCGTTGGCCAAAGTACTTTTACCAGAACCAGATAAACCTGTAAACCAGATAACCATACCTTTATGACCTCTCATGTTCTCTAACTTTTCTCTATCAATAGTTAAATTGTGCCACTTTATATTTGTTGACTTTGTTTGATCTTGTTCTTTCATTTTTGCATCATCAAAATTAAAACCTATCCTAACTCTTGCTTCATAAATTATGAAATCCCTCTTTACGAAGAAACTCGATTGATTTCGATACCATATCACCCTGCAACTGGATATTTCTATCAATTAATGTTCCTCCAGTACTACAAAAAACTTTAATTTTTTTTAGTAATTCTTTTAATAAAATTTCATCCTCAGTAACTAAACCTCTTATTAATGTTATGGTCTTGCCCTTCTTACCTTTTTTTTGTTTTGAAATATTTATTTTTGATCTTTTATTAAAAGTATCTACCCTAGCTGTTTCATCAGATTTTTTTTCTTGATTATCAAATTCGATCCAATTCTTTTTTCCCATTATTTTCAATATAATCTATAGTTAGTTAATACTTATTCTATAGAAAAAGTGGTAAGCACATTTTCTCGCAAAGATCAAAACTATAAAAACGATGATTTAAATCAACCCTCTAAAGAGGGAAGATTTGGAAAATATGGTGGTCAATATGTTCCTGAAACGCTTATGCCTGCTCTTTTTGAGCTTGAAACAGCTGCATCTAATGCATGGAAGGATAAACTTTTTGTAGAAGAATTAAATCACCTACTTAAAACTTATGTAGGAAGAGAAACACCACTATACGAAGCCAAAAGACTTACTGAACATTACAAAACTAAACAAGCAACTCCTAGAATATGGCTTAAAAGAGAAGATTTAAATCATACTGGTGCTCACAAAATTAATAATGCCCTTGGACAAGCTTTATTGGCAATAAGAATGGGCAAAAAAAGAATAATCGCAGAAACTGGAGCAGGTCAGCATGGAGTTGCTACTGCTACAGTTTGTGCGAGATTTGGTTTGAAATGTATTATCTACATGGGTGCTCAAGACATAAAAAGGCAATCACTTAACGTTTTCAGAATGAAACTTTTAGGAGCTGAAGTTAAAGTTGTAAATTCTGGAACTGCAACACTGAAGGATGCTACTAGTGAAGCCATTAGAGATTGGGTTTCTAATGTCGAAACCACACACTATATTTTAGGATCTGTTGCTGGCCCACACCCTTTCCCAAAGATTGTGCGAGATTTTCATGCAGTTATAGGTGAAGAAACTAAAAAACAATGTTTGGAATCATTTGGATCTTATCCCGATATTTTGCTTGCTTGTGTAGGTGGGGGATCTAATGCAATGGGGCTTTTCCATCCTTTTGTTAAAGAAACTTCTGTACGTCTTATTGGAGTTGAAGCCGCAGGAAGCGGAGTTGATACCGACAAACATGCTGCAACTATCACTAAAGGGTCAGTTGGAATTTTGCATGGATCAATGAGTCTTCTTTTACAAGATGATAATGGTCAAGTACAAGAAGCCCACTCAATCAGTGCAGGTTTAGATTACCCTGGAGTAGGGCCTGAACATAGCCATTTAAAAGATATAGGTAGAGCAGAATATGGATCAGTCACAGATCAAGAAGCTTTAGATTCTTTAAGACTTGTTAGTGAACTAGAAGGAATCATTCCTGCACTTGAAACTGCCCATGCCTTTGCTTGGTTAGATAAATTATGCCCCACTCTTAAGAAAGACACTCATATAGTTATCAATTGCTCTGGTAGAGGCGACAAAGATGTTAATACTGTTGCATCTTCATTAGATATTTAGTCAATACCTAGGAATTGATGGATCAATATATCTACTCCATCCATCAATACCCTCTTCCAGATTCCATATTTCGCTCACAATATTATTATCCAAGCACCATTGAGAAAAGTTATAACTTCTTATTCCTGCATGACAGGTAACTACAATTTCTTTGTCTAATAAACCAGCAAATATTTCTTCAACGTATTCAAATGTAACTTTACTAATTGGTATATGTAAAAATTCTTTTGTGAAACGAGCTAATTGTAGCTCTGAGTGTTCTCTAACATCAATCAAGACTGGATCTTCTTTCTCAGAATTAAACCAATCATTGAGACTAGAAGAATTTATAGATTTTGGATATCTTCCCAATTTACAAGATAAATTATTTGTTATTTACAATTTAATAAATTAAGTTGCAGTAAGAAGTTTATTGTTAAAAATAAATATAAACATTAATAATGAAACTAAGATTAGTAGCAATAATCATATTATTATCTTTATTACTTTTTTTTGGTTTTAAAAAAGTTTCAGCTAATAAAAATAACGAGCAAAGTACAAATATTGAGCAACTAAATATCTTAAAATATATACCTGAAAACAACAAATTATTATTTATTTCAAATTTTGATATTTTGAATATTGTTAATAATAATGAAAAAGATAAAAATCCAAAAAATCAAGATAACTTTGTTTTAATAAAAGACTCTATATTAAATTACTTAGGTATAGATCTAGGAAATAATAAATTAGAGGATATCTATAATAATGAACTTATAATCTCAACTTTTGAAAATAATAAAAAGCTTAAAGATGATATTTTGATTGTTTTTAAAATTAAGCCAGAAAAAACTATAGAGGATTTATTAAATTTGCCTGATAAAATTGAACAGATTGATGAGATAATTTCAATTAATAGAGAAAACAAAATAAATTTGCTTAACTGTATATACCGAACCGACGATAATTATATAATCGCTTCATCAGATAAAAAATTGATCAAAAATAGTATTAACTCTAGTAATGATTTTAAAGAAAAAAAATTTCAATATGAGGGAGAACTTTTTGGACTCAAAAATCAAAAAAATATTTTATTCACAAATAAATTTGGGGAAAGTATATTTTTTGATAAAGAAATTTTTACTAATAAAAATGAGGAAATTGTAGCCACAATATTTGACTTAAAAAATAAACATTTAATTTTAAAATCATATTTACTAAATAATAAAAAAAATATTGATATACTTGCTTATTCTAAGTTTATAAATAAAGAACATACGTATAAAGATGATCATCAAGTTTCAATTTTTACTGAAATTAAAAATTTTGACAAATCTCTAAAACCTTTTATAAATAATTTTGAACTAAGCTTTTTTAAAGATTTTAACCGAAATACAAATCAAAACATCTTAATTATCAATTCAAAAAAAGATTGGCTTTTTACATACGAAAAAAATACTGAAAATCAATTTGATTTAAGTGCTTTGAAAAAACTAAAAGATTTCAACAAATATACTTTGAAAAAAAATGAAGATATTTACTCAATATATTCCAGAGATATTCTTGAAGAAAAAAACGAGGAAATAAAAGAATTTACTTTTGAAAATATCTATTCAATAGAATCAGGAGGTTTACAATTCATAAGTAATTTTTTAATAGATAATAAAAAACTAGAAGCAATTTCAAAAAAATTTTTCAACCTTAAAAGTTATAAAGATAAATCTACTTTCCTTTATGCAAAAGTTGATATCAAAGATGAAAATACCAATAAAATTGAATATTTGACTGATTTGAAAGATCTTAATTTTCTGATTAGAAATATTTTAAAAATATCAAATGAAGAATATCAAGAAATCATAAGTCAATCTATTCCAGAAAAAAATCCAATTATTTATAAAGAAACAAGTTTAAAAATACCTTAATAAAGTTATTCAAATATGATTCAAAGGAAATCATTTGAAATTTTTGTGAAGTTAATAACTTATGGTTAATTAAAAATTATTTGACTATCTTTAATCTATAAGTATTTGATATTTAATTAAGCAATTGGACCATAACAAACTAATTTTAAAACCAGGATTAGAGGGTGTCCCAGTTACTAATTCATCTATCTGCGATATTGACGGCAACAAAGGTAAATTATTGTACAGAGGGTACTCCATTGAGGAACTATCCAAGAAAAGCAGTTTTTTAGAAACTGCTTACCTATTGATTTGGGGTGAATTGCCCACAGCTATGCAACTTAGAGATTTTGAACAAGAAGTTCAGATGCATCGAAGATTAAGTTTTAGAGTTAGAGATATGATGAAATGTTTCCCTGCGACAGGTCATCCTATGGATGCTCTTCAATCGAGTGCGGCTTCTTTGGGGCTCTTCTATTCGCGTAGAGCAATAGATGATCCTAACTACATCTACAACGCAGTCATAAGACTAATAGCAAAAATACCCACAATGATTGCTGCGTTTCAACTTATTAGAAAAGGACAAGACCCAATTCAACCTAGAGATGATTTAACTTACTCATCAAATTTTCTTTACATGCTGACTGAAAAAGAACAAGATCCAATAGCTGCAAAAGTTTTTGATAGGTGTTTAATTCTTCATGCTGAACATAGTTTGAACGCAAGTACATTTAGCGCAAGAGTGACTGCAAGTACTCTTACAGACCCATATGCTGTCATCGCATCTGCAGTAGGAACCTTGGCTGGCCCACTGCATGGAGGAGCAAATGAGGATGTGATTGCAATGTTAGAAGAGATTAAAACCCCAGAAAATGCTGGGTCTTTTTTAGATAATGCAATAAAAAATAAAAGTAAGATAATGGGCTTCGGCCACAGAGAATATAAAGTCAAAGATCCAAGAGCAATAATTCTTCAAAAACTGGCAGAAGAGCTTTTTATTAGATTTGGAGCAGATGAAATGTATGAGGTTGCTAAATCACTCGAGGCAGAGGCAATACCAAGACTTGGACCTAAGGGTATATTTCCTAATGTGGATTTTTATTCTGGTCTTGTTTATAGAAAACTTGGTATTCCTCGTGATTTATTTACTCCAATTTTTGCCATATCTAGGGTGGCTGGCTGGTTAGCTCATTGGAGAGAGCAACTTGGAGCAAATAGAATTTTCAGACCATCCCAAATCTATACAGGTTCAGCACCAAGAGATTGGATCAGTCCAGAAAATAGAGAATAATATTTGCAGCTTTTCATAAAAAACACACATATTGTTTGTGAAGAGTTAATCTATTAGTAAATAACAAAAAAATTTTGGAATACGGATTAGATCTCGAATATAGTTTTAATGAATTTTTAAAAGGTTTTGGCTTGTCCAGTGAAATAGCTCATATTATTTGGCTACCTCTTCCTATGCTTTTGGTTTTGGTAGCGGCAGTTGTTGGGGTTTTAGTAACAGTTTGGTTGGAAAGAAAAATATCTGCTGCTGCTCAACAAAGAATAGGTCCTGAATATGCGGGAGCGCTTGGGATCCTTCAACCAATTGCAGATGGTCTTAAGTTACTCGTCAAAGAGGATATTATTCCTGCTAAAGCGGATGGAATTCTTTTCACTGCAGGACCTATATTAGTTCTCGTTCCAGTGATTCTGTCCTGGCTAATCGTTCCTTTTGGACAAAACCTTTTAATAAGTAACGTTGGTATTGGAATTTTCCTATGGATCGCTTTAAGCAGTATCCAGCCAATAGGACTTCTTATGAGCGGATATGCATCAAATAATAAATATTCTCTATTAGGAGGATTAAGAGCAGCAGCTCAATCAATAAGTTATGAAATTCCATTAGCTTTATCTGTTCTCGCCATTGTACTAATGACAAATTCTCTAAGTACTGTTGATATTGTTAACCAACAAAGTGGTGCTGGAATCCTAAGTTGGAATATATGGAGACAACCAGTTGGTTTTATAGTCTTTTGGATTTGCGCTCTTGCAGAATGTGAAAGACTTCCATTTGACTTACCTGAAGCTGAAGAAGAATTAGTTGCAGGATATCAAACTGAATATGCAGGGATGAAATTTGCATTGTTCTACCTTGGAAGTTACATTAATTTAATCCTCTCAGCTTTGTTAGTATCAATACTTTATTTAGGAGGTTGGGGTTTTCCAATTCCAGTTGAATTAATAGCTAAGTTTCTAAACTTGCCAATTGATGCACCCTTCATACAAGTTTTCACTGCATCAATAGGAATTGTAATGACTGTATTGAAAGCATATCTTTTAGTTTTCATTGCAATTTTGTTGCGTTGGACAACTCCTAGAGTAAGAATAGATCAACTATTAGATCTAGGATGGAAGTTTCTTCTTCCAATTTCTCTTGCTAATCTTTTGATAACTGCAGGATTAAAACTTGCTTTTCCACAATTCTTTGGTGGTTAAATTTAAGTAAAAATACTTAAATTTAAAATTAATCCACTAAAATAAAATTACTAAGTAAATTCTTCAAAATGAAAAATTTCCTTCAACAAATAAATAGCTATATCAAAGAAGCATTTAATGCTGGCAAATATTTATATAATGGCTTATCAGTCACCTTTGATCATCTTCGAAGAAGACCTGTTACTGTTCAATATCCATATGAAAAATTAATCCCCTCTGAAAGATATAGAGGAAGAATACATTATGAATTTGATAAATGTATTGCTTGTGAAGTGTGCGTGAGAGTATGCCCCATAAATCTACCAGTAGTTGATTGGGTAATGAATAAAGAAACCAAAAAAAAGGAACTTAGAAATTACTCTATAGACTTTGGAGTTTGCATATTTTGCGGAAATTGTGTTGAATATTGTCCAACCAATTGCCTTTCAATGACCGAAGAATACGAATTAGCTACTTTTGACAGACACAATCTAAATTTTGATAATGTTGCACTTGGCAGGTTACCTACAAATGTCACAACAGATCCTTCAGTTAAACCTCTAAGAGAACTTGCCTATCTTCCTAAAGGTGTAATGGATCCTCATGAAATCCCATCTTCAGATACTAGAGTTGGTAAATTACCCGAAGAAGTCTATGATTGGATGAGACCAGAATCCAATGAAAGTAAAGATAAAGTTTCTAATCTAAATAATTAATTTCCATTAATTTATGTCCATCGCAATAACAACTCAAATTATTTGTTTTACAATTTTATCTTTAGTTATCCTTATTGGAGCACTTGGTGTTGTTTTGCTCGAAAGTATTGTCTATTCAGCCTTTCTTCTAGGAGGAGTTTTCATGAGTGTGGCAGGAATATATCTTCTTTTAAATGCAAGTTTTGTTGCTGCAGCACAAGTTTTAGTTTATGTAGGTGCGGTTAATGTACTAATAATCTTTGCAATAATGCTAGTCAATAAAAAAGAAGATTTAAAGCCCATCAATGACATTAAATTTAGGAGAATCATATCAACCTCAATATGTTTAACCCTGCTAAGCCTTTTAATAAGAGTTGACTTGACTAATGTATGGAGCTTATCAAGTCCTCAAAACTCTATAGGAGAAGAGTCAACTATCAGAATTGGCGAACATCTATTTAGTGATTACTTACTCCCATTTGAAGTAGCCTCAGTTTTACTCTTAATGGCAATGATTGGGGCTATAGTTTTAGCTAGAAGAGATGTTATGAGCAAGGATATTTCCACTGGATTACCAGTTGATCAAGAGCTAATTGAAAAATCTTCAGAACCATTACTTACAAATAAAAATTAACCTTTCACCTTTCTTATGATGAGTTTAGAATCAATTCCTATTCAAGCTTTTTTATTAGTATCTTCAGCACTATTTTGCATTGGTATTTGGGGATTATTAAATAGCAGAAATGCAGTAAGAGTTCTTATGAGCATTGAGTTAATGCTTAATGCAGTGAATATAAACTTAATGGCGTTTTCTTCCTATATTGATAATAATTTAATTCAGGGACAAGTTTTTACAATTTTTGTGATTACTGTTGCTGCTGCAGAAGCAGCAGTAGGATTAGCCATTTTATTATCTCTTTATAGAAATAGGGTTACTGTAGATATGGAAAGTTTTAATTTATTAAAATGGTAAAAGCATTAAATGAAACTTTCATTAGTGCTTATTGTATATCGTTCAGACAGTTCGAAAGCTAAAGAGGCTTCTAAATTCTGTGAAGAAGTTCTCGAGGCTAAAAATATAAAATCACATAGACTAGAAAGTGATTTTCATAAAGATGAAATTGAAAAATATCTATGTAATCCAAAATTGCAACCTAATATTGGCATAGTTCTCGGAGGAGATGGAACCTTCTTAAAATGTGCGAATGCTTTAGCTGATTATGATATTCCTTTCTTGAGCATTAATATTGGTGGCAATCTGGGTTTCCTTACACAAGAAAAAGATCTATTATTTGACAAATCATTTATCGAAATCCTTGAAAACGGAGAATATACAATTGACTTTCGTAATAGATTAAATTGTAATGTTTACATTAACGGGAAAAGTTCTGAGAAAAAGAATATAACAAGCTACAACGCCTTAAATGATTTTTATTTTAAATCTGTTGAAGAAGACATTTCACCTACTAACCAAATACAAATTGAAATAGATAATGAGAAGGTGAATGAATATAAAGGCGATGGATTAATCATATCTACATCTACTGGTTCAACAGCCTACTCAATGGCTGCAGGGGGGCCCATAGTGCATCCCAGTATTGATGCAATGATAATTAACCCTATATGCCCGATGAGTCTAGCTAGTAGACCAATAGTTATACCTAATACGAGTAAGGTAATAATCAAACCTGTAAAAAAAAGTAAAGGGGAAATTAAATTATGGAGAGACGGTTCAAAATGTATGACCATAAAGGAAAATTATTATTGTGAGATCAAAAAAAGTCAATCACCTTGCAAAATAATAAAGTTTAAAAAAAGCTCAAGTTACTATAATACCCTCATAAAAAAACTAGATTGGAAAGGTGATTTATCTCAAAAAAATCTCGAAAATTAAATGGCCTTAGAAATAGAAAGAAGATTTCTTTTAAAAAACAATAATTGGAAACAATTCATAAATAAGAAAATTTATATTGAACAGGGATATTTTTCCAAAAGTTCAGATGGTTGGATTATTAGGGTAAGACTTATAGGCAAAAACTCTAAAATTGCACTTAAAAAACATATCAAAGGTTTTACCAACTTTGAATTTGAATACTCCATTCCACGAAGCGATGCTGAAACAATAATGTCAAATCTTTCAAATAGAATTAAAAAAGATAGATTTTTTTTAGAAATTGAAAAAAAATCTTGGATTATAGACTGCTTTAAAGAAAATAATTATCCACTTGAAATTGCAGAAATTGAACTCTCAAATGAAGAGGAAGATTTTTTTCTTCCATCTTTCATTTCCAAAGAAATTACTGGGCTGACCCAATACTCTAATTTCAGTCTCGCTAACAAACCTTTTTCGGAGTGGAAAGAAGACTACTTAACAACTTTCAAAAGTGACTAGTCAAAGGAGCCAGTCGTCCTTTATATTTTCTTTATATTTAAGAAAAGTAATTTTTATTTTCTACAGATGTATGGACTTTATGACAAAGAAGGAATATTGAGATTTGTTGATTCAGACAAGGATGCATGTATTGCATATGCTGAACTCTTCGAATTAGGTTCTACAAATTATTGTCTAATGGACTTGGCTGATGATACAAAAAAATTAGAGGGTTATACTAATCTTGATCAGAGTCTGGAAGTGTACAACAATTGAATCCATCTCTACAAATCTTGCCGTTATCCATTGCCCAATTCAAAAGTGCTACTCTGTTTTTAGATCCAGTTTTTGTAAACATATTACTTACATGATTATCAACAGTTCTTTTACTAATAGTTAGTTTTACGGCAATTTCTTGATTTGTAAGCCCATCAGCTACTAGATCGATGATTTCCATCTCTCTTGCTGAGAGACCCATCATATCAATGTTGTTTACTTCTTCTTCAACCATTTGCATTTAAACAGTTCCTTTTTTATATTAATTAAGTTTAGCAATCTCAGTACACTTGTTAACCAACTAGGAAACAAAAGCAATTGAAATCAAAACTTCAGCAGACTTTAGAAAAAAAATCTAAGGTAATAACGGCAGAGTTGATGCCGCCAAGAGGTGGAAGCCCCATAAGATCTCTTAAGATAGCACAACTTTTGAAAGATAAGGTACATGCTGTTAACATAACCGATGGAAGCAGAGCTGTAATGCGGATGTGCAGCCTGGCAATGTCCAAACTATTACTGGAAAATGGGATAGAACCAGTAATGCAAATTTCTTGTAGAGATCGTAATAAAATTGCTTTACAATCAGACATTCTGGGAGCAAATGCTTTAGGAATTAGAAACATCTTATGCATTACCGGTGATTCGGTAAAAGCTGGGGATCAACAAGATGCCAAAGCCGTACATGAGTTTGAGTCAGTTAGATTGCTTAAACAAATCCAAGCTTTCAATAAAGGAATTGATCCTACTCTAGGTGAACTTTCCGATAAAAAAACATTTATTTTTGCAGGTGCTGCAGCTGATCCTAATTGCAGAAATCAAAGAAGTTTAGAAAAAAGAATTAGAAAGAAAAAAGAGGCTGGAGCTGCATTTATACAAACTCAAATGGTTATGGAAAAAGAAAATTTGATAGAGTTTTGTGAAAAAATAAGCAATCCTCTTGAAATTCCTGTAATTGCAGGTGTGTTCCTATTAAAGTCTTACAAAAACGCTCTATTTATAAACAAATACGTTCCAGGCGCAAACATCCCCGTAAATATCTTAAATCGTCTTAAAGATGCTAAAGACCCATTACAAGAAGGTATTAAAATAGCAGCTGAACAAGCTCACGAATTTTTCAATATTGCAAGTGGTGTTCATCTAATGGCCGTAAAAGCAGAGCATTTAATTCCTGAAATTATTGAAAAAGCTGCTCTTAATCTGGAATATTAATCAAATCAGTGCCTAATAACTCTGCCATAGCTTTCTGCTGAGGTGATGGCTCAGTCAAATCAGATCTTCTTGAATCTGCTATTAACCAATCTAAAGATGCGTCTTGCAAATCAAAATGATCTCCATTTTTCCCTACACAATATTTACCAAACACTAACTTATCCATAAGTCTTACACCTTTACCAATTTTAGAATAATCAAAAATTATGGAATTATCTATAGTTGCTCCCTCGCAAATGCAACAACTTGGTCCAATCATGGAAGGTCCAATAATAGTTGCTCCATCCTCAATCCTAGTCATGCCTCCTATATAAACTGGCCCAGTAATATTAACCTTTTCCCAGTTAGCCGCTACATTTAAACCGGTAAAAACTCCTGGTTTTATTTCCTTACCTGGTATTTGCACTTGCCTTACCTTACCTTGCAATACATTTCTAATGGCACTCCAATAATCGGGAACTTTTCCAATATCTACCCATTCAAAATCCATTGGTAATGCAAAAAAGGGTAAATCCATTTCAACAAGTTTAGGGAAAAGATCAGCTCCAATATCAAATTTCTCTGCGGAAGGTATGTAATTGAAAATTTCGGGTTCGAAAAGATAAATTCCTGTATTTATAGAGTCACTTAAAGCTTGATCAACTGTTGGCTTTTCTTGAAAAGCCTTTATTCGACCAGTTTCATCTGAAACTACGACACCGTAACTTGATACTTGATCTTTAGTTACCTTCTTTGTTATTAAACTCGCAATAGCTCCTTTCTGCTTATGTTTTTTAACAGCTTGAGTTAAATCTAAATCAACTAAAGCATCACCGCATAAAACAACAAAAGTTTCATCAAAGAATTTTTGGAAATCCTGAATTTTTTTTAATCCTCCTGCGGATCCTAAAGCATCACCTATTAATTCCCCATCTTCAATTCTTCCCTCAAAACTATAAGCAATTTCTACTCCAAATCTTTGCCCATCCCTAAAATAATTTTCAATTTCTTCAGCCAGATGAGAAACATTTACCATTATTTCCTTAAAGTTATGTTCTTTTAAAAGTTCCAAGAGAAACTCCATAACAGGTTTTTGCAAAATTGGAATCATCGGTTTCGGAATAACATGCGTAATAGGCTGAACACGTGTTCCTTTACCTGCCGCAAGTATCATTGCCTTCATAAATTCAAAACCATTTTTTAAATTATACTTTATTACTTATGAACCTTCTAAGCAGCCGAGGAAGAGGTATTACTTACCTCAAGATTTTCTATAGGCAATTGAGCTATGCCACCATCAGGTATTATTCTTTTAATTTGAATTGGGCCATATAAAGAATTAATTTGTTTAATTTCAATTTTATTTTCAGATGATAAAAATAACAAAGCCCAAAAAACTCCCAAACGATCTTTATCTAAATCATTTTTTACTACTGTTTGCCATTTCTTGACTAAATATTCAAAATCTATCCATTGAAGTGCATTTTCCCATCCTTCAATAAATTTACCTAATGCTTTAGTGGTTTCTGGAAGTTTCTCGCGATGCGCTAATGACTTTACTTGAGAAACTAAAGCCTTATCAGAATATTTTTTATTTCTTTTTCTCTTCATAAGCAGAAGATCTTGTGTTTCTATAATTTCTGCTATGGACTCTAACTGACTTACAAGTTCTCCCAATGTTGTTGTACGTTTAAGAATTGGTTGTGCAATTGATCTTCTCCTCAGATATTTTTCAGGATATTTTGGAATATCAAATTCTTTATCAATCCAATCTTGATCATCCAGTTCAAATTCATCTTCAAAATCTGAAGAATTTTCTTTGAAAACATCAGATTCCAAAACCTGAGCCTTAAGGTTAACTAGTACGGAAGCCGCAAAAAATGCTTCGCTGGTCTCAGCTAAATCCTTATGATATGAGATTTGACTATTTGAAGATTGATTAAAAGTATGTGAGTATTGGTCTAAAAAACTATCAATTACACTTATTACATCAATATCCCATGGATCAAGCTCACCTTTACCTGCGGCGTCTTGAAGAAACTTAATTAATAATCTAGGGCCTAATTGTTGCCTATCAATAGGATTAGAATAAGATATTTTGAAATAGATAAAATCTACTCATAAGATATCTTTTAATTTATTTAATGCCAAACAATATTGCATTAATTTAAAAATTATATTCTTGGAGCATTTAGGATCTCATTTGTTTTAGTTCCTGAAAAAATATTTGTTTTCACAGCACCTTTAACCGCAGTTAAATCTCGATCGACCAAATTATTGATTGAAGCAATATAACTTTCAGTAACTAATCTTGGGTACAAACCTATTCCAATAATCGGTAAAAGTAAACAAGCAATAATATAAACTTCCCTTGGCTCTGCATCAATAAGTTTTCGTTCTTCGATTAATTTAGGATTTTCTTTACCAAAGAAAATCTCTCGTAACATTGAAAGAAGATAAATAGGAGTGAGTATCACACCGATAGCAGCTAAAGAGGCCATAACTACCCTGAAAGGAAGTGTATACACTTCATCAGTAACAAATCCTGTAAATACCATCAATTCGGAAACAAATCCACTCATACCAGGCAAAGCCAAGGAAGCCAAAGAGCAAGCAGTCCATAGGGCAAACATGATTCTCATTTTTTGTCCTACACCACTCATTTCATCAAGTTTAAGAGTCTTTGTTCTGTCATAGGTGGCACCAACAAGAAAAAATAAACTTGCACCGATTAATCCATGACTAACCATTTGCAGCATGGCTCCACTTGTTCCAAGGCTACTAAAACTCCCTATACCAATAAGAACAAAACCCATATGACTTATCGAACTATATGCGATTTTTCTTTTAAGATTTCTTTGAGCAAAAGAAGTTAAGGCAGCATAAATTATATTGACTACCCCTAGAACTATTAATAATGGTGCAAATTGAGCATGAGCAACGGGTAATAATTGTGCATTAAATCTTAAAAGAGCATACCCCCCCATCTTTAGTAAAATTCCTGCTAAGAGCATATGAACAGGAGCTGTAGCCTCTCCATGAGCATCTGGCAGCCAAGTATGAAGAGGTACTATTGGAAGCTTCACTCCAAATGCAATTAAAAGCCCTACGTAACATAATATTTGGAATTTTTGACTGAAATCTTGAGCTGCCAAGTGAGAAAACTCAAAATTAGGAATTTCTGTACCATAGAAACCCATTGCTAACGCTGCCAGAAGAATAAAGATAGAACTGCCAGCTGTATAAATAATGAATTTTGTTGCTGCATATTGTCGATTTTTGCCACCCCAAATAGCCAGTAATAAATAAACGGGAATTAGCTCAAGTTCCCAAGTTAGAAAGAATAAAAGCATATCTTGTACAGCAAACACAGCTATTTGCCCACCATCCATAACCAATATCAAAAAGAAAAATAGCCTTGGTTTAAACTTGACTGGCCATGCAGCAAGAACTGCTAAAGCAGTTATAAAACTAGTCAATAATATTAATGGCATTGACATACCATCAGCGCCAACAGACCAAGTAAGGCCTAAATCTGGTAGCCAACTAATAGTTTCTTTCAGTTGAACATTTTCATTACTAATATCAAAGCCATTAATATATGAACCTACAGTTATTAAAAAAGTTATTAATGCAATAGACAAAGCAAACCATCTCACCTCTTTGCCATCCCCTTTATCTGGGAAAAAAGGTATCACAAATGCACTACCAATTGGAAATAAAATTGAAGCTGATAACCAAGGAAAATTAGACAATCCAGCCCCCAAAGTTCCCAACATTTGTGTCGCAAAATGTGTATAAAAATAAGTACTCAATTTAATTAAGAAAATTGTCTTAAATAAATTCTAGAAATTTTCTGTATTTTTTCACCCTAATGGACAGTGAAGACACACAATTGTAATTAAGATACTTGAGGAGATTGAAATCCGAATATAGCAACTAGTAGGATTACACCTCCAAAAACAATAAGAGCATAAAATTGAGCCCTACCAGTTTCAAAATACTTTAAACCTTCTCCACTACCTAAAGTGACAAGTCCAGTAAGATTTACTACGCCATCAACAACCTTAGAATCAACCTCTAAGACTTCTTTGGCAAGTTTTCTACTACCTTTAACAAAAAGTTTTTCATTAATGTCATCTAAATACCATTTATTGGATAAAAATCGATTTAAGCTAGGAAACCTTTCGGCAAACAACACTGATAAATTAATTTTTTTAATAAAATATGCCTGATAAGCAATAATAATTCCAGTTGATGCAATAAATACTGACGCAATTGCTAAAGGCAAGAATTCTTTTAATTCGAAAGCTTGTGCAGCAGCCTCTGCTTCTTCAGGATCTAGTAAATTTGCAATTTTGCTATCCCATGGCAGTCCCATAAAACCTATGATTACAGATGGTACAGCTAGAAATACCAAGGGGAATGTCATTGACCAGGGTGACTCATGGATAGAGCCATGTTCTTCATGCTCTTCTTCATTTTCTTCATCTAGGTTTGTTTTAGAGGCTATCAGAAGCTCTTTTTGCAATTCTTTATTATCCCCTCTGAAATCTCCTTCAAATGTCAAGAAGTAAAGCCTAAACATATAAAATGCAGTCATACCAGCTGTTAGAAGTCCTAAGAACCAAAAAGCTGGGAATGATATAAAAGCATTTCCTAGTATCTCGTCTTTACTCCAAAAGCCTGCCAATGGGGGAATTCCACTAATTGCTACACAACCTATTAAAAATGTCGTTGATGTATATGGCATTTTTTTTCTTAAACCACCCATCAATCTCATATCTTGAGCTAATACAGGCTGATGGCCAACTACTTCTTCCATAGCATGTATTACTGAACCAGATCCCAAAAATAGCATTGCTTTGAAACAAGCATGAGTCACTAAATGAAAAATTCCTGCTACTGGTGCTCCACAACCCATCGCGAGCATCATATACCCCAACTGAGAAACTGTACTGTAGGCTAAACCTTTTTTTAAATCCATTTGAGTCAAAGCTATAGAAGCTCCTAAAAAACAAGTAATGGTGCCAACTAAAGCAATAATAAATTGAATAGAGGGAAATATTGAATACAAAGGTTGAAGTCTTGCTACGAGAAATATCCCTGCAGCAACCATCGTTGCAGCATGGATAAGTGCGGAAATAGGTGTAGGGCCTTCCATCGCATCAGGCAACCACACATGAAGAGGGAACTGAGCAGATTTTGCCATTGGCCCTAAAAAGACTAAAAAACAAAGTAGTAAAGCAGCCCAAACCGGTATCGAATTGTCTGATATTGATTGAGAAATTCCAGCAGCTATCTCATTAAAATCAAAACTATTTGTTGCCCAAAATAGGCCAAGAATCCCTAGTAATAAACCAAAATCTCCCACTCTATTAACAACAAATGCTTTTTGTGCAGCGTGTGCAGCGCCATCCCTGTCATACCAAAAACCAACTAATAAATAAGAACACATCCCAACTAATTCCCAAAAAACATAAATTTCTAATAAGTTCGGACTAACTATTAATCCCATCATTGAACTACTAAATAATGCTAAATATGTAAAAAATCTGACATATCCTTTATCATGCGCCATGTAACCATGAGAGTAAATCATTACAAGCAAAGTTATTGTAGTTACTAACGCAAGCATTACACTCCCCAAAGGATCAAGGACAAATCCCATAGGAATTGTGAAATCCCCTGCATTGGCCCATACAAATAATTTTTCTACTGGTTGATAACCATTGACTTGTTCAATTAAAGCTTTATAACTAATTACCGCAGAAATACCAACACAAGAAATAAGACCTACAGAAACAATTTCCCTTGAATTATTAATTTTCTTGTTAATGCTTATTAGTCCTAAGCCAGAAAGCACTGCTCCAATAAGTGGGAAAACGGGAATTAACCAGGCAATTTCTGAAGCTTGTGGCATTTTTTAAAGAATTTATATTCTGATTTTAAACTGTCAATTGAAAAATTCGGACAAAAATGATGAATTAAATGTTTTAACAGCAATATTTATATATTGGTGAGACCACCAAAGTACGCCTATTGCAATTAATATACCAACTTGAGATAACCTAAAAAATTCTTTAATCTTAAATTCCTGCCTCCCCTCAAGTATCGCCAAGAAAGGGATTATGGAAGTATTTTTTTTAAAATTTTCAAATTCTTCTCCAAATCTATTTGCTAATCTCTTGTCGCCATGCCAGATTGCAAAAAGGTGATGCAAAACCAAGCCAATAGAGGTTATTAATGTGAATGATGTACCAATCCATAAAGTATGAGCAAAACACCAAATTATCTGACCAAATGCTTGTGGATGTCTTGTGATTCGCATTATCCCAGTTCCATAGATTCGTACTGTAGGTTTTAAAACGGAAGGAATTTCTAGCAAATTGTAAGTAGCGGGATATAAAAATAAAAAACTTATTGCAGTTAAGAACCAAACGACCATAAAAACAAAATTATTGCCCTGTAAATTCCATAATCTGATTCCGTCATATCTATGAGCTAAAAAATAACTAATCAAGATAATTGCAGATGGCAAACTTAAAAAAACAAAACATAAACGCCATAACCTAGGACCCATAATAGATTCTGCTTTGTTTCTTAAAGCAGCTCCACCACTATGAATTACCGCAAAAATAAGTATCAAGAATAAGATTATTAGAGAAGTTTTATGAGTCTCCATATATTTAAATTTTTCAAATAATTTTTGTTCTTAACAAGAATGCTCCTAAGCATTAGAATTATAAGTAATTGTAGGCATAATAGATGCCAGAATTACCATTTACACTCGACCAATTAAGAATATTAAAAGCTATAGCAGCTCAAGGAAGTTTTAAAAAAGCTGCTGATCTCTTATATGTAACCCAACCTGCCGTCAGTTTACAAATACAAAATCTAGAAAAACAACTTGAAATTACAATTTTCGATAGAGGAGGTAGGAAGGCTCTATTGACTGAAGCAGGGAGACTATTGCTTGAATATTGCGAACGAATTTTGAATCAATGTGATGAAGCTTGCAAAGCTATTGAAGATTTAAATAGCTTAAAAGGAGGGACTCTCGTTATTGGAGCCAGTCAAACTACTGGTACTTACTTAATGCCCAGAATGATAGGACTATTCAGACAAAAATACCCTGATGTATCCGTTCAACTTCAAGTTCATAGTACGAGAAGAACTGGTTGGAGTGTGGCCAATGGACAAATTGACTTAGCCATTATTGGCGGACAATTACCTGGAGATTTGGAAAATTTGCTTCAAGTAATTCCGTATGCCACTGATGAATTAGCATTAGTTTTACCATCTAAACATCCACTTTCGACCAAAAAAGAGCTTCTAAAAGAAGACTTATACAAACTAAATTTTGTAACATTAGACTCTCAATCTACAACAAGAAAAGTTGTTGATAAACTCCTCCAAGATTCTGGGCTTGATATTCAAAGATTAAAAATTGAGATGGAACTTAACTCTCTTGAAGCCATTAAAAATGCAGTTCAATCAGGTTTAGGAGCTTCCTTTTTACCTGTTGTTTCTATTGAAAGAGAATTATCGGCTGGAACAATTCACAAAGCATTCATTGCTGATTTAGAAGTAAAAAGAGAACTTAAATTAATTACTAATCCGTCAAGATATACATCAAGAGCATCAGAAGTATTTAAGAAAAACATTCTCCCACAATTTGCAAGTTTAGAAAGCCCTTTGAGGCATATATAATTTCGATCAAAACTGAACTGCTTCTTTGTTAATACCTACCCCGCCGTCTTCAGCTTGTCCATCACCTTTTATTATAAATTTATTTTCATTTACGTCAGTCTGATAAACGCACTTAACTATTGGCTTATCTCTTATAGAACCAATATACGCAAAAGTATTCATCCTTTGCTTACATTCTCTTACATCTTCATTACTAATTGCGCCCTGTTTTTGTAATACTGTCCAATTCTCTCTTCTAATAACACACCCTGGCTGAAGAGCTGGTTGCGTTACAAAACTCGTAGATGGATTTAGAGTCGTATACATTTCAACATCAATTACAAAAGCACTAGCTCCCCATTGTCTGCAAAATTCAGGATCTGGAACAGCCATATCTAATTGTTGTTGACTTGCTATATTTCCCTGCCCGCCATCAGTTGTACTGGTAATAGCACTCCCGATACCAACTCCTAGAATTAATACTCCAGCAAGTACGGCAATGGTTCCAGTATTAAAGTTAATCTTTTGTTCAGAAGAAGCGGGCAATCTATTGCTTCTTTGACCATAAGAATCCATGTCCCTTGGATTTGGTGGATAATAACTTCTATTAGAGCCTCTTCTTGGCCTTCTATTTGAGGATGATCTATTCACAGCAGTTCATTTGTCTTTGGTAAACCCATTGAATAATTCATTACTCTACAATCAGGGTTATAGCTAAGCTGACCATTTTGAAGCAAAAATTTAATCAAACCTTCAATTTCTGATCCTATTTTTCGAAGTTCATAATCATCTAAATCCTTTCCTGCTCTCTCTTTTATTAATTCATTGAATTTTTCATTTATTTTGTTGAGAGAATCTTCGCTCCAAATAAATTCGTTATCGGGATCTAAATCAAGAGTTAGTTTATTAGGGTGGAACTTTAATTCCTCATCTACCACTTCGGCAGTAAAAATTCTTACATGCCTAGTAGTCGATTTTAAAAGCATTTTTTCCATAATTTTACGAAATAACCAACGAAAAAAACTAATATGTTCTAACTTTAATGTAGCTTATTAGTAAGTGTTAATTTATTTCTTGATTTAATAATGCGTGTTGTAATTGCTGGTGCTGGTTTAGCAGGTTTATCTTGCGCTAAATATTTAGTCGATAACGGACACATTCCGATTGTACTTGAAGCCAGAGACGTTTTGGGTGGGAAAGTTGCTGCATGGAAAGACGAAGATGGAGATTGGTATGAAACAGGGTTACATATATTTTTTGGAGCCTACCCAAATATGTTGCAACTTTTTAAAGAATTAGATATTGAAGACAGACTTCAATGGAAAAGTCATTCAATGATTTTTAATCAGCCATCAGAGCCTGGAACTTACAGTAGATTCGACTTTCCCGATATACCTGCTCCCGTAAATGGAGTTTCAGCAATTTTGAGTAATAATGACATGCTTTCATGGAATGAAAAGATTTTATTTGGACTAGGTTTAGTACCTGCGATGTTGAGAGGCCAAAATTATTTAGAAAAATGTGATTCTAAATCATGGACAGAATGGCTAAAAGAGCACAATATTCCAGAAAGAGTTAATGATGAAGTTTTTATAGCCATGAGTAAAGCTCTTAATTTCATAGGTCCGGATGAAATATCATCTACAGTTTTGTTAACAGCTTTAAACAGATTTTTACAAGAAAAAAATGGATCTAAAATGGCGTTTCTTGATGGTGCTCCTCCAGAAAGACTTTGCCAGCCAATGGTTGATTATATTACTGCTCGTGGTGGAGAAGTTCACATGAATAGTCCATTGAGGCAAATTAATCTTAATGAAGACAGCACTGTTAAAAGCTTTACTATTGCCTCCCTAGATAAAGACGAAAAGAAAGAGCTAACTGCAGATGCTTATGTGAGTGCAATGCCTGTAGATCTCTTTAAATTAATGATCCCGCAACAATGGAAAGGTTTAGATACTTTTTCTAAATTAGATGGCTTAAACGGTGTGCCAGTCATTAATATTCACTTATGGTTTGATAAAAAATTAACAGATATTGACCATCTTCTATTTAGCAGATCACCCCTTCTAAGTGTTTATGCAGATATGAGCATCACTTGTAAAGAATATGAAGATCCAAATAGATCAATGCTTGAATTAGTTTTCGCACCGGCAAAAGATTGGATAAGTAGAAGCGATCAAGACATCGTTGATGCAACTATGGAAGAGCTAAAGAAATTATTCCCATCACATTTCATGGGTGATAATAAGACAAAATTAAGAAAATATAAGGTAGTTAAAACTCCAAGATCTGTCTACAAAGCAGTACCTGGATGTCAAGAATTCAGACCTAGCCAAAAATCCCCTATAAAAAACTTTTTCTTAACAGGCGATTATACAATGCAAAAATATTTAGCATCAATGGAAGGAGCTGTTTTAAGTGGTAAATTATGCGCGGAATCAATCGATAAGGAGTATTCCAAAACCTCTCAAAATGTTACTAAATAACATTTACATAATTCTTAAATTCAGCTAAAACTTTTTGAAAAATTCAATCTCTCAACTAGATCAAGCATACGAGATATGCAGAAAAGAAACTCAACAATGGGCTAAAACCTTTTACTTAGGAACTCTTCTATTACCTCTAGAAAAGAGAAAAGCTATTTGGGCTATTTATGTGTGGTGCAGAAGAACGGATGAAATAATGGATAGCATAGAAGCCTCAACTAAATCGAAAGATGAGCTTTCAGACAATCTAGATGAATGGGAAGAAAATACTAAAAATGTATTTAAAGGGAATATTAAATCTGAATTAGACTCAGTTTTATTAGATACCATCGAGAAATATCCACAAAGTATTCAACCTTATCTCGATATGATAGATGGGCAGAGAATGGACCTGAATAAATTTAGATACAAAGATTTCGATGAATTAAAACTTTATTGTTATAGAGTCGCAGGGACTGTGGGTTTAATGACTCAGAATGTGATGGGGATTGATAGTGCTTATACATCAGCCCCATGGAGTGCAATGCCTGACCCTTCCGAAGCAGCTATAGCTCTAGGAATTGCAAATCAATTAACAAATATATTGAGGGATGTGGGAGAAGATAGGCATAGAGGAAGAATTTATCTCCCGCAAGTTGATATTGAAAAATTTAATTATTCTGAAGAAGAGCTTTTAAAAGGGAAAATAAACAAGCAGTGGAAAGCCCTAATGAACTTTCAATTAAAAAGGGCTCGGGAATGGTTCCAAAAGTCTGAGGATGGTATTAAATGGCTATCTTCTGACGCAAGATGGCCAGTATGGACGTCTTTACGGCTTTACAGAGGAATATTAGATTCTATTGAAAGGTTGGATTATGATGTCTTTAATAATAGAGCTTTCGTAAAAAATTCAGTAAAAGCTTTTGAGATTCCAATATCTTTTTTAATTTCTCGAATTAAATAACTAAGCAGGAGTCTTCTGATTAGCCAACAAATCTTTTAATTTAGATAGTTCTCCAGCCCATCTTGGATCAGGAGCTTCTAAGTTAGGGGCATCGCTGTGAACAATTTTCTTAATATTTTTACTCTTTTTATTCTTATTCAATTTTCCACTATTTCTTTTGTTAGAAGCAGAATCTTTCTTTTCTGATAGCTCTACTCTTAATTTAGAACCATTAAATTCAAAACCGTTTAACTTTTGAATTAATAAATTAGCATTATCTTCGTTATTTGTTGTTGCAAAACCAAACCCCCTGCATTCTTTAGTTTCCTTATCTAGAACAGCTTTAAATCTAATCGAATCAGAAACTGATTTTAAAAGTGTATCAAATTCTTTTGGGTTAAATCCTTGTGGTAAGTTGCCAATGTAAATGCGAATGCTCATAAATTTTTAAAAATGATTTTGAAGTCTGAACTTCTAAACAAAACTAAGCTATGTGTATTTAATCACATTTTGGCGCATTTTGTTCAATCCATTGCTTTGCTTTATAAATAGCTTCATCAAAATTATTCAATCTATTATATGCAAGTTCCTTAGAAAGATACTTTAAAAGGTCTCCTAGGATAGGCCCATCATTTATTTTTAAATTTTTTTTAATTACTTCACCATTCAGTAAGTTTGAAGGATGAAATAATTTATCTTCTTTATCACGCCATCTACGAAGCCAATCTAATCGTAAGTTTTGAGGTAAATACAAAATAAAAGATGGAAGAAATATCTCTAATTCTTTATGTAATGCAAATCTATCTGATTCAGTTAATTGAGCAATATTTTTTTTCTCCAACAAAAAGTGCCATTTTCGTAATAACTTAGTTTTTGCAATTTCAGCTCTACTAAATTTAAATTTCTCAAGAGATTCTTCATCAAAAATTTGAGCTATAAAAAATAATGGTAAAAATTTCTCTTTTTCGTTCTCATTAAGCTCCGAATAGTTAATTTTTTGTAAATCCAAGAAAAAAGAATTTTCATAAAAACTATCAGATCCAAATATATTAAATTTTTTTACCAAAATTACTGCTTCAAGAGCATTTGTTCCATTTACTATTTTATGTATTTCATAATTAATCCTCTCTTTTGCAACAAGATATAATTTCCTTTTATTTTTTTCTATAAAATCAACTAATTTTAGATCGATCCTAAAATTCAATTCTGAAACAAACCGAAAACATCTTAAAATTCTTAGAGGATCATCACGTAAGTTTTTTTCAGAAAAAGTTTTTATTTTAGAAAGCTCTAAATCTTTGAGGCCATTCAATGGATCAAACAAAAGCCTCTTATCAAATAAAAAAGCAATTGAATTTATCGAAAAGTCCCTGCTCATTAGATCTTCCTCGATCTTGGAGGAAGTCTGATTAGCAATATCAATTGAAATATGATTAAGAATAATTCTTACAACTTCTCTTTTCTCATCTAAGATTATAAATTTAGATTTAAAATTTTTTGAAATCTTTTTCCCAATTTCAATAGAATTAAAAGGAACCACAATATCAATATCTACCTTTTCAGTTCCTCTTTTCAAGATAATATCTCTTATGTAACCACCAACTAAATATGAACCTTTAGGTAAAAAGGATAAGATAACATCCCAATTATGAAATTTGATACTTTTTTCTAATTCATTAATAATTAGTGTATGATCAATTAATATATTATTTCTATTCATTTTTAGTTTTTCTTATGTGCATTTGCATCAACTGTAAATGGGTTGATAGATGTATCACTTATCATGACGTTGAAAATAATCATGGTGTTGATAATATTTGTGATATGCCTGATTTTAAAGCAAAAAAGCCATACATTCATGTAAGCATAGTTAAGGATAAAACTGGTAATTTCAAAACTGATTGGGATGTGCAATCATGTGAAAGTTTTACACACGAATCTGGTAAGTGGTCTAAATGTAATCCAGGTATGGAATTGCCTATTTAAAAGTAATGTTTGACAAATAATCTCTAGCAAAGAATGAACCACACTACACTAGGAATACATAGCACAGATAATTCCTTCGGATTTGGATACAGAATAAACAATAATTTTGAATCAGATCAATTATTTGTTAAACGATTTGATAATGACTTATGTAACAACTTGATTGTTGAATTTAAAAAATTTATTTCTAAAGAAAATTTAAAAAAAGTAAAAAAAATTTCTGTCAGCATAGGACCAGCAAATTTTAATGCTTCAAGACTTATTGTGGTTCTAGCAAGAACAATCTCACAACAAATAAATTGTCCCATAGAAAGCTTTAGTTCATTCGAATTAATGGCAAAAAGAATTGCATCAAAAAATAATATTTTTATAGACAAACAATCATTTTGGATTTATAAAAAATTAAAATGGAAGGGATTTATTGCAGGTAAGTATGAGATTTGTCTTGACGAAGAAAATAATATAGATCTAGTAATTAGAGAAAAAGTTAAACCAAAAGTTATTAAAGAATTAGATATTAAAGAACTTTTTTTTGAGGCTAATTTTAATGATGAGGAAGATTTAAGAGAATTATTAGATTTAGCAAATAAAAATTTATTAAATACAAATTTCAATTCATGGGAAAAAGTTTTGCCACTTTATCCTATTTCTCCCATTAACTAAATTTTCATCCAATCAAATTATTAATTCTTTCTTGAAGGAGCATAGTTACAGAATTAAGATTGATCCTTGATGAATTTTGTGGAGGTTGAACAGGTTTTCCCACTTTGATAACTATTTTTGAAAAAAAAGGAATGCAGAATTTAAACTTAATTAATCTATGTGAATTAACTATCGCAACAGGCAATAATAATTTTTGATTTTTAAAGGCTAATAATGCAGCCCCTTGTTTTGGCTTATTAACTCGCCCATTTTTTTGACGAGTACCATCAATAAAAATTCCGATACAATTATTGTCTGATAATTTTTTACATGCTGTTTTAATAGTATTTTTATCAGCAATTCCTCTTTTTACAGGATAAGCTCCACAAGCCCTGATAACAAAGCCAAGTAACGGTATTTTAAAAAGCTCTGCCTTGGCCATAAAGGATATATTACGTCCAAGGGCATGACCTAACAAAGGAGGGTCAAGCAAAGAGCCATGATTAGAAACCATTATAAAAGAATCTTTTTGAGGAATATTTTCTCTACCTATTAAATGACCTCTAAATAAAAATTTATAAATTGGTAATACAAAAAGTTTGCTTACTAATTCATAGATAAATTTTTGAATAATATGATTTTTCATATTAATTAATAAGATATTTGATCAGAAGATGAAACTTGAGAAATTTTTACATCTTTAAGGTGTCTTTTTCCTAAACCACTTAGTACATTAGAAGGGCCAATTTCAACAATATGAAGCTCGCTATCTTTTGCCATTAAATCCATGGTTTCTCGCCACCTCACTCCATTGCACATTTGTTTTTCTAATCTAATTTTAAGCTCGTTTGGATCAGTACAGAGTGAAGGTTCATAATTACTTATCACTGGGAAAGTAGGATTCTTAAATTTTATCTTTTTTAAATACTCAGAAAATTTTGATGAAGGTTCACTCATAAATGGTGAATGAAATGCGCCTGAAACATTTAATTTCAAGAATCTTTTACAAGAAATTTCTCTCGATAAATTATCTAATGCTTCAGTAGATCCTGATAAGACTACTTGGGAAGAGCTATTGTCATTGGCAATCACAATGTCATCAATTTTCTGTACTAAAAGATCAAGTTGATTTCTATCAAAACCAATTACTGCTGCCATAGATCCTTTCCCAGCATTTTCCATTAATTGAGACCTTTCTTTTATAAGAAAAACACAGTCTTCGAATGAAAAAACATCTGCACAATAAAGTGCAGTGATTTCTCCTAGACTATGCCCAGCAACATAAGTTGGTTTATATCCATTTCCCTTTAATGCATCTAATAAAATTGATTCAACTAAAAAAAGACAAATTTGTGTATTTATTGTCTTATTCAAATCAATAAGAGGATTTGTTGGTTCAGAATTTAACTCACATATTTCAAATAAATTCCTTTCAAATATCTCAGATGCATAACTAAACCTCTCTTTTGTGTTGGGCAAATTTTCTATTTGTTTTGCCATTCCAATTTTTTGCGAACCCTGTCCAGGGAATACCCATGCAATTGTCATAATGCTCCTTTTTTTAACCCCATTTAATGAGGGCTGCACCCCAACTTAACCCAGCACCAAAACCACTTGTGGCAATAATATCATTTTGTTTGATTCTTTTATTTCTAATAGCCTCATCCATCACTAGTGGAATTGTTGCTGCTGAAGTATTACCATATTTCTCTAAATTGCTAAGAATTTTTTCTCTAGGAATTTTCAACCTATCTCCTACAGAATCCAATATCCTTTGATTAGCTTGATGCAATACAAGCCAATCAACTTCATCGGAAGTATAATTTATTTTTTTAAACAACTTTTCAAGAATTATTGGAACTTCTCTAACTGCAAATTTATACACTTCCTGACCATTCATCTTAATTGGAGAAAAAGCTCCTCTTAAAAAATCAATATTATCAATTATTGAATCTTGATTATTTTTTAATGGAAGATTAAGAAAAGAACCCCTTTCCCCATCAGTTCTCATATCAAAACCAATTAAATTATCAAATTCATTAGTAGCTTCAATTAATAATGCACCTGCACCGTCTCCGAAGAGAATACAACTTCTTCTATCATTCCAATCAACAAAGCTTGATAGTTGATCTGCTCCTATAACAATAGCCCTTTTAAATCTACCCCCTTTTATAAATTGTGAGGCTGTAATTAAGGCAAATAAGAAACCACTACATGCGGCAGTTAAATCGAAAGCTACAGCATTAACTGCACCTAATTTAGCTTGAATTGATGGCGCTGATCCAAACAAATCATGAGGAGTTGAAGTAGCTAAAACAATCAAATCAACTGTTTTAATATCCCAATTAGCCATTTCGATAGCAGTTAGAGCAGCCTTGTAACCCATTTCAGTTACATTATCTCCTAGGCTAGAGATTCTCCTCTCAGAAATACCTGTTCTAGATTTTATCCATTCATCGCTTGTATCAACCTTTTGACTAATTTTTTGATTGGTTAGAATTTGATTAGGTACATAACTTCCGCTTCCCTTGAATGATACTCCAATCTGATTAAAATTTATTCCTTCCAAAAGAGTTTTTTTAGTTACTTATATTAGTCAAACATAAATTTGACTAAATATGTTTTATGAATTTAAAACTTGAAGCTTTTGCAGTTGATTTAAATTGTCCATAACACCATGATTCACTGCAGAGTGAGCCAAGCGAAGAGCACTAACTACTGATAAAGATTTGCTACTTCCATGACCAATAACGCAAATACCATTCACCCCAAGTAATAAAGCTCCTCCATGTTCGGCATGATCTAATCTTTTCTTAATTCTGAGTAGATTACTTTTTAAAAAAGCCGAACCAACTTTTCCACGCCTTCCTCGCGGCAGTTCAGATCTCAAAATATCTAATAAAACTCCTCCCACAGATTCAAGAAATTTCAATAATATATTTCCAGTAAAACCATCACAGACTACCACGTCGAAACTACCTGATAATACATCACGCCCTTCACAATTACCTCCAAAATCAAAACTTTTTTCAGAAGATAATAATTCAAATGTTTTTAGGGATAAATCATTACCTTTGCATTCTTCTTCTCCGATATTTAAAAGACCAATTTTTGGTTTTTTTACTTGTAAGACATCTTTTGCATAAATATTACCGAGAAGAGCAAATTGATGCAGATAAGATGGCTTACAATCAGTATTTGCACCAACATCTAAAACTAATACCGGGCGAGTTTGATCCCTTGTTGGAAATAATGCTCCTATAGCTGGTCTATCAATACCTTTCAATCTCCCAATTCTAAATATGGCAGAGGCCATCATGGCACCAGAATTACCGGCTGAGTAGACAGCTTCAGCTTTATTATTTCTAACTAAATCCATTGCAACGTTTATGCTTGCATTTTTCTTTTTTCTAACTGCAGTAGCTTCTTCATTCATCCCAATAGGCTCTCCGCTATCAATTAATTCAAGGCGATTATTATCTATTTCATTTTCTAATAATTCTGCTAAACCAGTTTTTTCTGCTGCATCTTTAACTTTTTCAATTTTGCCGACAAACTTTATATTTATTGGAAATCTACTTATTGCTTCTAGGCAACCCTCAAGAATTGGACCGGGAGCATAATCTCCGCCCATCCCATCAACTGCGATCCAAATTCTATTAGATTGAGATTCCTCGATCCTATCTAAAATATTTTCGTTATTTTGTAATCTTTTTAATGGATCAAAAACTAATGGCTGTAATGTATTTTTAGCTATTGAGCTTGCATTTGAAACAACACTGCTTGCAGTATTTACAACAGATTCAGCGCTTGAAACTACATTACCAGCAACATTACCTGCAACATTACTAGCTGTGCTCACCACAGAACCAGCACCAGAAACCATATTACCGGCAACATTACTAGCCGTTGCTGCAGAACTAGCAGCAGTATCAACTATTGAAGTTACGGCCGAATTTCTTTTATACCAAATAACTAATCTTCTAATAGCTCTGGACTTGTTAATTTTATGCGGTGTTTCTTTCCCCATTTATTTACCATCAAAAGGAGCAATATCAACAATCCTCTGAAAAAGATATCCTGTACCCCTTGCTGTCAAAATTAATTCAGGATTGGCTGGATCAGCCTCAAGTTTTGATCTTAATCTTGATATATGAACATCCACAACTCTCGTATCTACATGTCTCTCGGGGGTATATCCCCAAACTTCTTTCAAAATCTCTCCTCTACTAAATGGCTCTCCTGACCTACTTACCAAAAGCTCTAAGAGACTAAATTCCATTCCAGTTAATCTTATTCTCTCATCGCTTTTAAAAACTTGTCTTCGATTTGTATCAATTTTTATGTCCGTTACCAAAATTAATCCTGAATTAGGCATTCCAGGAATTTGTTCTTTATCGATTCTTCTAAGAACACACCTAATTCTAGCTTCTAACTCCTTTGGGCTGAATGGTTTAACTACATAATCATCAGCCCCTAATTCTAAAC
Source organism: Prochlorococcus sp. AG-355-P16 (assembly GCA_003278525.1). Taxonomy (GTDB): domain Bacteria; phylum Cyanobacteriota; class Cyanobacteriia; order PCC-6307; family Cyanobiaceae; genus Prochlorococcus_A. The sequence goes on along the minus strand of QCEQ01000006.1, from coordinate 7,907 downwards.
CTGTTATCCTATCTGCAACATCTCCCAATGCAGTTAACATAACAATTGGAACATCAGAATCTTTCCTTAATTCTTGACAAACTCCATAACCATCCAGCTTTGGCATCATGACGTCAAGCACAACTAAATCAGGTTCATAATCTTTAAATAACTTTAGTGCTTCTTTACCATCACTTGCAGTTACAACTTTGTAGCCAATCATGGAGAGACGTGTCTCCAGAATTCTTCTTATACTTGCCTCGTCATCTGCGACAAGTATAGTTTCTTTAGTTTGACTAGATAGAGTCATTTGTTTCTATTAGCTAATCAGTAAGAGAATTTATTATTAACCTAATCTAACTTGTAGAGGGGCAATATCCCAAACATTCCAGTTCCATTACTTCATTCAGAAACTTAATGTCTAGCAAATTATCAACTTTTATTTGTCAGAATTGTGGATCTGAAACTTCTCAATACTTTGGAAAATGCCTTAATTGCAACTCATGGAATTCCATTGTTGAAGAGATAAAAATTAAGAGCTCTAAATATCAAGAAATAAAAGATATCAAAAACAGTAAAAAATCTATACCGTTTAATGAGATCTCATCAAAAAAAATATCAAGATTCACAAGTGGTTTTAAGGAATTTGATCGAGTTCTAGGAGGTGGAATAGTACCTGGATCTGTTGTTTTACTTGGAGGAGAACCAGGTATAGGTAAAAGCACAATAGTTCTTCAATCAGCAGGAAAAATATCTCTTAATGAGAAAGTTTTATACATCACTGCAGAAGAATCTTTAGAACAAGTAAAAATTAGATGGGAAAGATTAAATCAAAACAGTTTTGATTTAAAAATTTTTGCAGAGACTAATTTATCCCTAATTATTGAAGAGATCAAACGTGTCAATCCAAGTTTCGCAATTATTGATAGTATTCAAGCCATCCATAATCATGAAATGCAAAGTTCTCCAGGATCGGTTTCTCAAGTAAGAGCTTGTTCATCTGAATTACAAAATCTTGCCAAAGAGAATAATATTGCGCTTCTAATAGTTGGTCATGTAACCAAAGATGGTGCTCTAGCTGGCCCTAAAACTCTAGAGCATTTAGTTGATACAGTAATAAACTTTGAAGGAGATAATATTTCCTCACATAGATTACTAAGAAGTATAAAAAATCGATTCGGATCGACCTTCGAGATTGGAATATTTGAAATGCTTGAAGAGGGTTTACGAGAGATAAAAAACCCAAGTTCAATTTTTACAAATAAAGAAAATATTTCAGGCGTAACAACTACTATTACAAATGAAGGCACTCGACCATTAGCAGTTGATATACAAGCACTAGTCAATAAAACTTTCTACAGTAACCCAAGACGGACTACAACTGGAATAAGCATAAATCGATTGCATCAAATCTTAGCTGTTATTGAAAAACACGTAGGAATAAAATTATCTGAATTTGATTGTTACATAGCTACTGGTGGGGGTTTTGAGATTAATGATCCTTCATCTGACTTAGGTGTAGCAATATCTATTTTATCAAGTTTGAAGAATATTCCTCCTTTGACCAGCAGCTCATTTATTGGGGAATTAGGTTTGAGCGGTCAGGTTAGAAAATCGAATAACCTTCGAACAAAAATAGAAGAAGCTGTAAGACTAGGTATCAAAAATATAGTAGTACCAAAACTAGAGGAGGAACTAAATAATAATTTTCAAAATTTAATAAATATCAAAGAGATATCCAATATTCAAGAAGCAGTTGACTATTCTTTATCAGTTTAAAAAATTAGAGATACATATCGATTGAACTTCTTCCTGAGTTTTTCAACCAATTCTCAATATCTAGATAACCACCTGGATATAATCTTACTGCTTTAGACCAGACTTCTGCAGCTTTATCGAACCAAATATCTCTCTGGTCTAAATCACCATTTTGTTCAGCATATCTTCCCCTTTTTTCATAAATCAAACCTATATTTTTAAGGCATGATGGCTGTTTGGGATTCTCTACTAATGCTTTTTCATAAGTTTCAATAGACAGATCCTCTTCACCATTACTCATATAAATAATAGCCATATTTTTTAAAGTCTCACCCCTATCAATTTTATTTTCTTCAAGTAGTAAACTCTCTTTGTAATATTCTAATGCTTCCGAATAATCGCCATTATTTTGTGCTGCTAATCCATCTCTGTAATAGATATATGCTTTTTTTTCTTTTTCCGCAATTGGCATTATTTTTACTATTGATTCAGCAATCACAGTAAAAGCTTTATCTATAAAATTGTCTCTGTTTTGATTACTTGGCACTGCTCTAAAACTTATAAAAGTAATATAGTAATTTAAAAAATAACTATTTAAAAAGTCTATTACATTTATTATTATAGTTAAAAAATAAGTCAAGCATTAATTTGCTTCAATCGTGAAAAATATGGAAACCATTCAATTAAGCATTACAGGAATGAAGTGTGGAGGTTGTGTTAGTACAGTTGAAAAAATATTAAATAATTCTGATGGTATTGAAAATGTTTCTGTTAATTTATTAACTGAAAGTGCGTATTTTGAAATTACCCAGAAACATATAGAAATAGATACTGTTCTTAAAAATCTTAAAGAAAATGGTTTCCCATCAAAGATTTACATAAATGATTTTTCAAAAAAAATAAATAAGGCAGAATTAGAAAAAAAAAAGAAGTGGAATAATCAATGGAAAAAACTAACTTTTGCTTTATTACTTTTATTATTTTCAGGTTTGGGTCATCTAGCAGAAGGAAGATATATAAATTTCCCAATATTAGGAAATATATTTTTTCATGCTTCATTAGCAACATTAGCTCTATTATTTCCTGGCAGAGGAATAATTATTAATGGGTTTAAATCATTTATTAAGAACCGTCCTGATATGGATTCTCTAGTAGCTCTTGGAGTAACTAGCGCATATGTAACAAGTCTTCTATCCTTAATATTTCCTGCCACTGGTTTTCCTTGTTTTTTTAATGAACCAGTTATGCTGTTAGGCTTCATATTGATTGGGCGTTTCTTAGAGGAAAGAGCAAGATACCAAACTGGTTCATCCATTGGAGAATTATTAGATCTTCAACCTGAAATGGCAAATATCTACACAGAAGATAATCAAATAAAATCAATGAGAGTAAACACTTTAAAACCTAATCAAGAGATTCAAGTTTTAGCAGGAGACAGAATACCTGCTGACTGCATTGTTACTCAAGGTAATTCATATGTTGACGTTTCACATATCACTGGAGAATCTAAACCTATCGAGGTAAGAGAAGGCGAAAATCTATCTAGTGGGTCTTTAAATCTTAATTCAACTCTTAGACTCAAAGTTCAAAAAGTCGGAGGGGATTCTTCTCTTGCAAAACTAGTAAATCTTATTGAGTCTGTAAACGCTAGAAAACCTCGCATGCAAAGAATTGCTGATAAAATAGCAGGCAAATTTACTTACTTTGTACTTATTTTTGCTACTTTAACCTTTTTCTTTTGGTGGAAGGGAGCAAGAAACATTTGGCCAGATTTATTAAGTCATAACCATCAATTCATCACTCACTCAAGCCATACACTTCATAGTTCACTTGGTAGTAATGCTGAGAATTTTCTTAGTTTAGCCATTCAATTGTCAATTGCTGTTTTAGTTATAGCTTGTCCTTGTGCATTAGGATTAGCCACCCCAACTGTAATAACTGTCGCATCAGGTAAAGCAGCAAAAAAGGGAGTTTTATTTAAAGGGGGTGACAAAATAGAGATGGCTTCAAAAATTAATCACATTATTTTTGACAAGACAGGTACCTTAACAAAAGGGAAGCCTTTTATAGTTGATTATAAAAATAATGATAATCATTCTTTTTTATTAAGAATAGCTGCCAGCTTAGAAAAAGAAAGCAGACATCCAATCGCAGATGCGTTAATTGAAGAAGCAAAAAAACAAAATTTAAGTTTATTTCCAATAAAAAAAATTGTCACTTATTCAGGCCGAGGTATTTCTGGAGAACTAGAGTCAATTGATGGACTTATTAATATTGGAAATATTGAATGGCTACAAAGTCAAGGAATAATTATTGATAGAGATGCAAAAAAAGTAATTGAAAATGAAGAGACAAAAACGAACACTATTATTGGAGTAAGTATTAAAGATAAGTTATTAGGCACTATCTTCTTAGGAGATTTACTCAGAGATGATTCAATTAAGACAGTGCAAAATTTAAGAAAAAACAATTTTAAAATTAATATTTTAAGTGGAGATAGGAAACAAACAGTTTTAGCTTTAGCAAAAAAAATTGGTTTTAAAGAAACAGAAGTAAAATGGGATCTCCTTCCTGAAATGAAGCTAAAAACTATAGAAAATTTAAAAATTGATAATAAAGTAGCAATGGTTGGTGATGGAATTAATGATGTCCCAGCCTTAGCATCCTCAGACTTAGGAATTGCGGTGGGATCAGGTACTCAAATAGCCAAGGCAAATGCAGATGTAGTATTGATGGGAGATCAACTAAATGGATTACCCTACGCCTTAAATCTTTCACAAAAAACTATAAGTAAAATAAAGCAAAATCTAACATGGGCTTTTGGTTACAACTTACTAGCTATACCTTTAGCCGCAGGCATTTTATTCCCTAAATACGGGATTCTTCTTACTCCCTCAATAGCAGCATTATTGATGGCTATTAGCTCTATTACAGTTGTAATTAATGCTTTATCTTTGGATTAAATGAAAGGAAAATTTATCGTTATTGAGGGTATTGATGGATGTGGTAAAACTACCCAAATAGATGAACTATCTAAATGGCTTCCTAATAGTGGTCTAATAAAGAAAGGGTCTAAATTAATCACAACTAGAGAGCCTGGAGGTAGTCTTTTAGGAAAAAAACTTAGAGGACTGATTCTTGATAATAATGAAAATAACAAGCCTTCATCTCTTGCAGAATTATTGCTTTATTCAGCGGATAGAGCTGAACACGTTTCCAAAATTATTTCACCTGCTATAAATAATAATGATTGGGTAATAAGTGATAGATTTTCCGATTCCACACTGGCTTATCAAGGTTATGGAAGAAATATAAATTTAGATATAATTAAAAATATTGAATCTGTTGTCTGTCAAGGAACATCTCCAGATCTCACGTTCTTCTTAGAAATTTCTCCAGAAGAGAGCATATTCCGAAGAAAAAATGAAATTCCAGACAGAATCGAATCAGAAGGTATTAAATTTTTAGAAAAAGTAAATGAAGGCTTCAAACTAATTGCCAAAGAAAAAAAATGGAAAGTAATATCTGCTTCACAAAATATTAAAACTATTTCTAATCAAATTAAAGAGACTTTGCTAAACAGTTTTTCTCATAACAAATGATTGAGGTAAAAAAAAATAATTTTTTCTTTAATGAAGAAGTCAATAATATTCTTAAGAAAATAATTAAAAACAAATCATTAGCTAATGGTTATATATTCTATGGCGCTGAAGGATTAGGTAAAAAGCAAACTGCTCTTCAATTTATAGAAGAGATTTTTAAACAGTCTTCACCAAGCGAAAATGTTGAAGAGAGAATTAAAAACAATAACCATCCTGATTTTTTAATTATTAAACCTGATTCTCTTTTGGCAACAAAAAGTTCAGGAAGTTTCGATCTGGAAAAAACAACAAAAAGTGGATCTGAGATTATTAAAATTGCTCAAATACGAAAAATAAAAACCTTTCTTAGTCAAAAATCAATAAACTCAGAAAAAAAAATTGTTTTGATTGTTGATGCACACCTCCTGAACGAAGCAGCCTCAAATTGCCTTTTAAAAACTTTAGAAGAACCTAGTAACGGCATTTTTATTTTACTAACATCTAAATTAAACTTTCTTTTAGATACGATCATCTCAAGATGTCAAATCGTAAGATTTCGATCTTTTTCTAGAAAACAAATAAAGTCAATTTTAGAAGAATATTTAGATACTTCTAAATTAAAGATCAATGCACAATTAAAATTCGAAGATTTAATAAACTCTGCCAATGGATCTCCAAATCAATTATTGAAAAATATAGAAATTTGGAATGATTTTTCAGATGAAATTATAAGTAAATTAGATTCTCCAATTAAAAATAGTCTAGAAATATTAGAAATATCTAAATCAATATCTGAAAAATTTGAAATTTCTCAGCAGATTTGTTTAGTAAATTTCATTCAAACAATTTGGTGGAGAAAAACAAAAAATATCAGTCTAGTTAAGAAACTTGAAAATTTAAAATACCTCTTAAGAAGAAATATTCAACCAAGGTTGGCATGGGAAATAACTTTTCTAAAAATTTCAATAGAAGATATATGAGATTAATCTACTGCAGAATTTATCAAATCAGAATTTCTTGCTTGAATGAACTCTTGCCTAGCAGTTTCGACTTGAGAACCGATAGGTAACTCTAGACAATATCCGGCACCATATACAGTCTTAATGTATATAGGTTTTCGTGGATCGGGTTCAAGTTTAGTGCGTAAGTGTCTAATATGAACTCTTATTGTCTCAATATCATCATCAGGTTCATATCCCCATACTTCTTTAAGAATTAATGCTGGTGATACGGTTTGACCATGTCTCTGTAAAAGACAATGAAGAAGTTCAAACTCAAGATGCGTTAATCTAACAGGAGATTCAAACCATATAGCTTCAAATCTTTCTGGAACAAGGGTTAAAGGGCCATAATTTAATATCTCTTGCTGATTACTAGAATTTAGTTGTGCTCTGTTGGTTCTTCTTAATAAAGCTTTTATGCGTACATGTAATTCTTCTAAATCGAATGGTTTAGTAATGTAATCATCTGCTCCAGAATTAAACCCAGTAACTTTATCTTTAAGACCACCTAACGCAGTAATCATCAAAATGGGTATATTAGACGTTCTTTCGTCTCTTCTTAGTCGCTGACATAAAGTTAAACCATCAACACTTGGTAACATTAAATCCAATAGTATTAAATCTGGTGAATATTGAAGAGCTAATGCTTGTCCCTTAATTCCATCTTCAGCTTTTTGAACATCGAAACCAGAATGTTCTAGATGCCTAGCCACCAGATCACGCATATCACGGTCATCTTCAATTAAAAGGATCGAAATTTTCATATTTATCAACTATTAAATTAAAATTAAGTTTTAGTAATATGATTCTCTCAAGAATTTATAAAGATTGCTGAATTATTGTAAACAATTTTATCAATAAGATTTTTCAAATAACCCTGTGATAGTAAGGGATTAGATAGAAATTTCAAATTTTAAAAAAGTTGAAATTTTAGAATTTCTTTCGATTCTATTTATCTTTTCTTAATAATCAAAGGGCAATTAGAAACAAATAATGGTTCAAACTGAAAGAATATCTAATTCATAATGTAAATATAAGGTTATGAAAAATTGAATTAAGCAGAGATTTTCAGTTTTAAATAAAAATTAACTAAGTTTAAAATTTTAATTTCTACAAAATGTTTGAACTCATAATTTTGTCTATATTAAATAAAATTTAGGTATCTATGAAAAAGAAGTCTATTATCTATTCTGATTTATCAAAAAAACAACTGGAAACTCTGAAAGAACTTTACATTCAAAAAAAAGTTGAATCGATGAGTCATCAAGAACTTAAACAATATGTATTAGAAATAATTTCACATCAGATAAACGATACTATTGGCAAAGAAGAGGAAATGGAAGCATGGAGAGAAATGTCAGATTTTTTTGGAGAACAATTTGAAATACATATCTTAGATATACAAACAAAATTTATTGATGATAAAAACGTTATTGAAACAGAAAAAGATTCTCAGAAGCAAAGAATAGAATTACTTGAAAGGAATAATTTAGATCAAGAGAAAAAGGATATGTGGGATGACTAAAATTTCCTGAATCGTGTAGTAATTCAAAGTATATAAACGAAAATATATCTTAATTTAAAAAAA
>QCEQ01000005.1 GCA_003278525.1 Prochlorococcus sp. AG-355-P16 | reverse complement strand
GTGCATTTTTGTCAAATTTTAAATAGAGATAATATCAAAGTAAAAGTATGGGAAAGGGGTGCAGGACCAACCTTAGCTTGTGGAACAGGTGCCTGTGCTATCCATGTGGCAGCTTATAAATTAGGCCTTTGTAATTCACAAACCATAGTAACCTTACCAGGAGGTAATCTTAAAATTGATTGGTCAAAAGACGATTGTGAAGTAATGATGACCGGTAATGCTAAAAAGGTTTTCTCAGGATCAATGTTAGTAAATTAATGGAAAATAATTTTATCTATTTAGATAATGCATCCACAACTCCGTTATCTGAGAATGTTTTAAATATAATTAATTCAACTTATAGGAATTATTGGCATAACCCTTCATCTACATATGAGCTAGGGATAAAATGCTCTATATATCTTGAAAAAATTAGATCTAAAATTGCTTATATATTTGAAGCAGATGCAGAGGATATAATTTTTACATCTGGTTCTTCGGAATCGACAAATATTGTATTTAATAATATTTATGAGAAATTTAAAAATGGTAGAGTTGTAATTTCAAATGTTGAACATCAAGCAACAACTATTTGTGCTAATAAACTAAGAAAACAAAATTGGGATATTTACGAATGGACGGTAAATAATGATGGAATTTTAAATATTTCTAATATCGAAAAATTTTTAAACAATGATACTAAGCTTGTATCAATTATTTGGGGACAAAGTGAAATTGGGACAATACAACCTGTCCAATTTATTGGTTCAAAATGTGAAGAATTAAATATAATGTTTCATTTAGATGGAACTCAAATATTAAGTAATGGAATATTCAGTTGGAAAGATCTTAAATGTGATTTTTTAAGTTTATCCGCCCATAAATTTGGAGGTCCAAAAGGGATCGGAATTCTTTTAACAAAAGAAAAGTCTAGAAAAATTTTAAAAAATAATGATATATCACTTACTCAGGAATTTTCAATTAGACAAGGTACCCAAGCTTTGCCATTAATCGCTGGAATGTATGAATCATTAAAAAATATTGAAGGAAAAATAAAATTATATGATTACATAACTGAATTTCCTTCTAATAAAATTAATAAACTTAAAAATTATTTTTTTCAACAAATTAAAGATAATAATCATATAAAGATTACGGGTAGTATTATCCATAGACTTCCAAGTCATATTTCTTTTCTACTATTAAATAAACTATTTGAGCCTATAAGGGCCTATAAGATTGTTAATTTCATGTCAGAAAATAAAATAGCCATAAGTAGTGGAAGTGCTTGTTCAAGCTCATCTGGGAAACCTAGCTCAACACTTAAAAATATTGGTTTAAAAGATGATGAACTATATTCAAATATTCGTGTTACTTTAGGTTCAATAAATAATAAGTCAGAAATAGATAAATTTTTAGAACTTATTCAAATATGTATTGACAAATTTTAATGGAAACCAATTACAGACTACCTAAAGATTTAAATGAATCTCTTAAGAATATGGAGGATGCAATTATTCCAAGTTTATTAGATTCAAATAAAAGATTTACTATAGAATTTAATTTTGAAGGGTTGAAGTTTAACAGAATTGGAATAACTATCTACAAGATATTGTCTAAAAATAATAATGTATTCATAACATTTGCTGATCAAGGTGCTGTGGCTTTGGCTCAAAGAGACTATCCAGATATCAAAGATAAAATATTTACTTTTAAATCATTTAATGAATCAAATAATATAAATAATATTGATAGTACAATGATATCGATACTACCTCAGCCATATGATTTCGATTCATTTGAACCGATGTCTGATAATTATCAAGGTACACATTATTCATTAAATCCAAAATTTGAAGATGCCAATATTGGTATAGGAAGTGTTATTAGAGAGCGACGTAAAAACTTTGTCAAAACATGGAAAAATATTTATTTTCTGCAGCCTTTAAATAAAGCTGCTCTTATGCATATTTATCCAAATAACTGGTTGCTTTTCAAAGAAGAAAATAAAAGATATTTTTTTAAAAAAGAATTTGAAATTAAACCCGACAATGAATCTATTTTTGTAAATTTATAGATTGAATGTGATAAAAAAAATATATTCATTTTTCTTTATTGTTCTTGTATTAGTAACATCTCCTTTCTTAATAAGATATTTACTAGCAATACAGAAAATATCTATTTTAAATAGTATTTATTTTAATTTCCCGGGAATAATTACTAAAAACAAAATATGTCCTACTTATGATGCATTATTGAATCGAACGCTTGATGATTCTTTTAGTGTATCAATTATTAATAATAAAGGTGAAATAATAAGTTCCTACAATGAGGATGTTCCAAGGTTGCCAGCATCTAACCAAAAATTATTCTCATCAGCTTATGTTTTAAGTAAATATAAATTAAATAATAATTTAAAAACTTCTTTATTTAAAAATAAAAACGATTATTATTTACACGGTAAAGGTGATCCAGATCTTAATTATGAAGATATAATCGAACTAATATCAAAAGTTAAAGAAAATAAAATTATTAACTTTAATATTGTAGAAATTGATTCAAAATTATATTGGCCTAATGGTTGGACAAATACTGATAAACTTTACGAATATGGATCTCCAATTACATCTCTTGCAATTGAAAGTAATCATAATAAATATGATGATATTTATGCATTAAAAAATTTTATTAAAAATTATTTAAAAAATAAATTCCCAAATTCAAAAATAAATATAGATTTTTTTGATTCAGAAAAAACTTTTTATTTAAAAAATATTAAAGAGATAAATAAAGTATATTCAACTTCAATTCTTTCATTATTAACTCTAACAAATTCTGAAAGCCATAATTTTACGGCTGAATCTCTTTTTAAAAATGCCTCAAATACATGGAACGTTAATAGCTATATAAAATTGAAAAGATGGCTTGAAAATAAGGGCCTCCCAGCAACTAATGCATACTTTGCAGACGCTAGTGGATTGTCTCGAAAAAATAAAATTACAACAAAGTTAGTTGTATTGTTTCTAGATAAAATGAGATATTTTAATGATTTTAAAGCTTATCAATCTACACTTTCAATTTCGGGAGTCAGAGGAACATTAGCTAAAAGATTTGTAAATAGTGAATTGTCTGGAAAGTTTTTTGGCAAAACTGGGACTCTTTCAAATGTCTTTGCATTATCTGGCTTTTTATATAAAAATGACAAGCCAATAATTATAAGCATTATCCAAAATTCTAATAAAATTGATAAAGAAAAAGCTTTTAAATTATTACGTGATCTTTATTACTTGAAATCCTGTTAAAAAAATATTATTTAAAATATTCTTTTAAATCCCTCTCAACAGAGGGAGGTACCATGTGATTAATTTCACCTCCAAATTTTGCAACTTCTTTTACTAAAGAACTACTAAGAAAACTATAATTTGTATTTGTCGATAAAAATATAGTTTCAATATCATTATTAAGAGATTTATTTGTATGAGCAATCTGAAGTTCATACTCAAAATCACTCATTGCTCTTAAGCCTCTAAGAATAAGATTAGCTTTTAGATCATTTGCACAATCAACAGTTAGACCAGAATAAGAAATAACTTCAATATTAGGTAAATGAGAAAGAGAATTTTTTATTTGTATTATTCTTCTTTCAAGAATAAATGTTGGTGTTTTAGAGGTATTTTCTAAAACTGCCACTACTAGATTGCCAAATATTTTTTCAGCCCTTTCTATTAAATCAAGATGCCCATTTGTTAAAGGATCAAATGTACCTGGATAAAGAATTTTCATGAATTTATTATGATCGAATAAGAAATTTAGTTAAAATAATATTATTAGTTAAATCAATTATGACATTAAATCTAGAAGCAAAAAAAATCTTATTAAGAAAAATACCTCACGGATTATTTATTTGTGGCGTTAGAGACGAGGATAAAAATGAAGTGAATGGATTTACTGCAAGTTGGGTGACTCAAGGTTCTTTCACCCCACCATTAGTTGTAATGGCTGTTAGAGCAGAGGGTTCTAGTCATGAAATAATAAAGTCAACCAATAAGTTCTCATTAAATGTGCTCAAAAGTGATCAAAAGGATCTAGCAGCTGTTTTCTTTAAACCTCAAAAAGCATTAGGAGGTAGATTTGAATCTGTTGAATTTAATTTAGGTGAGCTTGGATTGCCTATTTTAGTTGATAGTGTTGGTGGTGTTGAATGTAATGTTGTTGGAAGTGTTATGCATGGAGACCATACCGTTTTTGTAGGAGAGGTTCAATCTGCTTATCTGAATAATGATGTTGACTCACTAAATTTATCTTCAACTGGCTGGAATTATGGAGGTTAATCATTATAAATGAGTAATTCCTATATTGAAAAAATAAATAACAAATATAATTTTAAAATTGAATATGAATTAATTAATAATAAGGAGTTATTAAAATCAAGATTATCCGAAATTCCAAAGTCATCTGGTTGTTATCTTTTTAAAGATATTGATAATAATTTACTTTATATCGGTAAATCTAAAAAACTACGCAGTAGAGTAAGTAGTTATTTCAATAACTATTCAGATTTAACTCCCCGATTAAGTTTGATGGTTCGTCAAATAACTGAAATAGAAATAATAGTTACAGATAGCGAATATGAAGCATTAAATTTAGAGTCAAATTTAATTAAAACAAACAAACCATATTTTAATATTCTTTTAAAGGATGATAAGAAATATCCATATCTTTGTATAACTTGGAGTGAAAAATATCCTCGAATATTTATTACAAGAAGAAGAAGAAATAGAAATAATTTAGATAGATATTATGGACCTTATGTTGATGTCGGATTATTAAGGAGAACATTATTTACGATAAAAAAAATATTTCCACTTAGACAAAGACCAAGGCCAGTCTATAAAGATAGAACTTGTTTGAATTATTCAATAGGAAGATGTCCAGGTGTTTGCCAAGAAGTTATATCATCTGATGATTATAAAAAAATAATGAAACAAGTATCTATGATATTTCAGGGAAGAAATGATGACTTAGAAACATTTTTACAAAAAAAAATGCAGCAATTTTCAAATGTTTTAGATTATGAGAATGCAGCAAAAATAAGGGATCAAATTTCAGGTTTAAAATTATTAACTGAATCACAAAAAATATCAATACCAGATTCTTCAATTAATAGAGATATCTTTGGAATAGTTTCAGAAAAAAATGTAGCTAGTATACAAATTTTCCAAATGAGATCTGGTAAGCTCATTGGGAGAATTGGCTATAGTCAAAAATTAAATAATGAAGATGAAAATCTTATTTTACAAAAGATATTAGAAGAGCATTATATGAATGTTGAACCTGTAGAAATACCATCAGAAATTCTTATTCAATATAACATTCCAAAACAAGCAACCATAGAGGATTGGTTAATGGAGCTAAGAAAAAAGAAAGTAAAAATCCTAATCCCAAAAAGAAATAAAAAACATGAAACTGTAGAAATGGTTTTAAAAAATGCGAAATTAGAATTAGATAGAATATTAAATGGGATACAAGATAATGAATCATCAATTGAGGATCTTGCCCAAATACTTGAATTAAGCGAACAACCTAAAAGAATTGAAGGTTATGATATAAGCCATATTCAAGGTAGTGACCCAGTAGCATCCCAAGTAGTTTTTATTGATGGGATTCCTTCTAAACAGCATTATAGGAAATATAAAATTAAAGATCCAAACGTTTTTATAGGACATAGTGATGATTTTGCTTCGATATATGAAGTAATACATAGAAGGTTTAAAAAATGGTCAAGATTTAAAAAAAGCGGAGGGGATTTTTCAATATTAAATGATAAAACAAATAGTAAATTAGACAATGAACTTCTATCAGATTGGCCTGATTTAATAATGATTGATGGAGGAAAAGGACAGTTAAATGCAGCTATTAAAGCATTAAAAGAATTAAATCTTGAGGAAGAAGTAACTATATGTTCATTGGCAAAAAAAAATGAAGAAATATTTATTCCAGGATTTACTAAATCTCTTGATACTGATGAAAATCAAAAAGGGGTTCTTTTATTAAGAAGGGTAAGAGATGAAGCACATAGATTTGCATTATCTTTTCATAGAGACAAAAGATCTAAAAGAATGAATAGATCTCAATTGTCCCAAATCAGTGGATTAGGACCATCAAGAATAAGAGAATTGCTTGAGCATTTTAAATCAATAGACGCGATAAGAATAGCTAGTAAAGAGGATTTGTCAAAAGTTAAAGGACTTGGAAAAAATTCAGTAAATGATATATATAAATATTTTAACGAGTTATAAATATTAATTAATTTTTGAAAAATAGATTTCTTGATATTGTTAAATATAACTATATTAAAAATATATATTTTTAAATTAATCTATTAATTTGGCAGCTGAAGCATATCTCTGGTTTAAATCACTCCACATTATTGGGGTTATAGTTTGGTTTGCGGGAATTTTTTATTTAGTAAGACTTTTTATATATCATGAAGAATCTAAAAATATGGATAATGAATTAAAAATTGCCTTTAATAAACAATACACCTTGATGGAAAAAAGGCTGGCTAATATAATCACAACACCTGGGATGATATTAGCTTTAAGTATGGCTATTTGCATGGTTATTATGCAACCAAGTTGGTTAAGTGAAAAGTGGTTGCAAATTAAAATTTCTTTTGTTTTGGGATTAGTAATTTATCATTCTTATTGTTATAAAATAATGTATTCATTACAAAATGGTACTTCAACCATTTCAGCAAAAACCCTAAGATTATTAAATGAATTGCCAACTTTATTATTATTTATAATTGTACTTTTAGTTATTTTTAAAAATAATTTTCCAACTAGTGTTGCTACATGGAGCGTAGTTGGACTAATTATTTTCATGTTGGCTTCAATACAATTATATGCAAAGATTAGAAAGAAAAATGAGAACTCATTAAGTAATGAATAGGGAAGACTTAGTAAAATTAACTTCCAATATTAATAAAGATAGTTGTCCTAAAAATATTAATTTTCACTGTCATACAAAATTTAGTGATGGAAGTTTAGAACCATATGAACTTTTAGAACAAGCTTATAAAAATAACTTAAAATTTTTATCAATAACCGATCATCATACAATTAAAGCTCATGAATATATAAAAAAAAATAATATACTCAAAAATTATCCTAAAGATTCTTTTACATTAATTTCGGGAATAGAAATTAATTGTTTGATTTTAGGATGTTTAGTACATGTAATTGGATTGGGAATAGATATAAAAAGTAAATACCTAAATCCCTACATCCTTGGAGAGTCTCCAATAGGTAATGATTTAAATATTAAATCAGTTATAAAAGCAATAAATTTAGCTGGTGGTTTATCATTTCTTGCACATCCAGCGAGATACAGGATTCCCTTTTATAAATTAATTCCAGAGGCCAAAATACAAGGTATTGATGGAATAGAGGTCTGGTACGATTATGAACTTAATGAAGTATGGAATCCTAGTTTATTTGTATGTTCAGAAATAGATAAATTAGCAGATAAATATTCAATGCTAAAAACATGCGGAACAGATAGTCATGGACTTTCGCTATTAGGTAGATAATTCAGAATTTGTTTTTTTCAATTATTGAATCAGTATTAATAATTATGTTCTTTAAATTTTCAATGATATCTGATGAACAATTATTCCACATTTTTCTATTGACAATTTCAAGAAATCTTTGTGCAATATCTCTTAAAGCCCATGGATTATTCTCTATAAAGAAATTGCTAAGATCCTGATCACATAACCATGATTTATAAACTTCCTCATAACACCAATCTGAGACTACTTCAGTAGAAGCATCAAAAGCATATAGGTAATCTAGTGTAGCTGAAAATTCAAACGCTCCTTTATAACCATTATCCTTCATTCCATTTATCCATTTAGGGTTAAGTATTCTTGATATAACAACCTTATTAATTTCATCTTGCAATTTTGAAATTTTGGATAATCCAAATTTTGATAAATCACCATGATAAATTTCAGGAAATTTACCGCTCAATTTTTTTACTGCTGAAGATAATCCACCCTGAAACTGATAATAATCATCAGAATCTAAAATATCATGTTCCTTATTATCTTGGTTATGAACAACTAATTGTACATTTTTAAGAGCATTTTCTAATGATTTTTTATCCTCTATAGGTTCAAGATTATCACTGTAAATCCACTTACTCCAATTAAGAAAAGATTCTCCAAAATCATCAATATTTTCCCAATTAGAATTAGAAATTAGTTCTTGCAGACCAGCTCCATATGAACCTGGCGCTGACCCAAATATACGATTAATTGAATCACCATCCCTTGATGCCCCAGCAAGAGGGTTAAATTTATCATCCTCATTAAGATTAGAAACAAGATTTATAGCTTTAGAAGTTAATTTAACTAACTGTGGAAATGCATCTCTAAACATTCCCGAAATCCTTAAAGTAACATCAACCCTTGGTCTTTCAAGAACAGATAAAGGAATGATTTCTAGATCAACTACTCTTCTTGAAGGCCCATCCCAAATAGGCTGTACTCCTAATAAATATAGTATTTGACAAATGTCTTCACCTCCATTTCTCATTGTGGATGTTGCCCATACAGATATTGCTATATTTTTTAAATCTTCTCCATTATCTTGTTTGTATAAATCAAGTATTTGAGAAGCAGACTGACAACCAACACTCCATGCTGATTCAGTTGGCAGTCCTCTCGAATCAACTGAAAAGAAATTTTTACCAGTGGGTAAAGTTTCAGTTTTACCTCTCGTAGGAGCTCCAGATGGACCGCTTTTTACATATTGTCCCTTTAATGAATTAATAAATGATAATTTCTCATTATATGAAGAATTAATGATTGGAATTAGAATTTCTTTTTTTAATAATAAAAAATAATTATTATGTTTTTTTTCATTAAAGAAATAGTCTATTATTTTCTGATTTTTAAATTTTTCTAGATTTTTTATATTGGTATTCTTTTTGTAAAAGAACAAATATATTAAATACTTTGCTTGTTGTTCCAAAAAATCAATAGCCATTCTAAAGTTTAAAATGTTTTTGTTGGCAAAAGTCAATAATATTTTTTTATCCTTTTCACTTAACATTTGATCATATTGATTTGTCCAAGGATTCAAATCTAGTTTTAAATGTTTTGCTATATATTGAATAACACCAATTCTGTTCGTATTTGGTACTCTCGCAATACACAAGAATAAATTTATTTCATTAATGTCATTCTGCCTATTGCCAAAAATATGCAAACCTGTCCTAATTTGTGATTCCTTAATTTTGCAAAGAAAGTAATCAATTTCTTCTATTTGATTATTTTTATTCTTTAAAGTAATTTCGCTAAAATCTTTTTTTATTAATTCAAAAATGGATTTTTCTATTATTTCAATCCGATTAGAATTTAATAATTTTGCTTCAAAATATTCGTCTAAATAATTTTCTAATATTGAATATTTTCCATATAATTCTGACCTATCCAAAGGAGGGGTTAAATGATCAATAATTGTTGCAGCAGTTCTTCTTTTAGCTTGGGATCCTTCTCCAGGATCATTTACGATAAAGGGATATATGTTTGGTATTGCTGGACAAATAATATTTGGAAAACATTTATTGCTTAGACCTATAGATTTACCAGGTAACCATTCAACAGTCCCATGTTTACCAATATGGCACATAGCATTTGCATTAAAAACTTTTTCAATCCAAAAATATTGTGCTAAATATCTATGGGGAGGTGGAAGATCGGGAGAATGAATATCTCTATCAGTAAAAGCGTCATAACCTCGTTGAGGTTGAATCAATAATGTTATTTTTCCAAATCTAATGCCATTTATTGAGAAACCTTTATTATCTAAATCGATCGCATCAGATGGTTTGCCCCAACGATTAACAATAATATTTTTGGGATCAATTTCTAAATAATTCCAATATTTTAAATATTCACTAAGTGGTAAGTAATCTAATGGTTTATTATTTTGAGATTCAATATCATTAGTTCTTGTTTTTATAAGCATTGACATTAGTTCCGAAGAATCTTGAGGATAATTACAAGATCCAAGGTCATAACCTTCTTCTTTTAGCCAATTAAGAATATTTATTATTGAAGATGGTGTATTTAGACCAACGCCATTACCGATTCTTCCGTTCTTTACTGGATAATTACTTATTACTAAACAAATTCTTTTATCAAAATTATTAAGGTTTTGAAGTTTCACATAATTTGTTGCAAATTTTGAAATCCATTGAATACCTACTTGATCAGCTTTGTAACTAGTTATTTCACTATATAGTGTATTTTTCTTAGAAATTATTTCTTTAAATGCTGAAGGACAGGTAGTGATTCTTCCATCAAATTCAGGAATAATTATTTGCATTAATAAATCAGATGAATTCATTCCAATAGATGAATTTAACCACTTTTTTCTTGACCTATTAGAAGAAAGAAGCTGTAAAATTGGAATTTTAAGATAAGTAAAAATATTTGTTGAATTTTCAATTAATTCATTATTTTTGATTTGAGATGAAGAAAATGAAGTTGTTGTAATTATTAGTTTAATATCTTCTTTTTTAAAAATTTCTATTAATTTGTTCTGAATAATATGATCTTTTAGTGTTGAAATAAAAAATGTTTTAGGAGATAATCCGCATTTTCTTAATTGCAAGTTAAGTTTTTCGTTTACTTCAATTTCATTAGCCAAAAAAAGTGATTTATAGGATATTATTCCTATCTTTTCGCCACTTTCATTTTTCCAATCATGTAAATAGGGATCTGCATAAAAAGTAATATTCAAGAAATCGTCAGGAATTAATTTTTCATCTATGACTAGATAATTTAAACAATTAAGAAACTTTCTATAGTTATCCAGTCCTCCAGATCTTAGTAATCTAGAAATATTTAACGCAATATTTATATCTATACTACTTATTTCACATAAGGAAATTTCCTGGTCAATGGTACCTGATAGGATTACTAACTTCCTTTTTTTATTAACTGCTTGCCAATTTAAAAGTTGTTCAATTCCATAGTTCCATGTACCTTTATCTCCAAATATTCTAAGAACGACTACTTTTGCATAATTTATTGTTTTTAATAAATAATTATCTATTTGAGCAGAGAAATTTAAATTAGAAATTTCTAAAGCTCTTATATTATTTTTTAATGAAGCAAATTCTTTTTCTAACAATAACTTTGATATGAGATTTAAATCAGCCTTGACACTTGTTATAAAAATAAAATCTGCAGCTGGTTGCTCAATTAAATCATCCTTATTCTTTTCATTTCCTGCTATATTTAATATCCTGTGCATTTTTATATATAAATAAGGTTTAGAATACGTAAGTAGGATAAAACAAGTTTACCTTAATTAAATAGATTTAAATATGCATGAATTTCTTCCATACGCCTGGTTCGAAGGTAAATGTATTCCATTTAAAGAAGCAAAAATATCAATAGCTACTCATGCACTACATTATGGTACTGCTGCATTTGGAGGAATGCGAGCAATACCTAACCCAACAAACAAAGAAGAATTCCTTTTGTTTAGAACTGATAAACATATAAAAAGATTATCTCAAAGTGCAAAATTACTCTTAACTGAAATTTCTGAAGAATATATTTTTAAAGCTTTAGAAGAAGTTATAAAAAGAAACAAGCCAGAAAAACCTATCTATATAAGACCATTTGTATATACAAGCGATTTAGGTATAGCGCCAAGGTTACACAATATTGAAACAAATTTCTTTATTTATTGTATTGAACTAGGAGATTATCTATCTCCAGATGGTGTTTCTTGTAGAATGAGTAGCTGGACAAGACAAGAAGATAGATCTCTCCCCTTAAGAGGAAAAATAAGTGGAGCATATATTACTAGTTCATTAGCCAAAACAGAAGCTAGTTTATCGGGTTTTGATGAAGCCCTGCTATTAAATTCAGGTGGTAAGGTGAGCGAAGCTAGTGGTATGAATTTATTTATTGTAAGGAATGGAGACTTAATCACTCCTGGTGTTGATCAAGATATCCTTGAGGGTATTACAAGAGCTAGTGTAATTGAATTAGCAAAATCATTTGGAATAAATGTAATTGAAAGGCCTGTTGATAAAACAGAATTATTAATAGCAGATGAAGTTTTTCTAACTGGTACAGCAGCAAAAATTACACCAGTTAAAAAAATTGAATCAACTGAATTAAATGTTGAAAGACCTGTAATGAATAAATTAAAAAGTAAGCTTATAGAAATAACAGAAGGTCGTTCTCAAGACTATGATAATTGGGTAACAAGAATTTCACTAAAATAAATTATTTTTTACCTAAAAATGGAATCTTTCAGAACCTATTTAAATAGAGACGAAAAACCATTAATTATTTTTGACGGAGGTACTGGAACATCTTTTCAGAACTTAAATCTTACTGCAGATGATTTTGGAGGAAAAGAATTAGAGGGATGTAATGAAAACCTTGTTTTATCATCGCCAAAGGTAGTTGAGAAGGTTCATAATTCATTTTTAGAAGCAGGTTGTCATGTTATAGAAACTAATACATTTGGTGCTTCATCAATAGTTCTTGATGAATATGATATTGCAGATAAGGCTTATGAGATAAATAAAAATGCAGCATTTATAGCAAAAAAAGCTGCTGCCAAATACTCATCAGTTGATAAACCAAGGTTTGTAGCAGGTTCAATTGGGCCAACAACTAAATTACCCACCTTAGGACATATAGATTTTGATGAATTAAAGCAATCATATAAAGAACAAATTTATGGTCTTATAGATGGAGGAGTTGATCTTCTTTTGATTGAAACTTGTCAGGATGTTTTACAAATTAAATCTGCCTTATTAGCATCAAAAGAAATTCTAGAAAGTAAAAATATTGATATACCTTTAATGGTATCTATAACAATGGAAACAACAGGTACTATGCTTGTTGGATCTGATATTGCTTCTGCATTAACAATATTAGAGCCATTTAATATAGATATCCTTGGACTTAATTGTGCAACTGGTCCTGAGCAAATGAAGGAACATATTAAATATTTGTCTGAAAATTCTCCCTTCGCTATAAGCTGTATTCCCAATGCAGGTCTTCCTGAAAATATTGGTGGTGTAGCTCACTATAGATTAAAGCCAATAGAATTAAAGATGCAGTTAATGAATTTTATATATGACTTTAATGTTCAATTAATAGGTGGATGTTGTGGGACAACACCTGAACATATAAAATACCTGTCTTCAATAATCGATGAAATTATTGATATTGAAAGGACATACAACAATGGTAAGAAAAATTCAAGTGGTTTTATTCCATCTGCTTCATCAATATATAACTCTGTGCCATATACACAAGACAATTCAATTTTAATAGTAGGAGAAAGATTAAATGCAAGTGGATCGAAAAAGGTAAGGGAGTTATTAAATAACGACGATTGGGATGGCTTAGTTGCAATTGCCAAGCAACAACAAAAAGAAAATGCTCACGTTCTTGATGTAAATGTTGATTATGTAGGCAGAGACGGAGTGAAAGATATGAAAGAAATAACTTCAAGACTAGTTACCAATATAAATTTACCATTAATGATTGACTCCACAGATGCTGACAAAATGGAAAGTGGATTAAAGTCAGCTGGTGGTAAATGTATAATAAATTCAACCAATTACGAAGATGGCAATGAACGGTTTGATCAAGTTCTAAATTTAGCCTTAGGGTATGGTTCAGGTCTTGTTGTCGGAACAATTGATGAAGATGGAATGGCAAGGAATTCAGAAAAAAAATATAAGATTGTTAAACGAGCGATTAATAGAACAAGAGAATGTGGTTTGTCAGATTATGAGCTATTTTTTGATCCATTAGCTCTGCCAATATCTACAGGGATAGAAGAAGATAGATTAAACGCTAAAGAAACTATTAGTGCTATATTAAAAATTCGTGAAAATTTCCCAGATATTCATATCATACTTGGGATATCAAACATTAGTTTTGGTCTTTCACCATTATCAAGAATTAATCTAAATTCAATATTTTTAGATGAATGCATTAAAGCAGGATTAGATTCTGCTATCATCGCACCAAATAAAATTTTGCCATTATCAAAAATTTCTGAAGAAACTAAAAAGCTTTGCTTAGATTTGATTTATGATAAAAGAAAATTTGAAGATGATATTTGTATTTATGATCCATTAGTAGAATTAACAAAGGCTTTTCAAGATTTATCTATTCAAGATTTCAAAAAAGCATCTTCAGAAAATAAAAACCTAACTCTTGAAGAAAGTCTGAAAAATCATATTATAGATGGAGAAAAAATAGGATTAGAGGATCAATTAAATAAAGCGTTAAAAAAATATAAACCTCTTGAAATAATTAATACCTTTTTACTAGATGGAATGAAAGTTGTAGGAGATTTATTTGGCTCAGGTCAAATGCAGTTGCCATTTGTACTCCAATCCGCCGAAACAATGAAATTTGCTGTTTCAATTTTAGAACCATACATGGAAACTGTAGATGAAAACATATCAAATGGAAAACTCTTAATTGCAACTGTCAAAGGCGATGTACATGATATTGGAAAAAATTTGGTAGATATAATACTTACAAATAATGGTTATGACGTAATAAATCTAGGAATAAAGCAAGATGTTTCAGCAATTATAGATGCACAAAAAAAATACAATGCAGATTGCATCGCTATGAGCGGATTACTTGTTAAATCAACTGCTTTTATGAAAGATAATTTAGAGGCTTTTAACAATGAAAATATTAGTGTACCAGTAATATTAGGAGGCGCTGCCTTAACCCCAAAATTTGTAAATGAGGACTGCAGCAAAATATATAAAGGGAAAATATTGTACGGAAAAGATGCGTTCACTGATCTTAAATTCATGAATGAATATATGGATAATAAGAAAAAGGGTAATTGGTCAAATACAGAGGGTTTCATTAATAATGAGGGTATAAATATTAATTTAGCCTCATCAAAATCAAACTCTCAAGCTATTAAAAAATCAATATCCATAAATACCGAGACTTCCAAATTAAATTTAAAAGAAAATTTTATAAGATCTAAATTTATAAATGAAGAAGATCCAATTCAAGCACCTTTCTTGGGAACGAAAGTCTTGAACGATGTTGATATAGATTTAAATAAGTTAATATTTTATTTAGATACAAAAGCTTTATTTAGCGGGCAATGGCAAATAAAAAAAGGAAAAAACCAAAGCGTAGATGAATACAATAATTATTTGGATTCATATGCTAAACCATTGTTAGATAAATGGTTAGAGATAATTATAGAGAAAAAACTTATATCACCCAAAGCAGTTTATGGATATTTCAGATGCGGGAGAAAAGATAATAGTATTTTCTTATTTGATGAGAAATCATTAAATAAAATTTCCCAATTTAATTTTCCACGACAAAAATCTGGGAATAATTTATGCATAGCTGATTTTTATTGTGATTTGAAAAATGATAAACCGATAGATATATTTCCTATGCAGGCAGTAACCATGGGCGATATTGCTAGCGAATATTCTCAAAAATTATTTAAAGAAGATAAATATAGCGATTATTTGTTATTCCATGGACTAACAGTGCAATTAGCAGAAGCTCTAGCTGAGTATGTCCATGCATTAATTCGTATTGAATGTGGTTTTAGGTCTAAAGAACCAGAAAAAAATAGAGAAATACTAGCTCAAAAATATAGAGGAGCTAGATATTCTTTTGGTTATCCTGCATGTCCAAATGTATCTGATTCAAACATACAATTATCATTGTTGGATGCCAAAAGAATAAACTTGACCATGGATGAATCTGAACAACTTCATCCAGAACAAAGTACTACAGCTATCATTTCACTACACTCAAAAGCTAAATATTTCAGCGCTTAAGCTAAATTTTTAGTTATTTTCTAAATATTCAATAATTTCTTCCTGTAGTTCTTCCATCGTTTCATTATCACCCAGATCAAGTCCCTCTCCCGCGGCATCCTGTGTTAACTCAAGATAATATGAAGCACCATCACTAGATAAAAATTCTAATGCGGAAGTTTCATTACTATCTTTAAAAGCTTCATAAAGAGCTTTAAATGCAATGTTTTCAGTAAAGTCCCAATCCATAATGAAAAAAACCTTATTAGAATTATTACCTCCTTACCCCCCATACTCGTCAACCTTTTTTAAAGAAATGTTGGTGTTTTATTATTATTAAAAAAACTATGACCATAATTAATCAAAATCAGTTAAATGTCCTTGGTGAAGAAATTGAGATTTGTAGTTGCGCACCTATGACAGGGTGGTTCAGGGATGGATTATGCAACTATGACAAAAATGATGGAGGGAATCATTCCATATGTTGTGTAATGGATGATAATTTCCTGAAATATAGTAAATCACAAGGTAACGATTTAATAACTCCCATGCCTATTTATTCCTTCCCAGGACTAAAGGATGGTGATCATTGGTGTATTTGTCTTGATAGGTGGAAGCAAGCATTATTAGACGGTCTTGCACCAAAAGTCATATTAGAATCAACTAATATTGTAGTCTTAGAATCAGTACCTCTGGAAAAACTGAAAGAATATCAATTTAATAAAAAGTAATTACAAGTTTATATTTTTTTTTAAAATGATAATGATAAATTTTTTTAAATGAGTTTAGAAATATATTGGAAAAAAGCACTAGAACAAACTCAATTATCAATTGATGATGAATCATTATATCCTCTCAAAACTGATATTATTACAAGAGATTTATATGAAAAAGACGACTTCATAATTAGAAAACTCGATACTTCAAAATTTAACAAAAAAAAAATTTATGGTCCTAAGCAAAATCCATTTTGTCCTTGGGAAAAGATACTAGAAATTGATAAAATTGGTGAAAATCATCAACTAATATTAAATAAGTACCCTGTACAAAAAGGTCATATTTTACTTATTACAAATGAATGGAAACCTCAAAATGGATGGTTAGATATTAAAGATTGGAGAGCGATCCAACAAGTTAATAAAGATACTAGTGGATTATGGTTTTTCAATAGTTCTCCAATTGCGGGAGCGAGTCAACCTCACAGGCATTTTCAACTTCTGCGTAGATCTAAAGGTGAGATATCATGCCCTAGAGAAAAGTGGTTTTTAGAGATGAACTCATGTCAAGATATAAATAGTAAGCTTAAAAAAAATATTGTTGTATCCAAATTTAATTTTTTAGAAAATCCATCAAGTCTTTTTGAATTTTATTTAGAATTATGCAAGAAATTAGGACTTGGGAACCCTATTAGTGATAAGAAACCGATATATCCTTACAATATCTTAATAACTAATAAATGGATCGCTATTATAAAAAGAAAAAATGATCATATCCATGGTTTCAGTATTAATGGTTTAGGATTTGCAGGATACTTATTAGTAACTGAAAATTCAAATATTAATTATTTAAAGAAATTAGGCCCTGAAAAACTTCTAGAAAATTTTGTTTGAATACTAGTTAGTTACTTCAACTTCCTTATCCCTGCTTATTTGGCTTTCTAGAACTTCTATAGATGCTGTTACTGAGGCTATTTTACGTTCAAGTGAATCCTTAATATAATTAAGCATTTCTAATTTCTTATGTTGATAAAAACTCTTTTTTTCTTTGGATGAC
The DNA here is from genome assembly GCA_003278525.1 of Prochlorococcus sp. AG-355-P16. Taxonomy (GTDB): domain Bacteria; phylum Cyanobacteriota; class Cyanobacteriia; order PCC-6307; family Cyanobiaceae; genus Prochlorococcus_A. The sequence goes on along the minus strand of QCEQ01000005.1, from coordinate 76,911 downwards.
TTGAAATAACAATTAAACATTTTTATTTTTATTATAAAAAGACACTTAATTGACTTGTGACATAAAAATAAATTGGTTTTAATTTAAAAACAATATTTCGTATGGACTTTCAATTTTTTTTGAATAAAATTAAATAAATTCCATACTATTCAAGAAAATATTATTGAATATTCCTGAAAATTCAAATACAAAAAGAATTTCAATTGATTTACCAGAGGAACTAATTTCCAGGTTTGATCAATTACGAAAAGAGTGGGGATTTAGAGCAAGAGGGCCTGTAATAGAAAAGATACTTAAAGACCTTCTTCAAGAAGATGATTTACTACCTAAGAACCAACAGAAAGAAATAGACTTTAACGAGAATAATAATAAAGAAAATTTAAATATTGATGAAGATACCGCATTGGTATTAATTAAATCAGATGTAAAAAAAGAAGTTAATGAGATATCGTTGAATAAAAGATTTAAAAATAACAATCAATCTAAAGAAAAAGCCAACTTAAACATAACCCTTCCAAATTTTGTTGAAAAAAAAGTAAGGAATCTAAGAAGAAGTATTAATAGTGAAAAATTAAAGGAGAATATTAATGATATTCAAATAAATACAATTAAAGAAACTGAATTAATAAAATGTCGAATTGAGTTAATTAGTCATTGGAAAACCTTATATGGTTCAGTTCCTAATGATCATGTAGTAGAAGCTTCGATGGATTGGTTTGAAAGGGATATATGGCCAAATCTTGATGGAACTGAAAATCTACCCTTTACGTGGAGTGCAGCCAATAAATTAATGTCAGAATTATGCCCATTTTGGATAAAGAAAAATCCATCCCTTGAAATAGTTTTATTAATGATTGGCGTTTTAGAAGACCCTTTTGCTACATCAGACCTGATAAATAGAATACCAACACTTATGAGAAGGTTTATAAGTAGATTTAAGCGAAATAATAGATCAAATTCATTTGAAACTTTGGACTCAACAATGACAGTACATGGAGCACTTAAATTACTGAATTTATCAACATCCGCAGGATCCGCTCATACGTTCCGGAAAATTAGGGAGGCCTATAAATCAATAGCCTTAGAGACGCATCCAGATGCAGGAGGATCAACAGATCAAATGAGAAAATTAAATGAAGCGTATCAATTGCTAAAAAATTTATATAGAAAATAGTATAGTAAGTCTCAAATAAGACTATTTTTTAGTCTATTCAATAGTCTCATATAAGATAACCGCTAATTTGAAAATTTCTAATTTTTGTAAATTATTATTATTCAAATACATGGAAACAATAATTATGAATTAATGAAATGTAAATAGAATATACTTTTAAATAATAAAAATTCTATGTATAGCGATTCTTATATGAGACTAATTATAAGTCTATTATATAGTCTCAAAATAGATAAGTAAGATAAGTAAATTAACAATTTGGATGATTCTTACTCAAACTATTTATTACCTGGAAAAAATTAAAAATTAAATAATAAATCCAAAAATTATGTCCTTTCAATGTCCAGGAAATTAACAACGCTTAAAAAGTCTTGATATCAAAGGGTTTTATGTTTTCCCGTACTGCCTTATAGACAGTACTACTTAGATTGAAGCTTTTCAATGGCAGTTTGTTTATCAATACTAGGAACATCACTTAATCCATTAGCATCAAACCAAGGGGCGCTAGCCCAGTCAAATCCTTCGCCAAAAGTATTATCAGGTGCAGTTATATACCAGTGACATGATGCATCTGGTATGTCAACAGCACATTTTGACCAATCATCTGACCACTGAGGTACTTGCACCCACAGTACTGAAGATATAAGTAGAGATAGAAAATTAATCATATATTTTATCTTACAACATTAAATACTTTTATAGGATTATTACCTCTCTTATATAAGAATTATATATAGACTAGTTTATAGTCCTATATGAGACTTGTAATACAATTAATTCCTTAATGTAGTATTAAAAAGTTTTTCAACATTAGAAATTATATTTGAATGTATTGATGTAATGTCCGAGTCCAGTAATGTTTTATCTTTATCTCTATAAGATAATCTAAATGTATAACTTATATGATCATCTCCAAATTTAGCATCTTCAAAAACATCAAGTAAATTTACATCCTCTAAGAGATTTTTTCCTGTTTTTCTTATTTGTGATGTTATTTCACTAATTAAAAATTTCTTACTAAAAACAAAATTTATATCCCTTTCAATTTTCGGAACAATTGGGTATTGCTTATATATTGGAATCCATTTATTTTTTCTTGTACTAGCTCCCAAAAGGTTAGAGACATTTATCTTAAATAAATAAACTTTTTTTAATGACTTCTTCTCTAATATTAGTTTGGGATGTATTTCACCAAAATAACCTGCATCTTTCCCTTCAATAACTAATTTCGCTGTTCTTCCTGGATGAAGAAAATTAATTGAATCAGTAGGTTTATCATCAATTTTTATGTTCAAAGATGATAAAGCCTCCTTTAACTTTCCTCTGGCCTGGAAATAATTAAGTTCGTAGTCCTTACCCGAATTTATCCATTTTCCAAATTTTTTATTTCCATAAATCGCACCATTCAGAACTTCTTCTTGAATAAACTCAGTTTTCTTTTGAAAAACATTTCCAATTTCAAATATATAACAACTTGCCTGTCCAGCTTTTATATTACGGTTCACTATCTCCAAATGTTCTTTCCAGATATTATCTCTAAGGCAGCTTGTTTCTAATAACAAAGGATTGGAAATCTTTATAAGTTTTTCATCATCTTCAGGAACAAGAGAGTAGCTTAGTACCTCGTTAAAACCATTTTCTATAAAACCATTTTTTACTTTTCTCAATGCCAACTGTTCTGGTGACAATTTACCAGGCTTAATTGGATTAGGAAGTTTTAAGTCAAATCTGTCATAACCTATTAATCTTGCTATTTCTTCAATTAAATCTATTTCTCTTATTAAATCATGTGATCTATTAGGAATTACTACTACATCCCAGCCATATTCTTTATTCTTTAAAGTACAACCTATGAGTGTTAATTTATCAACTATTTCATTATCAGACAAATTCCTTTTCTCTAATTGTTCGTTAACTATTAATGGACCAAGAATTTTATGTATTCGATTTCTCCGTAGTTTTATAAATATATCCTCATTACTTAGTAAATTTGAAGTATTGATGATTGGTGAATTAATAGAAAAATATTCTTCTAAAAGATTAATTGCCCTTGTTACTGCAATTATTGTATTTTTTGATGAAATCCCTTTTTCATACCTGCTGCTAGATTCTGTTCTTATTCCAACCGCCTTCGAAGATTTTCTTATAGTAACTGGATTAAAAACAGCGCCTTCAAGGTAAATAGATGATGTAGTATTACTTACAGAAGTCTCTAAACCGCCTATAACCCCTGCAATAGCTACCGGTTTATCACAACAAGTAATAACTGTGATATTGTCATTTAAGTCATATTCTTTACCATCTAAGCAAATAAGGCTTTCGTTATCCTTGCCTTTTCTTACAGAGAAATCTTCTGGAGATACTTCCTTACCAATTAAGTTTGACAGTTTATCTTTATCAAACGCATGCAAAGGTTGACCTTGTTCTAAAAGAATATAATTTGTCAAATCAACTAAAAGATTAATAGATTTTATACCTGATTTTTCTATACGGTCTTTAAGCCAATTTGGTGATAATTTCTCTCCATTTACTCCATCAATGCAGCTTATTGTATAAATGCAATTAGATTCTATAGCCTCTGTACAAAGTTTAATTCCCTTTAGTAAATGAATATTGTATTTATGGTTTATTTCCGGAAAATTTAAAGTGGATTCTAAAAGGGCAGAAATTTCACGGGCTATACCTATAACAGACATTCCATCAGGTCTATTAGCTGTAATGGCTAAATCATATATAAAATCATTTAATTGAAGAACGTCAGACCCTGGAGTGCCCAATTCATGTTTTAGGGCCAAATCTTCATCAATGATCTCTATCCCTTCGCTAGAGTCCTCTAAACCCAGTTCATGCAGTGAACATATCATGCCTTCACTTATGACACCTCTAATTTCACTTCTTTTAATAGTTAAATCAACTGCATTTAATTTCGCGCCGACAGTAGCAACATAAACATAAATATTTGGTTTAATATTGCGCGCACCACAAATTATTTGTAAATTCTTTGAATTACCAATATCGACTTGGCAAATTGAAAGTTTGTCAGATCCTTCGTGTTTTAAAACAGATAATACCTTACCTAAAAAAACACCATTTACATTTTTTGAACAATCTTCTAATGATTCAACCTCAAATCCACCAATAGATAATTTCTCAGACAGATCTTCAGGAGTAGCAGTAATTTCTACTAAATTTTTCAACCAATTTTGAGAAACTTTCATAAATATTTTTTAATCAATGATGATAAAAGAAATGAGTATGTCTTCAAAAAAGTTTGTTGAAGATGTACAATAGAAAATTATACAATAAAGTATTAATTAAAATGGCCAAAAAAGGGACAAGAGTTGTAGTGACCCTGGAATGTACTGAAGCTAGGACAAGCACAGATCCAAAGAGATCAAATGGTGTCTCAAGATATACTACTGAAAAGAATCGTAGAAATACAACTGAAAGATTAGAACTAAAAAAGTTTAATCCTCATTTAAACAGAATGACAATACACAAAGAAATTAAGTAATCTAATCAAATCAAATTAAATCATGTCTAATTCAATCTTTAAAAAACAATTATCACCTATAAAACCAGGAGATCCTATTGACTATAAGGATGTAGAACTGCTAAAAAAATTCATAACTGAGAGGGGGAAAATCCTACCAAGAAGAATGACAGGTTTAACCTCTAAGCAACAAAGAGATCTCACATTAGCTGTTAAAAGAGCCAGAATTGTAGCTCTTTTACCCTTCGTAAATCCCGAAGGATAATTTTATATTGAATATTGTTGGCACAATAAATAATATTTCAAATATTTGAAAGATTTAACTGATTTAAAAACGTATATTATTGACTCTGATGATCCACATGAGGTTGATGATGCTATTTCATTAGAAATAAAAGAAGGAAATAAAAAAAATTTATGGATACATATTAGCAATCCATGCAAACTATTTTTGCATGGCTCTAATGTTGATTTAAATGCAAGAAAGAGAAATAGCAGTTTATATTTAATTGATCAATATGTCCCAATGCTTCCTAAGGATATTCTTGAAAAGGCAAATCTAGCTCAAAATAAAGTTTCAGAAACTATTAGTGCAGCAATAGAATTCAATGACGATGGATCAATAAATAAATTTGAAATAACTGAAGCAATAATAAAACCAAAATATCAATTAACATATGAAGATGCAAATGAAATATTAGAAATAGAACCCAAAGAAGAAATAGAATTAATTGAGATTAAAAATTTATTAGAAAAAAGTATTTCATTCAGAGAGAAACAAGGAGCAATTATTTTTGAAAGTCCTAATAATAAAATTAAATTATATGAGGATAAGATTATACTAACTAAATTAGAGAAAACAATATCACAAACTATAGTTGCAGAATCAATGATTTTAATGGGTTATGTAACAAGTCTATTTTTAGATAAATATGATTTAGCGGCTGCATTTAGGATTCAAAAAATAAACTGCAATCCATCTGAAATACTAAATAGATACAATGATAGTGATATTAAATATATAATATTAAAACAATATATGGGAAGAAGTTACATAACTACTAAACCAGGAATACATGAATCATTAGGCCTTAAAATGTATGTACAATGTACTTCACCGCTAAGAAGATATCTTGATTTAATTATACAAAGGCAAGTCTATAACAAAATTAAAAATTACGAAGTACTTAGTAAAGATTCAGTCTCTAAGATTATTGATTATTCAAAAAATAGACAATTAGAGAATAATAATATATTTAAAAATGATAAATATAAATATTTAAAATTATTTTTTAAGAATGAAAAAAAAAATTTTTATAAAATAATATTCGTTAAGTGGATTAATCATAAAAAAAATATTGCTTTGGTTTATTTTCCAGATTATTCACTAGAAATACTTATTACTCTTTTTGTATCAATAGAAATATATAGTAATAAAATATATAAAGTTAAATATATTATAAATGATTGTAATCTTCTAGAATTTATTTATTAATAAAATAATAATTATAATGGGTTGTTATTAGTTTAAAAAATATCTGTTAATATTAATAAAAAAGCTTTATGACTTTTGTCATTACTACACCCTTATACTATGTTAATGATAAACCTCATCTAGGAAGTGTATATACAACAATAATTTGTGACTCTATAGCTCGGTATAAAAGGCTTGCAGGTGAAAATGTTATTTTCATCACTGGTGTTGATGAACATGGTTTAAAAATACAAAGAACAGCTAATGAAAAGGGTATTGAACCAAAATCACATTGTGATGAAATCTCAGAAGTCTTTAATAATAATTGGAAAGATTGGAATATATCCTTTGACAAATTTATAAGAACAAGCTCAAAAAATCATGAATTTATTGTTAATGAATTTTATGAAAGAGTAAAAGCATCAGATGATATCTATATGGGAGTTCAAAAAGGTTGGTATTGTGTCGGTTGTGAAGAATTTAAAGATAATCCAGAAAACTCATCAACATATAAGTGTCCCATACATCAAAAAAATCTAGAATGGAAAAATGAAGAGAATCTCTTTTTTAGGCTTTCAAAATATCAAAAAGAAATCGAGAAAATAATCAACGAACCTTCTTTTATAGAGCCAATAGAAAGAAAGAATGAAATTATAAATTTTGTTTCTAGAGGTTTAAAGGATTTTTCAATTTCAAGAACAAATGTTACATGGGGCATTCCTGTCCCTGATTACGATAATCATACCTTTTATGTTTGGTTTGATGCTTTACTTGGATATGTAAGTGCAATTAGTTCTGATGCGACAGAACATTCATTGGAAAAATCAATTAATGGAGGATGGCCAGCTGATGTTCATTTAATTGGTAAGGATATTCTGAGATTCCATGCTGTATATTGGCCAGCAATGCTCATTTCTGCCAAATTGAAAGTTCCTAAAAAGGTTTTTGGGCACGGATTTCTTACAAGAGAGGGTCAAAAAATGGGTAAAAGCTTAGGAAATGTACTCGACCCTGATTTATTGCTTACAAAATATGGAAATGATCCTGTAAGGTGGTACCTCATTAAAGACATATCACTAGGAAATGATGGAGATTTTCAAGATAAAAGATTTGTTGACATCATCAATAATGACTTAGCTAATACAATTGGTAATTTATTAAATAGAACATCATCTATGTCTAGAAAATGGTTTGATAATAAAGTGCCAAATAATGAAAAAATTTTAAGTGAAAATAAATTAGAGAATTTTGCTGAAATTGCAGTTGAAAACTATATTTATAACTTTGATAACTACAAATTAGATTTAGCAGCTAATGAAGTACTTAGCTTAGCAATTAATACAAATTTGTATTTGAATGATAAACAGCCATGGCTGTTAATAAAAGAGAAAGATAATCTACCTTTAGTTAAAGAAATTATTTATAACGTTTTAGAAAGTACCCGAATAATAGGATTATTATTACTACCATTATTGCCCGAATTATCTACAAAAATTAATGAGCAACTTGGCTCTCTATACAGAGAAGAAATTCCTTGGAAAAAACAATTAATTTGGGGATTATTAGTATGCGACTCAAGTCTTCCTAAACCTACTCCAATCATAAATAAACTTGAATATGAGCAAAAATTATAGATTAATAATTTTCCTTCAATTATTTATGATTGGTTGCGCCCCAAAAGTAATTTATGAAAATAAAGTTATACAAAAAATAGACAGTTTAGATATGACTATTTTCTCTAAAAGTGGAGATAAAATTTATTCTATTACCAGTCCAAATTCAAGTTATGACAATATTGAATTAAAATTCAAATTAAAAAAACCTATTATTAATATTCTTAATGGGAAAGAAACTAAATATATTATTAGCTCAGAAGAATCTACATTATCTGACAACAATAAACTCTTGAAATTGAAAGGAAATGTTAAATTAAAAACTTTAAAAAAGAATGAAGATATTTTAAATGCTGATAATTTTATTTGGAATATAGAAAATACTAACTATCTATTAGAGGGAAATATAAGATTTGAAAATCAAAATATCATCTTAAATTCAGGAAAAGCCATATTGGGTTCAGATAACATAATTGAATTTTTCAATCCAGTAAAATATGTAATTAAAGATGAAAATTACGAAAATAAATATGAAATAAATTCAGAAAATGCTTTCTATGATTTGAATACTGAATCAGTAAGATTTGAAGCAAAAGATAAAAGAGTTAAATCAATAATATATTTTTAAATTTTATTTTTTGAGAAAATATTATTAATTTTTTTGGACCAGTTATTAATCCATTTTTCATCAGACTTCGTAAAACACTTAGCACTCCAGCCGCCAATTAATATGAAAGCCTTATTATTTATAGGTACAACTAAAATAGATGGTATTTCAGCACAAAAATTATAAAATTCATCTCTTCCAGGATAAAATTTAGTGTTTGCCAATGATATCAATTTCATATCTTTAATAGATCTCAGACAAGTTTCCCCAGGTTTAAAATCATTACTTGAAGTGATACCCCTCTTCAATATATTTACGCCATCATTGTGGATTAATATTGATGCTGCTGCTGTAGAAGTTAATATCGCTTCAGAACCCCATGCTAGTTCATCAATAACTTCGTCCGGCATGTTTCTATCGAAGAGAAACTTATTTTCTCCTTTTAAAACAGCTTTCTCACCAGCTATGGGTTGGAATTGTTTAAATAAAAAACCTATCAAAATAATAATTAACGAAGCTATTGCAGCTAACACTTGTGCTCTTTCAAGCTCAGGAGTGATTGTTTCTATTGAAATGAAATTTGCTATTTGAAAAATAAAGAGTATTACACCAACTGATATTAATGATTTTTCATTGAATCCCATATTTTAAATATGTTATTTCTAATTAAATTATGCAAATATTATATTGTTTAGTACATTTAAAATTACTCAAACATATGGTTTTTAATATATAATTAACCAAAACCTTTCAAAATGAACCAAAACATCAATAAATATATATTTTCCCTTATCTTTACTGGCTTTATTTTTATACTTATCCCATCGACTACATATGCAAATGAAGTTAATAATATAAATAAATATTTTGGTATTACTCAACAGAAGACTGTTATAAATTACGAAAAAAGTCAACCCTCATCTATCGACAACCCTGTAGTGGATCCAAATTTTAACACTATGAGATCAAAAGATACTGAGAGTTCAACTGCTACTTATATAGTTGTAGGTTTATTAATTGCTGCCACAATTATTCCTTTAGCAACATGGTGGTATTTCTCTAAATAATAGAGAATTTATGAATGCTAAAGATTTAAGTATTAGTGAATATTCATCTTATATAGTTTTTATTACGGGGGGGACAAAGAGTGGCAAAAGTGAATTTGCTGAGCATCTTGCGAAGGAGGTAAAAAAATTATCATATGTTGCCTTATCTGAAAACAATTTGGATGATAAAGAATGGCAAGATAAAATTAATTTACATCGAAAAAGAAGGCCAAAAAATTGGAAATTAATAGAAACGACAGATCTATTAAATACATTAAGGAAGGAAGATGGTCCACTATTAATAGATTCTATTGGCGGATTCGTTATGAAAAGTATTGGCAAGGAACAGAATGAATGGTCAACAAAAATGAATTCACTTATAAGTCACTTAATGAAAAGAAAAAGCATAACAATTATTGTTGGAGAACAAGTAGGTTGGAGTTTGGTATCTGAATATAAAATTGGTAATACATATATTGAAAGAATCGGCGAACTTCAAAAGAGAATAACCAAAATATCAAAAGATAATTGGCTGGCTATAAACGGCAGAGTAATCAAAATAGATGAAATAAGTATTGAAATACCTACTTAAAATTGGAAGTCGCGCTTTTTGAACCTAGAATCCCACAAAATACTGGTAATATTGCCAGATCATGTGCTGCATTTAATATCCCTTTAAATCTTATAGAGCCCTTGGGTTTTAAGCTAGAAGATAAATATTTAAAAAGAGCAGGATTAGACTATTGGCCTCTAGTTACTGTTAATCAGTATGAGAATTTTGAAAAATTTTTAGCTTCAAATTCAACAAAAAGAATAATTTCTTTTAGTAAAAAAAATGGATTATATTTGAAAGATTTTAAATTTAAGCAAGATGATATTTTGCTATTTGGGAGAGAAGATTCAGGATTACCAGATTCTATTATTGATAAAAGCGACTTTTTAATATCAATATTTATGCCGAATATACAGACTGGAAACAATGATCAAAAAGGTGTTAGAAGTCTAAACCTTTCTGTAGCATGCGGAATTGCTATATATGAGGCCCACAAACAAATAAATTTTCAAAATGGTAATTAAGTACAACCAATGTCTTACAATATTCTCATGTCTCGGTAGCTCAGCTGGTTAGAGCGGCGGATTCATAGCCCGCAGGTCGCGTGTTCAAGTCACGCTCGAGACATTTTCAATACTTTTTAATCGAAGAACATAGTTGAAATTTTAATTTAATTAAACTATTAAAGACAACAATGTTTAATTCACTCGGAACAGTCTTAGATACAAAAAAATCTAAAGCAAAATATCCAGAAGCAAGAGTTATAGTTCTTGATGACAATTTTAATACTTTTCAGCATGTCGCAAATTGTCTTCTAACAATAATCCCAAGCATGAGTGAACAAAGGGCATGGGATCTAACAATCAAAGTTGACAAGACAGGATCTGCAGAGGTTTGGAGAGGTAATCTTGAACAGGCAGAGCTATATCATGAGCAACTATTCAGCAAAGGATTAACAATGGCTCCAATTGAGAAAACATAAAATAAGTAAGATTGACAGAATATTTTTGGCTTATAAATTCGAATCGTTCAAGGGTTAAGAGGTTTTCAAAGAATAATCAAAATAAAGATAAATTTTTTGAATATATGTTTATCGACTCTGGAAGAATTCTTGGTGTTTTAGGAAAAGAACCACCTCTTATGACAACCAGAGAAGAACTTAAAGTTGATAAAGCTAGAGATGAATGGAGAAAGTTAATCGCTCAAGGTTGGAGGAGAACCAAACCAGTTTGGGAAGACTATTAGTATCCAATATTGTTACTAGGATTAGTTATATAAATTATGAGATTTAGGACGTAGTTAGCGGATAAATTTAATGGCTTCAAAAGTAACAAAGCCATTCCTTGAGTCACATTAAATTCTTTATTTTTCATAAAAATCAAAAGTCCCATTTTAATTATAAAAAGACTGTCAAATACAAACTAAAAATACTGAAAAAAGATACATAAGCATTTAGTGATTAAGGATTTTCAAGATATCTATTCTCTAAAATTTATTTTAAAAAATTATAGATTTAGGTTTAATTGATATTTTTAAACAAAAAAATCCACGTTATAATTAAAGAATGTCTGTTATTCAATACTTATAAATACCCAATGAAATATCTCATCTCAAGGAAAAGATCAAGAGCTTTATTTGGCATTGGAATAGTTGCTATAAGTATTGGATTAATATCAAAAAAAGTAATTAACTATCCAGCTGGGGGATGTATGAAAGGTACTCAAGAAATAACCTTTAATATCTAGCCATTAATCATTTTACATTTTCCTTAATTCTTAAATCCAGTCAACTTTGATAACTCTTTTAGTGAAAGTACACCTAAAATTAGTTTTCCATTTATTTCCCATGTAGGAAACCCTCTAATTTTTTTATCAATGCATAATTGAGTTTGACTGTTTATGCCATCTCTTGCACACTCAACTACATTAAGTTCTCTATAAGCTTGCTTACCAAATAATTCACTTTGATTAAGGCAATTAGGACACCAGTATGCTGAATATTTAACTACACCATTATCTTTGAGGTATTTTGCCAACTCGATTGATTCTATAGTGCTTTCTGAGGTGACTATAAGTTCTCTCTGATTATTTAAGTGGGAGCTTTTTACAACACTTGGTAAAGTAAGCAAAACTAATAGTTTTATTAATTGGTGTTTCATTTATTTACTACTTTTCCTCCATATTTCCTAACTATCTTATCAAGCAAAATTCTTATATCTTTATTTTTAAGCTTCTCTATTTGCTGAAGATTTTCAATAAGATTACATATTTGATCCTGTGTATCTTCATTTAATTCACTTACAGCCATTTATATTAAGAGTCTTTATATTCCAATTTTAAATCAAAAGTAAATTTACATACTTATTGTATTTATATTTTTTTATTGCTATTTTTTTAAAGCGGGCTAAGGTTCATATCTCCACGAGGATTTAGTCCGCTGAATTTTTAAAGATTCAATTTATTTTGGATACCTCTTTAAGAAGTTGATTAAAAATATTCAAAAATATTAATCTTTACTTAATGTCTAAATTCCATTGAAAAGCATTCTTATATAAACATTAATAGTGTGACACTCTTTATTCAATAATGTTGTTATTTCGCTTCATAACTTTCTTAAAATACTTAAACTCAATAAATTCATGCATCATTTTGATATTATCAGATAATACTTTTTTATTTACGGCATATTCGTCCACATTAAGTGGAGATTTATTATTTTCAGAAAATATTTCGTGATCAAAAGAAAAATTTATAAAATCCCTTTTATAATTTTGATTATGATCATAAGATTCATCTAACACACCTCGAGACCTCAACGCTTCCTCAACTAATAAACCTGTAACTTTTGACTGACTAAACTCATTAGCAGTGCACAATTTTTCAATAATTTCATGCACTTCTTCACTTGGCAAAAAACCAATTCTTTTCCTCGGAGAGGGCATAATTAAAAATTAGTGTCACACTTGCATATTATAAGTGTTGCACTATATTTGATTTAAGTCAACAAATTTTGCTATGCATATTTTATTATTTCCAGTCGGATTTATTCTTTGGTATCTAGCTTATGAAGCAAAACCTATCATTAATGATGAAGTAACACTTAATTGGGAAGAAAAAAATACAATCAAAAGAAATAAACTTTTAAATATTATCAACGAAAGCTTTTAAGATTTACTGTTAATCGATTTTGACCATTTCTTATGCTTATTATCTAGATCTGAGATTAACTGTTTTTGATAAGTAAATTTAAGTTGATTTTCATTAAGTGATTTTTTTGTGATAATCATCTCTTTAGAGAAAAAATAAGGAGTGTTAGAACTACTAATTTTTTTTTTGACTTCCATATAATGATTTAATCTATTTTTTTTATATGACTTAAAAGGTTATGGTCCCAATATTTTTATATTCTTTTTATATTTCCTTAATATGTATTTTTGGACGTTTGTAAAAAATATTAGTTTATTAAATAATAAGGGCTATATTTAAACAAAATATATGTTTTATCATGAATTTAAAGGAGAGAGGGATTACTGTTGGAGATTTACTAATAATACTAATACTAATAATCACTTCTACAATATTAATTAAATCATTTAGCAAGGATAAGAAAACAACACTTAATTACATTAATCAAGAGCAAGTTATTAATAAAAAAATTATTATCAAAAATTTATTTGAATAGCTTAAATAGTTTATTTATAAAACTCTTAATTTATTCAATTGACTATTAGCATCTCTTTTGCAAATTTCAAGAATAAATAATTAACAAACAATGAGTTTATTTATTTTAAATATTTTGATGAAATGATTTAGAATTTTCCCATTTCAAGTTATCCTTTAAATCATTGATATCATTTGATATTGAAACTAAATTCACCATTTGAAGAATTTGACTGTTATTTAGCCTATTAATAACAATAAGTTTATTAAGCATTTCTAAAACAGATTTATCATTAATATTCATTGTGTGTATAAAAAACTATGATATTTCAATTTAAATAATATATCTTATAATTTTAAAAATTACATTATAAATTTTTGGCAAAAAAAATTTAAAAATCATCAAAAATTAAACTATTACTTATAAGAAAATATCTTAAGCTCACTTTTTTATAAATTCGTTTATTCTAAAAGAAAAAAAATGAAAAAAAACCCCAAGAAAGAATATCTTAATAGAGATGAAGTTAATGAAATGATTGAATCAGCTTTAAGGAGACACAATAGAAGATCTACAATAATATCAAGTGTACTTGGCTGGATTCTAATAGGAGGTTATTCATTTGGACTTTTTCAAGCAGTTCAAAATGTCTAATTAATCTTTTCTTTAAAGCAGAACTTGCTAGATGATAAATTAATATAAGACCATGTATTTATCATGAGGGAATATATTAAGACAAATCTTACAGTGATAAGAAAATATTTGAAAAAACGAAAAAAGTATACATCAAAATTAAATAATGCTTCGATAATGGAAGAATTCAAAGAATGGAGCAAAGATCCATTACCTGAGACAGAATCAATTTGGACTTTACCTGACTTAACGAGAAACGAAAGACTAAAAAATTTTTGTCGCTCGATAAAAAAGGAAATAATATAATTTTTTAACTACCTAGTTGTATATGATTTAACTTTAAGTAAAAATAACCCGCAAATCCAACTATATTCAAAATTACTACGAAAATCCAAGCTCCAATTGGCTGATTAGAATCTAATTTTTTTAATTTAACTTTTTCCTTTAGTCTTTCAATATATTTAGCCATTATTAAAAATATTAAAAAGAATAAATCTAATTATAGAGAGTTAAATTTAAAGGAATCTTAAATAAAATAAAATTTCTTTTAATTCGATTTTTTATTGTCAACCCTGTTGATTGGATATTTAATTAACTCCTTTTTGAGATTTTTTAAAAGTTTATTATGATTTAAAATTGTAAATTTCCTTGTAAAGGAATAATGCCATTTCATTGAATTAAAAAAAAACTTGCTAATTCATTATTAATAAAATTATAATACTTATTACGGTCATTCAGACCATACATAATTTAAAAAAGGACAAATTTTTTCATGAGCTTAAGAGTTGGCCAAGAAGCACCAGACTTTAGTGCTACAGCAGTATATGATCAAGAGTTTAAGGAGATTACACTTTCAGGTCTAAGAGGTAAATGGGTTGTCTTATTCTTTTATCCACTAGATTTCACATTTGTATGCCCAACTGAAATAACGGCATTTAGTGATAGATACCAAGATTTCTCAGCTCTTAATACTGAAATACTTGGGGTATCAGTTGATAGCAAACACTGTCATTTGGCTTGGATACAAACCCCAAGAAATGAAGGCGGAATAGGTGATATTAACTATCCGTTAGTTTCTGACTTAAAAAGAGAAATTTGCCAGGCGTACAATGTTCTTAATGATGATGGAGAGGCCGATAGAGGTTTATTTCTTATAAACCCCGAAGGAGTAGTTATGCATACGACTGTTAACAAGGCTCCTGTGGGTAGAAATGTAGATGAAACTCTAAGGATTCTTCAAGGTTATCAATATGTAGCGGCAAACCCCGATGAAGTATGTCCAGCCAACTGGACCCCCGGGGAGAAAACAATGTTAGAGGATCCCAAAGGTAGTAAGGAATATTTTTCAGCGCTATAGACGTATTAGAAACACTTAAGTAAGTATTGAGTAGTAAATAATTATAAAAAAATAAAAAATAAATATATTCAAAAAGGGGTTGAGATCCACCTTTTGAGGTTTGGGCACGATCCAATCGCTTAAATTAGTTTTATATGATATGAAAGACCAGGTATAAAAAAATATTTCTATGGCGACTAGGATAAAAAGATTAATTAAGTTTAGGTCTTTCAAACCAAAATATCTATAAATATGAAACTGATCATCAACACTAATATTATTAATTTGAAGATGCCATAGATAGATAGAAATCAAAATAAAATTTACCAATATTATTTTTTTTAACAAAAACCTAGATTTCTTAAAAATTAATAAGATAGAAATTAAAAATATGAAAAAACTTAGCTGTGGAACATCCGGTTTTGGTACATTAACCCCTTCAAGAAATAAATTAAATATAAGATCAAAATTTATATATATATGATCAGCTATTAAGTAAGAGAGGAATATTAAATTTATTGATACTAAGAATAATAATCTTTTTCCCTTAAATATTTTTATGCTATGAATTTTTTCCTTATTAAATTTATAGTATGTAAAGTTTTTTAAAGAGTTAATGTACACCAAAGATGGACATATTGCACCGCTCAAATAGTAAAGGATTGAATAAAAGGAAATATCATTAACATTCAGTGAATACAAATTAAACCATTGTTTTTGTACAAATGGAAGAATAAGTATAATTGAAAGAGTAATTAATAACTTCGTTGTTTTGTTTTTAATTATCAAAAAAATTTTTTTTAATTTAAAACAATTAAATCAAACTTTCAACAATTTAGAAGTTGTTAATTTAAAAACTTTTTTATCTATAGTTTCTTGGTTTAAAAGTATATCAACTAATTTATCCAATAAGACTCTATTTTTTTTCAATATTTTTATTGAATTATTTAATGAAATTTTAGAAATTTTTATAATTTCATTATCTATTCTAGAACTGGTATTCTCTCCAATGAGAGGCTTTCTTCTAAATAATCCATCTCCTAAATACATTTCATTATTATCAGAATCCATTGAAATTGGACCAATAATTGAAAATCCATATTTCGTAACCATTTCCCTTACTATATTAGTCGCATAAGAAATATCATTTAACGAGCATTGTGTAATTTCACTTTTGCCAAAAACTATCGTTTCTGCTGCTCTTCCAGCAAGAGCAATTTCAATTTTTGAAAATAATATTTTTTTTGAAATCAAGCCACTAGAAATTACATCTTCGTCAGGGCATATTTTTGTATATCCTCCTATAGATCCAGATCTAGGTAAAATCGTAATTTTATCAACTGATTCAATTCCATTTCTCACTGCAGATACAATCGCTCTGCCTACTTCGTTATAAGCAATAATTTTTCTCATATTTGAAGAAGTTATTAAAGAACTTCTTAGGCCAATGGTAATTTTATCGAGAGCATTTTCTATATGAAAGTCACTGATTATTTTAGATTTATCTCTTGCACAGTGAATGGCACTCTCATTCATCAAATTTGCAAGATCTGCTCCCGAAAATCCAACTGTCCTTGAAGCCCAATATCCTAAATCAACCTCTTTTGAAAGTGGTTTGGAAAGTGAATGAACTGAAAGAATTTTTTTTCTTCCATCTAAATCTGGAAGCATTACTTCAATTTTTCTATCAAATCTACCTGGTCTTAATAAAGCTGCATCCAAAATATCTGGCCTATTTGTTGCTGCTAAAACAATAATCCCTGAATTATCAGCAAAACCATCTAATTCAGTTAGAAGCTGATTGAGAGTTTGTTCTCTTTCATCATTTCCACCTCCAATTCCAGACCCTCGTTGCCTACCAATAGAATCAATTTCATCAATGAAAATTATGCAAGGAGATTTTTCCTTAGCCTTAGAGAATAGATCCCGAACTCTGCTTGCACCAACACCAACAAAAAGTTCTACAAACTCTGATGCTGATATTGAAAGAAAAGGCACTCCTGATTCACCAGCAATTGCTTTAGCCAATAATGTTTTACCTGTACCTGGCGGGCCTATCAGAAGAACTCCCTTAGGTACTTTTGCTCCAAGATTTTCAAATTTCTTTGGTTCTTTCAAAAATGTTATTACCTCTTTTAATTCCTCAGCGGCCTCAGGGACGCCAGCTACATCATCGAATCTCGTTTCTACATCATCAATAGTTATAAATTTAGCTTGATTTTTGGTAAACCCAAAGGCTCTGGAAGCTAATTTTGATGTACTCCTTAGAATTAAAACTATAGCTAATACAAAAATTAGGAAAAGACTTATTGAAGCAAATGAATTAGCGGTTGAAGCTTCTTTTCTACTATTGTTAATAGTTAGATCTACCTTATTTTCGGAAACCTTTTTAAGGATTAATTGATCATTGTAAAGGATAGGTATTTTAAATTTATCGCCATTTTTATACAGAACATCAATCTCTCTCTGCCTAGGATAAAAAAATATTGATTCTATTTTCCCCGTTTCTATATCTTCTAGAAGATCCGAATAACTTGATTTAGAATCTGAATATGAGAATTTTGATCTAAACACTAATCTTTATAAGTGATTAATAAAGCATATATGCTTATTTAAAAAATTGACGTATATATACAAAATATACTCAAAAGTTTTGGAGATAACCAGTTAAAGGTTATATTATTATATGGAAATAAAGAAACAGAATGGCTGTACCAAAGAAGAAAAAATCAAAGAGCAAAAGGAACCAAAGACATGCTGTCTGGAAAGGGAAAGCAGCAATAGCAGCTCAAAAAGCTATATCTCTAGGTAAATCCGTTCTAACTGGGAAAGCTCAAGGATTTGTTTATCCTATTGAAGAAGAAGAAGAAGAATAGCTTCTAAGATCCTAATTTAAATGCCTCAAGTATAACGGCATAAATTGCACCAATTCTTAATTTATCAACTACGGTCCATAAATAAAAAAATTTTGAACTAGTGGCAGGTTTAATTCTGATAATGATTTCAATAAAAACAATAATTATTGGGACCATTATCAACTCATTTTTACCTTCAGATATAAATTTTGTAAGAAAATTTGCGAACAAAAAATAACCAGTCAAAACAGAAATTAGACCAATAGATTTTGTCCTCCAAGTATCACTTAGAAAACCAAAAAATAATTTATTTAACTGGTAGGTAATTCTTGAAAAATTAGTTTTTTGCATTACTAAGAGACACTAAATAATCACTTAAAAAGCTGTAGTCAACATATGATTTTTTTAGTTTAGGCCCTTTAATTACATTTGCCACATTATTCTCATCACCAAGACTGTCTAAAATACAATCTAATTTAATATTTTCCTCAAGAATAATTGGGATATTTGAAGGAACAAAAATTGTAGGCAAGTTAGCTGCCAAGGAAGATTTCAATCCAGGATTTGAGTCTTCAAAAACAATTGAGTTATTTTTGTGTATACCACTTAATTGGATTGCTTTTAAATATGGTAATGGATTTGGTTTTTTTAATTCAACGTCTTCGCTTGAAATAATGAACTCAAAAGGGTTGAAGCCATTAAAAAGATAATCAACAAGAAGATTGACTTGAATTCTTGAACTTGAAGTAACAATAAATTGTCTTACTTTTTTTCTATGCAGTTCATTTATCAATCTAAAAACACCAGTTTTTAAACTAACGCAATTTTTTTTTATAATTTCTAAATAATGAAATTGCTTTGATTCATGAATTTTGAGAATTAAATCTTCTGAGAAGTTATCATTATTAGATTTAGCGTAAAAAGCAATCCTATTTTTGCCACCATTTATCTTCAGAAGTTTTATATATGTATCAGTATCCCAGTCCCAATAAATACCAAGGTCATTAAAAGCATTATTAAAAGCAGGTAAATGGGCCTCTAATTCAGTATTTGCGATGGTACCATCTAAATCCCAATAAACACCCTCCAGATAAGTCACTCAAAAGAATTTATTTTATTTACGGTAAAATACAAGAGCAATAATTGCTGGTCCTGCTAACGCAACTACAGCCAAAGGAATAAGTGTTGCCATGATTAATGAATATGTTTTGTGATACTATTTTTACAAATAAATGACGAAACTGTACTGATACGTTACAAGATTGAATTAAATTATGAAATCATGGACATGTATAGAAAATTGTGGAGCTTGTTGTAAATTCGACTTGAACGAAAGAAGCGATTTGGATAACAAACTTAACAAAGAAGATATAGATTTGATAAATTCGATGACAACTAAGGACGGT
The DNA here is from genome assembly GCA_003278525.1 of Prochlorococcus sp. AG-355-P16. Classification (GTDB taxonomy): domain Bacteria; phylum Cyanobacteriota; class Cyanobacteriia; order PCC-6307; family Cyanobiaceae; genus Prochlorococcus_A. Next base: position 57,064 of record QCEQ01000005.1, on the reverse strand, counting down.
TGGTGTAAAAACTTGGACAGAGAAAATAAAAAATGTTTAATTTATGAAACCAGACCACATTTTTGCCGGGTAAGTGAATTTTCAACTTCATTTAAAGGATATTTGAAATCTGGTGATAAATTTTTAATAGATTGCTGCGAACAACATATTTCATCAAACTATGGATACCAAAGTAAAGAGTTGAAAACTTTTAGAATTGCTGTTTCAGGAAAATGAATAGTAAATTAGAAAAAAAAGACAACAATATAGAAAAAAGTTTTTTTTCAATATTTATAACGACTTTTACAACAATATTTATTGCTGAACTTGGCGATAAAACTCAGATAGCCACATTAATGCTTTCTGCTGAATCGGGCAGGCCAATAGTTGTTTTTCTTGGAAGTTCTCTAGCACTAATAAGCTCTAGCATTGTAGGAGTTCTTATAGGTAAATGGGTATCAAAAAAAATATCTCCTAGCAAATTTGCTCTATCTACTGGTAGTTTAATGATATTGATAAGTATATTTTTAGCTTATGAAACATTCAAAAATTATTTATAAATGGTTTTAAGTTTATTACTATCAACATTTCTAACCGTTTTCATAGCTGAATTAGGTGACAAAACTCAACTAGCTACCTTAACTATAAGTGGCACTTCAAATAAACCATTAGCAGTTTTTCTAGGATCTTCTTCAGCACTTGTTTTTGCAAGTTTACTAGGGGCTTTAACAGGTGGTTCTATTTCAAGTTTTTTACCCGAAGTAGTTCTTAAGTCAATAGCTTCCATTACATTTTTCATCATTGGTATAAGGCTTTTTATCAACTCTTTCACCATCGAACAAGAAGAAAAAGAAGAGAAAGAAAATAATTAATTTTAAGCTTGGATAATAAGGTGTAATAATGAAGTGTATACACCTAAATTAATTTATAATTTTATTTAGATCATGTTCACATCATCTTCAATAATTGATAATCTTAATCAGTCAGAAGGGTTAGAATATAAAAAATTATGCAGATTATTAAAAATAACAAAGAAATCTGATAAGGATAAATTAGATATTGCTTTAACAGCTCTAGAAAAACTTGAAATAATTAATAAAAATGAAAATGATGAATATACTTGCGTAAAGGATAATGATCATCTTGTCGCCAAAATAAGATGTAGTAGCAAAGGATATTGCTTTGCTGTAAGAGGAAAAGAAAAAGAAGATATCTACATTAAAGAAAATCTACTTAACTATGCATGGAATGGAGATAAAGTTTTAGTAAGGATTATAAAAGAGGGATATAGAAGAAGATCACCTGAAGGAATAGTTGATTGTATTCTTGAAAGATCAAATCAAATACTTCTTTCTAAAGTAGAAATAATAAACAATGATGTATATGCAATCCCAATAGACGATAGGATCCTTTCTAAAATTAAACTTCCAAAAGAGAATGAAAAATACACTTTCAATCCAGACAATAAGAATATTGTAAAAGTTGAGATTGATAGATTCCCCATTGGGCAAGAAGAAGGACTAGGTCATGTGATACAAGAACTAAAACTAAACAATAATGAAAACTATGATAAAGACTTTGTTTTATCTAAAAGCAATATCGCTAAATCATATGATTTAAATAATATTGAATCAAAAAAAGTAGAACAAAGGGAGAGGATAGACCTTACGGATAAAAACTCTTATTTATTCAAAAGTTGGAATTCTAATAATTCTCCAATGCAACCAATGATTCAAATAGAGCAGGAAAAAAATAAAAGTATTAAATTATGGATACATACAAATAATGTTGCAGAAAGAGTAGACCTAAATAGTAAAAAATCTCTAGAAGTATTATTTAAAGGCTTTGAATCATTGCCCTTATTAAATGATTGGCAAAACTACCTTAGTGAAGCCATAAGAAATGATTCTGAATTTAAAGTTGGAGAAAAAAATGAAGCAATAAGCCTCTGTATGAATTTAAATAGTGATAATGAAATAATTGATTGGTCATTCCATCTTACTTTAGTAAAGTGCACTCTTATTGTTGGAAGTGATCATACTGAAGCTCTGCTATCTAGAAAAAGTAAATCAAGGATAACCTCTAGGGTATTAAAACCTATAAAGGAATATATCGACGATTTAGATAAAATACTTGAAACTTCATGTTCATTCAGGCAAAAACATCTTTTGGAGGGTAAGGTTGAAATTCCTGCGCCACTAAATAAAATTGAAGCACTAGAAGAATTTTTTATTCACAATCCAGCAGAATATTCAAAAGGATATTTTGAATCACTAAATAAAGAAGATTGCCAAACTTACCTTTCACCAATACTATATGAAGCTAATTTAATATGGTTCAAACATTCAAATCAATATGGCTTAAAAAGTGCGGGATACATCTCAAATGGAATAGATTACGTTAATGCAAATGAAATCATCAAATATTCAGAATTTATTGATAAAGATATAGAGCTTAATGAAGATGGCAATTTGACATTTAGTCATGTTATTAAATTATGTGGGGATGATAATAAAAAAAGAATATTACATAAACTTCTAATTAATGAATTTAAGGACAATGAAATAAAGTTGATTTCTAAAAATACTGATAATGATGAATCAGAAAAATTATTTATTTCTCCATGGACAACTCCTGGATTTGACTTCACAAATCTTATTAACCAGTACTGTATTTTTAATATGATAATTAATGGTAAGAAATCAAAGAAAAATAAAATAAATGCAACCAATTTATCTGAAAGTAATTCATTAGACTTAGTAAATTGGGAAATATTTAATTCATCTATTTCAAAAAATCTAGATATATTATTTAACAAGTTTGTGATAGATAAACTTAATGAATTTAAGTACAAAGTTAACCAATATAAATCTAATATGATAAATATAAAAAAAGTAAGAAAAGCAGAAAAATTACTAGGAAATATTTATAGTGGGTTTATATTATCAGTTCAAACATATGGTTTCTTTGTTGAGATATCAGAACTAAATGTAGAGGGTTTAGTACATGTCAGCACTCTTAATAATGATTGGTACGAATATAGGTCAAGGCAAAATCTATTGATTGGAAGAAAATCAAAAAAATCATATAAAGTTGGAGATGCAATAGAAGTAAAAATCATAAAAGTCGATATTCTTAAATATCAAATCGATTTGGAATTAACATAAATAAATTTTCAAAAATATATTATGGAAATATTAAACAAAAAAATTTAAGATAACTTTTAAGAATTATGCTTAAGAAAAAATATTTATTATCAACTCTATTTTTAATAATAATTTTTCAAATTTTATTATTTACAAATAATAATCAGAAGTCTTCATTTAGATACTTTAAATGGACTCTCCAAGAAGTAAGCATAGGAAAGTTAATCAGTATTTCGTTTTTTTCTGGTTTATTTCTAAGCACATTAATTAATACAACAATTAATAGTACTTGTTTTACAAAAAAAGCTTTCGAAAAGGTGAAAGATGATTTTGTATCAAATAATAATGAGGAAGACATGGAACCAAACGTTGAGATTCCGCCTCAAAGGGATATTAGAGAAACTCAACCAACAATTTCTGTTAATTACAGAGTAGTAAAAAATATGAATGATAATAATTTAAAAAAAAATCAGAATTATTCAGATCCAGATAATAAAGATGACTGGGAAAATGCAGATAATGATTGGTAGAAAAATAAAATAATTAAAAAATGTTTTTTTAATTTATAATAGGAAAAATAGTTTTTTTTATGGAAGAAAATTTAGATAAGAATAATGAAATTAATAAAGAAATCTCTGACAACTTTAATAAATCAAACTCTGAGAAAATAAAAGAACCTAAATCAGAAAAAGTTTTTAATGTGGATATAAATAAGGGCAATTCTGAAATTAATTCTGCATCTAAATTTGTTATTAAAAATGAAATTGATACTCCCGACAAACCTATAACAAAACCCAAAAAAGAACTCCCAGTAGAGAAAAAGCCTTTCCAAGAATTTATTAATATCCATCTAATCCCTTCTCTTATAGAGGAAATTAATCAAAGAGGTCTAGAAATAAACAATATTAACCTCACAAACACTAATAGACCTATTGCAGGAGATAAATGTTGGGTAATAAATTGTGAAATTAAAGATACATGTAACTTTTGGTTATCCTTTGAGAAGGATGACATTAGTTCATTAAAAAGTATTTCTTTATCAAAACCTAATCAACAACCCAGTATTATTGAATCCTTTCTTATTGACGAAAAAAGAATTACCTTAAAATTAATTATTTCAAGAGTACTACAAAGATTAAATGGTCAAAAGTTAATAGGAGTTAATTAGAAAAACAATAACACCAAGTTAACTTTTCCCTCGAAAATACAAATCATAGTAAATAATAGTATTAATAAATCAAATAAAAGATGGCTCAATCAACTGTTGAATCAAAAAATAAAAAAGAAATTAATAAGGGGAAGATACCGGCAAAAGAAACAATTTTGTCCCCAAGATTTTATACGACAGATTTTGAAGCAATGGAAAATATGGATTTATCTATAAACGAGGAGGAATTGGAAGCTATATGTGAGGAATTTAGGAAAGATTACAATAGGCATCATTTTGTAAGAAATACTGAATTTGAAGGCGCTGCAGAAAAATTAGATCCTCAGACAAGAGAGCTTTTTGTAGATTTTCTCGAGGGAAGTTGTACTTCAGAATTCTCAGGTTTTTTACTTTACAAGGAACTTAGCAAGAGGATTAAAAACAAAAACCCTCTTCTTGCTGAATGTTTTGCTCATATGGCCAGAGATGAAGCCAGACATGCAGGTTTTTTGAATAAATCAATGAGCGACTTTGGACTTCAGTTAGATCTAGGTTTTTTAACAGCTAATAAAGATTACACTTATTTCCCACCACGAAGTATTTTTTACGCCACTTACTTATCAGAAAAAATAGGTTATTGGAGATACATAGCAATTTATAGGCATCTCGAAAAGAACCCAGATAGCAAAATTTTTCCACTATTTAATTACTTTGAGAATTGGTGTCAAGATGAAAATAGGCATGGTGATTTCTTTGACGCATTAATGAAAGCGCAGCCACGTACTGTTAAATCATTAAGTCGAAAAATTACCATTGGGGGATCTACCTTTACACATCCATTATTTGACTATTTCCATAGATTTAGATACTTTTTGAACAATCTTCCATTAACATCCAAGTTATGGTCTAGGTTTTTCTTACTTGCTGTATTTGCAACTATGTATGCAAGGGATCTGGGAATCAAAAAAGATTTCTACACTTCTTTAGGATTAGATGCAAAAGATTACGACCAGTATGTTATAAATAAAACGAATGAAACTTCTGCTAGAGTTTTCCCTGTAGTACTTGATGTTTATGACAAATCTTTTTATGGAAGATTAGATAAAATAGTTGATAATAATAAGGTTCTCTCCGATATTGCAGGAAGTGATGGAAATAAAGTCTCTAAAACTTTTAGAAAATTACCTAAATATTTATCAAACGGTTACCAATTATTAAGACTATACTTATTAAAACCTCTTGATAGCAAAGATTTCCAACCTTCGATTAGATAATCTTTTATACAGAGAAGATTTATAAAGTCACATGCTTTCGTCACAAATCAAATCTAATGAAATCGTTTTTGGTAGCTGCAACAAAGATTTATTAGAAGAAATCATTTTCTACGGTATTGAACTTGGCGCTGATTTTGTAGAAATATTTATAGAGAATACGGACAACTCAAGCGTGTTAGCTGAAGAAGATTTTATTACAAGTGTAAGTCCATCATTTGGAAGGGGTGCTGGTATTAGAATATTCAAAGAAAAAAAGGATGGATTTGTAAGTACAAATGATTTAACAAAGCATGGCTTAATGAGATCGGTATCTCAGGCTATTGAGATGTTAGACATAGTAGACAACAAAAAAAGAGAAGTATTCAACGGTTTGAATAATCATAGGGACTATAGTTTATCTAAGAAAAAATGGATTAACGAAGTCCCATCTATTCATGAAATAAGTGAAAAACTATTAATCAGCACAAAGTCTCTTAAAAAAAATAATAAAATATTAACAAGAAAAGGAAGTTACTCAAGAAATCTACAGAAAGTTATTATAGCCTCCAGCGACGGAACCTATGTCTCAGATATTAGGTTGCATCAAACAGTTGGACTAAACGTAATTGCTTGTGATGCCCAATATAGATCTAGTGGAAGTAGAAGATTTGGATCTTCAGGAATGCCCAATGAATTTAGATTATGGGATCACGAAAAAGCAGCTAATGATGTGTTTGAAAGCTCAATGAATATGTTGTATGCAGATTATGTTGATGCGGGACAAATGCCTGTTGTATTAGCTAATAAATTTGGTGGCGTTATATTCCACGAAGCCTGCGGTCATTTGCTTGAAACTACTCAAATAGAGAGAGGAACAACACCATTTGAGAATAAATTGGATGAAAAAATTGCACATGAATCTGTAACAGCAATAGATGAAGGGATATCAGAAGGATCCTTTGGTTCATTATCGGTAGATGATGAAGGTATGGAACCCGAAAAATCTGTTCTTATAAAAGATGGAATTTTAAAAAAATTTATATCTGATAGGGCAGGTGAATTAAGAACAGGCCATAAAAGAACGGGAAGTGGAAGAAGACAAAATTATTCTTTTGCTGCAGCTTCAAGAATGAGAAATACTTATATAGCAAAAGGTGAACACTCGAAAGAGGATTTAATTAATAGTATTAGCGATGGTCTTTACTGCAAATCAATGGGCGGTGGCAGTGTAGGTGCTACAGGACAATTTAATTTTGCGGTAGAAGAGGGATATCTTATTAAAAATGGAAAATTAACTAGTCCAGTAAAAGGAGCAACTTTGATTGGTGAGGCTAAAGAAGTTATGCCAAAAATATCAATGTGCGGAAATGACCTTGAATTAGCTCCTGGATTCTGTGGATCGATTAGTGGAAGTGTAAACGTAACTGTTGGCCAACCTCATATTAAGGTTGATTCAATCACTGTTGGCGGAAGATAGGATATGAATTCAAGAGAAATTACTACTCAAATCTCCAAAGCTGCTGATTTCCTTAATCTTAAAAAGTGGGATTATGGTGCAAGCTTTTCTAATGATTATTCCGTGCAAGTAGATAAAGGTGAGGCTAAACAACTTAAGGCATCACAAAAGCAAATTTTAACTTTAAGAGTTTGGAATGAATCTAATTTAGTTGGTATTACAACAACAAGTGATATCAGTGAATCTGGTATTATAAAGGCACTAAATCAAGCTAATATTGCATCTGATTTTGGTAACGAAAATGAAAAAACAGAATTCTCACCACTAGCCAAGGATCCTATTGAAGTTAAGGACTCAAAAAAAAGAAATCCTGTTGGAATTAAAAAATTACTTACTCTTTTAAGAGAAGCAGAAGTAAAACTAATAGAAAGTCATAAATCAATAAAATCTGTTCCATATAATGGTCTATCCGAGAGTTTTTATGAGAGGGTTTATGCAAATAGTGACGGTGCCTTCCGGAGTTATACCAAGAGTCAAGCTGCACTATATTTATATGCAAGAGCAGAAGAGAAAAATAAGAAACCTCGTAGCTCGGGTTCCGTAAAACTTGGAAATGGAGTTGAAGATTTAGATATAGAGTCATGTATTAAAGACGCTTCTAATAAAACTATTTCTCATTTAAATTATTCATCTATCAAAACCGATAAATATTTGATATGCTTTTCCCCAGAGGCTTTTTTAACGATCATTAATGCCTTTAGTTCAATGTTTAATGCTAGAAGCATTTTAGATGGAGTTAGCTTATCTAATAAAAACTCTATTGGAGAGAAGCTATCTACAGAAGCACTTAATATTTATGATGATGGTCTTCACGAAAAGAATATTTCTTCATCACCATTTGATGGAGAGGGAACTCCTACAAAAAAACTATGTTTAATTAACAAAGGGAGAATTGAAAATTTTTTACATTCTGAATCAACTGCGAGAATATTTAAAACAATCCCCACAGGCCACGCTGGACTAGGATCAAAAGTTTCAGTATCCCCTGATTGGATAGTAGTTGAGAAATCAGAGAAAAACTCTGATCTAAAAACATCATTAGATCACTCTACTTATGAGGGAGAATTTGTTTATATTGAAGAACTAAATGCAATCCATGCAGGTGTGAGAGCAAGTCAAGGTTCATTCTCACTCCCATTTGATGGATGGCTCTATAAAAACGGTAAAAAAATCTCAATAGAAGCTGCCACTGTAGCTGGGGATATCAAATATCTTTTGAAAAATATTGTAAATATTGAATCAAGCCAGGAGGTAACAACAAGTGGAATTTCTCCTCATATATGGGTAGATGAATTGTCAATAACTGGTGACGCGTGAGAATTATATTCTGGGGAACACCTGAATATTCAATTACGAGCCTTGATACTTTTATTAAATCTAAGCACGAGGTGATTGCAGTAGTTAGCCAACCGGATAAGAAAAGATCTAGAGGAAATAATTTAATATCCTCACCTGTTAAAAGCTTTGCCGAACAACAATCTATAAAAATTTTTACTCCAGCAAAAATAAGGGACAATATAAATTTTATAAATGAGCTAAAATCACTTTCTTGTGATTTATTTATTGTTATAGCTTACGGAAAAATTTTACCTAAAGAGATTTTAGAAATCCCAAAATTTGGCTGTTGGAACGCACATGCTTCATTACTTCCAAGATGGCGAGGTGCTGCCCCAATCCAATGGTCCCTAATAAAAGGCGATGAATTTACTGGTGTAGGAATTATGAAAATGAATGAAGGACTTGATACTGGCGACTTAATATTGGAAGAAAAGATTAAAATCGATAACAACGATAATTTAAATACACTTTCGCAAAAACTTAGTATTTTATCTGCAAAATTATTTTTAAAAGCTACATCACTAATCGAAGAAAAAATTAATAGTAAAACTAATTCTCTATTAACAAAACAAAATACCCTCGGAAGAGAAATTACTTACGCAAGAATGATTGAAAAATCAGACTTTAAAGTTGATTGGGGTAATGAGGCAATTAAAATTTCTCAAAAAATAAAAGCATTATACCCACGAGCAAATACAACTTTTAGAGGTAAAAACCTAAAAATACTTAAAATCAAAGTTTTGAGTAATGATGAAATTAAAAATGAAAAATATCTTTTCATGAGCAATTATTCAAGACCAGGTATTATTCTTGCTGTAATAGAAAATGAAGGAATAATAATTTCAACTAAAACTTTTCCGATTATTTTGTTAGAAGCAAAACTAGAAGGCAAAAACGTTTCTAGCAAAAAGCAATTGATACAACAGTTAAAGCCATCAGTAGGTGAATATCTCTCAAACTAAGTTTTAGAATTTTTTCTAGAGAATCCCCAAATGAAAGCAAAAAGGATCAAAAAATAAAAATAATAGTCTGGAAGAATAGATTCCTTAATTAACGTATTTAGCAAAAGTTTAATCCCAACTATTAAGATTGCTACGTAACCGGCTGTTTCTAATCTAGAAAATATATCCAGAAGTTTTAGAAAAATCCCCGATGTAAATCTTAATGCTAATACTCCAATCACTGCTCCAAATATAATTAATATATACTGATCGCTGATAGCTACTGCGGTAGTGATACTGTCTATAGAAAAAGCAAAATCAGTAATTGAAAGAAGCGCTACAACCCTTAAAAACCTAAAATTATTTTTTTTATTATCTGTCACATTTTCAGTGTTTTCTGTTTCTGAATTTAAAAAAACATTAGAGAAGAATAAGTATATTAAATAAAAACCAGCAAATACTCTAATAAAAATAAACTTCAGAAGAACATTAGATAATATGATGAGGACAATTCTAAATAATAAAGATATTGCAATACCAATATTTAAGGCTCTTGTCCGTAATTCTGAACTGTCGAGGGATTTAGTAAGAGAAGCTAGTGCGACAGCATTATCTGCAGATAATAGTAATTCTAGAGCAATTAATATTGGCAAAAGTGTAAAGATTTCGTACCAACTGTCTACCTGATCTAGCGTGGGTATAAAAGAATTTATTGCAGCTGAATCCATCAAATATTATTCACAATCACTATAAAATCTAATATAATATATCCGATATTTGTAATCAAGATTGATAACTATAAATGAGTTTAAATACCTTAGTTGATTATATTTCGAACTCACAAATTACTTCTGAATTAATAAAAAGAATTTCAAAAAATAAAGAATTAAATATTGTTGGTTCTAGTAGGTATGCAAAATCAATAATCCTAAATAGTATCGCAAAAAAAGAGGGGAAAAATATATTATTAATTTGTCCAAATGTAGAAATTGCCTACAAATGGATTGGTTATTTTGAAAGTATAAATGATAAAGAAGTTTTATATTATCCTCCAATAGAACATCAGCCATATGCATCAATCAATAAATCCAAAGAGATTGAATTTAGTCAGCTTACTGTTTTATCCAAATTAATAAAAAAAGATAAAAATGAACTTAATGTTGTTATATCAACAGAGAGATCACTACAACCTCATCTAATAAATAAAAACTTATTAATTGAGAACAAGTTAAATTTGCAAAAAGGGATTCAAATTGAGATTCAAGAATTAGCAAATAAGCTTTCGTTGTTGGGTTATACAAAAGAAAATGTTACTTCAACAGAAGGATTCTGGAGTAGGAGAGGGGAAATAATAGATATTTATCCTGTCAATAATGAATTTCCTATAAGATTAGAATTTTTTGATAATGTAATTGAGAAAATAAGAGAATATGATCCCCATACACAGAAAACATTAGAAAGTATCAATAATATTGAAATAATACAGGCTGGATTTAATTTGCTAATAAAAGATAAGTTGAATAATTTATCTAAAAACAGTATTTTTAATTCAGAAGATATAAAAAAAAATAATCTTGATCGTTATTTAGGAATAATTGAAAAAGACCCCTCAAATATAATAGATTTTGTAGATAGCGAAACAATTCTTGTAATTGATGAATTAGAAGATTGTAAAAAGTTTGCAAATAATTGGTATCTAGATTCAGAAAGTAATTTTGATAATTGTGCGTACGAATTAAATGAGAACCTCAAAAATAATGACATTTATTTAGAGGCTAAACCTAATTTGCATTTAAAGTTTGACAAAATATTAAATTCAATAGGTGATTTTAATTTAATAAAATTTTATGAATTTGAATCTAAATTCAATATTGATAACAGGTTTTTGTTAAAAGATAAAAGATTAAATTCATACTCAAAAAATATAGGGAAAATATCCAATGATATAAATAAAAATATAAAAAATAATGAAAAAGTATGGATATTATCAGCACAGCCATTGAGAACTAGGACCTTACTTTTTGAGCACGAATGTAATACAAATTTCTTAAACAATCCTAATGATATTGATTCAGCATTTAAGTCAATAAATAATTCAACTCCTTTAATTTTAAAAAATAAGAACAATTATGAAATAGAGGGTTTTTATCTTCCGAAATGGAAAGTTGTCCTAATAACAGATAAAGAATTATTTTCACAACAATTTCTTTTTAATAATGTATTTGTAAGAAGAAAGAAAAGTAGTGTCAATTCAAATATAAATGTAAATAAGATTAGTCCCGGTGATTTTATAGTTCATAAAAATCATGGAATAGGAAAATTTTTAAAAATAGAAAAAATAAACATAACAGGAGATTCAAGAGATTATTTAGTCATTCAGTATCAGGATGGGAAGATAAGTGTTGCAGCTGATCAACTGGGTAGTGTTAACAGATATAGATCAAGCGGAAAAATAAAGCCAAAAATAAATAAATTAGGAGGGACAGAATGGGAAAGAATAAAAGATAAAAATAAGAAACAAATAAGAAAAGTTGCTGTCGATATTTTAAAACTTTATGCAAAGAGAGAAAAATTAAAGGGGTACATTTACCCAGAAGATGGTCCTTGGCAAAATGAATTAGAGGAATCATTCCCTTATCAACCAACACCAGATCAAATTACTGCTGTAAAAGAAATAAAATCTGATATGGAAAGTAATAAGCCAATGGACAGGCTAGTTTGTGGAGATGTAGGATTTGGTAAAACAGAAGTCGCTGTTCGGGCTATTTTTAAAGCTATAACATCAGGCAAACAGGTAATATTACTAGCACCCACAACAATCCTAGCTCAGCAACATTGGAGAACAATAAACAATAGATTTTCACCTTACCCAATAAAAGTATCATTACTCAATAGATTCAAAACCGTTAAAGAAAGAAAGGAAATCTATGAAGGTTTGAAAAATAACAAAATTGATTTGGTTGTTGCAACGCACCAAATTTTAGGAAAAGAAATAGAAATTAAAAACTTAGGACTACTTGTTATTGATGAAGAACAAAGATTTGGAGTAAGGCAAAAGGAGAAAATTAAAAAAATCAAAACCGACATAGACGTCATAACTCTATCAGCAACTCCAATTCCAAGAACTCTTTATATGAGCTTATCTGGGCTAAGACAAATGAGCTTACTAAATACTCCTCCTCCATCAAGAAGATCAATAAAAACATATTTATCTGAAATAGATATGGATGTTATAAGAACTGCAATTAATCAAGAACTTGACAGGGGAGGTCAAATTTTTTATGTTCTCCCAAGAATTTCTGATATTGATCAAGCTGTAAACAAATTAAAAAATATGTTTCCCAGCTTAAAATTTATTATTGCTCATGGTCAAATGAACGAAACAGAGCTTGAAAATGCAATGATTGCTTTTAATAATGGAGAAGTAGATCTAATGATATGCACCACGATAATTGAAAGTGGATTAGACATCCCTAAAGTAAATACAATCATTATTGAAGATTCTCACAAATTTGGCCTTTCACAACTTTATCAACTTAGAGGAAGAGTTGGTAGAAGCGGTGTACAAGCACATGCTTGGTTATTTTATCCTAATATAAATAAAATTAATGATGCTGCAAAACAAAGATTAAAAGCGATAAAAGATTTTTCAGAATTAGGGAGTGGATACCAACTTGCAATGAAAGATATGGAAATAAGAGGAGTTGGTAGTTTACTAGGAGAGGAACAAAGTGGAAAGGTTAATGCTATTGGATATGATTTATATATAGAAATGCTTCATGAGGCTATTTCAGAAATCAGTGGGCAAGAAATTCCTGAAGTTACAGACACTCAAATTGATCTGCCAATAAATGCATTTATACCTGCAACATGGATATTAAATAAAGAAGAGAAGCTTGAGGCTTACAAATCTGCTACCGAATGTTCAAATAATGACGAATTAACTGAATTAGCTACAGACTGGGTGAATAGATATGGAAATTTGCCGAAACCTGTTGAGTCCCTAATTATGATAATGAAACTAAAATTACTAGCTAAAAAATGTGGTTTTAATAAGATCAAACTCAAAAAGCCAAACATCGTTATAGAGACAAAATTAAAAAATTCTACTTTTAAAATTCTTAAAAATTCCTTAGCAAGTAATGTTCAAGACAAATTTAATTTTAACGAAGGAGAGCATATATCAATCATAACTATAAGAGGTTTAGGAGTAACTGAAATTCAAAACCAAATTAATCAATTAATGTTGTGGTTTAGTTCTTTTGAAAGAGAAATAATGAATTTCAATAAAGACCTTCTTATTAAAGGAGAATAAATTATTAAATAATTATTTAAAATCCGCGAAAGAGTTTGATTTCGGTTAGGTTTATAAAAATTTATTTATTTTATGGGCGAATATATAGACGTTGGAATTCAAACCTCGATTTTACCCTTATCGATTATTCTCTCATCCCTTGTTCTCGGTATATTTGCACTATTTGGAGAAGAGACAGAAAATGATGATGATGACTCTGATTCAGGGAGTGGTGGCCTAATGCAACCAATTTGAAATTATTTATAAATAATTTGTTTCGACCTTCTTTTAGAAACCCTATACAATCTATTTAAAGCTCCAATCATAAAAATCATAGCGACAAAGGAAGAAGTAAAAATAAAAATTACCAGAAATATTTCATATAAATATAAAAAAAGATCAACGATTAATAAAAAAGATTTGTTGAAAGCCATAGGCATATTTTGGATCAGTAATTTTTTATTAGGAATTAAAAAATTTATATAAACAATTAAAAAGCTCAAAGTAACCAAAAAGAATGATTCAGTAAATAGTCTTTTTTTTGATTTTCTTCTTAAATTTAACTTTTTTTTAAAAATATATTTATCAGATTTAATATTCAAATTGGGGATGTTTAAATCTGCCATTCATCAAAGCTCAAAGAATGAATTAATAGTTACTCTAAAAGAAATTATCCTATAGTATCGTGTTTGTATTAAAGATGCTAATTGTGCTTTATTCTGGATTTATAAGTTCTTTTTTTTCATTATTTTGATTAGGATTATAAAAATAAATCAGAGAATAGGATAAAAGAATTAAAGAACAAATTGCGATAAACGGTGGCATAATAAAATTAAAAAATTTAACTTTGTTATTTAACCCAAATCTAAATTTTTTAGGAATATTATGTAAATCAGTTTTTTTTATTCTTACTTTTGGCGATTCATTTAACTGATCAAAACAATTTATAATATCTGAAAGCAATGAATTACCAATCTTTAAAATTAGTGGTTTTACATTTGTTTTAGAGCTCTTGAGAACAATAGTATGTATGTGAAGATTTTCTGCTTTTATATCAATTAATTTAGACTCATATAATGGAATATCGTTTTTGATTAAAAGATTTGAATAAATATAAAAAGCATTCATAATAGGCAATAAATGCTCAAATTTTCCTTCAATAAGTGGTTTATCAATAATGGTTAGTTTCCATTGAGAAATTATTGATATTTGATCATTATTTTCATCATTAGAATAATCTGGCAATCCAACTATTTCAAGACTCACTGAAGATTGATGAAACGATAAATTGTTTTGCATCATATTAAAAATCGTATAAAAAATTCTTCAACTTTTGATAACCCTGATTTGAAATGCAAAAAGATAAAATAAGCAGAGATTTTACTATAATTTCATCATTTTCAGCTTGATTTAATAGCTTTTTCACCCTGATACTATCTATATTAAATCTCTCTTTAATCAATTCAATAAATCTCTTATTAAAATCGTTCCAAACAACTGAATTCTCTTCAACATTTTCTTTAGATTTCATTATCTCTCTGATATATGGATATAAATATTTAGACATTTCAACTGTAATTCTTATTAAGGCATCGAATTCGCTAAGTGTAATATTGTTAGTTATGTAAGATTTTCTCAATGGATTATTATTTCTTAATTTCCAAATAGTCACCTTATTTGGTAATACATTGTTTAACTTAAGTCTATTTGATAAGGCGAATAGTGACTGGATACCATTTAAGTCAATAGTTTCTAGTATTAATAATAATAAATCAAGCTTCTCTATAGATTTTCTTGATACCTGATTCCTTCTAGTTAAAACTGTAATTGTTCCTTATTGAAGATGAACCAATTATAACAGAATTATTAATCCATTTTTTTAAATAAAAATGAATATAACTTATCTAGTTCTTCAATAGTTAGCATTCCATAACTCCATAATAATATTGGTAATGGAGTGTTATTCTTCAAAGATAGTTTTATACCAAGTTCAATAGTAGATTCATCTAAACCTAATACGTTAAATAAATAAAATATCATTTCGCTAGATACATAATTATTCATGAATTCTATTTTATACTTGAGTAAATGAGAGATTTAGTCATTTGATTTAGGACTAATTTTCTTGTAAAATAAAATTTATTTAAAAGTAAAAATGACAATTTCCTAATTGGAAATAAAAAAACGTTTCTATTTGCAAAAATTGATATTAATGAGTCAGTTATAAAAATAGTGAAGATAATATCTAAAATCCTGCTTGAAAAATACCTAAATTTGAATAATATCAAATGCATTTTAGTAATAGCAGTATTTTTATTAAAAAGATCATAAATAGTATTAACATCTCTCCAACAAGTATTTAGACCCTGACCCCCAACAGGATGAAATGTATGAAATGCATCTCCTACAAAAACAAATTTTTTAAAATTTAAAACTGGTAAATTTAAGGATAACGAAACAGGAAAAATATTAAATTCGCCAATTATTTGGTCCAACTTAAATTCATCTGGCAAGATTGTTGATAAATTATCCATTAAAAAATTCTTATCAGAATTTAACCTTTCAATTGCCTTTAATGTACTGGAAGTCCAAATTACTTGATATAAGTTTTTTTCTAAAGGTAATAATGCAAGTGGGCCTTCTTTTCTAAAAATTTCATAAGCACGCTTTTCACAATGACCTCTAAGAGAAACTTTAAAAGTTAAACAAGACTGACTATAAGATTTTTTTATATCAACAAAATCTATGAATTTTTTATCAAGTGAGTTTGCTCCTGTTGAAAAGAATTGATAATCAAATAATATTTTTTTACGTAACAATTTCTGTGGTGTCGTAAAAAAAACATTTTCATAATTATCAATCTCATGAAAAAATACGTTCATGAGATCGGAATGTTTAACTACCCAGCCAATATTTTCAGCGGAACTTATATCATCATCTAAGTCAGAAGTTGATAAATTAGTAAAAGCAGAAGTTACGCTATCGGAAATTGAAAGGGTATCAAAACCAAATAGAAATGGTTCTAATTTTTCCCAAAGTCTGAATTTAGATAAGATTTTTCTTGTTGAGTGAGTAATAGCATAAGTTTTATCTTTATCAATTAATCTATCTTTTGTTAATAAATCAGTTAAAAAAATATTGCAATCAAATTTTGAAAGCGCAATTGAAAGTAATAAACCTGTGGGACCTGATCCAACAATTTTAAAATTAAATTTATTATTCATCAGATTATATAAGCACCAACTATCTATTCAAATAAATATAGCAAATTTCCTCAAATGCTGGTCTTAATAAATAGGGGTACTCACCAACCCATAAGTTTATTTCAGGAAGCCAAGCATCGGTCAAATAAAAATCTCTGTCAAAATTACGATTATCAGATGATATTAAACATCTAATACTCGATCCCACTCTAATTTGACTGTGCTTATTTTCCATAGGAAAACTTAATTTTTCCAAATAACCATCTTCATCTTCTAATTCGAGTACTAACCAAGTCCTTTTATTTTCGATAACTTCTAATCGACCTTGCCTATTGGATTGCTCTCTTGAACTTTCAATCTTTTCAGTTTTATAGATATCTGTTATGTAGCCATCAAATATAGAAAAAAATTTATATTTTCTTAATTGCAGGTTTTTTCTACTTGATTCAAGAATTGGGCCCCAGATGATATACAAAAAGAAACCTACACATAGGAATAACCAGAAAT
This sequence comes from Prochlorococcus sp. AG-355-P16, assembly GCA_003278525.1. Classification (GTDB taxonomy): domain Bacteria; phylum Cyanobacteriota; class Cyanobacteriia; order PCC-6307; family Cyanobiaceae; genus Prochlorococcus_A. The sequence goes on along the minus strand of QCEQ01000005.1, from coordinate 39,740 downwards.
TATTAGTTTGATCTCCAGTAGAACTAATAATTAATGAAATAAATCCACCAATTGAAGAAACTATTACTCTTTGAAGAATTTTTCTCGGATTCCCTAACGCGTATTTAAATTGACTTCCTGTAGCAACTGCAGGAATAAGTTTTGAAATTTGACTTGAATTAATTGGAATTAACATTTTAAAAAATCAATTTCTCAAGTCCGTAAACTAAAATTTCATAATTACCAATTTTTTTAATAGCCTGTAAGACTCCTGGCATATATGCCTTTCTATCAATAGTGTCATGCTTAATTGTATAAGTTTCACCCGGAGATCCCATAATTACCAACTGATGAGCGAGTAATCCTGGTAATCGTACAGAATGTATATTAATTCCTGAATCTCTGAGCCCACCCCGAACACCTTTCAATGATTCAGACTCTTTTACTAAATTCTGATTAAATTTTTTTGGATATTCTTCAATCATTTCTGCAGTTTTTATACACGTACCACTAGGCGAATCAGCTTTTTGATTATGATGCATCTCTATTAATTCAATGTTGTCATAAAATCTTGCAGCTACCGATGCCGCCTGCTGAAGAAGAACCATACCTACTGAAAAATTAGGAATTATTGCACAACCAACCGATGCTTTCTGAGCAAAAACGGACAAATCTTGTATTTGCGAAGGGCTTAGACCTGTAGTTCCTACTACTGGTGATACACCATATGCAATAGCTGATCTGGTATTTTCATATACAGAATCAGGATGAGTAAAATCAACCAGAACAGGTTTGATATTTTCATTTCTATAGTTTTGACTAACAGAACATAAAGTTCCTTCAAAATCATCTGAAACAAAAACATCACAATTTTTTACCTTTAATAATTCAGAAATATTTGAGCCATTGTTCTTTTCGTTTATGTCGATTGCTGCGACAAGTTCACAATCTGCAGAATTTAATACAGTATTAACAACTTCGCTCCCCATTCTGCCTAATGCTCCGGATACTAGTACTGGTATGGGTTTTTTTGAATTTTCAATCATTTTTTTTTAAAATTTTTTTTTAAAGGTTGTTACACGCTATTTATATTGCACACAATAACGTCTTTTCATTCGTAGTCTGGTAGAAATACTTAAAGAAAATCAATGTTTACGCAGGTCCGCTCAGCAAACCGCAGAGTATCTCCTGTTGAGGATAACAAACACAAAGTTGTAATAAAAGCAGTTTATGTTGTCCTTGAGCCACAATACCAAAATTCCTTAACGGAAGCTGCAAAGTCAATAAATAGTATGAATGGGCCAATAGGTATAGATCTTAGTGGCTATCTTATTGAAGAACTTAGGAACGATAGTAATTTTGAAGATTTCAAAGAAGATATAGCTAATGCAGATATATTTGTTGCCTCTCTAATTTTCATTGAAGACCTTGCTCAAAAAGTGGTTGATGCAGTATCTCCATTTAAAGACAAACTTAAAGCATCAATTGTTTTCCCCTCCATGCCAGAGGTAATGAGATTAAATAAGCTAGGTTCATTTAGCATGGCCCAACTTGGTCAATCTAAAAGTATTATTGGAGATTTAATAAAGAAGAAAAAAGAATCTGATGGAGCAAGTTTCCAAGATTCAATGTTGAAATTATTAAATACACTACCTTCAATACTTAAATATCTACCAGTAGAAAAAGCTCAAGATGCAAGAACATTCATTCTTAGTTTTCAGTACTGGTTAGGTGGTACCACTGAGAACTTAAAAAACTTTTTGTTAATGATTTCTGAAAAGTACGCTGTTTCAGAGATCATAAAAGATCAAATAGAAGAATTCAAAATTCAAGACCCTGAAACATTCCCAGATTTAGGAATTTGGCATCCTCTTGCTCCTTGCATGTTTGAAAGTCTTAAAGAATATCAAAATTGGGAAAATAACAGGAAAGATATAAATCCTAAAGATGACAAAACTCCAACAATAGGCTTAGTTCTTCAGAGGAGTCATATCGTTACAGGAGATGATGCTCATTACGTTGCTGTTATTCAAGAATTGGAATATAGAGGTGCAAGAGTGTTACCTATCTTCTGTGGAGGTCTAGATTTTTCTAAACCAGTTAATGAATTTTATTATGATTCTTTAAATAAGGATCAACCTATAGTTGACGGAGTCGTATCTCTTACAGGATTTGCACTAGTTGGTGGGCCTGCAAGACAAGATCATCCTAAAGCTATTGAAGCCCTAAAAAGGTTAAACAGACCCTATATGGTTGCACTTCCATTAGTCTTCCAAACCACACAAGAATGGGAAAATAGTGATCTAGGTTTACACCCTGTTCAGGTAGCACTTCAAATTGCAATTCCAGAGCTTGATGGTGCTATTGAACCTATTATCCTCTCAGGCCGTGATGATGCTACAGGTAAAGCGCATACGCTCCAAGATCGAGTTGATGTAATAGCTGAAAGAGCTATAAAATGGTCCACTTTAAGAGTTAAACAAAGAAAGGATAAAAAATTAGCCATCACAGTATTTAGTTTTCCACCAGACAAAGGAAATGTAGGTACGGCAGCATACTTGAATGTTTTTGGTTCAATTTACAGAGTACTTCTTGAAATGAAATCGAAAGGATATCAAATAGATGAACTTCCTAGTAATTCAAAAGAATTAATGGAAAAAGTAATTAACAACCCTGAAGCGATGGATGGCTCTCCAGAGTTAAATATTGCTCATAAAATGTCTGTTAAAGAATACGAAGAGTTCACACCATATTCACAAAGACTTGAAGAAAATTGGGGTAAACCTCCTGGAAACCTTAATAGTGATGGACAAAACCTTCTTATCTATGGAAAACATTTTGGAAATGTTTTTATAGGAGTTCAACCTACTTTCGGTTATGAAGGTGATCCCATGAGATTGCTCTATTCAAGAAGCGCTAGTCCTCATCATGGTTTTGCAGCTTATTACACATATGTAGAAAAAATCTGGGGAGCTGATGCTGTTCTTCATTTTGGAACTCATGGCTCCCTCGAATTTATGCCTGGGAAGCAGATGGGAATGAGTGAAACTTGCTATCCCGATTCTCTCATTGGATCATTGCCTAATTTGTATTACTATGCTGCAAATAATCCATCTGAAGCAACAATTGCGAAGAGAAGAGGTTATGCTTCAACTATTAGTTATCTTACTCCTCCAGCAGAAAATGCAGGACTCTACAAAGGACTTAAAGAACTTAGTGAACTCGTTGGTTCCTATCAACAATTAAGAGAAAATAGCAGAGGTATTCAAATTGTTAATGCAATAGTTGAGACTTCTAAACAATGTAACCTCGATAAAGATGTAGAGCTTCCTTCAAAAGACATAGATGAACTTTCAATAGATGAAAGAGATTTATTTGTAGGTAATGTTTATAAACAATTGATGGAAATTGAAAGTAGATTGTTACCTTGCGGTCTTCATACTATTGGAGAAGCTCCAACAGCAGAAGAAGCTGTTGCAACACTTGTAAATATTGCATCTTTAGAGAGGGAACAAGAAGGATTAAGATCTCTTCCTGGATTACTCGCTGAATCTATTGGCCTAACTATTGAACAAATTTATGATGGTAATAATAAAGGTGAATTTAAATTTGTAGAGTTAAATGAAAAAATCATAAATACAGCAAGAGAGTCTATTTTTGCGATGGTCAACTCTTTAAAAATTGTTGATGGCAGAGTTTATCTAGAAAAATCACTTCTTTCCAAACTTTTCGATTTACTTAAAGTCTTTGGTTTAAATCTACCTACCCCTTGGCTAAGAGTCTGCAGATTAAATGGATTTAATGAAATTAATCAGAAGGAATTAAATAAATTATTTGATTACTTACTTTTCTGTCTGGAACAGGTCTGCGCAGACAAAGAAATGGATAGCCTCATTAAAGCACTAGATGGAAATTATGTTCTACCTGGACCAGGTGGAGATCCTATAAGAAATCCAGGTGTTTTGCCCAGTGGTAAAAATATCCATGCACTTGATCCTCAATCAATCCCAACTACAGCAGCAGTAGCTGCAGCTAAGTCTGTTGTTGACAAATTAATTGAAAGGCAAAAAGAAGAGCAAGGAACTTGGCCTGAAACAATAGCTTGTGTTTTATGGGGGACTGATAACATCAAAACTTACGGAGAATCACTGGCACAAATCTTATGGTTTGTCGGGGTAAAGCCAAAACCAGATTCTGTTGGGAGAATTAACAAACTAGAATTAATCCCTTTAGAAGAATTAGGTAGGCCAAGAATAGATGTAGTTGTTAATTGTTCAGGAGTATTTAGAGATCTATTCATCAATCAAATGGCATTAATAGATCAGGCAGTCAAGTTAGCAGCTGAAGCTGATGAACCATTGGAATCTAATTTTGTAAGGAAACACTCACTAGAACAAGCAGAAAAAGAAGGCACTTCTATCAGAGAAGCTTCAGCGAGAGTATTCTCTAATGCAAGTGGAAGTTACAGTTCAAATGTTAATTTAGCCGTAGAAAATTCAACGTGGGAGGAAGAAAATGAATTACAAGAGATGTATCTATCTCGCAAAACTTATGCTTTTAATGCTGATAATCCAGGCGAGATGAATCAAAAAAGAGAGGTATTTGAGTCAGTAATGAAAACAGCAGATGTTACATTTCAAAACCTTGATTCTTCAGAGATTTCATTAACAGATGTAAGTCATTATTTTGATTCGGATCCAACAAAATTGATCAAGACATTAAGAGATGACGGAAAAGAACCGAGTAGCTACATAGCAGATACAACGACGTCTAATGCTCAAGTTAGAACACTTGGAGAAACTATCAGATTAGACTCAAGAACAAAACTCTTAAATCCTAAGTGGTATGAAGGTATGCTCAAATCCGGCTACGAAGGAGTTAGAGAACTTTCTAACAGACTTAATTACACTCTAGGTTGGAGTGCGACAAGTGGACAAGTTGATAATTTTGTATATGAAGAAACTAATGAAACATTTATAAATGACGAAGAGATGAGGAAAAGATTAATGGATCTTAATCCCAATAGTTTCAGAAGAATTGTTGGAACATTGTTAGAAGTAAATGGTAGGGGATATTGGGAAACTTCAGATGAGAATATAGAACAGTTGAAAGAACTATACCAAGAGGTAGAGGATAAAATCGAAGGAGTTAAAGAATAATAAATTTATTATTTTCTGTAAATCCTATCAGCTACTTTTAGGACTTGATAATTTAGTTTGACGTTGTGAACTCTCACAATATCAATATTAAATTGAGAACAAAGACAACTTATTGCAAGTGTTCCTATATCCCTTTCTTTTGGATTTTTCTCATTCAAAATTTCGCCTATAAATCTCTTCCTAGATGCACCTATCAAAATTGGTAAATTCCATTTTTTAAAAACATCTAAGTTTCTCAATATTTCTAAATTATGAATGATATCCTTTGAAAAACCAATTCCAGGATCCACTATTATATTTCTTTCAGATATATTTTTTTCTAAAGCATTCATTATTAAATTATCAAGAGAGCACTTAACATCACTCAATACATTCTGGTAATTAGAAAGTTGATTCATATTTTGACTATTACCACGACTATGAGTAATAACGAATGGACAGTTGAATTTTGATACAACATCTAAAATTTTTATATCTCTTCTACCTCCGGTAATATCATTTATCCAATTTGCACCATTTAAAAGAGCCTCGTAAGCTACTTCAGAATTAAAAGTATCAATAGAAATTAAAACATCTGGAAATTCAGATTTTATTAATTTTAGATATGGGATTAATCTTTTTATTTCTACAATAGCTCCAACTTCTTCAGCCCCAGGTCTCGTACTTTGAGCACCAAGATCAATAACATCAACACCATTGCTCAAGAAATGATTTACTTGATCTAAAACTTTTTTTGAAGAGTTTAATTCCCCACCATCACTAAATGAATCAGGAGTTAAATTAATAACTCCCATAATTGAAGTTTTTTGGCCCCAGGCTTTTGGCCATGGATTTTTCTTATTGATAATTTGCAATTCTCGCGAAACTATTAGGATCTAATGAAGCCCCTCCAACTAACACCCCATCTATATCACTCATTGACATAATTTTGTCAATATTATTAGGTTTAACAGATCCTCCATATTGAATAATTACATCATCAAAACCTATTAATTTCCGAATCAAAGAACATATCTTATTAGCATCTTCTGCCTCACATGTTTTACCAGTGCCAATAGCCCATATCGGTTCATAGGCAACAATTAAATTAGACGGATCTGTATTTTCTAATCCTTGTTCAACCTGTCTAGTAATAATTCTATCAGCTTCTCCTCTCTCTCTTTGTTCTAATGTTTCTCCTACACAAACTATTGGAGTAAGTCCACTAGATTGAGCAAAAACTGCTCTTTTATTAATTTGTTCATCACTTTCACTAAAATATTTCCTCGGTTCACTATGCCCAACGATTGCATATGAGACACCATGTTCAAGAAGCATTTTTGGAGATATTTCTGCAGTAAATGCTCCTTGATCTTCCCAATGAATATTTTGACTAGAAATATCTAAATATTCAAAATCAGAATTATCAGAGAAGGTTGAAATAGCCGTAAAAGGCGGAGCGATAACAACTTTACGATCGTCTTTAATGTTTTTTATTAAAGGAATAAACTCTTGTAAATAGGATTTAGCTTCAGCACAAGTCATGTGCATTTTCCAATTACCAGCAATTACAGATTTTCTCAAAATACTATCTCCAAGAAAAATATACTAATACAAATTGAGTTGAATAAGCTAACTATTCAAAAATTAATTCATTTTTTAGAAATATTACTTTATCTCCCTTGTTTAACTTCCTTCCTCTCCTAGTCTCAACTACACCATTAACCTTAACAGAACCGGATTTAATAAAGATTTTTGCTTCACCACCAGAAGATACCAAATTTTGCCATTTTAAGAATTGATCCAATTTCATTGTTTTTTGTACCCAGAGATATTGATAAAGTAGGATAAGCAATTAAATATATAATATCTTGAGACTAATACCACCTTTCAGACCATATTCAAATAGGTTTATCAAGGGTTTTATATGCATGCTTATTTACGTAGCTTGTTGGCCTTTATTAGCTTATCTAGCTGGAAACTTAATCCCAGCAATTGGGTCAGGTGATCTCTCAAAAGTTTCTAGCATAATAATTAAGTCTTTATTTGTATTTTTAGTTCAGAAAACTGCTCAATTTGGACAGGACGTATTCATAGCAAAACCATCTCTAGAAATTAGTGAAGTGATGAGAGGAAATTTATTTAGCAGAATTCAAAAAATAAAGATGAATTCTGTTGAAAATATTTCAGCCGGGGACATCACATATAGACTTACAGAAGATGCCGATAGGGTAAGCGAAGTTATTTATAAAACAGCTCAGGATACTATTCCATGCACTTTACAATTGTTAGCGGTAATAATCTACATGTTTTATTTAGACTGGTCACTAACAGTATCAACATTCGTTTTAGCACCATTGATTATTCTTTCAGTTAACAGTTTTGGAAGAAGAGTTTTAAAAGCATCTGAAAAAAGTCAAGAATCAACAAGTAATTTAGCAAGTTTAATAGGTGAATCTATAAATGGAATGTCCACGATAAGAGCTTTTGCTGTAGAAAATTGGATTGAGAAAAGATTTCATAAAAGATTAAGTACAAATAAAAAAGCAAAATATAAAACATTAAAAATACTTGCATTTCAACATCCAGTTGTAGGATTTGTTGAAGCATTTGGAATATTAGCAATATTAGGTTTAGGAGCCGCAAGAATCAATCTTGGCCTTCTAACAAGCGAAGAATTTAGTAGTTTTTTTGCAGCAATATTAATGCTTATTGATCCAATAAGCCATGTAAGTACAAATTTTAATGACTATAAACAGGCAGAAGCCTCAATAAAAAGGTTGAAAAACATAAATCAAGAACCTGTTGAAGATGATAAAGAAAATTTACGAAGGATTTCCAATTTTGAAGGCAATATAAGTTTCAAAAAAGTAGATTTCGCTTACAAAAAAGATAATCAAGTACTTAAAAAAATCAATTTAGAAATTAAGAGAGGGGAAGTCACAGCATTTGTTGGAGCTTCTGGAGCTGGTAAAAGTACAATGTTGGCTTTGATATTAAAGTTTTTAACACCAAATAATGGAGACATTTTTATAGATGATAAAAATCTCAAAATATTAAATACAAAAGATATTAGAAAAAATATTGCATTAGTACAACAACAGCCTTTTTTGTTTTCGGGAACAATTATTGATGTAATAAAAATGGGCAGGAAATTCACCAAAGAAGAAGTTATAGAATCGGCAAGAAAAGCAAATGCTCACAACTTTATTCAAAAGCTTCCTGAGAAATATGAAACTGAGATAACTGAAAGAGGATTAAATTTATCAGGTGGTCAGATCCAGAGGATAGCAATTGCAAGAGCAATACTTGGGAACCCCTCAATTCTTCTTTTAGATGAGGCCACAAGTGCGTTAGATGCAGAATCAGAGTCTGAAGTACAAAAAGGACTTAATAGAGCTATGAAAGATAGAACAGTTATTGTAATTGCTCATAGATTAGCTACTACGCAAGAGGCCAATAAAATAGTTGTTTTCGATAAAGGTGAAATTATTGAAGTTGGTAAACATATTGATTTAATAAATAAACCTGGAATTTATAAAGAATTATGTGAAAAACAATTGATTAAAAAATTATAGTTCTATTTTATTTATTAAAAAGTAAATCAATGAGCGAAAACACAAGTGACTCTGCAAATCCAATTTTAACCTTTGAAGGGAAAAAATATTTAATAAATGAACTTTCTAATGAGATAAAAGAATCTATAAAAGTACTACAAATAGCGGAAACACAACTTAAGATGCATCAAGATACTCTCAAATTAATTTCGATTAGTCGAAACTCTTTAGCTAATCAATTAAGAGAAAAACTAAAAAACTTAGAGTAAAATTTAAGAATTATGAATTTCTTGTAGAGAATAAGAATCAATTTTATTACGTTGCAAAGCTATTATTGCTTTAATAGCAGCCTTTGCTCCAGGAATAGTCGTAAAAGTTGGAATATTGTATTCTAAAGCAGCTCGTCTTAAATAAGCGTCATCATGAAGAGCTTGTGAGCCGATTGGAGTATTAATTATTAATTGAACTAGTCCTGAACGAATTAGGTCCTCAATATTTGGTCTACCTTCATGAACTTTAAGAACTTCTTCTACTTGAATTCCTAAATTCATCAAATATGCAGTTGTACCTTTTGTTGCAATTAATTTAAATCCTAAAGTTAAAAGTTCTCTAGCAACTTCCTCAAGATTTTTTTTATCTGAATCATTTGTGGACAAAAAAGCTACTCCTTCTGAAGGAACACCATTGCCTGCTGCTAATTCCGATTTGGCATAAGCAATTCCAAAATCTTTAGCTAAACCCATTACTTCTCCAGTAGATCTCATTTCAGGGCCAAGCAATGTATCAGATCCGGGAAACCTTTTAAAAGGTAAAACAGCCTCTTTTACCGCTTGATATTTTGGAGAAAATTCTTGAGTGAAATTAACATCATCTAATGTAAAACCTTGCATTAATTGGGTAGCTAATTTTGCAACTGGTTTGCCTATAGCTTTTGAAACAAATGGGACTGTCCTTGATGCTCTTGGATTTGCTTCAAGAATAAATAAATTATTTTCTTTGTCATTTGTGTTTAACACTGCAAATTGCAAATTAATTAAACCAACAACATTTAATCTTTGTGCAATTAATTTAGTCCAGCTCCTTACATTTTCTATTGTGGATGTTGAAAGAGAAATAGATGGTAAACAACAAGCTGAATCTCCTGAATGAATTCCAGCAGGTTCCACATGTTCCATCAGACCAGCAATTACAACCGAACCTTCTGAATCGCATAAAGCATCAACATCTATCTCAATAGCATTATTCAAATATTGATCAAGAAGGATTGGATGATCAGGCGATACTTTAACTGCTTCAGAGATGTATCTTGATAATTCATTCTCATCTTTAACAATTTCCATTGCTCTTCCTCCTAAAACATATGAAGGTCTTACAACCAAGGGGAAACCTATTTTTTTTGCTACAATTTCTGCTTCATTTGGATTACGTGCAATACCGTTTAAAGGTTGTCTAATACTTAATTCCTCAAGTATTTTGGTAAATTCCTCTCTATCTTCTGCTAAATCGATAGATATTGGAGAAGTCCCTAGAATTTTTGATCCAGTTCTGAGCCCATCCTTAGATTTGAGCCATTCAAATAAAGGTATGGATAATTTCAGTGGAGTTTGACCTCCAAATTGAACAATCAAACCATAAGGATTTTCCGCTTCGATTATATTGAGCACATCCTCTAAAGTAACAGGCTCAAAATATAAAATATCGCTAGTATCATAATCTGTTGACACAGTTTCAGGGTTACTATTAACCATTATCGTTTTATAACCATCTGTAGATGCTTGATATGATGCATGACAACAACAGTAATCAAATTCTATTCCCTGACCAATTCTGTTTGGACCTCCTCCTAGGATCATAATTTTTTTTGATGCACTATTTTTTAATATTTCGCTTTCAAAAATTTGAGAATTAGAATTAATGAAAGATTCTTCGTAAGTTGAATAATGATAGGGAGTTGAGGATGAGAATTCTGCAGAACAAGTATCCACAGTTTTATAAATTGGAATTATATTTAGTTTTTTTCTATATCTTCTCACTTCAAAAAACTCAGAATTAGTTAATTTTGCTATTTGTTGATCTGAAAAGCCCAATTGTTTAGCATGTAACATCAAATCTCTATCTAAAGCATACAGTTCCTTATCTTTCAAAAAATCATTTTCAAAATTAAAAATATTACGTAATTTTTCGATAAACCATAAATCTATATTTGTTGCTTCATGAATATAAGAATTAGTTTTTCCAAGCTGCATAGCTTTTTTAAGTAGGAGAATTCTCTCAGATGTAGGGGTTCTTAAACTATTTTTAATATGAGTCTCGTTTTTAAATTCATCCAGCGAATCACATTCCCATCCAAAAACACCTACTTCTAGTGACCTTAATGCTTTCTGAAATGATTCTTCAAAAGAACGTCCTATTGCCATTGACTCTCCAACTGATTTCATGGCAGTGCTTAAAGTATTTGAAGAACCTTTAAACTTTTCAAAGGCAAATCTTGGAATTTTAGTAACTACATAATCAATTGATGGCTCAAAACATGCAGGTGTTTTCTTTGTAATGTCATTAATAATCTCATCAAGTGTGTAGCCAACAGATAATAAAGCGGCAATCTTAGCTATAGGGAATCCAGTTGCTTTACTTGCCAAAGCAGAGGATCTACTCACACGCGGATTCATTTCTATGACAATTACTTCTCCATTAGATGGATTTATTGCAAATTGAATATTACTCCCTCCCGTTTCAACTCCAACCTCTCTAATAATTTTCAATGACAAATCTCTCAATCTCTGATACTCCTTATCAGTTAAAGTCTGTGCAGGGGCTACAGTAATCGAATCCCCAGTGTGGATACCCATTGGATCTAAATTTTCAATACTGCAAACTATTACTACATTGTCGGCATTATCTCGCATTACCTCTAGTTCAAACTCCTTCCATCCAATAAGTGATTTTTCAATCAATATTTGATTACTTGGACTTTCTTCTAAACCTGATTTACACAGCTCTACAAATTCTTCAAGGTTAAAAGCAATTCCACCTCCAACACCACCTAATGTAAATGCAGGTCTTATTATAAGAGGGTAGGAACTAATTTTTTTTGATACCTCCTTAGCTTCATCTAGGTTCGAAGCAATACCAGATGGACAAACATTTACATTTATTTTCTCCATCGATTCTTTAAATAATTTTCTATCTTCAGCTTTATTAATGGCTTTTAAATCAGCACCAATTAATTCAATATTATTTTCTTTTAAAAAATTTGACTCTGATAATTTAACCGCAAGATTTAAAGCGGTTTGACCTCCCATAGTGGGAAGAATCGCATCAGGTTTTTCTCTTAAAATGATCTGAGAAACAATTTCAGCAGTCAATGGTTCAATATATGTTTTGCTTGCAATCTCAGGATCAGTCATTATTGATGCTGGATTTGAATTTATCAAGACAATTTCATAACCGGCATTTCTTAAAGCTTTACAAGCTTGAGTGCCAGAATAATCAAATTCGCATGCTTGTCCTATAACAATCGGTCCTGAACCTAAAATAAGAATTTTTTTAAGATCACCTCTTTGAGGCATAATTTAAACCTTCATTTATCTTATGCTACTTATAAATCGTCACATGTTAATCAAGTTACTTGAAAAGCAACATTTGTTTCTATAGTATTGGAAGAAATTAATTTTTTATGAGCGAACTTCAACGACTTAAAAGTTTGTTGCCTCCAGAGAATGAAAGTTGGGTATTTGTTGAAGCTGCTGCAGCTATAGACCCACCCTTGATAACACTCGAGGAAATAGGTCGTGACGAAGTCGAAATTCAAATAGATTTAGATGAATGGGATAACTTTGCTATTGATCACAGAAATCTATTATTTTGGCACGAGGTTGGAAAAATTCAAAATGATACAATTCCCAGAGATGGATGGGAAATGGCAGCTCTTGCTATTGGTCTTGGAGGTGCAATAGGAGAATTGTGGGTACAAGATGGGTTACTTCTAATACTTGCTCTTGGTCTATCAAGTTTCGCAGGGTATAGATTATATTTAAAAAATAATTCTGAGAAAAAACTTCAAGATGCTATATATGCAGATGAAAGAGCTATAGATCTTGCTTGCAGATTTGGATACAGCATTCCAAATGCTTATAAAAGTCTTGGAGGAGCATTGAAGGAATTAATAGATAAAACACGAAAAAAGAAAAAAAGAAGTTTCTTTGAAGATAGATTAGATGCCTTAAGAAAAAGTGCAGAAAAAGCAAGATCAGAATTATCTCAACAAGAAGGTTCAGAAAAATCAGTTTCAAGCGAAAATGTTTATGGACAATAAAAGTTTGGTTTTAATGGCAGCTAAAGCATGTGATGAAAAAAAAGCAAGAGATATAAAACTTATAAAAATTGACAAAGTATCATTTATAAGTGAATGGATTTTGATTGCAGAAGGATTATCTGATGTACAAGTTAGATCCATAACTAATTCTGTAGAGGGAGAGCTTAGAGAGAAGGCTAAAATTGAACCGATACGAAAAGAAGGAGTTAACGAAGCGAAATGGGCTTTGCTCGATTATGGCGATTTGATCGTAAATATTTTTCAACCAGAAATAAGAAAATATTATGACCTTGAATCATTCTGGAGTAATGGAGATAATCTATTATTTCCATAATTCATTATGAACGAATCTAAATGTCCTGTCCCCAGAGAACAACAACCCACAAATGAATTCATAGAATTATCAAAATCCAAAATTTTTACTTGGCCAAAAACAAAAAAGTCACTAATCAATATATTAATAAAATTCTGGATAGGAGCTTTTGTTCTATTTCTTATCATTTCTTCAGGAAGTGTATATTTCAAAACATCCCTCTTAAAATACATTCTATTAAGTTTTTTTTGTAGCTTATCAATACCTCTCTTAATTTCAATAAGGTTATATTTAGGTTGGAATCATATATTTAATAGATTAACTTCTGAAAAAGTTGAATACGAGGAATCCGGCTGGTATGACGGTCAAGTATGGGAAAAGCCATTAGCTTTAAGAGAAAAAGAATTACTTATTGCCTCGATTGAGGTAAAGCCTATTTTAAAAAATTTAACTCAAATTTTTTCTATTATTTCAGTATTAGCTTTGTCTGGCATTTTGATTTTTCAATACAATAATTTCTAAATGAGTTCAAATTTCAAAAATCTTTACACCTCTAACAATCCTCCTTTACAAGCGACCTTAATGAGAGGATCAAATATTGAGTCATTCCATAAAATTCATGCTGTCATTACTGACAAAAAAGGGAGGGTTTTGATGTGTGCAGGAAATCCAGAATATAAAAGTTTCATCAGGTCTGCACTAAAACCATTTCAAGCAATACCCTTCGTTAGTAGTGGAGCTGCATCAAAAATCAATAATGAATCAAAATCTATTGCTTTAGCATGCGGGTCACATAGTGGATCAAAACTTCATGCAAGGGAAGCCTTCAAAATTTTGTGGGAATATGACATTGATATTAAAAATCTGAAATGTCCAAAATCTAAGACAAGTCCATTAGAACATAATTGTTCGGGCAAACATGCTGCTTTTTTAGCTACATGCAAAAAAATGAATTGGCCATTAGATAGTTACTTAAAGGGGGATCATCCACTTCAAATAGAAATATTCAGGATTGTTTCTGAATTACTTGAAATCCCTTCATCTGAAATAAACGCAGAACGTGATGATTGTGGTGCCCCTACTCTATATTTAAAACTATTGGAAATGTCGAAATTATATTCACTTCTAAGCAGTTCCGAAAATGCTGAATTAGAACAAATAAGTAGAGCTATCACCTTAAACCCATCAATGATAAGTGATAACAATAAATTTGATACAGAAATAATTAAAGCTTCTCATGGGAAAGTTATAGGTAAAGGTGGTGCTGAAGGAATACAGTGTCTATGTAAGGTAAATGAAGGTATAGGGTTAGCTTTAAAAGTAGAAGACGGTTCAAAAAGAGCAAAACATGCTGTTAGTCTTCACTTACTTAAACAGCTAGAGTGGATATCTGACCTAAGAATTCAAGATATCGAAGAAAAGGTTTTTAATTTCTCTGAAGGAGTGCGACTTGAAGTTGAAGGTAAATTAAAATTCCAAGAATCCTAAAAAAACAGGAAAAATAACCCTTTCAGATGTATGCTATGTAAATGACGCGGGGTAGAGCAGTCTGGTAGCTCGTCGGGCTCATAACCCGAAGGTCGGAAGTTCAAATCTCCCCCCCGCCACCATTTAGAAGCAGCTTCACGGCTGCTCTTTTAGTCTTTGTAATAGTTACAACACTAAAAAATATAAAAGAACTGATGTTTTATTTTCCACTAAAAAGAACTTAATAGATATTATTTGAGATCTTTTTGAATAGAGAATTTGAAATCAACTCTAACTAGTAGACCAATAATGATAAATAATATTCCAATGAATGAGTTTAAAGATAAATCCAAAATATTAAGTTAATTTTCTAACTGAATTTTAGCTCAGAAATCATTTCTATTAAATATGCTATAACAAAGAATTTAAATAAATCTGAATGTTGGCGAATTTCACATTGGATAAATAATTTAATAAAGTAAAGTTAAATATATCTAGTTTAGAAGAATTATATGCAAAATTTGCTACAGCGTGATTTGGGTTCAAGCTTGTTATCAATAGCTGTAATTTTAGGTTGGTTAGGACTGTTTTTTGTATTCTTGAGAATATTAACAATTTCAATAAAAAGAATCCTTGAAGCGATTTTCAAAAAATCATAATTATTGAAATAAATGAATAATTCTGAATTAATCGCATAATCTCTATATCACTAAGTATAATAACCTAAAAATGTCAATTCTAGATAAGGTTAAAATAGGGACTACTGTTCAAATTAACTTAGGACTATCAAGTGATAGGCTTACAAAAGAAACTATTGATGCAATAAATGTCTCTTCATTGGGTAAGATTAGTGATTTCAGAATAACTGATGGTAAAGGTATTGGAGTTGTCTTGCAATTATCTAATGGAAAAGAGCAATGGTTTTTTGAGGATGAGATTGATCTTCTAGACAAAAATGGTGATGTAATAAAAAAGAATAATGAAAAAAAGGAGAATAGCAATTTTATATTTGATTTTTTTAAAGGATTAAATTATGAAAATAAAAATAAGGTAAGCGAGTTACTTAATCCAATTAACTTTTTTATCTGGCTGGTTGTATCGTTCAAAGATATTTTTTAATTCGTAAAAAAATTTTCTAAAATAGAAATAATTTTAGCAATTTTATTAAAATATAAAATTTTCTGTAATTAAAAATTTAAATGGTACAAAACATTATAGATGTAAAAAATTTATCTAAGTCATTTGATATCTCTTCCAAAAATCCAGGAATAAAAGGGACAATAAGACACTTTTTTAACAGACAAACAAAAAGTTTAAAAGTAATAAAAGATATTAGTTTTGAAATTAAAGAAGGAGAAATAGTAGGTTTTCTAGGAGCTAATGGAGCTGGCAAAACAACAATATTAAAAATGCTTTGTGGCTTAATTTATCCAAGTGAAGGTTCGATTTTGGTTTCAGGCCACTTACCATTCAGGAGAAAAGAAAATTTCCTTAAGAATATCACCTTAATAATGGGACAAAAGCAACAGCTTATTTGGGATCTTCCGCCAATTGAATCATTCTATTTAAATGCATCAATATATGACTTAGATAAGTTCGAAGCTAAAAAGAGGATAAAAAAACTATCGGAAATGCTTGAAATTGATGAAGAGCTATTCACACCTGTTAGAAAACTTTCATTAGGTCAGCGTATGAAGTGCGAATTACTAGCAGCTTTGATACATGAACCAAATATTCTATTTTTAGACGAGCCCACACTTGGATTAGATATTAATGCACAGAGAAATTTAAGAAAGTTCCTTCAAAAATATAATAAGGAAACTAATGCAACGATATGCTTAACCAGTCATTACATGAAAGATATTACATCGCTATGCAAAAGAGTTATATGTGTTCACGAAGGGGCGATATCATACGATGGAAAACTTAAACTATTATTAAAAAAACTATCTCCTGTTAAAGAAATATTAATAGTTTGTCGTTCTGAAAAAGATGCAGCTAAATTAGAAAGTCTAGGTTTTAATGTTAAAAATAAAATTAAGAATGAAATAACTATAAAAGTTGAAAATAACTCTATTACCTCTTCACTAAAGACTATCCTAAATAATTTTGATATTGAAGACCTTTTTATAAATGAACCTCCTATAGATGAAATTATTGGGAAGGTATTAATGAAAAAAGATTATGATATCTAACCTGATTAACCGTAAAATATTCACCTTATTAAAAGTCCAATATTCAAACATGTTGGAATATAGGGTAGAAATTGCCTTATGGGCAATTTCGGGGATTATTCCTTTTTTTATGTTAAACATTTGGACAAATAATAATCTGAATGAATCCATAAACATAAGTGATATTATGCTTTCTAGGTATTTCTTATGTGCTTTTTTTGTAAGACAGTTTTCTGTAGTTTGGGTTGTATTTAGTTTTGAAGAGGATTCTCTTATGGGTAAAGTATCTCCGTATTTAATCCAACCATTAAATCCATTTTTCAGATATTTTGCACAACATATCGCTGAACAAATAACAAGATTTCCTTTCGCAATAATAATTGCATTTTTCTTTTTTATTTTTAATCCAGAAAGTATATGGACTCCAAATCTAGGTATTTTACTTTTATCTATATTATCTACTTTCTTATCCTTCTTGATTCAATTTTTAATTCAATCAATAATTGCATGTCTATGCTTCTGGACAGAGAAAGCATCATCGATAGAAAGATTGTTATTTATTCCAACTTTATTTCTCTCAGGTCTTTTAGCTCCAGTAGTTTCATTTCCCGCATACGTTAAACCTTGGATTTATTTAACTCCTTTCCCATATTTAATTGATTTCCCTGCGAACCTACTATCAGGTAATGAAACAAATATTAGTGGAGGCTTAGGTATGCAAATTCTATGGATTTTATTACTTTTCCCATTATTTAAGAAAATCTGGTCTAAAGGAACGAAAAAATATACAGCTATGGGATCATGAATTCAAGAAAATATCTAAAAGTTTATAAAAAATTCTTACATACTTCATTGGCTTCTGAATTGGAGTATAAGACAAATATATTAGTTGATTTAATTACTGCAATTTTAAGTTTAATAGGAAGTATTTTTCTATTAACCATTTTCTTTCAAAATAATGGATATATTGGAGGTTGGAAATTTGAACAGGCACTAATAATTCAAGCTATTTATACAATATTGAATGGAATAACAAATACATGGTTCAATCCTAACCTTACAGAAATAGTTAAACATATCAGAGAAGGAACATTAGACTTCGTACTTTTAAAACCTATTGATAGTCAATTTTTTATTTCATTAAAAAAAATAAATCCATCTGGATTTTTAGAAATAATGCTTGGATTTTTCTTGTTATTCTTCTGCATAAGAATAAATCAAATAAATTTAAATTTAAGTTTTTTAACCTTATCCTTGATTACAATAAGTTGCTCGATTTGTATTTTATATAGCCTATGGTTTTTTATCTCTACTACTACTATTTGGTTTGTTAAGACTTGGAATGCAATAGAAGTATTAAGATCATTCCTTTATATTGGAAGATTTCCTCTAAATTCATTTTCATTTTCTTTAAGAATATTTTTTAGTGTTTTCATTCCTATTGCTTTTATAACCACAATTCCTTCTGAAGTTTTTCTAGGACTTTCTCAATTGTGGAAAATATTGCTTGAAGTTATTGTCGCTACCGTATTTCTTATAACTTCAAGGAGGTTCTGGCTATTTGCATTAAAATTCTATTCATCAGCATCTAGCTAACTAATTTTTTAAAACCTCTCTGCAAAATTCCCAAATTTGTTGTTTACTTTTAAGATTAGAAAGACTAGATAATTTCTTAAAATGAGGTTTAGATTTTTCAACCGATAAAAGCCTGCAGTTGTATTCAATTTTATGATTTCTAGATATGATTCCTAATTTGAGGGCAACATCACAAAGGATAATTATAAAAGTAAGAAAAAAAACTATACCGAAAAATTGTGAAAATGATTTTGAATAATTTTCATTTTCAGTTTTTAATTCAAACTTCATTACTTAACTATATGCTGAGGGCACTTAATTGCAGCAATAGCAACAGCAGTAACTTTAAAATTTTCTGACTTCTCAATAACCTTTTTAACCTCTAATGGACCAAATTTATTACTTGCATCACTGTAGGAAAGAAGTAAAGATTTATAGTTATCATGACCTAGATTTCTATACTCACAGAAATTATCCCCGACATAATTCAAAAGAGTTAATAAGGTTAATTCAATCATTAAAGCTTTTTAACAACAAAGTTCTTACGAATGATACTGTGCAAGACATTTTTAACAAGTAAAATTACCAAAAACATTCGAAATCTAAAAAATAGATTTTTACTCATAAATTTGAAAACTACAAAAATATTTCTATTTTTTTTAAATATACATATAAGAAAATCATTAAAGCACTACCTGTAGCGTTTAATTTTGTTAAGGTCTGCACTACAGATAGGGGGTTGCATTTTTTAAGAAATTGGTTTAAAAATAAGGTTCCCCATCACCCGGCCACACGTATGTGAGGCCTTTTTTTATGGTTTTTAAAATGAGTTCTCTCTAAAAGTATTTTTAAATAAAAAGAGTAATTCATTAACTCCTTTGATAACGAATAAAGATAATAAATAATTTATAATATTTCTTTAAAATTTTTACCAAAGTGTACTGTACTACTAACCACAAATAATTTTAAAAAAAGCTTTTTATGGATTTAATAAATAAGCTAATACCAACCAAGATGCAAACTGTTATAAAAGTTTTCTTAATAAGTAAATTCCCATTTAATTTTGAAAGGTGAGCACCGAAAAATCCTCCCATAAATGAACCTATTATTAAAACTATCAATAAATTAAATGAAACCGATTCTATTCTTGACAAAAATACCGCTCCGACAAAATTCCAAAAAATCCCAACAGTAAAAAATGTCATGCTTATGGCTCGAAGAAAATCCATTTCAAAAGTTTTTATTAATAGTATTGTTACAAGCAATCCAGTTCCTGAAGAAATAGAACCATTTAATATACCTATAAGAAAAATAAAAATTAAAAATCTAATTTTATGAACAAAATTAAGCTTTTTATTACCAGATGTTAAACCTAAATCTGGTTTAAGGAATGAGTAAAAGGCTAATAATATGGATATTATTCCTAAAGTTAAGTACAAATACTTTTCTGATATATATTCAACTACAGAAGCCCCCAAAATTACTCCTGGTAATCCAAAAATTAAAATTTGCCAAGCAACACTTATATCATTACCTAAAGATTTGTGATTTCTTAAGGAACCCCCTATTCCTAGTGCTACTGTTGCTAATTTATGATTAGCCAGAGCCTGATAATAAGGAACTCCAGATAAAATCAATGCTGGCAATTGTAATAATCCTGCTCCTCCTCCAGAAATCGCTGAAAACGTATTAGAAAAAAAGGATATAAAAAAGATATAAATACTTTTAAATAAAGAATGATCTAAATTTCCTAATACTATTGTTAAAAAATAAAGCATTTATTATAAATTGTCCTTTGTATTAATAAGTGAAAATTATTCTTTTCATAATAAACTTTTGCTTTAAGAAGTCATATCTTATCTTTTTTTAATCATACTTTAAAAAAAACTGTTATTATCATAAAAAATTATCAAGAATTTTATGCATAGACAAGATGCAATTTATCTTGATCAGTTTTGTCCCAAGATAAGTAATAAAAATTGGAGAGAGTCACTTAATAAACTTACTAATTATAAATGTATTTATTGCGGTAAACCCTCAGAATCACTAGACCACCTTCATCCAATGTCAAAAGGGGGGATTAGCAGTACTAGTAATTGCGTGCCATGTTGTTTGTCATGTAATGGTAAGAAATCAGATTCAGAAGTTCTTAATTGGTACAGAAAACAAAATTTTTATGATCCTCGAAGAGCTATGGCGATACGAGCATGGCTTAATGATGATTTAAAACTAGCGTCAGTTCTTTTGAAATACTTAAATTAAACAATGAATGATAAATTGATTGAGATTCAAAAAATTATTTTTGCATATCCTTGAAAGGGATCCTTTATTAGTAAGCAATGTTTTTATTAAATTATTCTTATTCTTTCTGAATTTATATTATTGCTCCTATTAATCGAGATATTAGAATAATTATCTTTCCACATTATTGGTGAATCTATAACCTTTCTCTCTGGAGACTTTACTGAAAAAATCAATCCAAATACAAAAAGAATAGTAATCAAAATTATTGTCAAAACTAATTTGTCTGAAATATTATTCATTAACCTAATCTATCTTGAAAAATTTTTGTCTGGAGTAGTTTTTTCGTAAATTTCTAGAAAATATGATTTAAAATAATCAACTCCTTCCTTTCCAATTAATCCAAACGACCATCCACAATCATTTACTACTTGCAATGAAATTTGATTTGCCAAGTCACTTTTCTCAATCCATTTTTTCTGAGGATTGTAAGAGAAAGATATAATGTTTTCAGTTTTTACAATAGCTGATTTCATTGCTTCATCTTTAGAAAGACCATTTTGGATTGCATTGCAGTATTTCTTAGAGAAATTATTAGAGATCCTATTTTGTAAGAAACTAACACTAGGATCGGAAGTATCAAAAGCTAAACCTATTGCAGGTTTTAATTGAAAATTTATAAATAAAAGTAAGAAAAAAAATAATTTTAACAACAGCTGTTAACTAATAGTTTATAGATAATATAATAGTATTTTAAAATTGTCTTTTCAATTAAATCTGATAATTATTAAAAGCAAATTAAATTTCAATTTATTAAAAATTAAAAGTATTGCAAAAAGTTCAGTAATAATAGTCAGAGGTTTATTTGACTACAAATATGTACGAATCATTGATGACATTGCTATTTTTTCCTGATTGGACAAATGGATTACCTTCAGATTTCTTAATTCTTCATTTTTTTGTAGGAGCTGTAATTTTCCCATTCAACATGATTCATGCTAAAGCAAGAAAAATTGACAGCCAAAACCCAAAGGAAGCCGCTAATGGGTACAAAAATTCAGACAATGCAACATTTTTTGGATACGAGCAAATCAATTAGATTTCTATAAAATTTATTTAAGGAATTAGATTATTGATGATAATTTCTCTAAATACAGCTTTTGATCTTAAAATTTTTAGTCCTAGTGAACCTATAGGAATATTCATAATTTTTGTAGGATTAATATTTACTGGCATGATTTTCTATATTATTTATGCTGTAAGTACTAATAAAGAATCTTTAGAAGACAAAAAAATAAGAACAAAAAAGGAGTACTTACAAAAGGAGAAAATAGGAAAACTTTTTCCTAAGAAAAAATAAATTTAATTGCTTTATTACTATAAAGATACTTATTTATATTATTAATTATTAAATCAGTAGGATCTAAAAACATAAGTTTTAGTTCTCTTAAATCAAACATTTTTTAAAATTCAATTATAACAACTAAATTTTTTCTGCGAGAAATTCGTTTTGTTAATTGCATAGCTAAATTATTTTCATATCAAGCAAAAAATGTTAAAAATGGAAAAAGTAATTTGAAATCTTGGAGAATTCACCTCAATATCTATTTCTTGCTAGTGGAGTAAATAATGGAGAAGGGTTTTGGATTGTGGGAATAAAAAATTGCGATGAAAATATCCTTGAGGATGAAAATCTTTTAGATTGCCATAGAAAAGAATTAATAGGGAATGAATCAGCAAAAGATATTCTTTTAGCTATTAATTTAAACGTAAATAATATATTAAATGAACTAAGAAACAAAAATTATTTAATTGCAAGGCCTTCAATGGGGATTCCATTTGATATCCCTTTAGAAATCTTGGAAAATATTTTTGATTTTTGGTTAGATATTTATAAAAATCATAAAGCTTGGGAAGCTTGTTTAGGACTTCTTAAAATTAGAAAAAGGATCCCCTTAACAAACCTAATTGAAAGCGAAAGTTTAAAGGGAAACTCTAAAAAATGGGCTATGAAAATTGAAACTTTACATACTTATGTTCCTTCTTCACTAAAAAATGAAAAATTTAATGACCCAATGTGGGAATAATCTTATCTTTAAATAATAAAAATATTTACTTCGTTGGATATTTAAGTAAAAATAAAATAACTAATAATTTAAAGATGAATAAACCATATTCTTTTAGTATCGATCAAATGAAGGGAATAGTTGAGGATACATATGCCAAGATAATAAATGAATGTGAAACTTTAAAAAAAAATACTAATTGTCCAAATGAGCAAGTAGTAGCACTTTTAAGTGTAATTGCTTCAAATTACGCTACTACAACAGAAAAAAACGAAAATTAAGATGATAAGTTATTTTACTTGGAGTGAATTTGATAAGAGCGTAGAACAAATAGCTAATAAATGTAAGTTTAAGGAGTTTTCTGGAATATATGGAGTTCCTCGTGGTGGATTATGTCTTGCTGTAGCACTAAGCCATAAATTAAAAATTGAATTAATTTCTGAACCAATAAAGAATTCTCTAATAGTAGATGATGTTTATGAAACAGGCATTACATTGAAGTCCTTCAAGAATATTGAAGGAGCAATGTTTTTTGTATTATTTAGCAAAATCAACCCTACATGGTGGAATACAGTATATATATCAAAAAAAAGCCAATGGATAGTTTTCCCTTGGGAAAATACTTTAAATTCAAAAAATGACCGCGAAGAGTACATCAAAAAAAGAGGTTTAAATTGAGAAAGAAATTATATTTGGCTAATCCATATGGATTTTCAAAACAAACTAAAACCCTCTTACATGAATTTATTGAAATCTTCAATGATTTAAATGTAGAAGTATTTGAACCTTTTGAGAGAGTAAAACCATTAATACAAGAAGAAAGTAATTGGGCATATAACGTTGCAAGAAGTAATTTCAATGATTTAAAAGAATGTGATTGTATTTTTGCGATTGTTAATGGAAATCCACCAGATGAAGGTGTAATGATTGAATTAGGTATCGCAATTGCTTTAAAAAAGGAAATCTTTTTATTCAGAGATGATTTTAGAAATTGTTCTGATAGCAATCAATACCCATTAAATCTAATGTTATTTCTTGGACTACCAAAAGATAATTGGGAAAAATATTATTTTGAATCATTGCAAGATATAAAAAGTAATAAAAAAAGATTTGTGGAGTGGGCAGAAAATTAGCTAAATAATCATCAACCCACAAGTAGAAGTTTAAGTTTAAATATATCTGTTGAAGTGCTAGAATATATTTTATTTATAAAATTTTGACACAAGTTACTGTAGGAGAGAACGAGGGAATTGAATCTGCCCTTAGAAGATTTAAGAGACAAGTATCAAAATCTGGAATTTTTGCAGATTTAAAGAGACTTAGGCATCATGAAACCCCTATTGAAAAATACAAAAGAAAGTTGCAACAGAGAAGAAAAGCAAGAAGAAGGTAATTTACTAAAACTTATAAAGTTTTTTGCAAATCATTTATATTATTAGTGTTTAGAAAGGTTAAAAATAAATATTTTAACTATTTAAGCTTTTTAAGCTTCTTAACAAGATTTATTCCAACTCCTGATACTGCAAGAAGATCTTTTTCATCAGCCGCAATAACAGCTTTTGTTGTTTTAAATCCAGCCTCATACAAAGCTTTTGCGCTTTTAGCTCCAACACCTGGAAGTGTAGTCAAAGTTTCAACATTTTTCTTAGATTTGACTGCCTCGGTTTTTGTTTTTGTTTTTGCTTTTGTTTTTGCAGACTTTGCTGGTTTTTTTTCTTTCTTTAAAGTAGTTTCAGGAGTTACTGCACTTTTAAATAAAATTGATTTTAGTTTGCTGAAAAATTTAGAAATCATTGCAATATATAAGTAAGAAAATTAGCCCTTAAATTTAATATTATCAAATTCCAGAGGAATAAATAACAAGAAAATGACTAATTGAATAGAAATAATTTATTTACAATTATATAAAGACACACATTTAATATTTATGCAAGCTTACAAGCAATTGCAGGGTATTTTAAATTATTTTAAAAACAAAAATAAGATAGTATTTATATGCAAAATTTAAAGGTATTTATTAATAGTAAAGTTAAAATCTTATTAAAGAACAAAGCATAAAATGAAGCTTATTTTCATAAGTGGACCTTCCGGAAGCGGGAAAACAACTTTATCAAATCAAATAATTAAAAAAAATAAAAATGGTATTGTGTTAAGTACCGACAATTACTATAAGACAGGGTTAATAAGTAAATTACTAACAAAATTTGTAGAAGGTTTTTTTGATAGAAGTATTAGTTTTAATAAAAAGCTATTCAAAAAAGATTTTGATTTTATTTATAAGAATGGGAATTCAATCTGTGAACGTTATTATAATTTCGAAAAGAAGACAATTCAAAAAATTTTAAACAAAAAAAATAATATTAGTTTTTTAATTGTTGAGGGTATATTTGCTAAAGAATTCTCAAAAACTATAAATAATAAGGATTATATTTTTTTAGAAATAAAAACAAAAAAAAATGAATGCATGAAAAGAGTTGTCCAAAGAGATATTAAAGAAAGAGGAAAGGATAAAAATAATGCTAAATTAGATTTCTTAAAATCATGGAGCATCTATTACGAAAAATTCAACCCTAATAGCATAAAAAATAATACAAATAAATTCATTATTGAAAAAAACACTGATATAGATCACATTCTTAAAAAATTATTTAATTAAGTCTTTAAAT
The DNA here is from genome assembly GCA_003278525.1 of Prochlorococcus sp. AG-355-P16. Taxonomy (GTDB): domain Bacteria; phylum Cyanobacteriota; class Cyanobacteriia; order PCC-6307; family Cyanobiaceae; genus Prochlorococcus_A. The sequence continues at coordinate 14,249 of QCEQ01000005.1, read as the reverse complement.
TTTTTCTCTAATATTAAAGCACTTAAAATTGAGCCTTCAATTCTCGCAAATCCATCACCTTCAAACCAGTCTCCGCAAAATCCAATTCTATATTTTCTACTAAATTGTAAAGATAATGGTACGCTAAGACCAGAAGGCTGTGAAGCTCTCCATTTCATAATAGATATTTTTTCGTCAAAACTTAATTTATGTACTACAGAATTTCCTTCAAATAGTTTATTGAAATTTGTAATTATTTTTTGTTTAAAAGATTCTTCATCTTTTGCACTTATATAAGAATTAATTAACTCTGCGTTTTTTGAATGTATTACAATTCCTAATTTATTATTATCTTGCAGCTGAAAAATAATTCTTTCAAATCTATATTTTTTTTCTAAATTATTTTTTAAATAAAAATACCTTTGTTTTTTAGAATAATAATCTTTATAACTATAATTTTTATTTGTATAAATTAAAAAAGTTAACCTAGGAACAAATGTTTGTTTTTCTAAGTAATTTAATAGTAAATCTATTTTTTTATCGTTATTAATAGGAATAGCTTTTCTTAGTGGAATTTGATTTACGTTTAATATTTTCAAAGACCTCTTATGTAACAACAAATTAGTGGAACAAATTAGATATTTAGACTTGAATTTGTCGCCATTTTTTGATGTTAGTAACCATTCTTTATCATTGAACTTCATATCAACTATTAAAGTTTCAAAGAAATAATCAATTTTCTCTTTTAAATTATTTGACTCAATTATCTTTTTCGATAATTCACTCATGGAATCTAAAGATAGATAATTAACTCCACAAGAAAATTCAGATTTTTTTATGTTTTCTAAATTAGAATCTTCATTTATAAAAAATAAATCTGAGTCGTCAATTTTGATATATTTATTTTCCAATAATTCATCAATATATCTTTTTAATAGAAGATTATTTTTACTGTTAGTTATATTAAAATTTGGAGAACCATGGTTAAGTTTCCATCCTTTATATTTTTTGCTTATTCTTGTACTTGATCTCCCTCCAAGACCACGACCAATTTCAATTAATCCAACTTTTTTTGTAATATTATTTTTCAGATACTTTGAAGCGAAAACACATGCAGATATACCTCCACCTATTATTAATAAGTCATATGTAACATTACTTTTCATAGGATTAATATTGGCAGAAATTATCTTTCATTTTCTAAAAAACTATAAACAGAATCAAGTTTCTTTGATGATGAAAAATCAGATTCAATTACAGGAGTTATATTATTATTTTTATAAAAACTAACTAAATCATTTGTAAAATCAAAAAAATTATCTAAGGAAAATAAACACTTTTCTGATATGTATACCTCTTTCCAAGGACGAAATTTAAACCTCGCTATAAATTGTTTAGAAGGAATAAATAAACTTCCAAATAGATTTAATTTTTCATCTTTTGCTATTTTCTTAAGATAAGTCAACTCATTCTGGAGAACTTTAATATCTGTACCATATTGAAACCAAATTGAATTTATTAATCCAGTCGAAATTTTTCTTTCGAACCTTTCTCTTTCTGAAGAAAAATTAAAATATTTTTTCAAATATGGATTATAAGCTATACCTAATTTTACTTTTAAATTTTTTTCTTTTTTTAAATAAGCTAATACATCAATTGAGTCAAAGTTTTTTTTCTTATTTGATCCCGACACAAGCAGAATTTTATAATTTTTATCAGTTTGAGAATTTTTAACAAAATCTAAAAAATCCTGATAAGATTTTTCTTTATTTTTTGAATATTGATGATAAAGACTATAATGATAGGTCACATTAAATTCATTATAGTTTTTAGATATATATTTAATAGTTGAATTAAATAAATCCTTCTTTATAAGTCCTTTACATGGAATATTGATATTTTTTATATTATTTAATTTGCAGAAATTAAGTTTATTGTCTAACTGAGAAATATTTTTAAATGACAATTCAAATCTTATATTATTGTTCATTATTTAGTAGTCAAATTTAATCACTCAACATATTAACGAAAACACGCATCTGCTACGATTCTTATTTTGGAAGTCGTCTTTTTATTCTTAGCCTTTAAAAAATAACTGGGCGAAATCTCTAATGCAGCTTTTAAAGAAATTTTATCTTCTGCAGATTTTGCAATAATTTGATTAAAACATTTCCAATTTTCTGGAATTACCAAACCTGGCCATGATAAAAAAAGACCTACAAAAACCCCGAAAAATAAAAATAAAAAAAACTTCATAACAAATAAATTTTTTAATTTTACTGATTAAAAGAAACAATATTTCAATTGTATTGGAAAATAATTAATAAATAATTTTCTTTATTGTTATCGCAGATATTTAATCCATGAAAGATTTTCATGAACTCGAGAGGTTAGAATAACAAAAAAAAGTATTATTTTAGAATATGGCTAGCCAAGATTATCTAATTGCAATAGCTTTAATAGAGCAAAACTTAGTTAGAGCAATGCCTCTTGGAGGTAAAGAAATTAAAGATAATTTGGAGGAATCAGAAAATTTCAAAAAACTTGGGGAAGAGGTAATTTTAAATCTTCTTATGAGAGTGTTTCAAAGAAGTGATGAAGGTGCTTTAAAAAGGGCTTCTGAAGAAAAAGGTTTGCTCCTTGTTCATATGCATCCTAAAAGAATGCAGAAAGAGCTTCCATTTATTAAATCCGAATGGATAAGAGATGGAGATACACAACAGTTTCTGAAATACCTTGGCAATCTCTCAAAAGAAGTATGGACTACATCTTTCGTAAAATACAAAGGGATTGAATTTACTTCTATCTCAAAGAATGAGGAGATCTAAAATATATTAAAAATATTTTCTTTTCAAAGAATTTCTTTCTTTACAATATTATTTTCCCTTGTAACTCTAAAGCACTTTTTACCATTACCAAAATCAATTGAGGAAAAATCAAAGTCATTTTTAATATGCAAGGCACAATTGCCCTCAATACATATGCAGGATTCAATAATTTCTCTCTGAATAATATCATTAACATAAGGTTCCCTCTCTTTCTCTTCATCGAAATGCGGGCAGGCAATGCCTTCAACTATACCCAAGCAATCAATTATGGCTAATTCTTTAGCATAAGAATCTGTTATACCTTTATCAAACCAACAAATAGCCCCAGCACTTACACCACTCATTACAATTCCTTTTTTATAAGCATTTTGCAAAATATGATGTAAATTCCATTCTTTCCAAACAGCTAACATACTTTTTGTATTTCCTCCGCCAACATAAATGATGTCTTGAGTTAAAACTATCTCTTCTAAGTTTTCTGTTCTAGAAAAGAAATCAATATGGCTTGTTATACAATCAAGTTCAGAAAATGCTCTATAAAAATTTAGTTTGTACAAACTACTATCGCCAGATGCTGTTGGAATAAAGCAAATTTTAGGTCTTTTTTTATTACTCAAAGAAACTATATATTTTTCAATTTCAAGAGAGCCTAATGAACGTCCAAACCCTCCTCCCCCAATTGCGACTATATTTTTACTAGTCATATTAAATAATTGATTTGTATATGAATTTAAGACAAATTACCATTAAAGATCAACTGGAATTAAAGAAGGTTTATTTTGATTCAATTCAATCTTTAGATGAAAAAATTTATAGTAACGAACAAAAAAGAGCGTGGTCAAGCCAAGCTTGGCATAACCCAAATTTTGATAAATCAATAATTAAAGGAAAAGGATGGTTAATAAGTAAACAAGGAATTATTATTGCTTTTGCCACAAGATATCCAACCGATAGAATTGCACTATTTTACTGTAAGAGTAAATTCCAAAGAAAAGGTTACGGCTCTAAGTTACTTCATAAATTAGAAGATGAAGCAACGAAAGAAGGTTTAGACTCTCTTTATACTGAAGCTAGCTTAATAAGTTATGAATTATTTCTTAAAAATGAATGGGAAATTATACGTAAAGAAAAAGTCATTATAAATAACATTTTTTTTGAAAGATATAAAATGACTAAAATTATAAAAATTAATTAATTAATAATGTCTGGCAAAAGCAAGGGATTAATTCTGATTCAAAGGGTTCTAATTTGGGCTTTATACTTTTTTTCAGGATTTATACTTTATTCAAACCAAGGTATTTTGCCTTCATTGATAATTACTTTCTCAAGAATTATTTATCCATTATCTATTTTTTGGTTACAAATAAGAATTAAAAAAAGAACCAATTTTCTGCCTATTGATTCAAAAATGACAACCTCGCAATTGTGGTTCAATTTATTACCTGTTATTGCATCTCTATTAACTGTAATTTTTTCTTTAACTAATTCCTTGTTATTCATACTAGGAAAATTAATTAACTCTTAAATAAATTATTATTTAATAGCCTTAGAAATTTTTTCATAAAAAACATAATGTAAAGAAATTTGTCTTTTACTTATATTTGTATAAATTTTAAATAGTGATCAATAAAATCATGAAAAATATTTCATTAAAGGGCAATATTAATTTTGATAAAAAAAAAGATATAAATGATTATGAATTATTCTCTTTAAAAATCACAGATAGTTTATATAAAAAAGATATTGGAAAATTTCTTGAGACTCTATCTTCTCAATTTATTTAGGAAAATATTCTTTTTCTGATCTTCAAATTCAAACAGTCCCATTAATAAATAAGTATTTGAGGGATAATGTGTAAAACCTTAAGAATACTCCAATGCAATTATTTCTTGCTGACTGCCAATTCCCAGATATTGAGAATCAAGTTAAAGCTTATCAATTATTTGTAGAAGCTTGGGAAAACGGTGAAATTGCTAAATCTGATAAAACAGACAAATTTGAAATGTTATTTAGAGTGCATGCTCCAGGGGAGGGTAGAGTAGTTTGCTTATGTAAAGCCTATAGTGATAAAGAAATTTTTGAGCATTTTGCCCCATGGAGAGCCAAATTTGGCATCCATATGGAATTTACACCTGTAATAAGTTGTCAAAATGTTGTTGATTACCATAAAGATTTGTTTAAAACCTTAGCGTAATAAGCTTAAATCTTAATTTATTATGATTAAACCTTTCCCTAATCTTCTTTTAAAAAAAGATAGCAACTTAGCATCCTCTAAAAATAGTACCAAAGAAGAAAACGTTAAGTCTAAACCATTAATAATATTTGGTTTTATTATCTCATTAACATCCATATTTTTACTTTTATTCACCATTAATAATAAATTTGGATGATATGAGTAATTAGATCCATTACTTATGAACAAATATGCTCTATTATTAATTTAAAAATAACAAACTATATGGCATTTAAAGAAGGGGGAATGGCATCAGGCCTTCTGATCATCGCAGTATCAATAATTTTTGCTGCCGGTTTTGGTTTCTTAGTTTTACATTTTGTTCCTGGCACTCCATTTTAAGTTATACAACTGAATTTAATTAACAAGATTATCTTAAACATTAACAGTTTCTAAATCCTGCATTTGATTATCATCAGGATTAAATTTCTTCTTTAATCGATAGGCATAAATTAGAGATCCTAAAGCTATGGAACTAGAGGCTAAAATTCCTGATATGAGTATCAAAGCAAAAAGACCTCCTATTAGTCCCCCTTTCAATCTAAGCAAATTAGATTTAATTAAAAGTATCGATAAAAAAACAATAGTGGCTTTTAGAGAAGAGATTTTTAAAAAAGTAAATGGATAAAAAGGATTTAACAACATTTCTTAAGCAGATTAAAAATTTATTCTATTCTAAAAATAAATTTTAAAAACCGCATAAAAAAAGACTCATTTGAGCCTTTAAAGATCCATATTAAATTTGATGATTTATGCGTCAGGGTCAAAATTCTTTAGGTTTGGACCCGCAACAAGACCAACTAGGCCAAAAAGGACTAAAGAACCAATTCCAAAGCCTGCTGCCCAAGGATTGAAACCACCTAAAGCAAAAGAAGCTAATAAATTCATGATTTTAAACATAATAACTCCGAGTAAGCATACAGATTTTTACGAAAAAAATACCTATATTGAGACATTTCTTCGTAATTATGAAATTTTTTTTAACTATCCCTTAATTAAAAATCCACAAAATTTTTATTTTTTAATTTATTATAAATACAAGCTAAATAGTCACCTTACTTTAAGACAATTAACGCTGTTTTTAAATGACTTCCCATTACACCTTTATTTATGATGGAGAATGCCCATTCTGCAACCATTTTGCTGAGCTTCTAGAAATCAAGAGCAAAATAAATAATATTAATATTCTTGATGGTCGTAAAAATTTAACTCTTATTAAATCCCTCATAGAAAAAGGTTTTGACCTAGATAGAGGAGCTATTCTCCTGAAAGATGACGAAATCTTACATGGTGCAGATGCAATTAATACCATTTGCAGACAGATAAATAATCCCTCAAGTAGTTTACTTTTCTTACTTACTAGGGTGTTTAAATCAGATAAACGAACAAAGATGATATTTCCTTTACTAGTCAGAGCCAGAAGACTTGCGTTGATTTCAAAAGGCATATCCACATCTCTAATTTAAAAATAAAAACAATCTAAATATTAAATAACATATTTATAATTTTCTGTATCAATAAATGATAATTGATTATTTCTTAGCTAGAACTAGGTGGTAACAACAAGTATTAAATGATAGAAAACTTCAATCCCTTTATTTCATTAGGCGGTGATAACCAAAAAGTTAATCATATGGCTGAAGCAGCACTTGAAATGAATTTAACTTGCAATGATTTAAAGAAGGATTTAAATTTAACCGATGGAGATGTAGTGGATATGTTACAACTAGTCATGGATAGGTTTAAAAATAGTAATTAAGTTTATATCGTTAACTATTAATCAAACGTATCTAATATTATTTAATGAAAACAGTCCAATTTGAGTTTTCGAAATATAAATCAGTTAACTTTTTATGGTCTGAATTAATAGAAGATTACGGATTTGATAAAGCTAAGAAGATAGTTTCTCAAGCTAATGACTTACAAAAAATGCATGGATCGAAAAACAGCACCGTTCCAATCATATTTTCAGGAACTGGAGGATTAGCTCTAATCCCGATACAAATGCTAGAAAATGAAGACTTTAAAATCAGTTTTAAAGATAACCGAGTTTTATTATTTAATCTAAAAAAAAAGTCATTTCAAATCTTAAAAGAAGCAAACTAATTTAAATTAATAATTTCTCGATAAAGCTAAATTTACCTTATAGTTTAATGAAATAAATAATTGATAATGACTTTTGAAGCGACCTACCTTGGTTCAAATGGTTGGCTTATAAAATTTAAAAAAACCAATTTAATTATTGATCCTTGGCTCAAAGGAGATTTAATATTTCCTCCAGGTGAGTGGTTTTTTAAAGGATCATTAGAAGAAGAAATTTCAATAGATAAAAAAATAGATATTATTTTGTTAACACAAGGATTACCCGACCACTGTCATGTACCAACATTAGAAATGTTCAGAAAGGATATTCCTATAATTTGCCCTAAAAGTGCTGTTGAAACATTAAACAAAATTGGTTTTAGTTCAATTAACGTTCTTAAGCCAACTGAAAAGACAAATCATTTTAATTTAAGTTTTGAAGCAACTGCTGGGGCTCCAGTACCACAAATAGAAAACGGATATATTGTTAAAGACGATCAAGATAATGGGTTTTATATAGAACCCCATGGTTATCTTGATGAAAATTTAAACAAGCAAAGTCTTGATGCAGTAATTACTCCTACAAAAAATTTAGAATTACCCCTAGTAGGTTCTTTTGTAAAGGGTGCTGATGTAATCCCTAAATTGATTAACAAATTCAATCCGAAATATATACTTTCAAGTACCGTTGGCGGAGATGCAAAATATTCAGGTTTTTTAAATAATTTTATTTCAGTTCAGGATTATAAAGAGGAATTAAATTGTAATCTTGTAGATCTAAAAAGTATGCAATCTATTATGATTTAAATCGATCCAAAAAAATCTTTTATTAAGTCATTTAGCTTGAAAGTAAATCTAATTTAAAAGGAGCTCAAAAAATTCATTCATTTTTTATTACCTCAATACTTTTGTTAGCTTTAAATAGTAGCTATGTATGTGAAAATTCAAAGCTTTATCTTGTGATGAGAAATAATATTAATGGTGACTTTTCCATAGTAGAAAAGATATCTGAGTTAAAGCCAGGAGCATTTATAAATATTAATTGGAATAAAAAAAAGCTTATGCTTCCATATTCTCTAAGAAAAGATTATATTTCCTTTACAGATAAAAAATGGGACTGGAGGTACCAATTTAATAAAGACGGATCGCCTGATATTAATAATCCTTCTTTATACGAATTACTTCCTTCAGGAAAAGTTAAAGCACATTACTGTCAATCAGAAGATAAAAGTTCTAACGTATAATTTCAAAATAAATATTCTAGATTTTTAACTTCTTAACTTCTTTGTAAAGATGAGCAATCCAATAAACCAAAAAAGTATTTCAAGATATATAAGACTTAAAGATTACAAAGTTTTTGATTATGAAATTCCAGAAATCTTTTTAGACTTCGAAATTAAGAAAAATGCTGTAAATGTTACGACCAAACTAAAATTGGTAAAAAAAAATAAAAATACCAGAAATCTTATTCTTGATGGTACGGACATTTTAATAAAAAAAATATTTATTGATGACTTATTACTAGAAGAGGAATACTACAAACAGCAAAAAAATAACTTAAAAATTAAAAACTTAAATAAAGATAACTTTTTATTAAAAATAGAAGGAATAATTAAACCAAAGGAAAATACATCCCTTTTAGGAATGTATGAGAGTAATGGAATTATAACTACGCAATGTGAGGCAGAGGGATTTAGAAGAATAAGTTTTCATTCTGATAGGCCTGATATTTTAAGCAAATACACTGTGAGAATTGAGGCCGACAAGAATGATTATCCCGTTTTACTTTCAAATGGTAACATCGTAAAAGAAAATGATCTTCCAAATAATCGACATGAAATAATTTGGGATGATCCATATCCAAAACCCTCTTATCTATTTGCATTGGTAGCGGGTAAACTTAATTGTGTAAAAGATAATTTCATAACAAAATCGAATAAAAAAGTAAAAATAAATATTTATGTTGAGTATGGTGATGAAAAATATGTCCAACATGCAATAAGTTCGTTACAGAAATCCATGAGATGGGACGAAGATAAATATAACCTTGAATACGATTTGTCATTGTTCAATATAGTTGCAATCAGGCACTTTAATATGGGCGCAATGGAAAATAAAAGTCTTAATATTTTCAACTCAAAACTAATACTTGCTAATTCTGAAACAACAACTGATGAGGAATTAGAAAGAATAGAAGGTGTGATCGCACATGAATACTTCCATAATTGGACGGGTAATAGAGTAACTTGTAGGGATTGGTTTCAATTATCTCTTAAAGAGGGTTTAACAGTATTCAGAGATCAACAATTTACTGCAGACCTTCATAATCATGAAATCAAGAGGCTTGAGGATGCAAAATTTCTTAGAAGCAATCAATTTAGAGAGGATTCTGGTCCTACATCACATCCTGTAATGCCAGATAAATATCAAGAAATAGACAATTTCTATACGACCACGATATACGAAAAAGGATCAGAAATAATTAGAATGCTAAATAAGCTTGTAAAAGATGAAAATTTCTATAAAGGATTTAGTAATTACATCTCAACATATGATGGGAAGGCTGCAACAATAGACCAATTTGTCGATAAAATTTTGGAGCACAATAAGGAAATCGATCCTAAAGAATTTAAAGTCTGGTACAAGCAAAATGGCACACCAAAAGTTAAATTCAAGAGAATCTGGGATCAAATAGAAGAAAAACTTACAATTCAAGTCTCTCAAAATAATCCAATAAAGAAGAACATATATAATGATTTACCTCTAATAATTCCTATAAATCTGGCTATATTTTGCGGGGAAAATAAAACAATAGAAAAAACAGTTGTTTTAAAAACAAAAAACCAAGAATTTATTTTTAGGAATTTAAGATCTCAACTCCAAATCCCCTTAGTAACTTATTTTCGCGAATTCTCTGCACCTGTTGAGTGGGAATCAGACACTACTTTGGATGAAAAATTTTTAATATTAAGATATGAAAAAGATTTTTTTACACTATCTAATACTGTAAAAGTATTTTATAAAAAAATCATTTTATGCAGATTAGCTGAAAAACCAGATCATAAAATTGAAAATAAATTAATAAGCACATTAATATCATTTATAAAAAATAAAGACATTAATTTATCCCTTTTATCAGAATTACTAAGTATTCCAACATTTGCTGAAATTGAATCGGAGATGGAAAATATAGACCCTTTAAAGATATATAAAACTATTGACGAATTAAATCATTTATTTGGGACCAAATTAAAAGAAGAATTATATTTTAAGCTCAAAGAAATTGAGAAAAATCTTCATCAAGTTTGGCCAGAAGGCAAGAATGAAAGAAAACTAATCGAAACTATTTGGAAACTACTTTTGCACAGTAATGATGAGGAAATTAAATGCAAAATAATTAATTATGTCGATAGTAATTCGATGACTCTAGCAAAAGCTGCATTGAATTCTTTCAGCAGGATTAATTGTCGTGAAAGAAAAATTATTTCAAATACATTCTTCAATAAATGGAAAAATAATAGTGTCGTTTTAGATAGTTGGTTCTCGTTCAATGCTTCTATAGAAATTGATGAAAAAACAAACAGCATTGAAAAATTATTTGAAAATAAGTTTTTTGATTTAAAATCACCGAACACTTTAAGAGCTATATTAAATTCTTTCGTAACAAGAAATAGTACTTTTCATGCAATGGATGGTTCTGGTTATAAATATATTGCAAAAAAGATAATTGACTTAGATAAATTAAATCCAATCGTAATTTCCCGTTTTGTGAAAGTATTTAGTAGATACAATTATTATTCAGAACCTTACAAAAGTAATATGGTACAAACAATAAAGCATATTAAAAAAAATAAATTATCAACAAATACTAAAGAAGTATTAGATGCAATAATAGACTAATTAATTGATGTTATTTAATTAAATATAATAATGATAGTTGTTAATATTAAAAATAAAATAAATACAAGATACTTATTAATAAAAATATAATGAAATACATTTTTATTATTGTCTTTATTCCACTTTTTATTTACGTATTCCTTAGTTATAAATTTATTAGGTCTGCCACAATATAAACATGTTGGGGAAGTTATTAAAATTAAATTTTTACATTGGGGGCATTTTTTCTTTTCCATAATTTTATCTTACTGAACAAAATTAAAATCAGAAACAATAAATAAAAATAAGTAATTTAATTTTTATTTATTATATTTTGAATAATTAAATATCATTGCAAAAAATAATTTGTTTCTATCTATTTAAAAAAATTCAATATAATGGAAAATTATTATTTGGTTTGAAATGTTTGCTATTGCACTTGGAATGTCACCTGTAGAGAAAATCACTGTTGCAATATCTGCTTCAATTTTTATAATCGCCTTTACATGGGTGTCGATTAAGGGAGATTTAAGAAAACTTGCTAGTGAACTAATTGATGAAAATGAAAATAATCAGGATAATTAAAAAAATCTTTTAACCTATTTTGCATGCAAAGTAGGATAATCAATAATATGCCTAATTTCTTTTAGGGAAGAACCATAGATTTTTTCACCATTTAAGTGAACACCAATCCATTTTTCCTTTTGATTAAAAAAATTACTTTTAGTAGTATCCCCTTTGAGACAATCTTTATTATCCCAATTTAAAGTTATATCCCAACCTTTATAATTTTCTATCATTGCAAAATAGAGAACATAATCAAATGATACCCAGAGAGGCATAGAACAAAAACAAAGGAAATAAGTATTTTTTTCGTTATTTTTATTTAATATTTATCTAGTACTTACTTTTATTTTACGAGCAGCTTCATCTGCATTTTTTCTAGCCAAATTAATGTCAGAATTTGATGAGAGAACAACACCCATTCTTCTGCCTTTTCTGGAAACTGGTTTGCCAAATATGAGCACTTTAGTCTTTTCAAATTCTAATGCTTCATTAAGACCCTCATATATAGGATTTAGATACTCTTGATTAGAGAGTATAACTCTTGTTGCAGAGGGTTCTATTAGATCTATATAAGGTATTGGTAAATTTAAAAAAGCCCTTAAATGTAATTCAAATTCATTAATATTTTGACTAACTAATGTAACCATACCGGTGTCGTGTGGTCTTGGAGAAAGTTCTGAAAATATAACCTCACTTCCTTTTATAAAAAATTCTACTCCGTATAATCCAGCTCCATTAAGGTTATTTAATATTCTACTTGTCATTCTCTTGGCTTCAATAATTAAGGACTCCTTGATCTCTATAGGTTGCCAACTACATTGATAGTCTCCATTAGATTGAAGATGTCCAATTGGTAAACAAAAAATATTTTCACCATTTTCTTTTCTTACTGTTAGAAGAGTAAACTCATAATCAAAATGAATAAATTCTTCAATAATTACACCTTTAACCTTTCCTCTTGAATTTGCTTGTGCCTGTTCCCAAGCATTTTGTAAATCATTTTTTGTTTCAACCAAACTCTGTCCCTTTCCTGAAGAACTCATTAAAGGCTTAAGTAAAAGTGGGAATCCAATTTCATCTGCTTTTTTTTCTAAATCATCAAATTCAAAAATATAATCAAACTTTGCAGTTTTAATTTTTAAATCTCTAGAAGCTAAGTCTCTAATTTTATCTCTATTCATTGTAATTTCTACAGTTCTGGCGTTGGGGACAATATTGAATCCTTCCTCCTCTAGTTCTTTTAGGGCTTCAATTGAAAGTGCCTCTATTTCTGGAACAACATAGTCAGGCTTAAATTCTTTTATAACATTTTTTAAAATATCTTTATCTCCCATATCAATTACTCTTGAATAATCAGCAACTTGCATTGCAGGAGCTTTTGCATATCGATCAATAGCAATAACTTCTAATCCTAATCTTTTGGATTCTATTACTAATTCTTTTCCAAGTTCGCCACTACCAAGCAATAAAATTCTCTTTTTAGAAAAAATTGATTCTTTCATATATGAAACTTATTCTTCATCAACAGAAGGTTGTGAAGATTTATCATCTGAAATTTTTTTATCTTTAGAATAACTAAATAAAAAATTTCTAACAAACCAATTTTGACTTCGCATGCTATTAGTTATTGATCTTGAAATTGCTCCTAAAAAAAAGATTCCAATCATTGCCCAAATGATTCTTTCTAAAGCAATTGCAGGTGAAAAACCTTGACCGGAATTAATAATTTCAGTAAGTGGGTCTAAAGGGTCCAAATTTATAGCGATTAATAATAATAATTATAAGGGGTTAAATAAATGAAAAATTAAAACTTATAAAAAAATAACCAAAACCACTATATAAATTAAACACAATAAAGTCTATACAATGCTATCTTCAAAGGGTGATTTTTTTTAGACATGCAAGTTGACGTACAAAATACTACTGTTCTTGCCGCGGACGGTTCATCCATAAAACTAGGTGAATATTCAGGGCAAGTAATTTTAGTTGTTAATGTAGCTAGTTATTGCGGGAATACTGCTCAGTATGAAGATCTTCAAAAGCTACATGATTTATATTCAAGCAAAGGCCTAAGAATACTTGCATTCCCTTGTAATGATTTTGGCAAACAAGAACCCGACTCTCTTTCAGAAATAAAAAATTTTTGCACAACAAAATATGGCGTTAAGTTTGAAATCTATGAAAAAGTTCATGCCAAAGGCAATACCACAGAACCATACACAACCCTTAACAAAGTTGAACCTGAAGGAGATGTTGAATGGAATTTCGAAAAGTTTCTGATAGGAAAAGATAGTAAAGTAATTGCAAGATTCAAACCAGGTGTTAAACCGTTTGACGAAAACTTAATAGCAGCTATCGAGGTAGCTTTAGATTCATAACAACCTTCTTATAATTCAAATTAAAATATTAAAAATAAAGACCTTTTATATTGAATTTAAAAATAAAAAAATTTATTCTAATATATATTCTATTTTTAGAATTCAACCATTTCTAGTTTTTTTAATTTAATTTAAAATCTTATTTATTATCAGAATCAACTTCTACGTCTATTATTTCATCTTTTACAGTTCTTTTTTTAGGTTTAATTGAGTTTACCTCTCGAACTTTTGTTTCTTCTTTAACTTCACTTTCTTCTGGTTCATCTGGTTTTAATTCTGCCTCTACTATTTCTTCTTTAACTT
>QCEQ01000004.1 GCA_003278525.1 Prochlorococcus sp. AG-355-P16 | reverse complement strand
TACTATTGAAGTATTTTGAATATCAAAACTTATTCTTTTTTTAAAATTATTTTGTATGAATATTCTCAGTATTAATCCAAAAGCGCTTCCAAGTAAAATTATACTTAATGAACTAAATTCCAAAATTTACATTTTTAACCAACCTTTTAAAATCTTATTAGGATCTTCTAAAAATTTATTAGAAGCTAGTTCAACCCTAAGCCAAGTTTGACTTTTGCTGACTTTCCATTTTCGTAATACTGATAAAGTTGTACCGACGTCAAGAACTACTAATTCCTTAGCATGAATTTCAGGACAAGAATACAAAGAAATATTTGAACTCAATATAATTTCATTGGAATTATGAGAAAATTTATCTTGATTTAAACTTTTTTGGATCCCACCAGCAGGTAATGTAATGGGAGCAATTAATGCAAAAGTAATTAAGCAAAAATTCTTAAGAAGGTTATTAATCATATATCTAAAGTTGCCATATCTAAGTTGCTACTGTGAGTTTCAATAAATTCTCTTCTTGGTGCAACTTTATCTCCCATTAATATATTGAATATTCTGTCAGCTTCAAGTGCATCTTCGATTTCAACCCTTTTCATCATCCTTGTTTGAGGATTCATAGTTGTATCCCATAATTGTTTTGGCATCATCTCACCTAATCCTTTAAATCTTTGAATATTATAATTTGCATTTTCTCCAAAGCCTTCAATTGTATCCTTTAACTGATTCTCGTTATAGCAGTAATTATGATTCTTACCTCTTTCAACTTTATATAGAGGGGGACAAGCAATGTATATAAAACCTTTCTCGACTAGTTCTCTTTGATATCTATAAAAAAATGTTAATAGTAAGGTTCTTATATGAGCACCGTCAACATCAGCATCGGTCATGATTACAACTCTGTGATATCTCAAAGAGCTCTGATCGAACTCCTCTCCTTTTATTCCTAATCCTAGAGCTGTTATTAGTGACTGTATTTCTGTATTTTTATAAATTTTAGTATCGTCAGTTTTTTCGATATTAAGAATTTTACCTCTGAGAGGCAAAATAGCCTGAAAATTTCTATCTCGTCCTTGTTTTGCGGAACCTCCAGCTGAATCACCCTCTACTATATAAATTTCTGATTCTGAGGGATCTCTAGAACTACAATCTGCTAATTTACCAGGTAAGGTAGAACTTTCTAGAACACTTTTTCTTCTTACCAATTCTCTAGCCCTTCTCGCAGCTTCTGCTGCATTAAATGATTGAATTGCTTTTTCAAGAATCAAGTCCAAAATTCCAGGATTAAATTCCATATATTTTGTGAGTGACTCCCCAATGAGAGAATCCACAATTCCTCTTACTTCAGTATTTCCTAGTTTCGTCTTTGTTTGCCCTTCAAATTCAGGATCTGGAACTTTTACCGATAAAACAACAGTCAAGCCCTCTCTAATATTTTCGCCAGCTAAATTTTTTTCAATATCTTTTCTTTTACCTCTCTTTTTTGCAAGATTATTAAAAGTTCTTGTCAGAACTGTTTTTAGTCCTTCAATATGAGTTCCTCCATCAATAGTTCTAATATTATTGGCAAATCCTAAAATATTGTCTGAATATACATCTGAACACCATTGCAAAGCTGCTTCTACATATACATTTTCTTTCTGCGAGTCAACATAAATGATTTCAGGATGAATAGACTCTTTTTCAGCATTCATGTATTCAACATATTCTTTAATACCTCCTTCATATAAATAAATTTCTTCTTTAAAAGAACCATCTGATAATTGATTTCTTTCATCTCTAAAAACAATTTTTACTCCGCCGTTAAGGTAAGCTAATTCTCTTAATCTAGATGAGAGAAGAGAATATTCAAATTCAATTCCTCCAGAAAAAATCGTTTTATCAGGTTTAAAGCAAATAATTGTTCCTTTCCTAGATGGTTTGCCAGTCTGCTTTTTAGTATGCAATTCACCCTTTGATACACCTTTTTCAAATCTTTGATTAAACTCATGTCCATCCCTGTAAACAGTCACATTAACCCATTCGCTCAAAGCATTAACTACAGATATTCCTACTCCATGCAAGCCGCCGGAAACTTTATAACCACCACTTCCAAATTTACCTCCTGCATGAAGAACAGTAAGAACAGTTTCTAGAGCACTTTTCCCCGTCCTTGGATGAATATCTGTAGGAATACCTCTTCCATTATCAGAGATTAAAGCTGATCCGTCTGCACGAAGAACTATTTCTATATGATCACAATGTCCTGCAAGTGCTTCATCAACTGAGTTATCAACTACCTCATACACTAAATGATGTAATCCTCTCGGCCCTGTAGAACCTATATACATCCCTGGTCGTTTACGAACTGGCTCTAACCCTTCTAAAACCTGAATCTGTTCCGCACCATAATCATTTGAGATTTTATTAGATCTTTTGTCCTCACTCATTTATTATAAAAAAAAAACATTAAACTTTTAAAATGTTGTTTTTAAAAGTACTTTCATTTAACTTACCACCGCAATAAGAGAAAGGCTCGAAGTCTATGAAAAATTTAATCACTTTAATTATATAGCTAATAGTTTTTTCGTCAGAAATTTATATGTCATCAAATCAACCACATGTAATAGTTTTAATTGGACCCACAGCAAGTGGTAAAACTGAATTAGCTATTCAAATTGCAGATTATTTTAAAACTCGTATACATAATATCGATTCAAGACAAATTTATAAATCTATGGATATTGGAACAGCCAAACCATCTGAAAATCAACAAAAAAAAATTAAACACTTTTTAATAGATCTTGAAGAACCGGATAATTCAATTAATGTAAAACAATTTCAAAAAATTGCCCAAAAATCAATCAAAAAAGAAATTAAATATAATTATCTACCATTTCTGGTTGGAGGAAGTGGTTTATATATGAACTCAATAACTAAAGGTTTTTTTGTACCAGATGTCCCTCCACAAAACAATTTGAGAATACAATTAGAAAAACTTGGTCAGAAAGAATGTTGGGAGATTCTGAAAAATTGCGATCCAATATCAACACAAACAATAGACTTTGCCGATCATGTTAGAACAATAAGAGCTTTAGAAGTTTTTTACGTAACAGGTAAACCTTTATCAACTCAAAAAGTTCAAAAACCTCCAGGGTGGAAAATACTAGAACTTGGATTAGATAGAGATAATTTGAAAGAAAGAATTTTCCAAAGAACAAAAAATATGTTTTTTTCTGGACTTCTAGAAGAAACAAAAAACCTTATTTCTCAATATGGTGCTGATTTACCAAAGTTAGAAACCATTGGTTACCGTGAAGCTAGGGATGTCTTAAATAACCATTTAACAATTGATAAGGCTGTTGAGTTAACTACTACAAAAACTATGCAATTTGCAAAAAGACAAAAAACATGGTTCCGTAATAAAAATAACCCTATTTGGCTTAATAACAAAAACCTTCTAAAAGATGCAATAATTAAAATAGAGTCTTTTTTAAGCTAACTCTATATATAAAAGATTTTGTTCCTCATCCAATCATTTTTTAAATAAACTGAATGCCACCACGCCCACGCTTTGACCGCCGAGCTCCTGTTAGAGAGCTACCAAATATTAATGAAAGAATAAAATACCCTCAATTGAGAGTGGTTGACTCAGATGGGAAACAATTAGGCGTCATAGATAGATTGAAAGCATTAGAAATAGCCTCTCAAAGGGAACTTGATTTGGTTTTGGTAAGCGAAAAAGCAAATCCTCCTGTTTGTAGGATTATGGATTATGGAAAATACAAATTTGAACAAGAAAAGAAAGCGAAAGAAGCAAGAAAAAAATCACATCAAACAGAAGTTAAAGAAGTAAAAATGAGGTACAAAATTGACAAGCATGATTACGATGTACGCATAGGTCAAGCTACCAAATTTTTAAAATCTGGAGATAAAGTAAAATGCACAGTAATTTTTAGAGGTAGAGAAATTCAACATTCAAATTTAGCTGAAACACTGCTTTTAAAAATGGCAAACGATTTAGAAGAGCAATCAGAAGTACAACAAAAACCAAAAAGAGAGGGGAGAAACATGATTATGTTTTTAAGCCCCAGAAAAACTCCTCTTGTTAAAAAAGATGCAGAGTGAGAATAGTGTAATCTAAAACTTATGACAAATGTTAAAGTGTCACTATGAATAAAATTGAATTAATCAGGACTTTTTTAAAGTGAGATTCCATATTCAACAAGAAAGTGATATCTCTGCATCTACACAACTATATAATCAAATTTGCTTTGCAATAGCGGCAAGACATTATCCTCCTGGCCACAGACTTCCAAGTACGAGGCAGCTTGCAATGCAAACTGGACTTCATCGGAATACTATAAGCAAAGTTTACAGACAACTTGAAATAGATGGAGTTGTTGAAGCCATAGCCGGATCAGGTATCTATGTAAGAGATAACCTTACAAAAAAAAATATTAAGAAATCAGTCTTCTCAAAAGACAAAATAAATAAGCCACCAGATCAAGAAGCAAAGAAGGCAATTGATAACTTCATAAATCTTGGTTGTACCTTACAAGAAACAAAACAAATCTTAACCAATGAAATAGATTGGCGTATCAAATGCGGAGCAAAAATTATAGTTAGTACCCCGAGAGAAGATATAGGTGCTTCTATGCTCATTGCAGAAGACCTCTCGCCAAAAGTGAATGTGCCAGTAGAGGTTGTTCCTATGGAAGAATTAGAAAAAGTTTTGAGTAATTCCAGCAATGGAACAATTGTAACAAGCAGATATTTTATACAACCCTTAGAAAAAGTTGCTCGACAATATGGAGTTCGAGCTATCGCAGTTGACTTGAGCGACTTTCAAAAAGAATTAAAAATACTTAAAGAATTAAATGCTGGGAGTTGTGTAGGTATTGTTAGCATTAGTCCAGGTTTATTGAGGGCAGCAGAAGTTATCATACATAGTATGAGAGGTAGTGAATTAATGCTTATGACAGCAATCTCAGATAATAACAGTAGATTAATATCACTCTTAAAAACTTCAAACCACATAGTATGTGATGGGCCTAGCTTATCAGTCGTAGAAAACTCATTATTAAAAAATAGGTCTCAGCTAATAAGACTTCCCCAAATAATATGCGCTAAAAATTATTTGAGTATCGAAACAATAAATCAATTAAAAAAACAAATTGGAGTTATAAATTAAATCATCATGATATTAAAAACTTTTAAATCAGATATAGAAATCATTAAAGAGAGGGATCCTGCAGCTAGAGGAATAGTAGAAATTTTTCTTTGCTACCCTGGATTCCAATCGATAGTTATTCATAGGTTGACCCATAAATTATGGCAATTAAAAATCCCTTTAGTCCCTCGCTTGCTGAGTCATCTAAATAGACTCATAACAGGGATTGAAATCCATCCTGGAGCCAAAATTGGCAAACGAGTTTTCATAGATCATGGAATGGGTGTCGTAATTGGTGAAACAGCTGAGATAGGAAATAATTGTCTACTTTATCAAGGAGTGACATTGGGTGGAACTGGCAAAAGTCATGGGAAAAGACATCCCACTTTGATGGAAAATGTTGTAGTTGGAGCAGGTGCAAAAGTTCTTGGTTCAATCACAGTAGGATCTAATACTCGTATAGGAGCAGGTTCAGTAGTCGTTCGTAATGTTGAAGGGAATAGTACTGTAGTTGGGGTTCCTGGCAGAGTAGTCCATCAAAGTGGGGTAAAAGTAAATCCTTTGGCTCATTCTGCTTTACCAGATGCAGAAGCTAACGTTATAAAAAATCTTATGGATAGAATAGATTTGCTCGAAAATGAAATTCTTAAATTACAAAAAACACTACAATGTTTAGCTAACTCAGAATCTATTGATATTTCTAAATTAGGTGATTCTCAAAATCTTAAAGATAGAGAAATAATAGAATTTCTTGGAGATGATTAAGTTGAGATTTACTTGTTATCATCTGTTTCAGTTTTTGGTTGAAACATAAACATTGAATAAATAACATTTCGTCTCATATTAGTCATCATTTCGAGAAACATATCATATCCTTCATTTTTATATTCGATTAATGGATCTTTT
This sequence comes from Prochlorococcus sp. AG-355-P16, assembly GCA_003278525.1. Lineage (GTDB taxonomy): Bacteria > Cyanobacteriota > Cyanobacteriia > PCC-6307 > Cyanobiaceae > Prochlorococcus_A. The sequence continues at coordinate 90,931 of QCEQ01000004.1, read as the reverse complement.
TGACCATATCCTCTCAATCCAACTGATTCCCTCAAGGAATCCATGGATTGCAGATGTTCTCGCCACAAATTATCGATTTGCTGCAAAATGAAAAATCTTTCAGCTTCTCTCATTAATCCTGGACGAATCTTTTCTATTTGTGATTCCTTTAAATCATAAGCTATTCGTAACTGCTCTTGAAGATAGTTTTTTAATTCTTCTATTGACAATAAATTAATATCATCAGATTTAAGATCGTCTAAAAGATATATAAATTCTTTGACTTTTGAAATTAATTGATCAATATTCCATTCTTCAGGAGGAAGATCAGGATTAATATATGCATCTACAATTTCAATCATTGTCCTTTCTCCATACCCTATTACTTGTCTCTTTAAATCACTACCTTGCAATACTCTTAGTCTTTCGCCATAAACTGCTTTTCTTTGGTTATTCATTACCTCGTCGTATTCAAACACTTGTTTTCTAATATCGTAATAGTAGGTTTCAACTTTCTTTTGAGCACTTTCTAGAGACCTAGTAAGCATTCCTGACTCAATAGGCATATCTTCATCAACCCTAAAAGCATTCATTAGGTTCGCTACTCTATCGCCTCCAAAAATCCTTAATAAATTATCATCTAAAGATAAAAAAAATCTTGTACTTCCAAGATCACCTTGTCTTCCTGCTCTTCCTCGCAGTTGATTATCCACTCTTCTTGATTCATGTCTCTCAGTACCAATGACATGTAAACCGCCAGCTTCTCTGACTTTTGCTTCTTCATGAATCAAAACTCTTTCATATTCTTTTTTTACATCAGACAAAGATTCTCTCAAAAGTTTTATCAATTTATCATCAGTTGGTGCTTTTTCTGCAGCTGTAGCTATCCTGTCATCAAGCTCCAATACAGAAATTTGTCTATCTCCCCAATTTTTAACAAGTTCTTCAGATAAAAGAGAGAGTTTCTTTTCAATTGCCTCATCTAGTCTGCAGGGGAATAGACTGGTTGATAAGTCTGCAACACTCTTTTTCGAATTTGATCCTGCCTTTGAAGAAAAACCACCCTTAGATTTTGAAGTTCTTTGCTTAGGGATTGGTGGCTTATGCTCATTATCTGGCTTTACTAGCAAAGGAACTAAAATCTCTTTTAATTTAAGTCTTGACATATAGTCACTATTACCACCAAGAATGATATCTGTCCCCCTCCCAGCCATATTAGTCGCAATAGTAACAGCACCTGCTCTACCTGCCTGAGCGACAATTTCTGCTTCACGTTCAACATTCTCTGGCTTAGCATTTAACAAATTATGTGGAATTTTTTCCTCGGTTAAAAGTGAACTTAGTAACTCACTTTTTTCAACACTTGTTGTGCCAACTAAAACAGGTCTTCCCTCTCTATGAATTTTTGCAGTTTCTTTGGCAACGGCCTTCCATTTACCTATCTCAGTCTTAAATACTTGGTCAGACCAATCTTGTCTCTTCCTTATTTGATTCGTCGGTATAACTGTTGATTCTAATTTATAAGTTTTTTCAAATTCAACCTCTTCAGTTTTTGCAGTTCCTGTCATACCTGCTAGACCTGGATATAAGAGGAAAAAATTCTGATAGGTAATGGATGCTAATGTTTGAGTTTCAGGCTGAATTTTAAGATTCTCTTTTGCTTCTATTGCTTGATGTTGTCCGTCACTCCAACGTCTTCCTGGCATTACCCTTCCTGTAAATTCATCAACTATCACAGCCTCATCATTTTTAATAATGTAATTTACATCTCTAATAAATAACTCTTTAGCTTTTAAAGCATTAGTTATGTAATGAGCCCATGGATCTTGAGGATTATATAAATCATTAACTCCCAAATACTCTTCACATTTTGCAAAACCTTGATCAGTTAATATACAACTTCTCTGTTTTTCATCAACTTCATAATCGCCTTCTGGATCAATGCCATCTTTACTTAATTCTTTTGCTTTGACTAAAGCTAGGGATAATTCTGCAGCTTTTTGATATTTTTCTTGAGGTCTTTCAACTTGGCCAGAAATAATTAGAGGCGTTCTCGCTTCATCAATTAATATTGAATCAACCTCATCAATTACGCAGTAATTAAATTTTCTTTGAACAACCTCACTAATATCGGTAGCCATATTATCTCTTAAATAATCAAATCCTAATTCTGAATTTGTTGCATAAGTTATATCACAATCATAATTTTTCTTTCTCACAACAGGATTCATATCTTGCTGAATCAAGCCAACTGATAAACCTAAAAAACGATGCACTTGCCCCATCCACTCTGCATCCCTTCTAGCTAAATAATCATTTACAGTGACAACATGAACACCTTTTCCCGTAAGAGCATTTAAATAACAAGGTAATGTTGCGACTAGGGTTTTTCCTTCTCCAGTCTTCATTTCGGCAATTTGACACTCATTTAAAACCATCCCGCCAATTAACTGAACATCAAAATGTCTCATATCAAGAACACGTTTACTTGCTTCTCTTACTATTGCAAAGGCTTTAGGAAGAAATTCTTCTAGGAGTTCTTTTTGCTTTTTAAAATCTAATTCTGCTGAAATAATTGATTTAAGATTTTGAGTTTCTTTTCTCAGCTCATCATCAGTCAGTTGGGAAATTTCTTCTTCTAAAAAATTTATCTCTTCCACTATTGGTTGATAGCGCTTTAACTTTCGTGTATTCGGATCTCCCAACAAAAGTTTTAGCATAAGTCAATGTCCTTAAAAAATTTATCTTATTACAAACATTATAAATTAGTGCGTTACAACAGAATGAAGAAAACTAGTATCTCTTTATTTTATAGAAACGATCGATTAAGGTATTTAGATTAAAGTCACAAAAATAACTTAGCTGACATCACTTTTCAAAAATCTTTTTAATAAATGAAAGAAATATCTCTAATCAAACATGCCAAAGGAGCTTTAGGGTTAAGAGTTTTTGGATTAGGTCCTAATCTTAAACCAACAAATGGATTAATTAAGCTACAAAAATTACTAGATACCAATGCTTTCTGGGCAAAAAATAGAACAATTAAAGATCTCAAAAAATGTCTTGCTAACAGTGATGTCGTAATAAGTCTTTGGGTTGGTAAGGAAATAGTTGGTTTTGGTAGAGCTTTAACCGATGGGATTTACCGCGGAGTACTTTGGGATATTGTTATAGATCAAAACCATCAAGGCAAAGGTTTTGGCACATTAATTGTAAATAATCTTTTATCTTCTAAAAAAATCAAAAATACAAAAAAATTATATTTAATGACAACAAATAAAAAATTGTTTTATTCTCAATTCGATTTTAAAGAAGTTACTTCTCAAAATTTATTGATTCGTGAAATTTAAAGCACTTTGTTTCTAGAGAAACAAAATCAAGAAACAAATTTACTATAAAGCCATCTTATAAAAGGTCCCAAAATAGGAACTGGTCCAAAAGTTGGCCCGCAAAAATCAAAGTAATCTCTGTGCTCTTTGATTAATCCATTTTCACCAAATAATAAACGAGTAGTTCCAGGATAAATAAATTCTTTACCCATTATTTTTAAACCCATTGTCCATTCAACAAATCCACAATCCTCAGTTATGGAAATTGCATGAGTTTCTAAAAAAACATCATCACATCTTTTAATTAGCTTTTCTTGAGCTTTAACATAAGAATCTAAGCCCTCTGTTTCCTGAGTTGGGTCTGTAAAAATAACATTCTCATTATAAAATTCAGCCCATTTTTGTTTTGTTGGCGCATCTGTACCATAAGGTTTAGTAAATAATCCCTTTAAATCCTCAATAGAAATTACTCTTGTCATTACGAAATGTTTATTAAAATATTTTAAAAGATATAAGATTAAAAGCGGATGAAGAGATTCGAACTCTCGACATTCTCCTTGGCAAGGAGATGCTCTACCACTGAGCTACATCCGCATAACTTTTTTATTTTATCTCAAAGAAGGGATCAATGATAAAAATAATTAAATTTTTTCAATTAATTTAAAATTTTAATTAAGGATCCCATCTCAATTGCTTGTAAAGCATAATTCCAACCAAGATTATTTTTAATCCCTGCTCTTTCTAAAGCCTGCTGCATAGTATCAGTAGTTAAAACTCCAAAAATAATTGGAACATTATTTTCATTTGAAACTTGCGAAATGCCCTTACTCGCCTCAGATATAACCACATCATAGTGGGAAGTTTCACCACGGATCACAGCCCCAAGAGCAATTACAACGTCATAACTCTTTTTTTTAATGAGGGTTTTTGCTGCGATTGGTAATTCGAATGAACCAGGGACCCAAACTATATCTACTTGATTGCTTAATTCAGAAGTATCTAAACCATGTCTTTTTAAACAATCAAGACAACCCGATAGAATTTTATTTGTAATTAAATCATTAAATCTTGCTATTACAATCCCAACTTTTAAAGTAGAGGCATTAGTAAAAGAACCCTCAAAAATAGCCATTAAATTTTACTTAGATATATTAATAGACTCTCATGAAAAGGTATCATGTTCAAACTAATGAAGAAACTATCCCTGTAACAAAAACCAAAACAACCCAAACAGCAGCAATAGAATAAATTTTTCTCCTACTTTCTCGCTGTCCTTCCTCAGTAGAAGGTTGAGTCACATACAAAACGGGTACTCCAACTACAGCAATTAAAGAAGCAAATAATAGAGCATTTACGAAGAAAAAGTTAACAGCCTGCATAATTCAATCTTAGGTTTCGAATATTATAAATACTATAATCTCATGAAAATGAGAATTGTTGGAGAAAATTTACATACTTTAGCCACTTTAAATGCAAAAAAAAAATTTCTACCTAATATCTATTTAGGAATTAAAAAAGTATGCAAGAAAATACAATAATTCAAAAGAATTTATTTGCGATTGGTAATGATAATAATGAGCAAAAAGAAATAACAAAAATTCCAGAAGATGTATCTTTGGAAGATTTAAAAAAAGAATCGCAAAAAAGACCCAGACAAAGAAAAAATTCAACTAATTTAATAAATAAATTCAAGACTGATTTAATTTCAAATAACAAAAATGTTTGCATCAATGAAGAATCTTATAGCTATAAAACAGTTTCAAAACTGAAATTAACTCCTGTAATGAAGCATTATGTAACTCTAAAAGAAGAAAATAAAGATAGGTTATTACTTTATAGATTAGGAGATTTTTTTGAATGTTTTTTTGAAGACGCTGTATTAATATCTAACCTTTTAGAAATAACGCTTACCAGTAAAGATGCTGGCAAAGAGATTGGTAAGATCCCCATGGCAGGGGTTCCCCATCATGCAATGGAGAGATACTGTGCTGATTTAATTAAAAAAAATTATTCTGTGGTTATATGCGATCAATTAGAAAAAAGTTCTGGAAATTATGGGACTCCAATTAAAAGAGGAATAACAAGAATAATTACCCCTGGAACTGTAATTGAAGAGGGGATGTTGATAGCAAAGAAAAATAATTGGATTACAGCTATTTACTTATCAGAAGAAAACTCAGATGAATATTATGAATGGGGTATATCAAAAGCTGATGTAAGCACAGGAGAATTAATAACTTTAGAAGGCCAATCTCTTTCAAAACTATTTGATGAAATTATTAAATTAGATTCTTCAGAAATTATTGTAGGTAGCAATGCAGTAAAAAATTTATTAATTAAAGGAAATAGTCAAATTACATATACTGTTTCGCAAGAGACTAATTTTGGAATTAATGAAGCAAATTATCTAATAAAAAATTATTTCCAAATTACAACCCTTGAGGGCATAGGACTTAAAAATTTAAAAAATGCAACTAGATCACTTGGAGGTTTATTAAATTATTTAGAAAAAATTAATCCTTCAAATTTAGATAAAGATACTTCTTTAAAAATCTCTTTAGACTTTCCACAAATCCAATATGGCAACAACAAATTAATTATTGATTATCAAACTCAAAAAAACTTAGAAATCAAAAATACACAACGAGAAAACAATTATGTAGGTTCGCTTATATGGAGTATTGATAGAACTTATACTTGCATGGGTGCAAGGTGCTTAAGAAGGTGGATAGATTCACCACTATTAAACGTTAATGAAATTTATAAAAGACAAAATATAATTACAAACTTTTTTGAATCTAAAAAATTACGCACAGATACCCAAAATTTACTTAGAGCAATGGGAGATTTAGAAAGACTTGCAGGTAGAGCTTGTGCAGGACATGCAAGTCCCAGAGACTTAATTGCAATAGCTGAAGGTTTAAAAAAATTGCCCAGACTAAAATCCATAATTGAATTATTTAAATATGATCTCCCAGATTGGACTGATCAATTAAAAAATATTGATGAAAGACTCTTAGAATTAGCTGATACTATAAGTTTTAAACTAATAGAAAATCCTCCTCTAAATATTAGTGAAGGAGGCATTATCCACGATGGTGTTGACAATATATTAGATGGTTTACGCAATTTAATGGATGATTATTCTGAGTGGCTAAATAAAGAGGAATTAAAAGAGAGGAAAATTAGCAAAATTTCAAATCTAAAAATTCAATTTCATAAAAATTTTGGTTATTACATTTCTATAAATAAGTCAAAAGTTAATTTAGCTCCACAACATTGGATCAAAAGGCAAACACTGACTAATGAAGAAAGGTATATCACTTCAGAAATTAAAAATAAAGAAAATAAGATTTTCCAAATAAAAAGTAGAGCTTCATCAAGAGAATATGAAATTTTCTGCGAATTAAGAAATATAGTTGCTGAAAAAACAAAACAAATAAGATCTATCGCAAAATCTATAGCATCTCTTGATGCACTACTTGGTTTATCAATTACTTCATTAGAAAACAATTTTATAAAACCTTCATTAATACCAATAAATGATTCAATAACAAAAAATAATACAAAAATTATCGCAGGAAGAAATCCAATTGTAGAGCAATTGTTAAGTGATAAAAAGTTCGTAGCAAACGATGTCTCTTTTGATAAGAATCAAAAATTAATTATATTAACCGGTCCCAATGCAAGCGGAAAAAGTTGCTTTATAAGACAACTTGGTTTAATACAAATTCTCACACAAATTGGTAGCTTTGTTCCTGCTAATAATGCTGAAATCAAGATTGCAGATAGGATTTTCACAAGAATTGGGGCAGTTGATGATCAATCATCTGGACAATCAACATTTATGGTAGAAATGTCTGAAACTGCATCAATTCTTAATCAGGCAACTTCTAGCTCACTAGTTTTACTTGATGAGATAGGTAGAGGGACATCTACTTTTGATGGACTCTCAATAGCTTGGTCAGTAAGTGAATATCTTGCAAAAAAAATTCAATGTAATACTATTTTTGCTACGCACTATCATGAGCTTAATTATTTAAAAAATTCAAATACGAATATACAAAATTTTCAAGTTTTAGTAGAACAAAATAACGATCAGCTAATTTTTAGTCACAGGATTGTTAAAGGGGGCTCAAACAAAAGCTATGGCATAGAAGCAGCTAAATTAGCAGGAGTTCCAAAAGAAGTTATAGAAAAAGCAAAATCAGTTTTAAATTCTTTAGAAGAAAATAACAAATTAAATTATGATATTGAGTAGATTTTTGACATTTTATAAGATAAATACTTTTTAAATAGTTTCCCTCAATAAGGCGTTAACCGCAGCAGCAGCCATGGCAGCACCCCCCCTAGTTGAATTCAAAACAATTCTAGGAAGATCGGTAGAAATTAGTTCGTTTTTGCTTTTCTCTACTCCAATAAATCCAACAGGCATTCCGATAATTAAACTAGGTAAATCTTTTGAATTCTCTAAAATATCAATTAAATAAGTTAACGCTGTAGGCGAACTGCCAATAACTACAATAGGTGATTTGCTTCCAGAATTTATAGCAGATAACTCCTTCCAACCTTCACTTAAGCCATATGCAGTTTTAGTTAAGTTTGTATGATTATTTTTTCCAAACCACATTCTAGCGGTAAATAATTTATTCCTAGTGGTATTTTCTGCCATGGATTTTATTGCTGCTGCAGCCATATCAGTATCAGTTAAAATCGGAGCACCATTTTTAAGTGCCTGAAGCCCTTTTTCGCAAGCACCTTCACTAAAATTTACAAGATTTTGAACTGAAAAATCTCCTGAAGTATGTACTAATCTCTCTAAGACTTTTTTTTCCAAATAATTTAGATCATTGGCTAATAAATGAGATCTTATATATCTGATGCTTTCCAAAAAAATTGGATGATCTATTACCATTAAATTTAATTTGTGTTAGAAGTAATCATAGTTAATATATTGTTTTTATTGAGCTATTATGCCAATACAAATATTATGGGGTAATGATTTAAATGCTCAGAATACATTTATTCAAAAATTAATAGATAAGGAAGTATCCAAAGAATGGGAAGAATTAAACGTAACCAATTTAAATGGTGATGATGAAGAGCAAGTCAATAAAGCTTTTGATGCAGTTCTTACACCTCCTTTTGGAGAAGGATACAGAATAGTTACATTGAAAAATAATCCAATTTTTACTGCCAAGAATGAGGATCTAAGAACTAAATTTGAAAAAATTCATGACAATATACCTCAAAATACTTATTTCATTTTACAAAATACAAAAAAGCCAGACTCAAGACTAAAGAGTACTAAATTTTTACAAAAACTTATCAAGAATAATTTAGCTAAAGAAAAGTCATTTTCTTTACCAGAAATCTGGGACTATGAAGGACAAAAAAGATTTTTAGAAGATGCAGCAAATGAAATGAATATCAAAATTGATAAAAATGCAGCTGAATTAATAGTTGATTCAGTTGGTAATGATAGCTTTAAACTAATAAATGAATTAACCAAAGCAAAAACATACCTTTCTGCAGTATCAAGTGATTCGAATTCACAACTTTTTCTTAAAAGCATTGATGTAAAAAAAATATTTAGTGATTATCAATCCAATATTTTCAAAATCATTGATCTTCTCTTACAAAAAAATATTAATGAAAGCCTTATAGAAATAAATTATTCCTTACAAAAAGGAGAACCTGCTTTAAGACTAAATGCAGGATTAATTAGTCAAATAAGAATTCATACCATAATAAAATTAGCAGTTAATTCAGGTAACGATAATGCAGAAAGGATTTGTAATCTTGCAGGCATTTCTAATCCAAAAAGAATTTTTTTTATTCGAAAAAAAGTCAAAAACATATCTCAAGAATATTTAATTAATTTAATGAGTATCTTAATAGATATTGAATCATTACTAAAACAAGGTAATAATCCTATAAATGTTTTTACAGACAAATTAATTAATTTAAGTTAACCAAATTATAAGTTTCAGAATTTACATTATGATTAAAATATGGCTTTACTAGTAAAAAAATTTGGCGGTACTTCTGTAGGTGATATTAAAAAAATTAAAAATATTGCAAGTAGCATCTGTCAAAGTAAAGAAGCAGGAAATGAAATTGTCGTAGTCGTCTCTGCAATGGGGCAAACTACAGATGATTTAAATTGTTTAGCTGAATCAATTAGTAAAAATCCTAATCGAAGAGAATTGGATATGCTTCTCTCAACTGGAGAGCAAGTAACCATAGCTCTTCTCTCAATGGCATTAAACGAATACGGAATACCTGCAATTTCAATGACCGGTAGCCAGGTTGGTATTATTACTGAATCAATTCATGGAAAAGCGAGAATTCTGGATATTAAAACAGAAAGGATCAAAAATTATATAAATCAGGGTTTTGTAGTTGTAGTGGCTGGATTTCAAGGAACAACGTTGAGCCACACGGGTTCAATGGAAATTACAACTTTGGGTAGAGGTGGTTCAGATACTTCGGCAGTAGCTTTATCAACAGCTTTAGGAGCTGAGACGTGCGAAATTTATACAGATGTTCCAGGAGTTCTTACTACTGATCCAAGAATTGTTCCTAATGCAAAACTCTTAGATAAAATTAGCTGCGAGGAAATGCTTGAACTTGCAAGCGTCGGTGCTTCAGTTCTGCATCCAAGAGCAGTAGAAATTGCTCGCAATTATGGAATTAAATTGTGTGTCAAATCAAGCCAAAGTGACTCAAGTGGGACTCTCCTAGAAAGTCAAATCCAACCTCTCCCGCTAAAAAGAGGAAGCTTAGAATTAACAAAAACAGTAAATAGTCTTGAGGTATTAGAAAACCAAGCAGTATTCAGTCTCTCAAATATTCCTGACAGGCCTGGGATTGCTGCGCAAATATTTGAAAAACTTTCAGAAGCAAGTATTAGTGTAGATTTAATAATACAAGCGACAAATGATGGAAATAAAAACGATATTACATTTACTGTTAGTGAATTAGAAGTTAAAAAGACTGCAGAACAATGTGAACACATAACTAGTCAATTAGGAGGAGAATATAACTTAAAAACAAACATGACTAAACTAAGTATTCAAGGAGCAGGCATTATGGGCAGACCTAGTGTTTCAGCTGATTTATTTGATACTTTATCTCAAGCGAATATAAATGTCAGGTTAATAGCTACTAGTGAAATTAAAGTTAGCTGTGTAATTGAAATCAATAATATACCAAAAGCTATTAGATTTGTTGCTGAGAAATTTAAGTTATCCGATACACAAGTATTTGTTAATCCAATCAATGAAAAACAAGATCAACCTGAAGTAAGAGGAATTGCATTAGATAAAAACCAAGTTCAAGTAAGTTTTCGAAAACTGCCTGATCGTCCAGGTGTAGCAGCATCAATATGTTTAGCATTAGCTGAAAATAATTTACTTATCGATACTATCGTTCAGTCTGAAAGAATTTCCTCTCTAAAAACTAAAGATATTAGCCTTACAATGAATAAACAAGATAGAGAAAAAGCTAACTTAGTTTTTGAGGCCTTAACAAAAAAATTACCCGGATCATACGTTGAAGATGGCCCTGCTATAGCCAAAGTAAGTACTGTAGGAGCGGGGATGGCATTTAAGGTTGGAACTGCTGGAAAAATATTTAGAGCATTGGCTGACCAAAATATCAATATTGAAATGATTGCCACTAGTGAAATTAGGACTTCATGCATTGTCTTAGAAAAAGATTGTGACAAAGCAGTTAATGCTATTCATAATCAATTCGAATTAGAAAAATAAGTTACTTTTAATTATTTCTTGCCAATTTTTGTCTTAATTTTTTGATTCTATCCCTCAAATTTGCTGCTTCTTCAAAATTTAAATCTTTTGCAGCATCTTTCATTTTAATTTCTAACTTTTCTATTAAGTCAGGCAATTCTTCGAGCAAACATTGATTATCACTGGAACTGAGAATTGCGTCAGTTTTGTTATTAACTATATTTATTAAATCTTTAGATAAACCACCAGCATCTAGTTTTCTGGAAAGTTCTAGAAAAGATAATATTGAATTTTCTATTTTTTTGCCTGCAGGTTTTGGAGTAATACCATTGACTTGGTTATATTTTTTTTGAATAGTTCTTCTTCTTTCAGTTTCAGATATTGCTCTTTTCATTGAATCAGTGAAGTTATCGGCATAAAGCAAAGCAACACCTTCAACATGTCTTGCAGCTCTTCCTATTGTTTGAATCAAAGACCTTTCAGCTCTAAGAAAACCTTCTTTATCAGCATCTAAAATGGCAACTAAGGATACTTCAGGAAGATCTAGTCCCTCTCTTAATAAATTAACTCCTACCAAAACATCATATTCGCCCATTCTGAGGTCTTGAATAATTTCAATTCTTTCAATTGAATGGATTTCGGAATGCAAATATCTAACTCTTACTTTATTTTCAGATAAAAAATCAGTTAGATCTTCAGCCATTCTCTTAGTAAGTGTTGTCACTAACACTCGTTGATTCTTTTCAGCTCTAATTCTTATTTCAGATAAAAGATCTTCTATTTGGCCCTCACTAGGTCTGACGTCAATTACAGGATCTAATACACCAGTTGGTCTTATAACTTGCTCAATAAATTCACCATCACATTGATCTAATTCCCATTGACCAGGAGTTGCACTTATGAATAATGTCTGTTTTGATTTATCCCAAAACTCCTCACATTTTAAAGGTCTATTATCTGCAGCACTGGGCAATCTAAAACCATGATCTATTAAAACTTTTTTTCTAGATTGATCACCGTTGTACATCGCATGAAGTTGAGGACATGTTACATGACTCTCATCAACTACCAACAACCAATCTTTGGGAAAGTAATCTATTAAGCATTCTGGCGGTGAACCTTCCGCCCTGCCTGATAAATGACGAGCATAATTCTCAACTCCATTGCAATAACCAACCTCTTTGAGCATTTCCAAATCATATTTTGTGCGTTGTTCTAGACGTTGAGCCTCTAATAATTTCCCTTCATATGTAAATTTATCTAGTTGATTTTTTAATTCACTTCTAATTGCACTTATTGCACTCTCAAGTCTTTCTTTTGGGGTCACAAAATGCTTCGCTGGGTAAACGCTAACTTGATCCAAACTTTCAAGTATTTCTCCTGTAGTAGGGTCAACATATCGAATAGCTTCGACTTCATCACCAAATAATTCAATTCTAATTAATCTATCCTCATAAGCTGGACCGATTTCTAAAACATCACCTTTAATTCTGAATCTACCTCTAGTAATTTCAATATCATTTCTAGTATATTGATTTTCAACGAGAGACCTCAAAGAAGAACGGAGATTTATTGATTTTCCCACTTCAAATTTAACTGCAGCTTTTAAATACTCACTCGGTATACCAAGACCATAAATACAACTTATTGAGGCTACAACAATTACATCTTTTCTTTCAAATAATGAGCGTGTCGCAGAATGCCTAAGCATATCTATTTCTTCATTAATTGAAGCTGTTTTGGCTATGTAAGTATCACTTACAGGTACATAAGCTTCAGGTTGATAATAATCGTAGTAAGAAATGAAGTACTCAACAGCATTTTTTGGAAAAAATTCCCTTAATTCATTACATAGTTGTGCAGCTAACGTTTTGTTATGGGCTAATACAAGTGCTGGTCTTCCTGTTTGTTGAATTACATTCGCAATAGTAAATGTTTTACCAGTTCCAGTAGCTCCTAAAAGAGTCTGAAACTCTTTACCAGTATTGACGCCTTCAACTAGTTTTTTAATAGCTTCTGGTTGATCTCCATTTGGTTCGTAAGGAGCTTGAAGCTTATAGTTGTTCATCAACCTAGTAGCAAAAGGGTAAAGCTATACTAAGAGATTTTTTCTCCAATTATTGAATTTTTCAAAGATTCTTTTAAGCCCCTAACAACCGCAATCATCGATATTAAATCATCTAATTTATTAACTACAGATCCAACGCCAACTGCTGAGGCTCCAGAGGATATTGCTAGCGGACAAGTTACTTGGCTTAATCCAGAGGCACTCATAATTGGTATATTCAGAGATTGCTTCTTAAATTCTTGATGAATAGCATAGGTAGCTGCAAGAGTTGGTACTGATTTTTCAAAGAAACCTTGAATTCCTGAAGAGTAAGGAGTAGAACTGGTGCCACCTTCTGTTTGAATAATGTCAACACCTTCTTCCACTAGCTTCATAGCAAGATCAACTTGTTTATCAATAGGCATAGTATGAGGAACAGTTACTGATAAAGGAACATTAGGCAATAAATCCTTCGTCTCTTTTGTAATGTTTAAAACTTTTTTATCTGAAAAATTAATGCCTTTTTCATAAAAAGTATCATAATTTCCTATTTCAATTATTGATGCTCCTGCTTTTACAGAATCTTGAAAAGATTGAGGCACTACTGAACTAACACAAACGGGTAGTGTTGAATTCTTCAGTGCTAAATCAACCAGTTCAGGTTTACAAGCAATATCGACAAGATCTGCACCTCCTAATGAAGCAGCCTCAACAATTATTTTTACAGATTGAACATCGAAATTATTCAAACCTGAAATAACTTTGAGTAAGGATTTGCTTCTTAACTCTTCTTTGATTTTTTGTGGCAAAAGATTAATCAGACTCATTTACTTAATGAATTTATTACTTGATTGTGACATTGTTTTAGTAAAACAGTGCATTTTTTAAAAAATATTATCTGAGCAAAACAAAATGACTGATAAAAAATTAATTCAGAAAAATTGGTCATCATGGCATCACAAGCTTCATAAGGAGATTCTTACCAAAAAAATATTAATTCCCAAAGGATCCAATATTTTAATAAGTGTTTCCGGAGGGCAAGACTCAATGGCCTTATTAACCCTAATTAATGACCTAAAAAAACTACATAGTTGGTCTATTAGTGTTTGGCATGGTGATCATCAGTGGCATGAAAAATCATCAGAATATGCTCTTGAATTAAAAGATTATTGCAAAAATAAAAATATTTCATTCTTTTTTGATCAAGCAAATAAAGAAAGTATTTCTTCAGAAGAAAAAGCACGGGAATGGAGATATAAAAAATTATGTGAAAGAGCCAAAATTTTATTAAATACAAACCAGCAAAAACGGAATATTTATTTATTAACTGGTCACACGAGTAGTGATAATGCAGAAACATTTATCCTCAATTTATCTAGAGGAAGTAATTTTGCAGGTTTGAGTAATATTGAAAGTAAAAGATTAATAGAAAATCAAATTTTTTTAATAAGACCAATATTAATTTTCAGTAGGGAAGATACAAAACAATTTTGCAATGATATGAAGATCCCAGTCTGGGAAGATCCTACAAATTCAGATCTTAAATTAAAAAGAAATTTAGTAAGAAAAAAAATTATTCCTTCGCTTGAAGTCATCTATCCTGGTTGTTCTGAAAGGATAAATAATTTTTCCCAAAAAATGAGCAAATACAATAATGAACGTAATGATCTTGGTGAACTAGCGTATTTATATTGTAAAGATGTAAAAGGTATCGATAGGAATCTCCTAAATGGTATGTGTATTGAAGCAAGGTGCACAATCTTAAATAGATTTTTAAAAGAAATATCTGGAAAGCAATGTAGTTCTAAAAATTTGACAAAATTAGCAAATGCAATTTATGAAAAAAATAAAGGTCAAATTAACTTGCGAGAGTTTTTAAAAATTGTTTGGAATAAAAACTATATAAATTTTGAAACAAGTTAAGATGTGACAGCAGAACGTCTTCTTCGTGTTCTACCTTCAAATGAATCTTCAGTAGTCTCAGCTTGTGAATTATGTGAAACTTTTGGACTTTTTTGGGCATTTTGTGGGTTATTTGAACTATTTGGATGATTATTGTTTGATTTCTTATGGAAATTATTATTATTTCTATTTCTATTAGAAAAATTTTGCTCTTCTGTAATCTTTGGTATATAAGCACGAGTTCCACTTGGAGCAGGTTGAACTAAACACAAAATCAGAGGTTCGACTTGTAATTCTCTTCTCATTCTTCTCGATAAACCATTTTCAATTTCTCTTTGTACACCAATCCAATCTACTTCAAAATTATTCGGCCCTGTTTGTCTGGACAGTTGTTTCCATCTATTTTCTAAGACCCAGCTTATTTCTCGTTCTGTCCACATAGACATTTTTCTTGGCTCTGCTGTAGTAACAACTCCTCTTAAATTAACTCTAGGAGGAGCAACCATCTTCCCATCTGTACTAATAGGAGCTAAAACAGTTACTACACCATCCCCAGCCAATTGCTGCCTTTCCTTTAACACTCGAGCATCTACTATCCCATTTCGTGAGTTATCAAGCAGTTCAACACCAGCTTTTACAGGATCTCCTTTTTGAATAGAATTAGGTGTTAACTCAACTACGTCTCCATTTTCAATAATTAGAATGTTTTCCTTTGGAACCCCCATAGTTTGTGCACTCTTGCCATGACAAACAAGCATTCTATGTTCTCCATGAACAGGAACAAAAAACTTAGGTTTTACTAATGCCAACATTAACTTTTGATCTTCTTGAAAACCATGCCCAGAAACATGA
Source organism: Prochlorococcus sp. AG-355-P16 (assembly GCA_003278525.1). Lineage (GTDB taxonomy): Bacteria > Cyanobacteriota > Cyanobacteriia > PCC-6307 > Cyanobiaceae > Prochlorococcus_A. Next base: position 75,068 of record QCEQ01000004.1, on the reverse strand, counting down.
ATATTCTCACCCTTTCCATAAACAACCTTTGCTCCGAGTTGCATCAATCTATCAATTGTATTAACAACAGAAATAGTATTGCCAGGAATTGGACTAGCCGAAAATATTACAGTATCAGTAGTCTTTAGACGAACATGCTGATGTTCACCACGAGATATTCTGCTTAACGCTGCTAGGGGTTCTCCTTGACTTCCAGTCATTAATAATAAGGTCTCCCTATCTGGCAAATCTCTAATTTGCTTGATAGGAACAAACAAATCATCTGGGCATTTCATATAACCAATATCTCTAGCCTTAGCAATAACATTAATCATCGATCTACCTAATAACCCAACTTTTCTTCCATGTTTCATGGCCAGCTCTAAAATCATAGTCACTCTATGAACAGAACTAGCAAAAGTGGTAAGGATAACTCGTTCTTTTGCCTCCGCAATATGTTTTTCTAAAGAGGGATAGATAGTCTTCTCAGAAGGACAAAAACCTGGAACTTCGGCATTAGTAGAATCACTGAACATGCATAAAACACCCTTTTCTCCGTAATGCACCATTCTTTCAATATCAAATTGCTCTCCATCTACTGGCATATGATCAAACTTAAAATCTCCCGTGAAAATAATTGTGCCAACAGGTGTTGTTACTGCTAAAGAAAAACTATCACAAATTGAATGGGTATTTCGAATAAATTCAACAGAAAAATGTTGCCCAACTTTTACAACATCTCTTGGATTTACTGTCTGTATAGTCGTTCTATCAGATACCCCTGCTTCCTCCATTTTTCCTCTAAGCATTGACATTGCCAGTCTTGGTCCATAAATAATAGGAATATTAAAATGCTTAAGATGATGAGAAATACCTCCAATATGGTCTTCATGACCGTGAGTGACAATCATTCCCTTTATTCTTCTTTGATTTTCTTTTAAAAAAGTGGTATCTGGCATAACAATGTTTACGCCATGCATACCATCAGATGGGAAAGCTAGACCAGCATCAACAAGCATCAATTCATCACCATATTCAAAAACGCAAGTGTTTTTACCTATTTCATGTAGTCCTCCAAGAGGTATTACTCGTAGAGCTGGCATATTACTTTTAGATCTAGATGAATCATTAGTAGATCTATTTACAGTTGAATTTGTACTTGATTGCATAATTTTGAAATTTATGAAGGCCTGCTTGTAATCAAATAAGGTTTATTTAAATTTAATTATCAAGTTAAATATAACCCCTATTATAGGGATTTCAGGATAAAAGATAGTTGCTTTTTCATTTCAGCAGTTAATGGTGACAAAGGACTTCTTGGGCTACCTACATTCCATCCCGATAGCTCCAAAGCAGCCTTAATTGGGATTGGATTAGTAGTCATAAATAGTGCTTTGAAAAGAGGCTGAAGTTTTTCATGAATGGCTAGGGCATTAGAAACATCCCCACTTTGAAAGGAATGAATCATCTCTTTCAATTGCAAGCCAACTAAATGACTTGCAACACTTACTACTCCTACAGCACCTACAGATAACATTGGAAGCAACAATGAATCGTCGCCGCTATATACAGAGAGTTCGGAGCCACATATAGCTCTTATTTCTGTTACTTCTTCTATTCTACCGCTTGCAGCTTTAATACTGAGAATATTTGAGAAATCCATAAGTTTCTTCACAGTTTCAGGTAATAAATTGCATCCTGTCCTTCCAGGAATGTTGTAAAGCATTAGAGGCAAATCCTTTGCAGAATTAGCAATAGAGCCGAAATGTTTATAAAGACCTTCTTGAGGTGGCTTATTGTAATAGGGAACAACGACCAAAGCACCGTCGGCACCAGAGTCATAGGCTTTTTTTGTAGCTTCCACAGCCTCGCTTGTACAATTACTACCAGTACCAACTATTACTTTGCAACTTGAATCCAAAGATCCTTTTACTGCAATAAATAAATCATGCTGTTCTGCCCATGAAAGAGTTGGAGATTCTCCAGTAGTACCACATAACACAATTCCATCAGAACCATTATCAAAAAGATAATTTGAAAGTTTAATAGCTAGTTCATAATCTACATCTCCATTTTCGGTGAATGGAGTAACCATTGCAGTCAATATTCTCCCAAATAGTGGATTATTACACTCAGTTTTGTCTGTAATCATTTTTTTGGAATTAATAACTCAGCTATTTGAACAGCATTAAGAGCTGCTCCTTTTCTTATTTGATCTCCACATAACCATAATTCTAATCCATTAGGCTGACTTATATCAGTTCTTAACCTGCCAACAGCAACATTATCCCTTCCCATAACGTCATTTGGCATAGGAAATCTATTATTTTGGTAATCCTCAATAATTTCAATTCCAGGAGATTTTTTTAATTCTTCAAGAGCATCTTTAGGCTCAACTACACTGGCAAATTCAATATTGACCGATTCAGAATGTGCTCTCAGTACTGGGACTCGAACACATGTAGCAGAGAGCTTTAAATCAGCAGTATTTAATATTTTTCTGGTCTCATTAACCATTTTCATCTCTTCTTCGCAGTAATTATTTGAAAGCATGGGTGAATTATGCAAAAACAAATTAAAAGCCAGTGAGTATGGCAAAACTTCACTTTTTTGAGGATTACCCCCAAGATATTTTTCAGTTAAAAGTTTTAGTTCCTCCATCGCCAATTGGCCTGCACCACTTACGGATTGATAAGTTGAGACAACAACTCTTCGAATAGTCGAAAGTTTATTTAACGGAGCTAAAACTAATGTCAGCAAAATGGTAGTACAGTTTGGATTAGCTATTACCCCATCATGATTAATTACGTCATTACCATTAACTTCAGGAACTATAAGGGGTACATTATTATCTAATCTGAAAGCACTTGAATTATCTATCAATAAAGCATTTTGTTCCATAATGGTAGATAACCATTTTTTTGAAATACTTCCGCCGGCTGAAGCGAAAACTAAATCAACATTCAGAAATTCTTCCTTAGTTGTTTTTTTTGTAACTAATTCTTCACCTTTCCAAATAATTTTTTTTCCTTCTGAACGCTCTGATGAAAGCAAGACCAATTCTGATATTGGAAAATAACGTTGTTCAAGAATTTTAAGTAATTCAGATCCCACAGCACCTGAAGATCCTAAAACAGCAACTTTTAATGGCCTATTAGGCAAAAACGGAGATTGTCTCACACTTTAAAATGATTTTTATAAATAGATTGACTATTTTTTTTACTTTATCAAAAAAATAACTTTCAAGGAAATCACATAATGTGAAATAATTAAGTTTCGGCTTTTAGTAATAAATAAAAAAATGGCTAAAGAAGCATTAATAGTCAAAACAACTCCTCTACCTCAAAGTAGAATCTCATTTGAATTAGAAATACCATCTGAGACATGCAAAACTTGTGTGAATGAAACAATCAGTTCTATCAGCCGTTCGGCTAAAATTCCGGGATTTAGACTTGGTAAAATTCCCAAACAAGTCTTAATCCAAAGGATTGGCATAACACAATTACATGCTTCTGCTCTGGAAAAAATTATTGATAAATCATGGCAAGAAGCGTTAAAAATAAAATCTATAGAGCCACTAAGTGAGCCAGAATTGGTAGAAGGATTTGAATCTTTACTTGCAAAGTTTAGTCCTGAAAAATCACTTAAGGTTACTCTTCAAACTGATGTTGCCCCAGAATTAAAACTTAAAAAATCCAAAGGACTAAGTGTTGAAATTTCAAAAACAAAGTTTGATCCTAAATCAATAGATGAAGCGCTAGAAAAATCTAGAAATCAGTTTGCAAACATTATTCCAGTTACCAATAGAGCAGCAAAATTAGGAGATATTGCTGTAGTTAGTTTCAAAGGAAAATATAAAGAATCTGGTAAAGAGATTGATGGTGGAACAAGTGAATCAATGGATCTTGAGTTAGAAAAGAACAAAATGATTCCCGGTTTCGTTGAGGGAATCGTAAAGATGAAAATTGGTGATACTAAAACACTTAACCTTAAATTTCCTGAAGATTATTCTCATGAAGATTCAAGAGGCAAAGAGGCAATCTTTGAAGTAAATCTTAAGGATCTTAAGGAAAAAGAATTGCCTGAACTTAATGACGATTTTGCAAAACAGTCTGGCAACAAAGAATCATTAGAAGATTTAAAGAAAGATATTGAAACGCAACTTAAGGATAATTTTGAAAAAACCCAAAAAGATATCAAAATTGAAGCTTTACTAGATGCCTTGACAAACGAATTGGTTGCTGAAATTCCAAAATCTATGATTGATATAGAAGTGAGGAATAATATCGAACAAACCGCTCAAAGATTTGCTCAACAAGGTCTTGATGTTAAATCTACTTTCACTCCGGAATTAGTTAAGTCATTAGCAGAGTCCACAAGGCCTCAGGCTGAAAAAAATGTTCAAAGAAATTTAGCTTTAAAAGCATTAGCTGAAACAGAAAACATAAAAGTTGAGAAAGATGAAATTGATTTAAAAATGAAAGATTATGAAGATGCAATCTCTCAATCTTCAAAACAAATAGATATTAAAAAATTAACAGAAGTAATAACTAACGATTTACTCAAGGAAAAATTAATAATTTGGCTTGAAGAAAATTCTGAAGTAAAAGAAAAAACTACAAAATCTTCTAAAGCTACCAAAACCTCCAAAACAACAAAAGCCACAAAAACTGCGCCAAAAACTACAAAAACTACCAAAACTACCAAAATTACAAAAAACTCAAAATAAAAAAGAAAAAAAATAATTTATGAAATTTCCTACTAATTAAACAAAAACCCCTTAAATTACTTATAAGACGAAATCTAATTTGTGAACTCAGAAAAAAAACATTTAATCCAAAGCTCAATAAATTCTTATGAAAGTAATAATAAAACTATTGCTGCTGTTCCTACTGTTATAGAACAGTCAGGTAGAGGAGAAAGAGCTTTTGATATATATTCAAGACTACTGAGGGAGAGAATAATTTTTTTAGGTACTGGAATTAATGATCAAGTATCTGATTCACTTGTTGCACAATTATTATTTCTTGAAGCGGAAGATCCCGAAAAAGACATCCAAATATATATTAATTCTCCTGGAGGCTCAGTAACTGCGGGAATGGCCATATACGATACTATGCAACAAATATCCCCTGATGTAGTGACAATATGCTTTGGAGTAGCAGCAAGTATGGGGGCATTTCTACTTTCTGGAGGAGCAAAGGGGAAAAGATTGGCTTTACCTAATTCTAGGATTATGATTCATCAACCTTTGGGAGGTGCACAAGGTCAAGCAGTAGAGATTGAAATACAAGCAAAAGAAATACTTTTTCTCAAGAAAACATTAAATTCGCTTTTAGCAGAACATACTGGTCAACCTTTAGAAAAAATTAATGAAGATACAGAAAGAGATTACTTTTTATCTCCCTCAGAAGCAGTCGAATATGGATTAATTGATAAAGTTATCAAAAAGTGACAAGGAATACTGATTTTTTAAGAATATGATGACGAATCGATATTTATAAGCAATCCTAGTGAATAGGGAATATTTAACACCTTTCACTTTTTAAAAACTTATAAACGATGGCTAAATTCGACGCCCATCTTAAATGTTCATTTTGCGGTAAATCACAAGACCAAGTAAGAAAGCTTATAGCTGGTCCTGGGGTTTATATCTGTGATGAGTGCATTGATCTTTGTAATGAAATCCTCGATGAAGAACTTCTTGATAATCAAGCGAATACAAACAACTCTCCACAAGTAAAAAAGAAATTACCAACTGATAATCCAAAAAAATCTGTTCCTTTAGAATTAACCTCAATTCCTAAGCCATTAGAAATTAAAAGTTTTCTAGATAATCAAGTTGTTGGACAAGAATCTGCAAAAAAAATATTATCAGTAGCCGTATACAATCACTACAAGCGATTAGCTTGGAAAGTTAAGGAAGATATTAAAAATAACAATGCAACTGATTCACAAGCAACTAAATTACAAAAATCAAACATTTTACTCATCGGCCCTACTGGGAGTGGAAAAACATTATTGGCGCAAACTTTAGCAGAGTTTCTGGATGTTCCTTTTGCAGTAGCTGATGCAACTACTTTGACAGAAGCTGGATATGTTGGGGAGGATGTTGAAAATATACTTTTAAGACTTCTACAGAAATCAGAAATGAATGTAGAACTAGCACAAAAAGGAATTATTTATATTGATGAAATAGATAAAATTGCAAGAAAAAGTGAGAATCCTTCAATTACAAGAGATGTCTCTGGTGAAGGAGTTCAGCAAGCATTATTAAAAATGCTTGAAGGAACAATTGCCAATGTGCCACCACAAGGGGGAAGAAAACATCCTTATCATGACTGTATCCAAATTGATACAAGTCAAATATTATTTATTTGCGGGGGAGCTTTTATAGGTTTAGAGGATATCGTTCAAAAGCGTATGGGTAAACACTCTATAGGATTTACCACCAATTCAGATCAAAACAAAGTTGATACAAAAAAAATAGTAGACCCAAGAGATTCCTTGAAAAATTTAGAATTAGATGACTTAGTGAAATATGGCCTAATTCCAGAATTTATTGGAAGAATTCCGGTTTGTGCTGTATTAGATCGTCTTACAAAAGAAACTTTAGAATCTATTTTGACTCAACCAAGAGATGCATTGGTAAAGCAATTCAAAACTTTGCTAAGTATGGATAATGTTGAATTAACATTTGAGCCTGATTCTGTTGAAGCGATAGCAAATGAAGCATATAAAAGAAAAACAGGTGCAAGAGCATTAAGATCAATAATTGAAGAGCTAATGCTAGACATAATGTACACTTTGCCTTCTGAAGAAAATGTAAAAGAATTCACAATTACAAAAAAAATGGTAGATAATTTGTTCTCATCTAAAATTGTTAAACTACCTTCAGGATCAAAAAGAATCATTAAGGAGTCTGCATAAAATTAGAGTTTAATTTTTTAATTGAATCCGAAATTTTTCTAATTAATGAAAAATAAATGCCAAATACACATAAGCCTTTTCATCAAAAATATAGACCAAAGAACTTAGACGAACTGGTTGGACAAAAATTTATATCCATTACACTCAAACAAGCACTATTAACAAAAAAAATTGCTCCTGCATATCTTTTTAATGGTCCAAGAGGGACTGGAAAAACATCAAGTGCAAGAATATTTGCAAAATCTCTAAATTGCCAGGCATTCGACCAACCTACTATAACTCCTTGTTGTAAATGTGACTTATGTAGACAAATTACAGATGGGAGCGCTCTAGATATTATCGAGATTGATGCAGCATCAAATACAGGAGTAGAAAATATAAGAGAAATTATAGAAAGAGCGAGATTTACACCTACTCAAGCGAGATGGAAAGTATATGTTATTGATGAATGTCATATGCTTTCAACGGCAGCTTCAAATGCATTACTAAAAACTATTGAAGAACCGCCCTCAAGAGTTGTTTTTATCCTTGCGACGACAAATCCTGAGAGAGTATTAAATACAATAAAAAGTAGATGCCAAAAGTTTGATTTTAGAAGAATAAGCCCAAGTGATATTTTTCAACATTTATCAGGAATCGCCGAAAAAGAATCCATTGAGTATGAAGTGCAGGCCTTAAAAATGATTGCAAAAAGATCAAATGGAGGGATGAGAGATGCACAAAGCCTCCTTGAACAATTGAATCTTTTACCAGAAGGAATAACAATTAATAATATCCAAAACCTCCTAGGAGAAGTATCTGAAAGTGAATTAACAAATCTGATTAAATCATTAGTTGAGAATAATCCAGAGTCATTAATTATCACCTGCAACAAACTATATGATGCAGGAAACGAACCTCTTCAAATAATTATCGGATTATTAAATATAACAAGAGATCTACTATTACACACTACAAATAATAAATATTCAGATCTTTATTATACTTCTGATGAATTTCAAGATGAATTGGATAAAATCTCAAAAACAATAAATAAATCAACAATAATTAAATGGCATAATAATCTGAGAAATATTGAATATCAAATCAAATCAAGCGATAATCCAAGGCTTTGGTTTGAAATACATTTAAGTGGGCTTCTAGATAATCAAGAGATAAATAGTTTTAAAAATAAGCAAGAAAGTAAAAATAATACGACTGAGGAGAATCATGAAAATAGAAAAAACATTGCGATTTTTAATAAAGAAAATATTTCTAATGAAAGTCAAAAACCAAGTATCAAAAAGGAGATAGCTCGCGATAAATTGATCGAAAAAAAAGACGAAAAATTAGAAAAATTCGCGTTTCTTGAAAAAGAAAGTATTGAAAATATTTCTGACAATAACCAAAATAATCCTGGATCAAATAATTTAAAAGATAAATGGGAATTAATTCTTTCTAAAGTAGAGTTACCATCAACAAGAATGTTACTTTCACAACAAGCCGAACTTGAAAGTTTTGATTCGCAGAAAATAACAATAGCATTATCTCCAAACTGGGAAAATATGATTAAAAGCAGAAAAGTTATAATTGAAAATACTGTAAAAAAAATATTTGGTGATCAAATAATACTTAATTTCTCAACCAAAAATTTAAATAAAAGTAACCCAACAAATACTCCAGAAATGACTCAAAATGAAGTAAATAATTTTCGACCATTAAAAAAAATAGAACCAAAAACTAATTCATCACCAAAAATATCTAACAAAGAGACTTATGATGATAGCTCAAAAAACTTAGCAAATTTTTTTAATGGAGAAATTATCGACCTTGATGAATAAATTAAACTCCAGTGTGAATAGTTTTCCGCCAAAGTATCTTTTTGGGAAAAATAGACATCTTTATTGTTACCCAAGGGATTACTAAAAACCAATGTGATAAATAAAAAACTGAGACAAATACCATCAAAAAATTGCTTTTTTGCAATACTGGTACTTCGCTTTTACAAGAAGAACCATACCAAAACGCAATTCCAGACAACATAAAAGCTGTAAATGAAATAGGCCAGTAAATTGGTGAATCTAACAGAGCAATACTGCAAAATAAATCAAAAATAGAAATTATTGGTAGTGCATATTGCAAGATGAAGAAGTAAGTTAAATCAAATTTTTGCAAATAATCAATTTTATTAGTAAATAATTGATCTCCATAATCAAAGAATCTTTGCAAACCCCCCTCTGCCCATCTTTGCCTTTGCGCTAATAAAGCATTTAAATTCTCAACTGCTTCCTCCATAACTGGAGGATCCCACAAGATTCCAATTCTAGATTTTGATAATAATAATCTTAAACTCAAATCAAGATCATCTGTAACTGTATCTTCATTAAAAGAACCACATGCCAATAATGTTTCTTTCTTAATTAATTGGCCATTTCCCCTTAATTCAGAAACTCCAGCAAATGATAATCTTCCATATTGAAAGATTGCGTCCATAGCCATTTCCATTGACTGACAAGAAGTTAAAAAATTCTTACTTACATTTGTTACTGATTTTCTTAATTGAACTGCAGACCAATCACCTTCTTCTACAAAACTAAATAACCTTTTCAAAGAATCTTGTTTTAATTCGGCATCAGCATCCAAAACTAATAACCATTCACCATGAGTAAACTTCAAGGCATAATTCAAAGCTCCCGACTTTCCTCCTCCTGCATTTGGAGAACGACTTACAACTTTTAGCTTGTCATATTGTCTAGCTAATCGATCTAAAATTAAAGGCGTCTTATCAGAGCTACCATCATCTATTATGTAAATATTTAATTTATTTATTGGATAATCTAAACTAAATAATCTTTCAACTAATCTTGCTATTACATTCTCTTCATCTCTAGCAGCGACTAAAATATCAAGCACAGGTAACTCTTTATTACTAATCCTTCTGCTTAAAGTTTTGACACCGTTGTTCCTTTTGACATTTCTAGAAATAACTATTAAACCGTAAAAAACAATCACAAAAGAAAGAGTCAATATAATGAAAAAGAAATTTTCGATATTAAAAGCATGAGGAATAAAAGATATAAAAAAACAAGCACTAAGAAATATAAACGACTTCAATCTTCGATTTTTATAAAAACTCTTGCTCATAAAAGTAAATTTTAATTACTTAACTTTCATTGAGACAATATCTCAAATTTTTTCAGTTTTGCTTTTCGATAGTAATGATTCAATATTTGTTCATAAGAAAATCCTAATTTAGCCATTTCAATCGCTCCTGACTGAGATAAACCTACACCATGACCGAAGCCTCCTCCTCTCAAAAGCCATAAATCATCACTTAATTTATTAATAGTAAACAAATTACTAGGTATAAAATTTAATACCCGTCTAATATCATCTTTAACTAGAACAATAGATTTGTTAACTTTGTCCGTTCGTATTTCCAATTTTGTAACTCTGCCACTCGACCCAAGTTCAATAGCATTTATATCCAAAACATAGTCACTATTATTTATAAGTTTGTTTTTAACTAACTTTTCTTTAATCTCAAGACTAGAAATTTTCTTATTCCATCGGAAAAGAGAGTGATTACTCCCATAAAACTGTTCTTTATCAAAATCTAAAAAATTATTTAAATCAGATTCATTTGTAATTGGAAGTTTAAAAATTTTATTTAATGATTTAGAACCATCTATGATCGAATTGAAATAAGAATAATCTTGAATTTGCCAAGACTCGCCTGCAGTAGCAGATAAGCCACCATTAGAACCATGGTAAAAAGCATTAATTGGTTGATTTCTATAAGTGAGAATTAAATTTGAAGTTGCTTCTATAGCTTTTTTTATGTTTTTATTTGTAATTTTAGGAGGTTTATAAACTTGACATTGAGTGGTGATACATAAATGATATTTATCCATATTAAATCTATCAGAATTAAATATTCCCCAAGTTCTTGCAATAACTGCTTGAGCTTTGAGTGCTTCTAAAGGAGAATTCGGTCCAATTTCATATGGCAAAACACCTGCCAAATAATCATCAAATTCAATTTTTTGAACTAATGTCCAAGTTCCATATAAATCTTTTAATAAATAAAAATTTTTGCCAAAATTGACACCATTTATTTTTATGTCCTCTTGAGCATAAATATATATAGGTCCCTCAAGTTTCATAAGACTATATTCACTTCTAAGAACAGGAGTAATTTGAATATTTTTTATTTTTCTATAAATCTTATTTTTTAATTCAAACTCTGGAAGATCATCTTCAAATGGAATCCATACTTCCCAATTTTTAGGGTAGGCAACAGTCGTATTAAATCCCTTATCTTTAAGTTTCTCCGCTTGTTTTTTTGCAGATTCATAGCTAGCAAAAGGACCAAAAACAATTCTTTCGATTGTTTGTGGCTTTTTAATGGGTATATTTACCCAATTAATATTAATCTCTTTTGATTTATGTTTAATACCGTTGGACGATATCAGATTTAAAAAACCTTTATCAGAGATAAAATTGATATTCTTTTTTTTTGAAAAACTGTCATTCTCCCCGCCTAAATATTGTTTTAAACCAATTAAAAATTTTCCTTTTTTAATTTCATTATTGAGTTCAAACTTTTGCAATTCTTCTCCTTTGACATTTGCAGTAAATTTAATATTTATTAAAAAGAGATAAATACATCCAAAAAATAAGTATAAAAAGGCAAATTTAAGTTTCATAAGTTAGAACTTTCTTAATCAATTAAAAAATTTTATTTGCACCAATGCGTATAAAGGTTTAGATTATCCTAATTAAACACATTTGACTGAAATGTCTAAACTAAAAACTCGTAAATCAGCTGCCAAAAGATTTAAAGCTACTGCGACGGGTAAATTCATGAGAAGAAGAGCTTTCCATAATCATTTACTTGATCATAAAAGCTCAAAATTAAAAAGACATCTATCAACAAAAGCAGTAGTTGATGAAAGAGATGCTGATAATGTAAAATTAATGATTCCATACGCATAAATCTTTAACCAATTTTTATTAGATATTCATGGCACGCGTAAAAAGAGGCAACATAGCCAGAAAAAGAAGAAACAAAATCTTAAATCTTGCAAAAGGTTTTAGAGGCGGCAACAAAAATCTTTTCAGGACAGCAAATCAAAGAGTGATGAAAGCTCTTTGTAATGCTTATAGGGATAGAAGAAGAAGAAAAAGAGATTTTAGAAGACTTTGGATTTCCAGAATTAACGCATCAGCCAGGATAAATGGAACAAACTATAGCAAGTTGATAAATGGGATGAAAAATTCAGAGATTATTATAAATAGAAAAATGCTTGCTCAATTAGCCTTAAACGATCCTAAGTGTTTTGAAAAAATTGTTTCTTCAGTTAGTAATTAGAAAAAAGAATATAATCTAGAAAAATAAATATAAATAATGGAAATATCTTCCTTCCAATCTTATTTAATAATTCTTTTTGTTGTATTAATAATAATTTCTATTTTTGTATTCAGACAATTTTTAAAAACAAGAAGTGAAGAATTAAATTTAGTAAAATTCGAGCAAAAAGGTTTAGATTCTCTCACTCAAGCTACAGAATTATATGAATTTGGGTCTATTCAGATAAAAAAAAGATTATATTCTGAAGCTACTAAAACTTTTTTAAAAGCAATTGAAAATTATGAAAATGAACCTGATGAAGCCAAAGCAATAATAAATAATGCTTTAGGATTTTCTTATGCTGCTCAAAATGAATTTAATAAAGCAATTAAACATTATAACTCTGCAATAAAATCTCTTCCAGAATATCCTATAGCTCTAAACAACCTTGCATCAGCACAACAGCGTTTACTTGAGTACGACTTGGCATATGAAACTTATCAAAAGGTTTTGTTGATAGATCCAAAAAACAAAACAGCAATTAAAAAAAGTAAGGAGTTAGAAAAAAGAAACAATTATAAACCTTATAAAGGTATTAAAGATAAGGGATTCTAAATATGGAAAATTCTTCTTCTTTACTAATTGGTGGAAAACAATTTTCCAGTAGATTAATGGTTGGCACTGGCAAATACAAATCTACTCAAGATATGGTGGAAAGTTTGTCAAATTCTGAAACGGAAATTATAACCGTCGCTGTTAGAAGAATTAAAAATGATCAGAGCGGAGAAAATTTACTCGAAAAGATCAACTGGGAAAAATACTGGATGCTTCCTAATACAGCCGGTTGTGTTAATTCCGATGAGGCAGTCAGAATAGCAATTTTAGGTAGAGAACTTGCAAAATTATCTGGTCAAGAAGAAAATAATTTTGTGAAGTTAGAGGTTATTCCTGACAAAAAGTATTTACTACCAGATCCGATAGAAACTCTTAAAGCAGCCGAAATTTTAATAAAAAAGGGTTTCGCTGTACTTCCTTACATCAATGCAGATCCTATTCTTGCAAAAAGACTAGAAGAAATAGGTTGTGAAACTGTAATGCCATTGGGCTCGCCCATAGGCTCCGGGCAAGGTTTGTTAAATTTATCAAATATAAGGATAATTATTGAGAATGCAAAAGTGCCAGTAATAATAGACGCAGGAATTGGAGTGCCTAGTGAAGCTTCTCAAGCTATGGAAATTGGAGCTGATGGTGTCTTAATCAATAGTGCAATAGCACAAGCTGCAAATCCTCCTCTAATGGCTCAAGCGATAAATTATGGTGTGAAAGCTGGCAGGCAAGCTTTTCTGGCAGGAAGAATTAAAAAACAAGACTTTGCAGTAGCAAGTTCTCCTGAAAAGAACATATCTATCTAATTCTTTTTATTTAGAAAAGTTTAAATAGAAAGTAAAAATTTATAATTTGCTTTTATTTATCGTATTAAGAAAGAAGATTTGAAACTATTTACAATGTTTTTTCGCAAAGTGGAAGCACACTGTAGTAATTTAATAGATATATTATGAATCTTTTAATTCTGGAGTTCTGAGTGAAAGTTATTGTTCTAGGTGGAGATGGTTTTTGCGGTTGGCCTTGTGCGGTGAATTTAGCAGAGCAAAATCATGATGTAATTATTGTCGACAATTTAAGTCGTAGAAAAATTGATATTGATCTTGAGGTAGAATCTTTAACTCCAATTGCTTCGATAACAGAACGACTTTCTGCATGGGAAGAAATTGGAGGTAAGCCTATGAGATTTCTCAACATGGATATCTCTAAACAATATCAAAAATTACTCGATTTACTCAATGATGAAAAGCCAGATTCTGTGATCCATTTTGCAGAACAAAGAGCAGCCCCTTACTCCATGAAATCTAGTTTTACGAAGAGATATACAGTAGATAATAATGTTAATGGTACCCACAATCTACTTGCTGCAATAGTTGAGAGTAATTTAGATATTCATGTTGTACATTTAGGAACAATGGGAGTTTACGGATATGGATCACATAGGGGTGCAACAATTCCAGAAGGTTATCTAAAAGTTGAAGTTCCACAACCAGATGGAAGTCGCTTTAAAGAAGAAATATTACACCCTGCAAGTCCTGGTAGTGTATACCATATGACTAAAACTTTAGATCAATTATTATTTCTTTACTACAACAAAAATGATCTTGTAAGGATTACTGATTTACATCAAGGTATTGTTTGGGGAACAAATACAGACGCAACTTTAAAAGATCCTAGATTAACAAACCGATTTGACTACGACGGAGATTATGGAACTGTTCTAAACAGATTTCTAATGCAAGCTGCAATTGGATATCCATTAAGTGTTCATGGAACAGGAGGGCAAACAAGAGCCTTTATACACATAAAAGACTCTGTAAAATGTGTGCAACTTGCCCTTGAAAATCCTCCAAAACCTGGAGATAGAGTGAAAATCTTTAATCAAATGACTGAAAGCCATCAAGTTGGAGAACTAGCTAAAAAAGTTGCGTCTCTAACAGGTGCTGATATCAATTATTTACCTAATCCAAGAAATGAAGCAGTAGAAAATGATCTCATTGTTGATAATAAATGCTTTATAGAGTTAGGTTTAAACCCAACCACTCTTGATAATGGTTTATTAGAAGAAGTTGTTGAAGTTGCAAAAAAATACTCCAACAGATGTGATCTCAAACGCATACCTTGTGTTTCATCCTGGACTAAAAAACAAGCTGAGGCTATAAAGACTAATTAAAATTTCTGAAATAATTACCTTAAGAAAGTGAAAATTGCATTGTTTACTGAAACTTTTTTACCTAAAGTTGATGGCATAGTCACAAGACTGACTAAAACAATTGAATTTTTAGTAAAAAATGGTGATGAAGTTATAATTTTTTGTCCAGAGGGATGTCCAGAATCATATATGGGGGCAACTGTTGTCGGAGTTGCAGCAATGCCGTTACCGTTATACCCAGAGTTGAAGCTTGGTTTACCAGGTCCTGCAGTCTCAGATAAGTTAGAAAAATTTAACCCGGATTTAATACATGTTGTTAATCCAGCTGTACTTGGCTTAGGTGGCATATGGTTGGCGAAAACTAATAATATTCCTTTAATTGCCAGTTACCATACTCATCTTCCGAAATATCTAGAACATTACGGTATGGGTATGTTGGAGCCACTTTTGTGGGAATTACTTAAAGCTGCACATAATCAAGCCTTATTAAATTTATGTACATCCACCGCTATGGTAAATGAGTTAAAAGATAAAGGAATTCAAAGGACTGCTTTATGGCAAAGGGGAGTAGATACTTACAGTTTCCGACCAGATTTGAGAAATGAGAAAATGAGAAAAAAATTATTTGGGGAACATCACGACGCTAATTACTTATTGATTTATGTAGGAAGATTATCAGCAGAAAAACAGATTGAGAGAATTAAACCAGTCTTGGAAAGTATCCCTAATACTTGCCTAGCACTTGTAGGTGACGGCCCATATAGAAACCAGCTTGAAAAAATCTTCGAAAATACCAAGACTAATTTCATAGGATATTTATCTGGCGATGAACTTGCTAGCGCCTATGCCTCTGGAGATATATTTTTATTTCCATCTAGTACAGAAACACTTGGGTTAGTTTTACTAGAAGCAATGGCAGCAGGATGTCCAGTTATCGGAGCCAACAAGGGAGGAATTCCAGATATTATTAGCGATGGGATTAATGGTTGTTTATATGATCCTGATGAAAAAGATAACGGTGAACAAAGTTTGATTAAAGCAACAAAAAAAATCCTAGAGAATGAAGATAAAAGAGAAGTTATGAGGAAAGAAGCACGAAACGAAGCTGAAAAATGGGACTGGAATCAAGCAACGTTACAACTACAAAATTATTATGCAGATACCCTCAAAGAGATAGATTAAACTAGATCCTAATTATGCTACGTGTGGGGGCGTAGGACTATTATACGAACTTAAAGGGAGTATTAGAGTAGCGATGTTTTGATTCTTTTCAGGCCTTTTTTTCTTTGAGAATTTTTTACCAAAAGGTACTCTTATAACATTAGTTCCCTCAATAGAACTAATGTTTGAGTTATCTCCCGAAAAATTATTGACAAAATTTGGTAAGTCGACGTTTTTAACTGGCAGCTGCTTTACATTACCAGATTTAAAATCTTTGGTCATAGCTTCAAATACCCCAAAAAAATTTGATGCTCGAATATTTTAATAAAAAAATTTAAAAAAATTCTATAAGAAAATATTAAATTTTTATTCTCACTGATGATAACTAAGTAAATACAAGGACGCTAGTGCTTTAAGCACATTTTTTTTCTTCAAAAGTCTCTCTTTGATTTACATTGCAAGAACAAATTAAATTACGATCGCCATATGCATTATCGATCCTAGAAACTGAAGACCAAAACTTAATAGAAGTTTGGGTTTTATAAGGAAAAGAAGCTTTTTCTTTTGAATAAGGATAATACCAATTTTCAGCAATTAACTCTTTTAGCGTATGAGGAGCGTTACTAATCACATTATTATTCCTTAATTCAACATTTTTTTCTATTTCGCTGATTTCTTCTCCAATCAATAACATAGCCTCACAAAATCTATCCAATTCAACCAAACTTTCACTTTCAGTAGGCTCTATCATTATCGTCTCCGAAACAGGCCAACTTATGGTTGGGGCATGAAAACTATAATCAATTAATCGTTTAGCTAAATCATTTACACTCAAACCAGTTTTGGATTTTAAATCTCTAAAATCTAAAATGCATTCATGTGCAACAAAATTATTTTTTCCTTTATAAAGAATCTTGAATTTATGATTTAAAGAACGGGCAATATAATTAGCAGATAAAATTGCATGCGCAGTTGCTTTCCTTAAACCACTAAGACCAGCCATTTTAATGTACATCCAACTTATTGGAAGAATACTTGCACTCCCATACTTGGCAGAAGATACGTAATTAGAACTATTAGATAAATTATTATCCATTAAAGAATGAGAAGGAAGAAATGGGCTTAAAGTTTCTGATGCAGCAACTGGTCCTACCCCCGGGCCACCTCCTCCATGCGGAATGCAGAATGTTTTATGTAAATTCAAATGACAAATATCAACACCATAATTCCCCGGTTTGCATAATCCAACCTGAGCGTTCAAATTTGCTCCATCTAAATAGACAAATCCTCCAACAGAGTGAATTAAATCACATATCTTTCTAATTTGTAATTCAAAAACTCCATGAGTAGAGGGATAAGTCAACATAAGAGCCCCTATTTGGTTATCAAATGTCTTGACCTTGATATACAAATCTTGAAAGTCAATATTTCCTTCCTCATCACATTCAACAGTTAAAACATCAAAACCTGCCATAACTGCACTAGCAGGATTTGTGCCATGAGCACTTTTAGGAATTAAACATTTTTTTCTTGACAGTTCGCCTTTTGATTCAAAATAAGAATTTATTGCCAATAAACCAGCAAATTCTCCCTGAGAGCCTGCATTTGGTTGAAAAGAAACTGATTTTAACCCAACAATATCACTTATCCATTTTTCTAGGTCAGATATTATTTTTGAATAGCCTTTAGTTTGATCTGGTGGGGAAAAAGGATGAATGGAAGATAAATTAGCCCAAGAAACTGGATTTAACTCTGCTGCAGAATTTAACTTCATTGTACAGCTTCCCAATGGCATCATCCCATCTACCAAAGAAAAATCTTTTTCTGCAAGTCGAAATATATATCTCATTAATTCAGTTTCACTTTGGTAATTTGTAAATATATCTTGCTGCATCCAGGCACTGGATCTCAAAGCTAAACTTTCAAGATGAAATTCTTTATCAAATTTTATATGCTCTAAATCTTCTTCTTTTTCTATAAGGTTTGCTATGAAAGTCAAAATATCTTTTATTTCTTTTTCATTACTAAGCTCATCTAAAGAGATCCCAAAGCCAGTTGAATTTTCAATAGTTGATCCTAACGGCAAAATTCTTAAGTTATAGCCATTTTTTAAAGCTTCATTATGAATCCTCTGGGAGTGCTTAGAATAAACATCAACACTATCAAATCTAGTCCCATCAGGAATATCAAAACCTAAAGCAGCTAAATTTGATTCTAAATTTATTCTCAATTCAACTAATCTCTTAGCAATTTGCGTTAATCCAGAGGGTCCATGATAAATAGCATAAAAAGAAGAAATTATGGCTAACAAAGATTGAGCAGTACAAATATTACTAGTTGCCTTTTCCCTTCTAATATGTTGCTCTCTTGTTTGCAATGCTAGTCGTAATGATTTTTCTCCATTTTTAGATAGAGTTTGCCCAACTATTCTTCCGGGTATCAACCTTTTATATTTTTCGCTACAAGCAAAATATGCTGCATGAGGGCCACCAAAACCCATTGGAACACCAAATCTTTGCATACTCCCCACTGCTACATCAACACCAAATTCAGAAATTGGTTTAATCAAAACTTGTGCTAGTGGATCAATACATGCCGTAACAATAATTTCTGATCTATGTGCTTGGGATATTAAGAATGTAGGATCAAATAATTGTCCATTTTTACCAGGTAATTGCAACAACATTCCAAAAACATAATCATGATTAGGAAGGTTGCTTTGAGTAAAGCGTTTTAAGGATATTCCCAAAGGTTTTGCTCTGGTTTGTAGAACATTAAAAGTATGATCAAAAACATTTGACTCCACTAAGTACACTTTTGAAGATTTATTTTTTCTTGCGGAAAAACTCATGGCCATGGCTTCTGCAGCAGCAGTACCCTCATCCAACAAAGATGCATTGGCGACAGGGAATCCTGTTAGTTCACAAACAATAGTCTGAAAATTAAATAGAGCTTCTAATCTTCCTTGTGCAATTTCTGCTTGATATGGAGTATAAGACGTGTACCACCTTGGATTTTCAAGAACATGTCTTTGGATTACTTTAGGCATATGATTGTCATAATAACCGAGGCCTATAAGTGATCTCATTTTAGTATTTTTATTCGCAATCTCTTCTAATTCTTTTAAAGCCTCAATTTCTGAACAACCTTGGGGCAATATTTCTGAGGATTTATCTTTAAGCTGAATATCATCAGGAATAACTTGATTTATAAATTGATCAATATTATTAAAACCAAGCTTGTTAAGCATAATTCTTTCATCATTATCTCCTAACCCAAGATGCCTATCTATAAACAAATCAGACCCAAATTTGGATGTCATATTAAAATGTTTTTCTTTAAAATAGCTCTTTTTAAAAAGTTTGCCTTATTTTGGTACAACCTTTGATTGATATTCCTCAGAAGTCATCAAATCAGCAATTGATGCTTTTGATTCTGGTTTCAGAATAACTAACCAACCGTCTCCAATCGGATCATTCTGTAAAAGCTCAGGGTTCTCAATAACACTTTCATTTACAGATACTATTTTCCCTGAAAAAGGCAGATAGACTTCCTCTACGGCCTTAACAGATTCTATTGTTCCAAAAGTCTCTCCTTTCTCTAAAGTCACCCCTTCATCAGCTAATTCAACAAAAACAATATCTCCTAATTGATCTATAGCGAATTCACTAACTCCAATTTTTAATAATCCATTTTCTTCCAAGACATATTCATGAGTATCAGCATAGTTGAGGTTGTCTGGAAACTTGTAAGACATGATTAAGTAGATAAAGGAAGTAGAGAATCCTTTGAAATTAATTTTTCCTCTAATAGTTCAGATAATAATCGAATTAATGCAATTTTGATGTGAGCTATGTGAGAACCACCTTGAACAAAAATATTGTAAGGATCTCTTAGAGGGGCATCAGCAGAAAATTCACTTGTACTACCTTCAATAAAGGTACCTCCTGCCATTAATAATTTTGAATCATATCCATCCATTGATGATGGAACAACATTGAGAAAAGAATCCACTGGTGAAGAATTTTGAAAAGATTGACAAACTTTTTGTACCAAATCAGGATTATTCAATCTTACTGACTGAATAAGATCAGATCTATAAGTTGCTGGCTCTGGTAAAACCTTAAATCCCAAATTTTTAAAGACTGCCGCAACCATATCAGCACCTTTTAGTGATTCGTGAACAATTTGTGGTGCTAAAAACAAACCCTGCAAAATTAATCTTCCTAGTCCAAAATTTATTCCTGCAGAGGAACCAATGCCTGGTGAAGTTAATCTAGAACATGCCATCTCAACCAACTCTGCATCGCCTGCAACGTACCCACCAGTAGGAACGATTGTTCCTCCCAAATTTTTAATCAATGATCCAGCAATTATATTTGCCCCTTTAGAAATTGGTTCACTATCTTCAACAAGCTCCCCATAACAGTTATCAACAAAACATATACAATTAGGATCAAGGGAATGAACAAGACTACAAATTTTCTCTATCTGGTGATTCGTAAGAGACTTTCTCCAAGTATATCCACAACTTTTTTGTATGAATACTAATTTGCATGAATTTTCTTTAAAAGAATGAATAATTTTTTCTTCAAAAGAATCAAAATTCTCGCAGATATTTATTTGCTTATATTTAACGTCAAAATCTTTAAGTGAGCCTTCTCCTCGTCCCCTTATTCCTATGACTTCTTCTAACGTGTCATATGGTTGCCCTGTAAGAGATAACATTATATCTCCAGGTCGAAGAATTCCAAATAAGACAGAACTTATTGCATGAGTTCCACTTACAAATTGCATCCTCACAGCAGCCTTTTCAGCAAGAAACAATCTTGCAAAAACCGCATCAATTTTTTCTCTAGATATATCATCATGACCACTACCAGTAGATTGATTGAAATGAATAGTAGAAACTTTTTCATCCTTAAAAATTGTCAAAATATTTTCTAATTTCTGGAAAACCTGATTGGACCTTTCTTGGAAAACTTCACTTAAACTCTCTTCGACAGAAAGAACAGCGTTTTCAGCCAGTTTTAAGTTATTGTCAAGAGTCATTTATTATGAAAATTCATCTTATTTTTCAGAAGCTAAATTTCTTAATTCTGCGAGGAAAGCATTAGGTCCCCTACCCTGAAAATAAGAAAGTTTTTTTGAAGCCTCATATAAATCAAGAAGTTCTCCATCTAATTCTTCTGCCGTGTAATCTCTAATTCCGGCAATTACCTCAGCAAAACGTTCTCTACGGGCAGATTTATTGACAGCATAGGCTTCCATTACCTGCATTTTACATGATCTCCAAGCCTTATTCTGACAAAAATGCACTGAAAGAGCATCACTTAAAGCAGAAGCTTCTTCATCTTCTATGTACCAGTCAAAAGATGCAGGTAGAGGTTTTAATCCTGAAAATATCTCGAATAACTCCCCAGCCGACAATGGCTTACCAGAATCATTTTTTAGGGGTAATGCAGACTCTTCCAAAGATTTCCACAACTCTGGATAATCACTTTCAAAATGATCCCTGATTTTTTCAATACCTTGATCAAGAATCGTATTAACTTGAGATAAAGCAAGAAAAACTTCAGGACCTGGCGAAGATAACTTCCCATTCCTAAGATTAGAAATTTGCGAATTATGAACTTTACCTAAATCAAGAACTTCTGAAAGTAATGGCAATACTCTGTGAGACCACCCATTTCTTTCATGCCACAGGTGTATCAAATGAGCCATAGCCCTTCGACCTCTAGATAATTTATCGCGATATCCGAGACTCACAGATACTTAAACTTATCAATAGTATAGTATGATATTATTACATATCGGTAATTTTGAAAATAGTATTTCAATATCATGAATTCAGTAATTTTCCAAGAAACAGCAAAATTAAAAAAACCTGTTCCAGCTGAAAAAGTTATAGAACTCTCAGAAAAATTACTGGAACCTTCCAGTCATTCAAAAAGATACCCCCCAAGACTACATAAAACGTGGGGAACAATAGTTTTTATGATTGCAATTCATATTCTTTCACTTGTAGCTATACAACCAAAATTTTGGAGTCTCCCTGCAGTGACTTCATTATTATTTTTTTACTGGGTAACTGCTTGTCTAGGAGTCACCCTTGGATATCACAGATTGTTATCACATAGATCGTTCATTGTACCAAAATGGTTAGAAAGATTTTTTGCTACCTGTGGAGCTATAAGCTGCCAGCATGGACCAATAGATTGGGTAGGTTTACATAGGCATCACCACTCTTTTTCAGATACTGAAGTAGATCATCACAATAGTAAAAAGGGATTTTGGTGGAGTCATATGGGTTGGATGTTTAAAGACGTAGAAGCACTAAAAGCTGTTCCAAAGCTAAGTGCAGATTTAATCAAGGATCCATACTATAGGTTTTTAAATAAATATTTTTTACTCTTACAAATTCCTATTGGACTTTCATTGTACGCAATAGGTCAAAAATTAGGAGTTGGAGGGTGGGCTCTAGTCCTTTGGGGGATTCCATTGAGGCTAGTGGTCGTTTATCATGTAACTTGGCTAGTCAACTCCGCGACACATTGTTGGGGTAAGGCACCATTTGAAAGTGGTGATTCATCTAAAAACAATGCATGGGTTGCTGCATTAACATTTGGAGAAGGTTGGCATAATAACCATCATGCATTTCCCAATTCGGCAAAACAAGGATTATTTAAGGGTCAGATAGACATAACATGGGAACATATTAAGATTCTTGCGAAATTTGGTTTTGCAAAAAAAGTAAAGTTACCCTCTAGGTCTTATTATTAACTATATTGTTCAATATTTTCATGGCTAAAAGAGTACAAGTCGCATTAACTGAATCAATCGCATCACTTGGTAAAGAAGGAGATCTAGTTGATGTAGCACCAGGATACGCAAGAAATTTTCTATTACCTTATGGCAAGGCAATGAATGTAACACCAGCAGTCCTTAAACAAATTGAGAGGAAGAAAGAAAAAGAAAAAATCGCTGCTGATAAATTAAAGCAAGATGCTTTAGATTTCCAAACTGCATTATCTACAATAGGTAGGTTCACAATCAAAAAACAGGTTGGAGAAGATGGAGTCCTTTTTGGAACGGTTACTAATGGGGATGTTGCCGAAGCGATAGAAGCGGCAACTAAAAAAGAAATTGATAGAAGAAACATTACTGTTCCTGATATTCATAATTTAGGTTCCTTTACTGCAAAAATAAAATTACATCCAGAAGTAAATGCAGAAGTAAATATTGAAGTAACAAGTTAATCAATTTGTTGCATTATTTTGAAAAGTAGCCAGAGTATATATCTAAGCAATTAAAGATATGGTTTCCGTACCTTTTCCAAATAATGGGCAAAATAAAAATTTTAAAAAGGATTTTAATAGTGAAAACTCTGGATTAGTACCTCCTCAAAACGTTCAAGCAGAGGAAGCTGTTCTTGGGGGCATACTTCTTGATCCAGACGCGATCGGAAGAATTGCAGACTTAATTAAACCTGAAGCTTTTTATATAAATGCCCATCAAGAGATTTATAGAACAGCATTAATGTTGCATACCCAGGGCAAACCAACTGATTTAACTTCAATGAGTGCTTGGTTAGCAGATAATGGATCACTAGAAAAAATTGGAGGAAACAGCAAGCTGGTAGAACTAGTTGAAAATGTTTCCTCTACAGCTTCCATAGAACAAGTTGCTAATTTAATTAACGACAAATTCATGAGAAGGCAACTTATCAGATCTGGGAATGAAGTGGTTCAACTAGGTTTTGATCAAACTCAAGATACTAATGAAGTTCTAGATAAAGCTGAGCAAAAAATATTTGAAATCAGCCAAGAAAAACCCTCAAAAGGCCTTACTCAAGCAGCTGAAATCCTTACAAGTACTTTTAATGAAATAGAGTCAAGATCATTAGGTACTTCAGTAGCTGGCATTCCAGTAAATTTCTACGACCTTGATGCGATGACTCAAGGTTTTCAAAGAAGTGATTTAATAATTGTTGCTGGAAGACCTTCAATGGGGAAAACTTCAATAGTTCTTAATCTGGCAAAAAATGTTGCACAATCGCAAGATTTACCTGTGTGTGTATTTAGCCTTGAAATGAGTAAAGAACAATTGACATATAGATTGCTCTCTATGGAAGTTGGAATCGAGAGTGGCAGACTAAGAACAGGAAGATTACAGCAAGATGAATGGCCATTACTCGGAGAAGGTATCAATTCACTAGGTCAATTACCAATATTTATAGATGACAAGCCTAACTTAAGTGTTTTAGAGATGAGATCTCTATGCAGAAGATTAATAGCTGAACAAAAAAAAGAACTTGGATTAATTGTGATTGATTACCTCCAGTTGATGGAAGGATCAACCCCTGATAATAGAGTGCAAGAACTTTCACGAATAACAAGAGGTCTTAAAAGCATGGCCAGAGAATTAAAAGTACCAGTAGTAGCGTTATCTCAGCTTAGTAGAGGGGTAGAATCTAGAACAAATAAAAGACCAATGTTAAGCGATCTAAGAGAATCAGGATCTATTGAACAAGACGCAGATTTAGTTTTAATGATTTATAGAGATGAGTACTATAATCCAGAGACTGAAGATCGAGGAATAACAGAAATCATTGTCACTAAACATAGAAATGGACCCGTAGGAACTGTTAAATTATTATTTGAACCTCAATTTACGAGATTTAGGAATTTAGCTAATTAAATCAATCCTAAAATGCAAGATCATCACTCAACAAATGAATCTTTTGACATCATCGTTATTGGTGGAGGACATGCAGGATGCGAAGCAGCTATAACAACAGCAAAATTAGGATTTTCTACAGCCTTATTTACAATCAATTTAGATAGGATTGCCTGGCAACCTTGCAACCCTGCAGTTGGCGGGCCAGCAAAAAGTCAGTTGGTACATGAAGTTGATGCATTAGGTGGAATGATTGGTAAATTAGCCGATGAGACCGCTATACAAAAAAGAATATTAAATGCAAGTAGAGGCCCAGCTGTATGGGCATTAAGAGCTCAAACAGATAAAAGAGAATACTCAAAAAAGATGATTGAAATACTACAAAATACAGAAAATTTATCTTTAAAAGAAGCAATGATTACTGAACTGGATATTGCAAAAACTGAAAAAATTGGATTAAACTCAAAAAAAATCGTAAAAAAAAGAATAAAGGGTGTAAGAACTTTCTTTGGTAGTTATTATTCAGCAAGATCAGTTATCATCACAGCTGGTACTTTCTTAGAAGGAAGAATATGGATAGGGAATAAATCAATGTCAGCTGGTAGATCAGGCGAACAAGCAGCAAAAGGCCTTACTCAAAATTTACATGAAATTGGTATCAAAACAGAACGTTTAAAAACAGGAACTCCAGCAAGAGTTGATAAAAGAAGTATCATTTTTAATGAATTAGATATTCAACCAAGTACTGCAGCAGATAAATATTTTTCGTTTGATCCAAATATCAAAAATAATATGCCCCAAGTTAGTTGTCATATCACAAGAACAACCACAAAAACACATCAACTAATTCGAGACAATTTACATTTAACTCCCATTTACGGCGGTTTTATTGATAGTAAGGGGCCAAGATATTGTCCATCAATTGAAGATAAAATCGTTAAATTTGCTGATAAAGAATCACATCAAATTTTCTTAGAACCAGAGGGAATTAATACCCCTGAAATATATGTTCAAGGATTTTCTACAGGTTTACCTGAAAATATTCAATTAGAACTTCTAAGAACTTTACCTGGATTAAATGAATGTAAAATGTTGAGACCAGCTTATGCTGTCGAGTATGACTATATACCTGCAACACAACTCCAAACATCACTCGAAACGAAAGAAATTGAATATTTATTTAGCGCTGGACAAATTAATGGAACTACTGGTTATGAAGAAGCAGCAGCACAAGGATTAGTAGCCGGAGTCAATGCGACAAGAAAACTAAGCAAAAAAAATCCAATAATTTTCACTAGAGAAAGCAGCTATATAGGAACAATGATCAATGATTTAATTACCAAAGATCTCAAAGAACCATATAGAGTTCTTACTAGTAGGAGTGAATACAGGTTGACCCTTAGAGGAGATAATGCAGATAGGCGATTAACTCCATTAGGTTATGAAATAGGGCTTATTGATGAGAAAAGATGGTCGGTCTATCAAGAAAAAATGAAAATCCTTGAAGAAGAGAAATTAAGACTAAAAAACACTCGTTTAAAAAACACGGATGAAATATCAAAAAAACTAGAATTAGCCACAGGATCAAAAATCAAAGGCTCAACAACTTTGAAAGAACTCCTAAAAAGACCAAACTTTCATTATTCAGATTTAATTAAACATAATTTGACTGAAAAAAATATAGCTTCTTCAATACAAGAAGGTGTTGAAATAGATATTAAATACGAAGGTTATCTGAAAAGACAAAAAAACAACATTGAACAAATAAATCGTCAAAGCTGTAAATCTCTGCCTCAAGAAATAAATTATGAAAAGATAGATACATTATCTTTAGAAGCTAGAGAAAATTTGAATAAGATAAAGCCAAAAAATTTTGGTGATGCTTCAAAAATTCCTGGGGTTAGCAAAGCTGATTTAACTGCTTTACTTGTTTGGCTAAAAATAAGAGAGATAAAAAAAGATAAGGCAAATATTTTTGCTGAAAAAAAGTTATCATCATAAAAGCACTCCGTCAGAGCACTGAATAATAAACTTTTTAACTCTCCAAAAATTTTATGGGAAGAAAAAGCCTCTAATTTTTTAGTGAAGAATTCACTACCAAAAATATCTGGTCCATGGAAATTAATGTTACTTGGGGATGGAAGTCCAACTAGACATCTGCAGCTTTTAACTAATCAAGAGACAAAAATTAAATTAATTGCAATGCAATTAGATCCTCTTTCCACTCAAGAAGGCCCTACAGAATTGAATCAGTTAAATGGCCCTTTAATTAGAAGACAAGTATGGATCAAAAGCAATAATAAAAACCTAGCATGGGCAGAAAGTTGGTGGAATGCAGATCAAGTGAGTGAAAATTTAAAAGCCAAAGAAGAGCCAATTTGGAAGAATTTGACACAAGACAGATCAGAATTATTTAGGGAAGTTGATCATATTTCACTTGTCAATGCAAAATGGTTAGAAGATCAATTTTGCTTTAAAGGTCCATTCTGGTCAAGAAATTACAGATTTTTTCGAGACAAAAAACCCTTAACAATTATAAGGGAGGTTTTCAATCCAAATTTAGAAACTTTACTCGGTTATTCAGGAATTAAAGAATTTACTAAACTATGCTCTTCTTCTTCTTGATCTGGGAAGATTTCTTGATTTTGATTGAACTTGTTGGATTGATTGATCTCTCGAAGTGTTATTCTCAGTTTCTGAAGCTCTTTGCCATCTTTCAACTTTGAAATCCATTTCATCTGGCCAATCATCGTCCTTAATCCCTTTTACATAAGGTAATTTTTTTTGCTCAGTTGTCTGTGAATTTTTTGGATGCCTTAAAGATATTGCTTCTAAAGGTCTTTTTGAATACTGTGTAGTAGATTCATAAGAATTTGATTCTCTGGAAAATGTCTTAATATCGCTTTGATCATCGTAAAAATTCTCATCATTCCAATCATCATTTTCTTCATCAAAAAATAAATCCACTTTTTCAGATACCCATCTTCCTACTTTTTTAACACTCTTACTAGTTATTCCTTGAAAATCTGAGTTCCTTCTTTTACCTGGCCTAGCACCAGATACTCCATCAACGAATTGTCTTCCAGTTTCAAATATTTTATCAACTTGTTTATCAACAATATTTCTATCAAAACTATTTCTAAGATTTCTAATTCTCCTTGAATACATAAATTATTGTTCTTTTTAGAATATAAATTACATTAAAAAAATAAATAATTCCAAAGATAGAAACAAAAACACATCTAATTATTTCTAATCAAACAAAATTAAACACTTTTTATTCCATGATCCATTAAAGAAATTTATACAACATTTTTTACAGGCTATATTCTTTATTCTTTTTCTATAAAAAAATTTCTCACCGCAATGTTGACAAGTTCCTATATATTTTAATTCTCTCCTTTCTATAGGAAATGAGTGCCTTACAGAAATTTGAAAATTTTTCTCTTTTAAATTAATTTCATGCATCTTTTCTAGGAAATTTGGACCATGTATCTCATTCTTCTTTAATATCCTATCTACCCATGCATGAATCATTTCATGACATAAAGTACTGTTTATTTCACTAGTGGATAATTTACTCAAGATAGGTTTCGATAAGATAATTTCAGAATCTATAAGACCATTAATACGTTTTCTTTTATAAAAACCAGCAGTAGTTTTTAATCTATTATCACTCCATCTAACTTTTACTAAAGGGTGATTATTAACCGTTAAAGAATTTTCAAAATATTGGCTATTAAATCTATGAAATAAGGGTAAAAGGGGAATTACAGGCATTATGGATTAAAATTAGTATTATTTTGACAAAAAAAGCCATCAAAAACGATTTCTTTTCTTAAAGTAATAAGAAACTTAAATTAACATGGATGCAACACTAGTTAAAGATATCGGAATTAAAGCATTATTAGTTGGCGGAGCTGTACTAGTTTCTTTTTGGACTTTTAATGCAGTCAAATTAGTTATAAGCGCCAGAGGAATTAATCCATTAGTAAGAAAGTTTTTTGATCAAATAGCTGCTGGCAGAATTGATGCGGCTTATGGTTTGACTACAAAAACTTATAAAACTCATGTAAAACGACAAGACTTTCTTAAATTTTTAGCTAGTTTAAACCTCAATAAATACAGAAATCTAAAATCAGGAAGACCTAGAGTCCAAGAAGATCAAATCATAATAACTTTAAATTTAAAATCAGAAGACAAACAAGATGATCTCCCATTAGATTTTACTTTTGCAAAAACTGAAAATGATTGGAAAATAGACAGAATAGCTAAAGTGAATTAATAATTTCTTGTGAGGCAAAAAGACTTGTTTAAAGAAGAAATAATACATCAATTAGAATTACACCCAAGTAGATTAGATAAAGAAAAAATCATCTCAGAAGCAATGGCAGAAGGTTTAGATGATTTTTTTGAAGGTATACGCATGGCACTTGATCCATTGGTCACTTTTGGTGTAAAAATTGTCCCTGAGAAAGAGACTGAAAAAAGTCAAAATTTTTTATGGGAAGATTTTAGAAAATTAGCCAATAAGCTTATTCAAAGAGAACTTACTGGTCACGCTGCTCGCGATGCAATTCTTACGGCCATGAAATCTGCAACAAAAGAAGAGTGGAATGGATTTTATAGAAGAGTTTTAATTAAAGATCTTAGATGTGGTGTTTCTGAAAAAACAATCAACAAGATAGCAAAGAAATTTCCGAAATATGCTATTCCTATTTTTTCTTGCCCTTTAGCTCATGACAGTGCAAATCATGAAAAAAAAATGATAGGAAAAAAGCAAATTGAAATCAAATTAGATGGTGTACGCGTCTTAACTATTATTAGACAAAATAAAGTAGAAATGTTTTCTCGTAATGGGAAACAATTTCATAATTTTGGTCATATTATCTCAGAAATAGAAAACGCCTTAAAAGAAAACCCAGCCCCTTATGACTTAGTACTCGATGGTGAAGTGATGAGCGCTAACTTTCAAGATTTAATGAAACAGGTACATAGAAAAGATGGCAAACAAACCAAAGACGCAGTTCTCCACCTATTTGACTTATGTCCCCTTGAAAACTTTCAAAAAGGTAGATGGAACACTAGTCAAACAAAAAGAAGTTTATTAGTAAAAGAATGGGTAGCAAAACATTCTATGCTTCTAAATCATATACAAACACTGGAATGGGAAAATGTAGATCTTGACACTATTGAAGGACAAAAAAGATTTGTAGAGCTGAATAAATCTGCTGTGGAAGGTGGTTATGAAGGAGTAATGATTAAAGATCCAGATGCTATGTATGAATGTAAAAGAACACACAGTTGGTTAAAAGCAAAACCTTTCATTGAAGTCACTTTAAAAGTTGTATCGGTTGAGGAAGGTACAGGTCGAAACAAAGGAAGACTGGGAGCAATCCTGGTAGAAGGAGAAGATGATGGGTATGAATACAGTCTTAGTTGCGGAAGCGGATTTAGTGATATCCAACGTGAAGAATATTGGTCAAAACGTAATCATCTCGTTGGTCAACTTGTAGAAATAAGAGCTGATGCAAAAACCAAGTCAAAGGATGCCGTGGCTTTTAGTCTTAGGTTTCCTAGATTTAAATGCTTTAGAGGATTTAAAGATGGAGAAAAAGTTTAAATTTAAAAAAATAATATTCAACAAAGTAGTCAAAGAAAAATGTGGTTTTTAAAATTAAAAATAATAAAGATCTTAGCTATAAAATATAGGAATAATTATTAGGACTTTTTGATAGAATTATGACCAAGAAAACAGTTTTCAACTTCATAAAAACACCTTGTGGACAAGCAAAATATATCGAATTAGAAGCCAACAAAACATTACTAGGTAAATTAAGGCTTTTGTGGTTTATCTTAATTGCATCAATTAGAGATTGGAATATTAAAGAGTAAATTCTTAAGATTTTTCAAAATATTCTCTAGAGTATTTAGCTGAGAAATATACAACTAAAAAAGTTGAAATAATTCCAATGCTAGTAATATATAAATTGTTAGGTGATTGCACATTTTTTAACTCCTGAATACTTTTTGATAAACTACCTATCGAGCAATAAAGAAAAGTTCCTGGAATTATTCCAAGAAGACCAAGAGCGAAATCTCTAAATTTAACATTATTCAAACCATAAAAATAATTAAGAATACTGAAGGGGAATATTGGCGATAATCTAGCTAAAAAAATTAATTTAAGTCCGCCTTTTTCTACTACTTTTTCCATTACACTCAATTTTGGATAAAGGCTAAAAAGATTTTTTAGCTTTTTTGCAAAAAAACTTTTTGATACAAAAAAAGCTACTGATGCTCCTATGGTAGCCGAAATGAAAACGATAATTGATCCTAAATATGAGCCATATAAAAAACCTGATAATAAAGATAACCAAGAGGCTGGAAGTATTAATAAAACAAATAAAATATAAATACAAACAAACGTAAAGATACCAAAACCAGTATTAAAGAAAAAAGAAAAATTATAAATATTCTCAAAAAATATATTCATTCTCAATTCAAAAGTTCGAGTTTTTTAGTAATTCTTTCCTTTTGTAAAGAACCCTCACTGAATTTAAATCTGCATTCGTCAACAATATCTTTTGGTGCCTTATCAACGAAATTTTTATTAGATAATCTCTTATTTAAATTTTCTAATTCAATAGTTACCTTTTTTAAATCCTTGGTTAACCTTTCCCTTAATGCATCTATATTTACAAAATCCTGAAAAGGTAAGTAAACCTCTAAATCACTAATTATCCCGGAAAAAGATTTAGCAAACTCTTTTTTATCAACAGCATTAGTTTTAAAAATAAATACTTCAGAAGATTTAGTTAAGGTTTGAATATCATTAACTAAAGTTTTTAAAAAATCAATCAATTCATCATTGTCTGAAATTAAATATACAGGACCTTTTTCTGATGGCTTAAGACCTAATTCAGCTCTCAAATTTCTAATCAACCTAATAATTTCAAAGAGTTGCTGAAAGGAATTATCAAGCTTATTATCAACAAATTTATTTTCGTGAATTGGCCATTTTTGAAGAGATAAAAATGCATTATCTGGTTTTAGTTGCAGCACATGCCAAAGTTCCTCAGTAATGTGCGGCATAAAGGGGTGAATCATTACCAAAATATCATTGAGCACTTTTATTAAAACTATTTCAGATATTTTTCTATTTTTAGTCTTTTTATTATTAAACCTTTGTTTAGCAAATTCTACATACCAGTCACAAAAATCATTCCAAGTAAATTCATATAGAAGTTTCGCAGATTCTCCTAGTTTATATTCTTTCAACAAAGAAGAGACTTTTATATTTACCTGATTCAATTTCGATAAAATCCACTTATCACATAACTCTAAAGAAGTTTCATCGCTCTCATTAAGCGAATAATTATTATTAGAAGTTTTATGAATTAACACAAATTTAGTTGCATTCCATAATTTATTCGCAAAATTTCTTGAAGCTTCAACTGTTGAAGACGTATCTTTTTTCCTATCAAAATCAAGCCGGATATCTTGTCCAGCGCCTGCAACTTCTCGAATTAAAGCAAATCGTAGGGCATCAGAACCATATTTATCAATTAATAGTATTGGATCAATTCCGTTACCTGAACTTTTACTCATTTTTTTATTGTTTTCATCTCGAACTAGACCATGAATATAAACATCCTTAAAAGGAATATTATTTGTAAAAGTATTCCCCATCATTGTCATTCTTGCCACCCAGAAGAAAATAATATCAAAACCAGTAACAAGAACACTATTTGGATACCATTTTTTAAAATCCGGATCATTTGTATTTGGCCATCCAAGGGTTGAGAAAGGCCATAAACCACTTGAAAACCATGTATCCAAAACATCTTTATCACGAACCAATTTAATATTTAATCCAAATTTTTTATTAGCTTCGATTAAGGCATCCTTTTCATTTCTTGCAACGATATATGGAGTATTTTGTTCTATTGAGTCTTGAAATTCATCTAAAACATACCAGGCTGGTATTTGATGCCCCCACCACAATTGCCGACTAATACACCAATCATTAATATTCTCTAACCAATCCTTATAAACTTTCTCCCAGCGTGGAGGAATAAACGAAGGTTTTTTAGAATCAATTTCATTAAGACATCCTTGTGCTATTTCATCCATTTTCAAAAACCATTGTGTTGACAATAAAGGTTCAATTGGCACCTTACCTCTATCAGAAAAAGGAACAGTATGTTTATAATCCTCTATCTTTGTCAAAAGGCCTAAGTTATACAATTCTTTGATAATTTTCTTTCTAGCCTCATATCTATCTAAATTTTGAAAAATACCTGCATTAATATTTAAAGTTCCATCTTTGTTCATTACATTAATCTGTTTTAAATTATGCCTTTTTCCCATTGCAAAATCATTTGGATCATGGGCTGGAGTAACCTTCACACAACCCGTACCAAAATCTTTATCAACATGTGAATCAGCGATAATAGATATTTCTCTATCAACGAAAGGGACTTTTACTTTGGCACCAATAAATTCTTTATATCTATCATCATCAGGATTAACTGCCAAAGCAGTATCACCCAAAAGAGTTTCTGGTCTTGTTGTTGCAACTTCTAAGTACTTATCTAACTGTTCACCACTTCCAGAAATTAAAGGGTATTTAAAATGCCATAAATGACCATTTACTTCTTGCATTTCAACTTCAAGATCACTTACGGCAGATTGAGATTCAGGGCACCAATTAACCAAATATTCGCCTCTATAAATTAAATTCTTTTTATAGAGAATATTAAAAGCCTCAATAACTGCCTCATTTAATTTTTGATCAAGAGTAAATCTTTCTCTAGTCCAGTCAACTGAATATCCTATCCTTTTTAATTGAGAAACTATTCTTCCACCACTTTGTTCTTTCCATTTCCATGCTCTTTTAAGAAATTCATCTCTTCCTATATCCTCGCTTGTTTTGCCTTCACTTTTTAATTGTTTTTCGAGAATAGTTTGAACAGCTATTGAAGCATGATCAGTTCCCGGTAAACACAAAACATTCTTACCTAAAAGTCTTTGAAAACGTACTACAACATCTATTAAAGCCGTATTAAATGCATGCCCCATATGCAAAGATCCAGTTACATTTGGTGGCGGAATAACAACACAAAAAGGCTCCCCATCATCATGAGGGTTAGGACTAAAAGCCTTTAGACTTTCCCATTTTTCTTGCCACTTTTTCTCTACTTCAAAAGGTGAATAATTTTCTAAAGATAATTGATCATTCATCTTTGTCATATGCAAATTTTATTTCAATAAACTTTTTTATATATTTTATCTTGAGAGCAGCCAATTAATGAAAATAATATTAGTTTGCAAAAAAGACAAATCCATTCTACAAAAGTTTGAATCCAGAACCACAGGAACAACGTTTTGCATTTTTTGGTGTTGAAATAAGAAATCCACCACCACTCAAATCACCATAATAATCTAATTTTAAATCTTTCAGTAAATTAAACTTTTTTACATCTGCGTATAAAGTTACTCCTTCAGTTCTTGAAATAGGGGATCCATTACATGTACCTGGGCTTAATTTAATATGCATCCATCCTTCGGAACAATTTTTATCCTCTACCAAATCAATCGACATTTCTCCTGGATAACCTCCAAAAGAAGCTTGCCTAGATAGTTCTGAAGCAGCGTTTTGACTGATTGAAAGATTGACGATCTCAGTCATTAGAAAAATAATAAATGGGCGATCCAGGGTTCGAACCAGGGACATCCTGCTTGTAAGGCAGGCGCTCTACCGCTGAGCTAATCGCCCTTATAATAGACCATTCTAATAGATGAAGTTGAAAAATTTATACTAAGTATTTAAATATTTCATGATTGAGGCAAAATTAAATTAATAAAATATATCCTATGTCCTCAAACAATAGATATAAATTGGAAAACAATGCCGATTTGGAGACTATTAATAGTTTTAAAATCTTAATATCTAATATCAAAGCATTAAAAGATCAGACATGGGGCTGCCCATGGCAAAAAATACAGTCTCACGTATCGTTGATCCCATTTTTGTATGAAGAAAGTAATGAATTTATAGATGCAATATATGAAAAAAATGCAGATAACATATGTGAGGAGTTAGGAGACCTTTTATTACAAATAATGCTTCATGCTGAAATCGGTTATGAAGAAAAAGAATTTGCACTAATTGATGTTATAAAAAATCTAAACAAGAAAATTATTAATAGACATCCATATATTTTTAACAAAAAAGAAAAAGTATCATTAAAAAAATCACAACAGATTTGGGAGAATATAAAAAATTTAGAAAAAGAAGCACCTCATATGAAATCTTCAATTAGTAGAAATTTAAATTTGAAAATTAAAAATTTACCGCCAACGGTTGGAACAGAAAAAATTACAAATGTTATTAAAGAACATGGTTTCAAGTGGGAAAATACCGATGAGATTTTTAAAAAGTTAGAAGAAGAGATTAATGAATTAAAGGAAGCAATTAAAAGTAAAAATGATTCAGAGATAAAAAATGAATTTGGAGATATTTACTTTACCCTTCTTAATCTCTCAAACTTTTTAAAGATCAATCCTGAATCAGCTCTTCAAAAAACTAATATAAAATTTTTAGACAGATTTTTAATCGTCGAAGAGCATGCAGGAGATAATATTAAAAAACAAACTCCCAAAGAATTTCAACGGCTTTGGCAAATAGCCAAGCAAAAACTGGCGGGAAAAATTCAAAAAAGCAAATGACAAATATAACAACATGGATAGATGAACATCATAAAGGCTCAAGATT
This sequence comes from Prochlorococcus sp. AG-355-P16, assembly GCA_003278525.1. GTDB lineage: Bacteria > Cyanobacteriota > Cyanobacteriia > PCC-6307 > Cyanobiaceae > Prochlorococcus_A. The sequence goes on along the minus strand of QCEQ01000004.1, from coordinate 39,452 downwards.
CGGGCTAAATGGGGAAATTCTAATTAAAAAATCCTCAAAATATCAAGAAATTATTGTTATTGAAAATGAATATTATGGTAAAGCTTTAATGTTAGATGATTGCTGGATGACATCATTAAAAGACGAGAAATATTATCATGAGTGTCTTGTACATCCTGCATTAAGCAGCATTGACGAAAAATCTAATGTACTAATTATTGGCGGTGGTGACGGTGGTACTGTCAGGGAATGCGTTAAATATTCTCTGATATCAAAAATTGATCTAGTAGAAATTGATGAGGAGGTTATCAAAATATCTAAAAAATACTTAAAAGAAATTGGAGGCGAAGCATGGAATGACAAAAGATTAGAAATACATGTTGATGATGGTGTTAAATGGGTAAAAAAAACAAGAGATAATTTTTACGATGTTATATTTATAGATTGTTCAGATCCCTCAGAATTTTCAAATTTATTATTTTCAAATTCTTTTTATAAAGAATGTAAAAGAATACTTACACCAAAGGGGATATTAGCAACGCAAAGCGAATCTCCTGAATCCTTCAAAAATATTCATATAAATATTCTGAAAACCCTAAAAAATATATTTAAAGTTTCTGAAACCATGTATTCCTTTGTGCCTATATATCCAAGCGGGATTTGGAGTTGGACATTCGCTTCTTCAGAAGATCTAAATTTATCAAAGAAAAATTATGATGAAGTCCTAAAAATAGAGAAAGGATGTGAAATTTGGAATTTAAATTTTCAAAATGCAGCATTTAAAATGATGCCAAATAAAATTGTAAAAGAACTAGATTCATAAGATGACGAAAAATTTATTTGATAACGAAAATGCAATTTACATGGGAGCAAAAAGAAGTCCTGCCAATTGCTCAATTGGTATATTTGGAGTTAATTATGACGGGACATGTTCGTTTAAACCAGGAGCAAGATTCGGTCCAGAAGCAATAAGACAAGTCAGTGCTTGTTTAGAAACATATTGTCCAAAAATAAAAAAAGACTTAGAGGATATTATGTATGTTGATTTTGGATCAATTCTAATTGATAAAAATGACTCAAAGTCAGTTATTGAATCGGTTAAATCAGCAACTAATTATTTAATAAGTAAACGCCTTAGTCCCATTATGCTTGGAGGCGAACACTCGATTACAAGGGGTGCTATTGAAGCATTAGTAAAAAAATATCCGGATTTGATATTGGTTCAACTTGATGCTCATGCAGATTTAAGAGAATCATATATAGGAAATGAACATAGTCATGCTTGTACTATGAAAAGATGCTTAGAAGTGCTACCTGAGAAGAAAATTTTGCAAGTAGGAGTTAGAAGTGGGACTAAGGAAGAATTTGAAATTATGCATAACAACAACCAATTAGTAAACTTTTGTCCAGGCGGAAATGCACATGAGTTAGAACAAGCTCTTCTACCCTACTCTAAGTCTCCGATCTATTTAACAATAGATTTAGATTGGTTTGATCCCAGTTTATTAGCAGGGACGGGCACTCCAGAACCAGGAGGATTTTTTTGGAATGATTTTGAAAAAATACTGAAAACTTTAAAAGACCTTAGAATTGTAGCTTCAGATATTGTGGAATTATCTCCAGAAATTGATAAAAGCGGAGTAAGTAGCATAGTTGCAGCCAAAGTACTTAGAAGCTTAATTTTGTCATTAGAAAATATGCAATAAAAAATTTCTAAACTACAGTGTAAAAATACTAAATACAAACTAAATAATTCATGGATTTGCTAAAAAGTCCTCTTTATTCAAAATATGTTGAATCCAATGCAAAATTAGTGGATTTTGCAGGTTGGGAAATGCCCATATCATTTTCAGGATTAATTAAAGAACATGAATCAGTTAGATCATCAGCAGGATTATTTGATATTTCTCACATGGGTGTGATTTCTATCAAGGGAATCAATCCAAAAGATTATATTCAAAAACTTTTTCCTACTAATTTATACTCCTTTTCTGAAGGTCAAGGGCTTTATACAGTAATGCTCAATGATAAAGGGGGAATAATAGATGACTTAATAATTTATGACCTTGGTACACAAGAAAATGACATGTCAGAATTATTGTTAATAGTTAATGCAAGTAGATATGAAAAAGATTTTCAGTGGATAAAAAATAATTTAAATATTTTTGAAATTTCTATAACAAACTTTAAAAAAGACAAAGTACTTTTAGCACTACAGGGAAAAAACTCATTCGATTTATTTGAAGAATGGATTGAATCTTCGATCTCACATATCCCTAACTTTGGATGCGAATATAAAATTTTTGAACATATTTCGCCTAAAGAAAAAATTTTCTTTTCAAAGACAGGCTATACGGGGGAAAATGGTCTGGAAATACTTTTATCTAAAAAAGAAGCAATTAATTTATGGGATTTCTCAATTTCCAAAAATGTTGCACCTTGTGGTTTAGGAGCTAGAGATACTCTTAGACTTGAAGCAGGCATGCATCTTTATGGTCAAGATATAAATGAAGAAACTTCTCCATATGAAGCAGGGTTAGGCTGGCTAGTACATCTAGAAAATAATCACCAATTCTTTGGAAGAAGATTTCTTGAAGAGCAATTAAGATTAGGTATTCAAAAAAAGTTAGTTGGTCTCTATATAGAAGGTAAAGCAATAGGAAGAAAAGGTTGCGCAGTTCTTAAGGGTGAAGAAAATATTGGGACTATCACAAGCGGCAGTTGGTCTCCAACTAAACAACAAGCTATAGCTTTTGCATACATCAATACTTCGCATGCCTTAATAAATAATGAAGTTCAAATATTAATAAGAGGCAAAAAATTCAAAGGGGTAATCACAAAAAGAGCATTTTATAAAAATAATTATTAACTAAATTTACCCTTAAAGAATTATTATAAGTTATTGATAAATAAATCATACTTAGATGAGAAACAAAATTTGCAAAGAACTCAATAATACAGATATTGGTAAATTAGTGAATTTATGCGGATGGGTAGATAGAAGAAGAGATCATGGTGGTGTGATTTTTATTGATTTAAGAGACCATAGTGGATTCCTACAAATAACAATTAACCCTGATGATGGTGCAGATCTATTTAAACAGGCAGAAACTCTAAGAAATGAAACAGTAATAATGGTTAGCGGAATTATTAATGAAAGGCCCAAAGATTCCATAAATACAAATTTAAGTACTGGAGAGTTAGAACTTAAGGCTAAAGATTTGCAAATTCTCAACCAAATTAAAAACAACTTACCTTTTCCAGTTTCTATACATGATTATGAAAGTACAAGAGAGGAACTCAGATTAAAATATAGATACCTTGATTTAAGAAGGGGAAAATTACTAGAAAATTTAAAAACAAGACATAAGATAATTAAAGTTGCTAGAGAATTTCTTGATAATTTTGGATTTACAGAAGTAGAGACCCCATTACTTACAAAGTCAACTCCTGAAGGCGCTCGTGATTTTCTTGTTCCTGCACGTCTTTCAAATGGAGAATTTTTTGCTTTACCTCAATCTCCACAACTATTTAAACAACTTTTAATGGTAGGGGGCTTAGATAAGTATTATCAAATCGCAAAATGTTTCCGTGATGAAGACTTAAGGGCAGATAGACAGCCAGAGTTTACTCAATTAGATATTGAGATTAGCTTTATTAGTGAAGAAGAAATAATTTCTTTTAATGAAAGTCTTATAAAAAAAATATGGAAAGAAGTGTTAAATATTAATTTCAAAAATGCTTTTCCAAGAATGTCATGGCAGGCAGCAATGGATAATTACGGCACTGATAGACCAGATACTAGATATCAAATGTTATTAAAAGATTTAGGAGGAGTATTGGGTGATATTGGATTTAATATTTTCACTAAGGCAATTAAGTCTGGAGGTTATATAAAATCCATAACAGTCAAAGGAGGTAATTCAAGTATTAGCAACGTAAGAATTAAACCAGGAGGTGACATCTTCAAAGTAGCTCAAGATGCAGGAGCTGGTGGTTTGGCCTTTATAAGAGTCAAAGGAGATGAGCTTGAGACTATTGGAGCAATTAAAAATAATTTAAGTGAAGAGCATATAGCTGATATTTTGAAAATAACAGAAGCAAAAGATGGAGACTTAATCCTCTTAGGAGCTGGAGATAAACAAATTGTCAATCAGTCATTAGATAGGGTTAGACAATATATCGCAAAAGACTTAAATCTTATAGATAAAAGTAAATGGAATTTTTTATGGGTAACTGACTTCCCAATGTTTGAGAGAAATGAAGATGAAAATAGATATGAAGCTTTACATCATCCTTTTTGTTCTCCAAAAAATATACAAAGTCAAGATTCTGAAAATTTGAAAAAAGAAATTGAGAGCTCTACAGCAAATGCTTATGACTTAGTTCTCAATGGATTGGAATTAGGAGGTGGCTCTTTACGTATTCATGAAGCGAATTTACAAAGAGAGGTTCTAAAAACGGTAGGACTTACTGATAAAGAGATTGATGAAAAATTTGGATTTTTAATAGAAGCTTTAGAAATGGGTGCTCCTCCTCATGGTGGAATAGCTTTTGGATTGGATCGTATTACTATGCTTATCATTGGTGCTGATTCAATAAGAGAAACCATTGCTTTTCCAAAAAATCAACAAGCAAAATGTCTTCTCACGAATGCACCTTCAAATGTCTCCAAATCACAATTAAAAGAATTAGATATTGAAATAACAATTGATGAATAAGAATATATATGGATGTTCTAAAAGTTTTTTGTTTAAATAAAATATAAGGAGGCAGTGCTTAATTAAAAATATTTAATGTCAAAATTTGTATTTGTCACCGGAGGAGTAGTTTCTAGCATTGGTAAAGGAATTGTAGCTGCAAGCTTAGGAAGATTATTAAAGTCTAGAGGATATAGTGTGTCAATATTAAAACTAGATCCATATCTAAATGTTGATCCAGGCACAATGAGCCCTTTTCAACATGGAGAAGTATTTGTAACTGAAGATGGGGCTGAAACCGATCTAGATTTAGGTCATTATGAAAGATTTACTGATACTGCAATGACTAGGTTGAATAGTGTAACAACGGGATCTATTTATCAAGCAGTTATTAATAAAGAAAGAAGAGGTAGTTATAACGGTGGAACTGTGCAAGTAATACCTCACATAACTGGAGAAATTAGAGAAAGGATTCACAGAGTAGCCGCTAACAGCAATGCAGATATTATTATTACTGAAATTGGGGGAACAGTTGGTGATATTGAATCTTTGCCTTTTTTAGAGGCAATAAGAGAATTCAGAAATGATGTCAACAGGAATGATGTTGCATACATACACGTAACATTACTTCCCTACATCAAAACCTCTGGCGAAATAAAAACTAAGCCAACACAACATTCAGTAAAAGAATTACGGTCAATTGGAATTCAGCCAGATTTACTTGTATGCCGAAGTGATAAATCAATAAATGAGGGTCTCAAGAAGAAACTTAGTGGATTTTGTGGAGTAAATATTCAGTCAGTAATAGAAGCATTAGACGCAGATAGTATTTATTCTGTGCCTCTTGCTTTGAAAAAAGAGGGTTTATGCAAAGAAACTCTGAAGTATCTTCAACTAGAAGACAAAGAATGTGATTTGAAAAATTGGGAAGCACTAATTCATAATCTAAGAAATCCTGGAGATCCAATAAAAGTTGCTCTTGTAGGCAAATATATTGAACTTGGAGATGCATATTTATCTGTAGTTGAAGCTCTAAGACATGCATGTATTGAGAACAAGGCTTTATTAGATTTACATTGGGTAAGCGCTGAAATGATAGAAAAAGATTCAGCAGAAACTTACTTAAATGAAGTTGATGCAATTGTCGTACCTGGAGGGTTTGGAAATAGAGGAGTTAATGGTAAAATTTCAGCTATAAAATTCGCAAGAGAAAAGAAAATTCCATTTTTAGGTCTGTGCCTTGGTATGCAATGTGCAGTTATAGAATGGGCTAGGAATGTAGCTAATCTTCCAGATGCATCTAGTTCTGAACTAGACCCAGATACTCCCAATCCAGTGATACATTTATTACCAGAACAGGAAGATGTAGTTGATTTGGGTGGAACAATGAGACTTGGAGTTTATCCATGTCGATTGACAAACGATACAACTGGGAAAAACTTATATGATGAGGATGTTATTTATGAGAGACATCGCCATAGATACGAATTTAATAATTACTACAAACAAAGTTTTTTAAATTCCGGATACAAAATTAGTGGTACATCGCCAGATGGAAGATTAGTTGAGTTAATTGAGTTAGAAAATCATCCTTTCTTCTTAGCATGTCAATATCATCCTGAGTTTTTATCAAGACCTGGAAAACCTCATCCTTTATTTCAAGGTTTAATAAAAGCCTCTCAAGAAAAGTTGACTCAATCAAATTAATATTCTTTATTTTTTTGAATGAAAACATGACAAATTTTTTACCCTTAGTCGAACAATTTCATTCATTACAAGGTGAGGGTTATCACGCTGGAAAAAGTGCTTTTTTTGTGAGGTTAGCCGGTTGTAAAGTTGGATGTCCTTGGTGCGATACCAAGAATTCATGGGATGAAAAGAAATACCCTTCTATATCAATTAAAAAAATAATAGATCGCATGAAAATTGCTAGAAAAAAAGGAGCATCTTTTTGCGTTATTACAGGAGGAGAACCTTTACAACATAACTTGGATGATTTTTGCAAAGCCATAAAAAAATTGACGATAGGAGAAGAACAAAGCTCAATGAAGATTCATCTTGAGACAAGTGGAGTTAATTCGATATCAGGTAGCTATGACTGGATTACTTTATCTCCTAAAAGACACTCACCTCCAAAAAATTATTTTTTAAAAAACTGTAATGAAATAAAAATAATCATAAATGAAATTGAAGATATTGAATTTGCTATTCAAATAAAAAAAGAGACTTTAAAACAATATCAACTCTCCAAAAGCGAAGATGGCTTAAAAAAAGAAGATAAAATTTTTTATTTACAGCCAGCATGGAACAATGCGAATGGTTTTTCTCTTTCTATTGATTTCGTAAAAAATAATCCAGATTGGAAATTGAGCCTTCAAACTCACAAATACTTAAAAATTAATTGAAATCATATGACTCTTAAAAATAAATCAATAGTAGTTTTATTATCTGGAGGTTTAGATTCTTCTACAGTTACTGGCATCGCAAAAAAATCGGAAGCTAAAATTTTTGGCCTTTCATTTGACTACGGTCAACGTCATAAAAAAGAATTAAATTCTGCATCAATAATTGCAAAACACTTTGATATCGAAGAATTTAAAATCATTAAGCTTGACTTATCTCTATGGGGAGGCTCTTCATTAACTGATAGTCAAAAAAATATTCCGAAAGAAGGATTGCAAACTAATAAAATTCCTAGTACTTATGTTCCAGGGAGAAATACTATATTTATTTCCGTGGCACTAAGTTATGCCGAAGCAATAGATGCCGATTTGATAGGATTAGGAGTTAATGCACTAGATTATTCTGGTTATCCAGATTGCAGACCTGACTACATTAAAAAATTTCAAGAATTAGCAGATTTAGCCAATAAAAGAGGAAGAGAAAATAATCCAATAAAACTTTGGACGCCACTATTAGATTTAAATAAAGAGGAAATTATTCAATTAGCTTTTGCTAATAATGTCCCTTTAAATAAAACATGGAGTTGTTATTCGGGTAATTCAAAACCATGCGGTAAGTGTGATAGCTGCAGAATTAGAAATGCCGCTTATGAAAAATGGCTTATTAAGAATAATAAAAAATGAAAATAAAAAAAATATTTCTAGAAAAATGGATAGATCCAGCACTGATTACGCATGATCTATCAAAAAAATTCGGAGATAAAGGATTAGCTTGGCTAGACAGTGATGGCAAAGAAAATGGGGAATGGTCAATAATAGGAATTAAACCTAAAAAAATAATCCAATCAAGAGATATCAATAACTTAGACAATTCTAATAATCCATTTAATAATTTAAAAAATATTGAAAAAGGATTTTGGATCGGATGGTTAAGTTATGAAGCTGGAGTTTACATAGAACCAAAAAACCCATGGCGAAAATCTAATATGGCAACTCTATGGATTGCATCATATGATCCAATCATTAAATGTAATCTAATAAAAAAAGAAATAATTATCGAAGGCACAAACCCATCTGAACTGATGCATTATAAAAACATAATCAACAATATTAAAAATATTGAAGAAGAAAATATTATTAAAACAAATTTGAATTTTGACTTTTCAAAGATAAATTTGAACGAAATGGCTGAAAAATTTCAGAAAAATATTTTAAAATTGAAAAAATTAATTTCCTTAGGGGATATATTTCAAGCAAACCTAACCACTAAATGCGAAATTGAATCTTCCAAAAAATATAATCCACTAGATATTTATCTGAAAATAAGAAGAAAATTAAGAGCTCCTTTTGGAGGAATAATAATAAATAATGATAATTATAAAGAGGCTGTATTATCTACCTCGCCAGAAAGATTTATAAAAGTAGATAATAAAAATTTTGTAGAATCAAGACCTATTAAAGGAACTAGATCCAGAGATAAAGATTTAAATCAAGACGCACTTAATGCTATCGATTTAATAACTAACGAAAAAGATAGAGCCGAAAATATTATGATTGTTGATCTAATAAGAAATGATTTAAGTAAAGTTTGCGAAACAGGAAGTATTATGGTGCCAGAAATATTAAAACTTGAAAGTTTCTTAAAAGTTCATCATCTAACTTCAGTAATCAGAGGCAAATTAAAAAAAGACAAGAACTGGATTGATTTACTAAAAGCTTGTTGGCCTGGGGGGTCTATAACTGGAGCACCTAAATTAAGATCGTGCCAGAGACTTTTCGAATTAGAAGAATATGAACGCGGACCATATTGTGGCTCATTTTTGAAGCTTGACTGGAATGGAGAGTTTGACAGCAATATATTAATAAGATCATTTTTAATTAAAGACAAAAAAATCAATATATATGCTGGTTGCGGAATAGTTATTGACTCAAACCCTGAAGAAGAAACTGACGAACTAAAGTGGAAACTTTTACCGTTAATTGATTCACTAAAATGATTGAAACATTAGGCTGGCACAACTATCAATGGTTGGATATTGATAGAATATTTATTGCTGCTAATAATAGAGGATTAAAATTTGCTGATGGTATATTTGAAACCATTTTGATAAAAGAAAACAAACCTATTCTTTTTGATGAACATCTGAAAAGATTAGAAAAAAGTAGCAAGATTTTAAATATTAATCTCAAAATAAATAAATTAACTTTGAGACAACTTATTCACGATGGAATTAAAAAGTTATCGCTTAAAAATGATCAATTTGCTTCAGTAAGAATAAACTATAGTCGAGGAACTAATGAAGGTCGAACACTAACAATTGATAGCACTTCAGAGACAAAAGATTTGGATAATTTATGGCTTGAGTTCTATAGAATCAAACCAAATTTTAACCCGATAAGCGTTTGCATTAGTCAAACGGAAAAAATAAATGAGTTCAGTCTTATAAGTAAATGCAAAACATTTTCATATAATCAGGCAATACAAGTTTTGACTGAAGCTAATGAAAAATCATTTAATGATTCTATCCTTTTGAATACGTCAGGTGAAATTTGTTGTGGAAGTACATTCAATCTTCTTATCAAAAGAAATAATCAATGGATAACTCCTAGAAAAGAAAGCGGCTGTTTAGAGGGGATCATGGTTGCCGAAGCTTTAAAATTGAAACTTGTAAAAGAACAATTAATTCTTCCAGAATTTCAAAATGATGACATAATAGTTGCGATTAATAGCTTATCTTGCAGACAAATTAATCAAGTTAATGATTTAAAGCTTAAACCTAATTTCGATCCAATTTACTTTTGGGATTTATTATATAGTTGAACTTTATTAATATCTGGTAAATAAACATCAGAGACTTTAGTTATATTATTATTAACCTTAAATTCAACAATTTTTCCAATAATGATAATTGATGGAGCTAAGAATTCTTTATCTTTGATTTTTTCTGGAAGGTTATCTAATTTCTCTATTAAACATTTTTGATTTTTTAAAGTAGCTTCTTGAATAATAGCGCATTTAGTACTCTTATCTAAACCACCAAGGATTAATTCTTCCACGATAAATTCAATATTTTTTATGCCCATAAAAATTACTAAGCTATCTGATGATTTAGCTAAATCTCTCCAATTGACTGTCTTTTTTTCCTTATCTACACGCTCATGTCCAGTAACAAAAGTTACGGAACTCGCAGCATCTCTATGGGTTAGTGGAATACCAAAATATGAGGGGGCAGCTATCCCAGAAGTAATACCAGGAACGATTTCAACTGAAATTCCATTTTTTTCTAAAATCGATACCTCTTCACCACCTCTAGAAAAAACGAATGGGTCTCCCCCTTTAAGCCTTACAACAGTTTTGCCTTCTTTTGCTAATTTCAAAATAAGATCATTAGTTTCAGCCTGAGGTACAGAGCACTTCCCAGCTCTTTTGCCTACATGAAAAATTTCTGTATTTTTTCCTGCCTCTCTAGTTATTTCATCTGGGATTAAAGCATCATGAACTAATGCATCACAATTTTTTATTAGGCGTAAAGCTTTAAGAGTCAAAAGTTCAGGGTCACCAGGACCTGCTCCAACTAAATAAACAATGCCGGGCACAATAATCTCCATTAACAAGTATGGTAGTAAAAGTTAATCGCAATGAAGGTAAATATTGTGAAAGAAAGGTTATTAAAGCCAAATAAAAAATTTACTCTCCTTAGTGCGTTTATCACTCTCCTAAATGATCGTTTAAGTGAAAGTATACTGTTACCCATATTACCTTCTTTTGTTTTACTTTTTGACTCCAAAGCAAGTACATATGGTTTATTATCATGTACTTACCAATTAGCTCAATTTGCAGCTTCTCCTTTTATAGGGCTTATGAGTGATAGGTATGGAAGAAGACCTGTCACTCTTTTTTGTATTACTGGTTCAGTAATAGGAATATCAATATTATCATTTACAGTTCTTTTTAATTGGTCAAATTCAATATCCACTATCCCGTTATTTTTATTATTTTTAGCGAGACTAATTGACGGTTTAAGTGGGGGGACTGCAGCTACCGCAACAACAATTCTTGCAGATATTTCAAGCCCTGAAAAAAGAGCAAAAACATTTGGTCTTATTGGTGTAGCTTTTGGTTTAAGTTTTTTCTTAGGTAATATTTTTGTTGTAATTTTTGCAAGAAATACAAATAATAATTTTATTATTCCAGTTTTGATAGCCTCAATCATTCCAATAATAAATTTTCTCCTTGTATTTATTTACTTACCAGAAACCAAGCCTAATAATGATATAAGCAAATCAAAAACTGCTTTAAAAAACCCTTTAAAAGCTTTATTTACAGTTTTCAAAGAAGAAAAAATTAAAAAATTATCACTAGCTTTTTTTATTTACTTTATTGCTTTTACTGGATTGACTAATATTCTTATATTTTTCCTTCAAGAATCATTAAACTGGACGACCAAAGCATCAAGTGGAACTCTTGTTGTAGTAGGAATAATTGCAATTATCGTTCAAGGAGGACTAATTGGGCCTCTAGTAAAGCAATTTGGCGAAATGCGATTAACACTTATTGGATCAGGCTTCATTCTTGTAGCATGTGCTCTTTTAATAAGTGCTCCAAAAGAAAATGCAGCACTTAATATTTATTCAGCTGTTTCATTTTTAGCCGTCGGGGCAGGATTAATTACACCCACGTTAAGAGCACTAATATCAAAGAAATTAGACGTTGATAAACAAGGTTCAATTTTAAGTAACCTTCAGGGTCTACAGAGTCTTGGAGGGGTTTTAGGAATAGCAATGGCCGGGAGGGTTTATGATAGTTTTGGTCCTAAATCACCTTTTATAGCTGGTTCCGTTATACTACTTTTCATGATATACCTTATTGCAGAGGGTAAAAATAATAATTCTTTTAACAATCAAAATTCAAAAGTATCTTAATGAAAAGCCAGGCTGATGTTTTTATTAATAGAGAATTAAGTTGGATTGAATTCAATAAAAGAGTACTCCTAACTGGTATGGAAAAGGAGTATAAAATCCTAGATAAAGTAAAATTTTGTTCAATTTTTAGTAATAATCTAGATGAATTTTTTATGGTAAGGGTAGCTTCGTTAAAAGCTCAAGTTGAAGCAGGTATTACCAAAAAAAGTATTGATGGACTTACACCTCAAGAGCAGTTAACAAAAATAAATACAGAAGTAAAGAACTTAACCACCCTACAAGAAAACTATATAAATAATAAATTAAATAATGAATTAAAAGAAAATGGAATAATTTTAAAAAAATATAAGGAACTCAGTGAAAATCAAAGAAATTGGTGTAATAACTATTTTACTTCATCTATTTTCCCTTTACTAACTCCATTAGTTGTTGATCCTGCACATCCATTTCCTTTTATAAGTAATTTAAGTCTTAATTTAGCCGCTCTGATAAGAGATGGGGAAGATTCTAAAAATCAGTTTGTAAGAGTAAAAATACCAACAAAAAATATAAATAGATTTATACAAATTCCCAATGAAATTATTCAAAATAGTGATGAAAGTAAATATTTTTTCATAAGTGTTGAAGATTTAATTGGGAATAATATTAATACTTTATTTAACGGAATGGAATGTATAAATTACTCTTTTTTTAGAGTAACAAGGGATGCAGATCTGGAATTAAAAGAACTTGAAGCTGATGATCTTCTTTTAGCAGTTGAACAAAGTTTGCAAAAGAGAAGATTAGGTGGAGACGTGGTTAGATTAGAAGTTGAATCGGACATGCCAGAAAATATTCTGAAATTACTCATTGAAAGTATCTCAATACAAAAAGAATATATTTACTTTTGCAAAAGTTTTTTAGGCCTTGACGATTTAAATCAGCTTACAAAAATTAATAGAGATGATTTAAAAGAAAATCTACATATTGGGAAAACTCACCCAAAATTAAAAAATTTAGATTCACCATCAAACAAAAACCTCAATTCTATTTTTAATGTACTTAGAAAAAAAAATATTCTGCTTCATCATCCATACGACTTATTTAGAACTTCAGTTGAAGAATTTATAAACAAATCAGCTGATGATCCACTTGTAATGGCTATAAAAATTACTTTATATAGAGTTTCTAAGGATTCGCCTATCATTGCAGCTTTAATGAGAGCAGCAGAGAATGGGAAAGAAGTAATGACTCTTGTTGAACTAAAAGCAAGATTTGATGAAGACAATAATATTCAATGGGCAAAACAACTTGAACAAGCTGGAATTCATGTTGTATATGGAATCATAGGATTTAAAACACATACAAAAATAGCTTTAGTAGTAAGAAAGGAAAAAGGACGATTAAGAAATTATTTCCATATTGGAACAGGAAATTATAACTCTAATACTTCAAAGTTTTATACAGATTTAGGATTACTTTCAACTGATCCTGATATTGCCTCAGATTTACTTGAGTTATTTAACTACTTATCAGGTTTTTCTAAACAAAAAAGTTATCAAAAGTTATTAGTTTCTCCCTCATCGATGAGAGAGAAATTTATATTTCTGATAGAGAGAGAAATTAAAAATGCAAAGGAAGGCAAAAAAGCCGAAATAATTGCAAAAATGAATTCTTTAGTAGACCCAGAAATAATTAAACTTCTTTATTTAGCTTCAGACTCAGGTGTAAAAATTAGCCTCATCATAAGAGGTATTTGTTGCTTATATCCTCAGAGAAAAAATTTAAGTGAAAATATTAAAGTCATAAGCATTATTGGCCACTTTCTTGAACACTCAAGAATTTTTTGGTTTTATAATAACGGTGATAATGAGGTTTTTATTGGGAGTGCTGATTGGATGAGAAGAAATCTTGATAGAAGAATAGAAGCTGTTACTCCAATAGAGGATTACGAATTGAAATCTAAAATATACTCACTTTTGCAAACCTACATTAAAGATGATTACTTTTCTTGGATAATGAAGGATGATGGTTCTTATTCGAAATATGAATTAGATTCATCGGATAATCGTTCGCAAATTGACCTCATAGAAAAATAAAATTAATATTGATTTTTACAACATTTTAAAAAATTCTTAATATTTTAAATTTTTTTTAACTTTTCTAAAAAGTACTCATATCAATGGATTTTAAGAAATGAGGATTTAAAAAAAATTTTTTGTCTTTAAAATTTCAACGTAAAAGTAGTTTTTATTTCAATTTCAGTGCTAGTTTTTTAAAAAATCCATTATTTAGGAGGCCAGGGTGATGGGGATCCCTCTGGAATCTGCGAAGAGCTCTTCAGATAATAATTCTGATGAGCCAAGATTACCAAACACTGCGGGCAAGGCTCGCAAATCAAAATCCAATCTAACTGCAAAACAAAGCCAAAAAAAATCTGGAAGACTCGCTTCAGATTCTATTGGATATTACTTAAGTAGCATTGGTAGAGTTCCTCTTTTGACTGCAGCAGAGGAAATAGAGCTTGCTCATCATGTTCAAAACATGAAAAAGTTGCTACAAATTCCTGAAACTGATAGAACACAACGAAATCTTTATCAAATTAAGATTGGCAAAAGATCCAGAGACAGAATGATGGCAGCTAATCTAAGGCTTGTTGTATCCGTTGCGAAAAAATACCAAAACCAAGGACTTGAATTATTAGATCTTGTCCAAGAGGGAGCTATTGGTCTTGAAAGAGCAGTAGATAAGTTTGATCCTGCTATGGGATATAAATTCTCAACTTATGCTTACTGGTGGATTAGGCAAGGAATGACAAGAGCTATTGATAACAGCGCAAGAACAATCCGTTTGCCTATTCACATAAGTGAAAAACTATCCAAAATGAGAAGAGTTTCTAGAGAATTATCACATAAATTTGGTAGACAACCTACCAGATTGGAAATGGCAACTGAAATGGGAATTGAGCAAAAAGATTTAGAGGATTTAATTTCGCAAAGTGCTCCTTGCGCTTCACTAGATGCTCACGCAAGAGGTGAAGAAGATAGAAGTACTCTTGGTGAGCTTATACCTGATCCAAACTGTGAAGAACCTATGGAAGGTATGGATAGAACTATTCAAAAAGAGCATTTAGGAACTTGGCTTTCTCAATTGAATGAAAGAGAACAAAAAATAATGAAGCTTAGATTTGGCTTAGATGGTGAAGAACCATTAACACTCGCAGAAATAGGAAGACAAATTAATGTCTCAAGAGAAAGAGTTAGGCAGCTAGAAGCTAAAGCAATATTAAAACTTAGAGTAATGACAACTCATCAAAAAGCAGCTTAACCAAATTGATAGAATTTACTATAATTTTATTATATTTATTTTCAATTTTTTTAATATCAATAGTTTTTAAAAAATATAATACAGATAGCAGAGAAATCGTAAGAAAAATAATACATATTGGAATAGGACCTTTGATACCAATCGCTCAATTTTTAGAAATTAATCAAAACTCGGCTCTAATTTTTACAGGAATTGTTTCATTAATGGTTTTCATTAACTATAAGTATAAATTATTTCCAACAATTGAGGATGTTGAGAGAAAGAGTTATGGAACATTGTTTTATTGTCTAAGTTTATTTATTTTAATTTTTCTTTTCTGGGATAAAGATCCATATGCATTAATTAGTGGATTTTTTATAATGACTTTTGGTGATGGATTAGCTGGGTTAATAGGAAAAAGCTTTGATTCGAAAAATTGGATTTTTTTTAAACAAAAAAAATCTTTACTTGGTACCATAACAATGTTTTTAACAAGTTTGATAGTAGTTTGCTCAATAGGGTACGCCCAACAAAATAGTTTAAAGTTAAATTATTTTACAATAGCGTTTTTTGCAACTTTGCTAGAACAATTTAGTGTTTTAGGAATAGATAATTTCATTGTTCCAATTTCTTCAGCATTATTTTTTAATTTTTTTATAACAAGCTAATTGAATTGTATAAAATAGCGAGTAATTTTTTTGTTGTTTCTATATCTATACATGCATCTGTAATGCTTCTGCCAAACTGAAGATCTTCTTTTTTTAAAAGTTTTTGATTTCCTTCTTTCAAATGACTTTCAAGCATAACCCCTAAAATATTTTTTTCACCATTACTAATTTGAGAAGCTACATTTTTTAGTACTTCCGACTGTTTTCGGAAGTCTTTATTCGAATTTCCATGACTACAATCAATCATCACTTTATGGGGAAGATTACATTGCCTCAATTCAGCTGAAATTCTTTTAACATGATCACTTTCAAAATTTGGACCTTTTGAACCGCCCCTTAAAACTATATGTCCATCTGGATTTCCTGTAGTATTAACTATAGAAGCCATTCCATTTTCATTTACACCTAAAAAATGATGGGATTTTGAAGCTGACTGCATTGCATTAATTGCAGTAGTAAAAGAACCATCTGTTCCATTTTTAAAACCTATAGGCATTGATAATCCTGATGCCATTTCCCTATGGGTTTGACTTTCTGTAGTTCGCGCTCCTATGGCTGTCCAACTTATTAAATCAGCAATGTATTGAGGAACAATTGGATCAAGTAATTCTGTAGCAGAGGGTATACCACGAGTTGCTAAATATGAAAGCAAAGTTCTTGCCCTTCTTAAACCAGTATTAATATCATAAGAATCATC
The DNA here is from genome assembly GCA_003278525.1 of Prochlorococcus sp. AG-355-P16. Classification (GTDB taxonomy): domain Bacteria; phylum Cyanobacteriota; class Cyanobacteriia; order PCC-6307; family Cyanobiaceae; genus Prochlorococcus_A. The sequence continues at coordinate 22,798 of QCEQ01000004.1, read as the reverse complement.
AAGATGAGGATCGTTTATCAATCCCTTCCAGCCAATAGTTGTTCTTGGTTTTTCAAAATATACTCTCATGATTATTTCTAATTTATCTTTATAAATTTCTCGGAAATTTTGAATATATTTTGAATATTCCTTCGCAGCATCTAGATCATGAATTGAACATGGTCCCACAATGACTAAAAGTTTATGATCATTATGATGCAAAATATTTTGTATCGATCTTCTCGTTTTAGATACTGTATTAGCAGAGGCGTGATCCAAAGGTATATCATTATGTAATCTGCTTGGAGGTATTAATGGACGTGTTTCAACAACATGTAAATCTGATGTCTTTTCTAAAGCTGAATTATTTGATGATGTCGTCATTGATTAATTAAGAAGTTTGAATATTTAAAAAAGCATTTATGAATACTCTCCTTTTCAATATTAAAAATAACAATAGATTAGGCATTAAACCTTACTAATGAAGAATTTGGAAACATTGCTAAAAGATTATGCGGATCACGTAGCTGAAAGAGCTACCAAAGGTATACCTCCTTTACCTTTAAATGCTGAGCAAACAAATTGTATTACACAATTATTGGAACAAGATAGTACTTACGATTCATCATATTTACTTGATTTACTAATAAATAGAGTACCACCAGGAGTTGATGAGGCTGCTTATGTAAAAGCAAGCTGGCTTACAGCTATTATTTATTCCGAAAAATATTGCAAATCAATTAATCCCGAAAAAGCAATTGAAATACTAGGAACAATGATAGGAGGATACAATGTAAATTCTTTGGTTGAAATACTTAAAGGAGAAAATAGTTTACTTGCAAAAAAAGCAGCAGAAGTTTTAAAAAATATTATTCTTGTTTACGACTCAGCTAATGAAATTTATGAATTATCTCAAAATAATATTTATGCAAAAGAGGTTGTAAATAGTTGGGCAAATGCAGAATGGTTCAGAAATAAAAAAGTTCTGGAGAAAGAGATTACTTGTGTAGTGTTTAAAGTTGACGGTGAGACAAATACAGACGACTTATCTCCAGCTGTACATGCAACAACGCGCCCGGATATTCCGATGCATGCATTAGCTATGTTGGAATTTAAAAAACCTGATGGACTAAAGATTCTTAATAATTTAAAAAAACAAAATTTACCGATAGCTTATGTTGGAGATGTTGTTGGAACAGGGAGTTCTAGAAAATCTGCTATTAATTCACTCATTTGGCATATAGGAGAAGATATCCCTTTTGTTCCAAACAAAAAAACAGGTGGAATAATAATTGGTAGCAAAATAGCCCCAATTTTTTTTAATACTGCACAAGATTCAGGAGCTTTACCTATAGAAGCTGACGTATCTCATATGACAACAGGAGACATTATTAAAATATATCCATATAAAGGCATTATTAAAAAAATTGAAAAAGACTCAAATACTGAAGAATTAATAAGCAATTTCGACTTATATCCATCAACTCTTTCTGATGAAATCCAAGCTGGCGGAAGAATTAATCTTATGATTGGAAGATCTCTTACGGACAAAATTAGAAAAAAATTAGATTATCAACCAAGTGAAATATTTACCAGACCACAAAATCCAACCGAAAGTAGTGCCGGCTATACTCAAGCTCAAAAAATAGTAGGCAAAGCTTGCGGTTTAGATGGAGTTAGGCCAGGAATGACCTGTGAACCAATTATGACCACAGTTGGTAGTCAAGATACTACTGGGCCAATGACCAGAGATGAACTAAAAGAACTAGCTTGTTTAGGATTTACTGCAGATTTAGTAATGCAAAGTTTTTGTCATACAGCTGCATATCCTAAACCAGTAGATCTAGTTACCCATAAAGAATTACCTGATTTTATATCTCAAAGAGGTGGAGTAGCTCTTAAGCCTGGAGACGGCATAATTCATAGCTGGCTTAACAGAATGCTTCTTCCTGATACTGTGGGCACAGGTGGAGATAGTCATACAAGATTTCCTCTTGGCATTTCATTTCCTGGAGGCTCGGGCATTGTTGCCTTTGCCGCTGCAATAGGGTCAATGCCATTAAATATGCCAGAATCTGTGCTGGTTAAATTTAAGGGAGAATTATTACCAGGAATTACTCTTAGAGATTTAGTAAATGCAATCCCTCTTTTCGCAATTAAAAAAGGACTTTTAACTGTTGAGAAAGAAAATAAAAAAAATATATTCAACGGGAAAATTATGGAGATTGAGGGATTACCAAACCTTAAACTTGAACAAGCTTTTGAACTTACTGATGCTACTGCAGAACGCTCATGCGCTGGAAGCACTATACTTTTATCCCAAGAAACAGTTCAAGAATACTTAAGAAGCAATATTTGCCTGCTAGAAAAAATGATCGAGAGTAATTATGAAGATTCAAAATCAATTTCAAGAAGAATAAATGATATGAAAAATTGGTTAAAAAAACCATCGTTAATTCAACCAGATTCAAACGCTCAGTATGACGAAATCATTGAAATTGATTTAGCAAAAGTAACACAACCTATAGTTGCTTGCCCTAATGATCCAGATAATGTGAAAGAAATCACTGATGTTGCAAATACAAATATTGACGAAGTTTTTATAGGTTCTTGCATGACAAATATTGGTCATTACAGGGCAGCTGCGAAAGTTCTTGAAGGGGTACAAAATTTAAAAGCAAAATTATGGATTTGTCCACCAACAAAAATGGATGAAGAAACTCTTAAAGATGAAGGCTACTATAAAATATTCGAAAATTGTGGTGCAAGATTAGAATTGCCAGGCTGTTCTTTATGTATGGGGAATCAAGCTAGAGTAGATGAAGGTTCCGTAGTATTTTCTACTAGTACAAGAAATTTTGACAACAGACTTGGCAAGAATGCGCAAGTATTTTTAGGAAGTGCAGAATTAGCAGCAGTTTGCGCACTGCTTGGAAAAATACCTGATATAGAAGAATATCAGGATATTACTAAAAATAAAATTAATCCTTATTCAGAGGAACTTTATCGTTATCTTCAATTTGATGAAATAAACGATTTCAGCTTGTCAAAGTAATCATGGACTATGCCAAACCTTATAAAAGATAATATTCAAAAAACAAGTAATAATTCTTCTCGTACCATCAAAAAATTATTAAAACAAAGATCCTTAGTCGTTGTGTTTTCGCTCTTATTAACAGGTTTAGGAGCCTCAATTACAAGCATATTTTTTAAAACTGGAATTTACTTTATTAATAATTGGAGATTAGCATTACTAGACCAATTCTCATCTATTACGGTCTTACCTATTTTTGGAGCTCTTGGAGGAGCCATTGCAGGATACTTGATCAAATATATAGCACCTGCTGCAAAAGGTTCAGGTGTGAGTCAAATTATGGGTTTCTTAAGGCATAAGAAAGTTCCAATGAATATAAAAGTAGGATTAGTAAAGCTCATATCAGGAATTATTGCTATTGGTAGTGGATTCCCTTTGGGACCGGAAGGTCCATCAGTCCAAATGGGAGGATCAGTAGCTTGGCAAATGGCTAAGTGGCTCAAAGCACCTACAGCTTTCAGAAGAGTAATAGTAGCAGCAGGGGGTGGTGCTGGAATAGCTGCAGTATTTAGCGCTCCATTAGGAGGATTTGTCTATGCAATAGAGGAGTTATTAAACTCTGCTAGACCAGTAATTTTGCTACTAGTAGTTATCACAACTTTCATTGCAGATTCATCTGCTGATATTATTCAAGCCTTGGGTTTAGATCCTAAAGCAGGAGGCTTTGATTTTAACCTCGGATTTTTAATCCAAAAAGAGTATGACCCATCAGTTTTTTTCTTACCTATAGATTTTATTTACCTAGTTTTACTAGGAATAATTATTGGAATTTTTGCAGAATTGTACAGCAGATTTGTTTTGTTAATGCAAAATCTTGGGAAAAAGTGGTACAAAAATAAATTTGTTTTAAAAATGAGTATCTGTGGACTTATCTTAGGAAGTATCTATGCTTTTTTACCCAGTACATTTCATAATTTAGATGAATTACAGAAAATAATAGCTGAACAAAATACAAGTATTAGAATTGCTTTATTAGCAGTTTTAGTATTATTTATCACGACAGGTTTAGCTGCAGCATCTGGAGCCCCTGGAGGATTGTTCTATCCAATGCTTACTTTAGGAGGGTCAATCGGACTAATAATGGGTAGCTGGGTGGAAATTGCGACAGGACATGCACCAAGTACATACATTTTTGCGGGAATGGGAGCTTTCGTAGCAGGATGTTCGCGAACACCTATAACAGCAATGTTTTTAGCTTTTGCTTTAACAAAAAATTTATTAATAATGAAACCTGTTTTAATCAGCTGCATTGCCAGTTTCTTGATAGCAAGAGCTTTTAATGAAGAATCAATTTATGAAAGACAAATACAGATAGAATTAGAAGACTAAAAATTATCTTCAATCAAAAACAGCAGTTTTGCTGTTATAAACAAATACTTGATGATTCAGATGTAATCTAACTGCTCTTGCTAAAGCTATTCTTTCAATATCTCTTCCTTTTCTAATCAAATCATCAACTTCGTCCCTATGACTTACATTAACTGTGCATTGCTCAATTATCGGGCCTTCATCAAGATCTTCAGTAACATAGTGAGCAGTAGCACCGATTAATTTAACACCTCTCTTCCAAGCTCGATGATATGGTTGCCCGCCCTTAAATGCAGGCAAGAAGGAATGGTGAATATTTATTATTGAAGAAAACTTTTTTAAAAAAGAGTCACTCAAAATTTGCATATATTTAGCTAATACAACAAGATCAATTTCATATTTTTTTAGTAAATCTAAAAATTGATCTTCAACAATAGATTTATCTGTTTTAAAGGTATCAAAATGAACAAATTTTGCATTAAAGTCATTTGCAATATTTTCAAGATCGGAATGATTTGAAATTATTAACGGGACTTTCATTTTGAGTTCTCCATTTCTTACTCGCCAAAGTAAATCAATCAAACAATGATTTTGTTTACTCACGAAAATAGCAACTTTTGGAATTTCATCAGAATAATTTACGTTAAATTTTCCATTTACTTCATCGGCTATTTTTTCAAATTCCTTATAAATTTCATCTCTATTAAAAGAGGCATTATTAATATTCCATTCAATTCGACTAAGAAACAAACCCGCATCTTGATCTGTATGGTGATCAGAATGTTTTATGTTTCCACCGTAATTTGAAATCCAACTTGTAAGTAAACTTACAAGACCAGGACGATCGGGGCAAACAATTTTGAATATAATTGAAGGATGTTCCAAAAAATCTTTAACTATTAAGTCAAATAATCAAGTATTTCTAATATATCAATGAAAAGCTTAAAAGAAAATTTTCAAAAAGCACACATAGTTATTATTGGATCAGGGATTATTGGAAAATTTAACGCCTTAGAATTATCAGAATTAGGTTTCCAGATAACGATAATAGATCCAACTGAACTACAAAATAGTAGCTATGCAGCTTTAGGCTTACTAATGGGTAATATGTATCAAAAAAGAAGAGGTAGAAGCTGGGATCTTAGGAAACAAAGCATTGAATTATGGCCACAATGGATTACATTCCTGCAAAAATTTAATAGTGAATTAAATATCGAAAAACCATTAATACAACTAACTACTAATGAAGAAAAGTTTAAAAAGTTAGAGAAATTTATATATGAAAATAATAATCAAAACTTACGAATTTTAGAAAGAGACTCAATATTTATCAAGAATATAAATAAAACCTTCCAAACAAACAATATAAAAGGAATTATTTCCTTTAAAGATGGAAGAATAAATCCTTTTTCTTTACTTCAAACATTAGATAAATATCTAAAACATAAAAAAATCAATTTTTCAACAGGAGAAATAATAAAAATCAGAAAATCAAAGAATCAATGGATTTCTACAACAAGAAACAATGAGGATATCAAATCTGATATGGTTATTTTGTGTAATTCTCTAAAAGCAATTGATTTAATAGATAACATATCTCATAACATCACATTAAAACCTGTCTTAGGTCAGGCTATGGAAATTGATGTAAATGATGGAGAAGTTGATTTATTATCGCTGCCAAAACAATTCAATATAAATGGTAAAAATATAATTCCAAAATCAAAAAATAAGCTAATTATTGGATCAACCGACGAATATAGTACTAAGCCCGAAGAAAATACTTTCGAAAAACTTACAAATTTTCTAGATAAGAAACCAAATTGGCTGCTGAAAGGGAAGATTTCTAAAAAATGGTACGGAATAAGGTCAAGGCCAGATGGTGAACCTTCACCGATAATGAAAAATCTTGAAGATGGACTTATTGTTTGCACAGGTTTTTATAAAAATGGGATTTTACTTGCTCCAGCTTGTTCTAAATGGGTTGCTAATGAAATTAACAATCACTTTTCTTAATCTTTCGTTTCAGTAAAATCTGCATCAATTACATCATCTCCTCCTTTTTCGTTTGAATCACTCTGATCAGGACCGCCCGCCGCGCCAGGTGATGGTGGCTGATTACCAGGTTGCTGATAAACAGATGAACCAACTGCATAAAGTTCTTGCTGGAGTTCTTCAAGGAGCTTTTTCATGGATTCGTAATCTTCTTTTGAAGTTGCTTCTTTTAAAGCATTACTTTTTTCTTCAACTTTAGACTTTGCTGCAGCATCAATTTTATCTCCCAACTCACCAAGTTGCTTTTCTGTCTGATATACAAGTGTTTCAGCTTGATTTTTTAAATCGATTTTTTCTCTTTTTTCTTTATCTGCAGATGCATTTGATTCAGCATCTTTTACCATTTTTTCTACTTCATTATCAGATAGAGTTGAAGCACCAGTAATAGAAATACTCTGCTCTTTACCACTTCCTTTATCTTTAGCAGTAACACTAAGAATTCCATTTGCATCAATATCAAATGTAACTTCAATTTGTGGAACACCTCTAGGTGCTGAAGGTATACCATCCAATCTAAAAGTTCCTAAGCTTTTGTTATCAGAAGCCATTTCTCTTTCACCCTGCAATACATGAATTTCTACATTTGTTTGTCCATCCACAGCGGTTGAATATGTTTCAGATTTCTTGGTAGGTACTGTAGTATTTCGATTTATCATTTTTGTCATTACTCCCCCTAAAGTCTCTACACCTAACGAAAGTGGAGTAACGTCAAGTAACAATATATCTTTAACCTCTCCTGCTAAAACTCCTCCCTGAATAGCAGCTCCAACAGCTACAACCTCATCAGGATTAACGGTTTGATTTGGTTCTTTACCAATTATTTTTTTAACTAAATCTAAAACAGCAGGAATCCTAGATGAGCCTCCCACCATAACAACTTCATCAATTTCACTAGTAGAAATTTTTGCATCACTGATAGCTCTCTCAACTGGGGTCTTACACCTATCAATTAAAGAAGCAGCTAATTCCTCGAACTTTGCTCTAGTAAGGTTCAAATCCAGATGTTTTGGTCCTTCTGGAGTCGCTGTAATGAAAGGTAAATTTATTTCACTTTGTGTAGCATTTGAGAGCTCTATTTTTGCTTTTTCTGCAGCTTCAGTTAATCTTTGCAATGCTTGCTTATCTTGTCTAAGATCAATTCCCTCATTTGATTTAAAGGTATTAGCTAAGTGATCTACGATACATCTATCAAAATCATCACCACCTAGATGTGTATCTCCAGATGTAGATAGAACTTCAGTTACTCCATCACCAGCTTCAATAACTGAGACATCAAATGTTCCTCCCCCTAAATCAAAAACAAGAATTTTTTCATTTTCTTTATCCAAACCATATGCTAAAGCCGCAGCAGTTGGTTCATTAACAATTCTAAGAACTTCTAAACCTGCAATCTTTCCAGCATCTTTAGTGGCCTGTCTCTGAGAATCATTAAAGTAAGCTGGAACTGTAATTACAGCCTGTGTAACTTTGTCACCAAGATATTTACCCGCATCATCTGCTAACTTTCTTAAAACTTGAGAACTCACCTCTTCAGGAGAAAACTGCTTATCCAAAATAGGACATTTTAATTTGACACTAGAACCAGATTTTTCAACAGAATAACTAACTTCTTTAGATTCTTCATTTACTTCGTCAACTCTTCTACCAACAAAACGTTTTGCAGAATAAAAAGTATTTTCAGGGTTCATCACAGCTTGTCTCTTTGCTATTTGTCCAACAAGCTGATCTTGATTTTTTGTATATGCAACAACTGATGGAGTAGTTCTGAAACCCTCAGCATTTGCTATTACAGTAGGTTTACCACCTTCCATTACAGCGACACAACTATTTGTTGTTCCTAAATCAATTCCTACAACCTTACCCATGGGTAAATTCTTAATATTTGTTATTCTCCATAATCGGTCATCGTCGCCATTATTGTTACTCAAAGATGGGGTGTGGTTCCCGAACAGATCATTATTTTAAAGAAAAATTCTAAACATGATTTCAAGTAAGACATCTTTTATAGCATTAATCGGCAATCCAGTAAGCCATTCATTGTCACCGATTATGCAAAATGCTGCATTCCAGTATTTAGGCCTAGATTTAATTTATATAGCTATACCTTGCAAAGATGAAGATCTAGAATTGGTTTTGAATTCTTTGAAAAAAATTAATTGCAAAGGTTTAAATATTACAATTCCCCATAAAGAAAAAGTATTTAACCTATGTAGTGAAATTTCGCCTATTGCAAGCAAACTGAAAGCCATTAATACCCTGAAATTAAATTCTGAAAATGAATGGAGCGCAACTAATACCGATTTAGAAGGATTTATTTTTCCATTGAAAAATTTAAACTTAGCAAAGAAAAAATCAATAGTTCTTGGCTCCGGGGGTGCAGCAAAAGCTGTTATTCAAGGTTTAATAAATTTAAATCTTTCAAAAATTTCAGTAATAGCACGTAACAAATCATCACTAGATGAATTAATAAAAAACTTTGAGAATCAAATTGAACTTCAGAGCTTCTTAAGTAACGATAATCAAGCTCAAAATTTAATTGAAGAAGCAGATTTAGTTGTCAATACAACACCAGTTGGAATGAAAACAGCCAAAAATGAATCGAATTTACTGCCATATGGAGATCATTTTTGGAGATCTCTTAACTCAAAAACTATTGTTTATGATTTAATTTATAATCCGGCTCCGACTCATTTATTAAAATTCAGCGCCAATAAAGGATGCATAACTATCGATGGTTTGCAAATGCTTGTTGCTCAGGGATTGCAATCATTATCATTTTGGACAAATGGCTTAGAAGTACCCTTTAATATTATGAATGATGCACTCAAAAATCATCTTTAAAATAATGCTAATTTTCAAGGAAATGCACATTATGATGTATCGTTAAAGATGAACAGACGCTCATAACATCAATTATATGAGCCAAAGACCTTGTCTGAAACTATGAACGATCAACAATCTTACTACGAAACTATGTATATCCTCCGCCCAGATATTGCGGAAGATCAAGTAACTAACCACATAGATAAATATAATAAGCTTTTAGCAGAATTTGGCGGTACCATCCTCGACAGTCAAATGAGGGGGAAAAGAAGATTAGCCTATCAAATAGCAAAACATAGAGAAGGTATTTACGTCCAACTAAGTCATCAAGGAGATGGACAACATATTTTCAAAATCGAAAAAGCAATGAGACTAAGTGAAGATGTTATTAGATACATGACCGTTAAACAAGAAGGGCCCTTGCCAACTCCAAGACCTTCAACTAAGAATTCAACTAAAACAGATGATAAAGAAAATCCAGAAACTAAAGTTGAATCTAAGGAAGAACAACCAGTAGTAAGCGCAGATACTTCAACTTCGGGGAAAGATGATACTGAAACTAAAGAAAATGCAGAATCTTAAATGTTAATCTTTTATTTTGAATTTAATTCAGCCCATATTTTATTAGACATACCCCACATATAAATAAAACCCTCCGCTAAAGAATGATTAAAAACATCGTCTTTGCTATAAGTTGCCAAATCTTCTCTGTAAAGTGAATTTTTTTCCGACATTCTACCTATTATTATTGCGTTCCCCTTATGAAGTCTAATCTTTACTCTTCCATTAACTGCAGTTTGAGTCGACGAAATAAATGAATCTAAACTATCTTTAAGAGGTCCAAACCAAAAACCTTGATAGACAAGTTGTCCCCATTTTTTTTCAACTATTCCTTTAAAGTCCACAACGTCTGGATTTAATGTAATGCTTTCTAATTCTTTGTGAGCTTTGATTAAAAGCAAGAGGCCTGGTGTTTCATAAATCTCTCTACTTTTAATTCCTACTACTCGGTCTTCAATCATATCAATTCTTCCAAAACCATGCTCACCTGCGAGAACATTAGCTTTTTTAATAATCTCTATAGGGGTTAGAGATTCATCATTAATTCCAACAGGAAAACCATTTTTGAAAATAATTTCTACTTCTTGAGGAGAATCAGGTGAATTCTCAATAGATGATGTCATTGCAAAAATATCTTCAGGTGCCTCTTTCATTGGGTCTTCTAATATGCCTGCTTCAATACTCCTACCAAGTAAATTAACATCTATTGAATATGGTGATTTTTTTGATACTGGTGCAGGAATACCAAACTTTTCTCCGTACACTATTGCCTCTTCCCTACTCATATTCCATTCCCTTGCAGGAGTAATTATTTTTAAATCAGGACCTAGAGCATTTATTGCTAAATCAAATCGAACTTGATCATTTCCTTTACCAGTGCATCCATGAGCCACCGCATCAGCACTAAACTCTCGAGCAATATTTACAAGATTTTCTGCAATTAAAGGTCTAGCAAGAGCTGTAGATAAGGGATATTTATCTAAATATAGTGCGTTTGCTCTAATGGCTGGAAAAGCGTATCTCTCAACAAAACTTTTAACTAAATTGCCAACTATTGATCGAGATGCACCAGAATTTAAAGCTTTTTGCCTAATAAGTTCTAAATCCTCGCCTTGACCAAGATCTGCGACAAAAGTAACCACTTCTGAAATTCCATATTCATTCTTTAAATATGGAATACAAACGCTCGTATCTACGCCACCAGAATAAGCTAGTACAACTTTTTTTACCTGCTGCATCTAAATTTGCTCCATAAAGTTAAATTTTTAACGTAATTAAGAATTTGAAAACTTATTAAACACTAATACTATTGTAACTAAAAGAGCTGGACCAAAAACTAGTAATAAGAGAAGAAAGTTATTAATTATTAAAACATTGGGATTCAAATATCCAATAAGTTTTAATAATCCAGACAGCATCAAGGAAATTAGCCAGATAAAAAAGTATTTTAAATTTCCTTTATCAAACAAAGTTTTTAGTGTGCATCATTATGTACTATCTTATATATAGAACATTATTTATAATGGATTCAAACGAACTAAAACTTAGATTAGACGATATTTCTGAAGTCAATCCCGCTTTAACTTGCTATCACAGAGATGATCCAGCTCCCGTATTGCCATTAAGAGAGGAGCCTGATCTACTATCTTGGCTCGAAAATACAGGTAGACTCGTTGCAGAAAAGGATGGAGATTCCCAAGAGATTAGTACAATAGAGGAAGAAGAACTTTCAGCGCTAATGGGGGAAAAGGAAGATTATAAAACTGAAGAAGATCCTTCATTAGAAGATGATTGGGAAGATTAAAGAGTTTAACTTTAAGTCTTTATTTATATTAATTACTCTTGCTTTAATAGTTACCTCCTATTTTTTTAATAATTTTATTTTTACTGGAGTTTACTTACTATCCTTCTTTATTTCTATTTTTTCAACGAAAAATGGTCTAAAGATTATCAAAAAATTTAATTTACTTCAAAATATTAGGAATGAAGGCCCAGCTAATCACTTTAAAAAAAGTGATACTCCAACAATGGGTGGGATTTTTATGATAATCCCTTTTTTGATTTTGCTTTTAATAATAACTATCAATTTAGGTTCTCTAAAATTATTTCTTTTATTACTAACTATTTTTGGTTTCTTTGCTATAGGATTTTTAGATGATTATTTAAGCATTAAAAAAAAAGAGAACACAGGTTTAAAAACAAAAGAAAAATTAATCTTACAAAGTGTCATCTCAATAACTTTTGTATTTTTAGCCTATGAAAAAAATTTAATCAGTCCATTAATAGCAGTTTCTGACTCCTGGGGAATAAATATGAATATTTTCATATTGCCAATTTCTTTTTTAGTACTTGTGGGCATAAGTAATTCAGTAAATTTGACTGATGGACTAGATGGATTAGCAGCTGGATGCAGTGGGATTGTCTTTTATGGATTAGGAACAGAAATATTAATGAAAGAGCAGCAAGAACTTTTTGTTTTTAGCATCTTATGTTTTTCGATGTCCGGCATATGCTTAGGATTTCTCAAATATAATAGTTATCCTGCAAAAATATTTATGGGTGACACAGGATCTCTGAGTATTGGAGCAATTCTGGGTTCCATAGCGTTATTAACCAATAGCGTTTTTACTTTATCTATTTTCTCCGGAATATTCATTATTGAATCATTTTCAGTTGTGGTTCAAGTAGGGCTTTTTAAAATTACAAAGAAATTATTTCGCAGAGGTAAACGCATATTTTTAATGACTCCACTACACCACCATTTTGAACTTAAAGGAGTTAAGGAACAAAAAATAGTTGAAAATTTTTGGAAAATCAACATATTACTTGTAATTTTAGGTATAGTTTTAAAAATCAACCTTTGAAAAATTTGCTATGAATTTTTTTACATGGAAAGATAATGGATTAACAAGTGACTGCTCAAGTCTTGATGCAATGGCATCGAGATTTGAAGAAACTGCTAACTTAATGAAAAAACTATCTAAAAAGGGCTTCAAACTTAAGAAAACTCAAAATAATCAACTAATTCTTCACCCTGATCCTGAGGTATTTGATCAATGGGGTTTTATAAGTGAGGAAGTTCCTTTTAAACAACTTTGTTTAATCTCAGATGAAGAATAACTATTTGAAAGTGAAAATTCTTCAGTAAGTACTGATAAATAATTACGTACGTGAGTGTTCCAACTAAAGTGCCTATTAACACCCTCAATTCCATTTCTACTCCATAATTTCCACTGATTATTGTTTGAAATTCCTTTTTCAAGAATAACTTTCAACTCATTAATATCAGTAACATCCACAAGAAGTCCATTTTCACATTTTGAACGAATTTCTTTTGGTCCTCCATCATTTGTTGATATAATTGGCAATCCACATGAAGAAGCTTCAAGAAGAGTTAAACCAAAAGGCTCAGTTAAAGCTGGATTAACAAATACACCACCTCTACTAGCAGCCCACCTATATAAAGCAGGAATCTGACTTGGAAGATGTTTTTTTGGGTATGCTACTTTTCCATACAAATTATATTTATCAATTGTTTCAAAAATATTATGAAATACATCTTTTTGTTGAGGGTCAAGTTTTGAAGTACTATCTCGACAACCCAAAATTAAAATCAAGTTAGTTTTTCTTTTTAATTTTTCAGATCTTCCATATGCCTCAATCAAAGAGGGAATATTTTTTCTTCTTACAGCTCTAGAAATAGTCAAAAATGGAGGTTTTGAAGAATCCTTTAGAAAAGGTTTCATCATATTTTCAATTTCAGCTGTCTCAGTTGTGGAGTGAATATGATGAAATTTATTATGATCAACACCAGGAGGAATAACTTTAGCTTTGTAAGGAGAAAAGGAAGAATATTGGGAATATTGATACACTGACTCTTGTTCAGTGCTCGTAACAACAATATCTGCAGACTTCAATGCTTTTTCTTCTGCCTCAATTCTTTTACTTATAAAATAAAGCTTTTCTATTTGATTAGTTTTTAAACCAGTATCAAGCAATTTCCTTTTTTTCTCTCTTCCTAAAGAATGACCAGTAAAAATAAGAGGAACGTTTAAGTATTTACTTAGTTTAACTCCTACATATCCAGCATCTGCATAGTGTGCATGAATGAAATTAGGCTTTTCATTTTTTTTGTAATAAGAAATTAGTCTTTCAGTTAAATGATCTAGATAAGGCCAAAGCAATTCCTTTCTTAAATATTTATTAGGTCCAAATTTGAATCTTAAAATTCTAACTCCAGGTTCAACAAATTCTTCTTCTTGGGAATATTCATCGTCTACTTTGGGATCATTTATTAAACGGGTAACCAAATCCACTTGATCAACGTCTGGAGTATTAGCCAAACTTTTAATTAACTCTAAAACGTATTGTGTTTGCCCCCCTGTATCTGCATCCCTGCCTAACTCAAGATTTTTAGAACGTATGAGACCATGTAAATGTAAATGTAAAAATTTCAATCTCATCTAGCAATTCCTCCGATCAACGGCCTTTAATACAAATAAGCTGAATTTTCTATGGAAATATTAAGAAACCATTATGATTTTAAATTCTTTAAATACAGAAGTTAAAGAAATGCAGTTATAGAAATGTTTTATGCCCCTCTGAAAAAGAATTTCGTTTTGCTGCAATAATTAAAATACAAAGAAATGCAACAAGTATTTTTTATTTTAGAACCTTTTTAAGATATTTTGCTGTATGACTTGTAGGATTTTTAGCTACATCCTCAGGAATACCTTCTGCAATGATTTCTCCGCCTTTATCACCTCCATCAGGTCCTAAATCGATAATCCAATCTGAACATCTTATAACATCTAAATTATGTTCAATAACGATTACTGAATTACCTTTATCTACTAAACGTTGTATCACGTCCATTAATTTATGAACATCATAAAAACTTAACCCTGTAGTTGGTTCATCAATCAAATATAAAGTTTTTCCAGTAGCCCTTTTTGACAATTCCGTAGCTAACTTAACTCTTTGAGCCTCTCCACCTGATAATGTAGGCGCTGGTTGGCCTAATTTGACATATCCTAAGCCAACATCTACCAAAGTAGATAATCTATCAGCAGCTTGAGGTATTGCAGAAAAAGTTTCTGCAGCTTGTTCAACAGTCATCTCTAAAACATCAGATATATTGAAACCTTTATATTTAACTTGAAGAGTTTCCCTATTGAAACGAGCTCCTTTACATACTTCACATTGAACATAAACATCAGGTAAAAAATTCATTTCAATAACATTAACTCCCTGGCCTTTACAAGCTTCGCATCTTCCTCCTTTCACGTTAAAGCTAAATTGACCAGCCTGATAACCTCTTGCTTTTGCTTCTACTGTGGCAGTAAATATCTGCCTTATAGGGTCAAAAGCACCTGTATATGTAGCAGGATTAGATCTTGGGGTTCTTCCTATTGGAGATTGATCAATAACGATAACTTTATCAATTGCCTTTATACCCTTTAACTCTTTTACACCCTGAGGAAAAGGAACTTTTAATCCTAGAGAATGACACAATGCAGGATGAAGCAACTCATTTATCAAGGTGCTTTTGCCACTTCCACTTACTCCGGTTACAGAAACTAATCTTCCTAAAGGAAATTCCACAGAAATATTTTTTAAATTATTTTTAGAGCAATTATTTAAAATTAAACTTTTTTTTACAGATGCTCTACGTTCTTTTGGAGTAGGTATAGACTTCCTACCACTGAGATAAGCTCCTGTTAATGACTTTTCTGAATTTAAGACATCTTGATAAGATCCTTTAGCAATAATTTCCCCGCCATAGACACCTGCCCCTGGACCAATATCTACTAAATAATCTGCGGATTTCATAGTATCTTCATCATGTTCAACCACAACCAAAGTATTTCCCAAATCTCTTAAGCTTTTTAATGTTTCTAATAATCTGTCATTGTCTCTTTGATGCAAACCAATACTTGGTTCATCTAATACATATAAAACCCCAGTAAGACCTGCACCTATTTGCGTAGCCAACCTAATACGCTGAGCCTCACCACCAGACAAAGTCATAGCTGGTCTATCTAAAGTCAAATAATCTAAACCTACATTAATTAAAAACTTCAAACGTAAACGAATCTCTTTTAATACCAATTCACCGATTTGCTTTTGTTTTTCTGATAAAGATATATTTTCGTTCTTTGACTTACCTAAACCCATGATGCGCTCTACGTGATTTAGGGTTTCAGAAACGCTTATAGAAGTTAAGTCAGTAATATTGTATGGACCAACTTTAACGGCCAAAGCCTCAGGTCTTAATCTTTTTCCAGAACATGTCTTACAAGGAACTAATTCGAGATACTTTTCTAATTTTTGTTTAACTGATTCTCCATTTGCTTCATTTAATTGCCTTTCTAATATGGGCAAAATCCCCTCAAAAGGTCTTTCAAAACCACTAGAAGTTTTAAAACGACTATCAGCTTGAATTAATATTGGTTTATCTGATCCCAAAAGCAAAACTTGTTTTTGCAAATCACTTAAATCTTTCCAAGGAGTTTTTAATTCAAAACCATAAGCTTGTCCTACAGAATAAAGTAAAGAAAAATAATAGGTATTATCTTTTTCGCTCCAAGGGGCTATTGCAGCATAAACAGGCAATGTTTTATCAGGAATAACTCTATCAGCAGTAAATTTTTTTAAATAACCAATTCCATGACAATCTGGACAAGCACCATATGGGCTATTAAAAGAAAATAATCTAGGAGAAAGTTCTTCAACTATAGAGCCATGTACAGGACATGCATAATTTTCTGAGTAAAGTTTCTCTCTCTCTAAATTTGAAGGTAAATTTTCTCCTTTTTTTGGAACAACTTCTACTATTGCTAAACCATCACCCCTTTTGAGACAAGTTTGTAGAGAATCATTTAATCTTTCTTGTATTCCCTCTCTTGCAATTAATCTATCTACTACTACCTCAATATTATGAATTTGATTTTTATCTAATTCAATACTATCAGCAAGTTCTCTTACCTCTCCGTTGATTCTTACCCTAGCAAATCCCTCAGCAGCTAGTCCACTTATTAATTTTGTATGTGTTCCTTTCTTACCTCTTACAACAGGAGCCAACAATTGGTATCTTGTTCCCTCTGGTAAAAGAAGAATTTGATCCACCATTTCATCAATTGTTTGAGGGGCAATTGGAATCCCGCAATGGTGACAATGCGGCTCACCAGCACGACCAAACAACAATCTTAAATAATCTTGTATCTCTGTTACTGTTCCAACTGTTGATCGGGGATTATGACTTGTAGATTTTTGATCAATTGAAATAGCAGGTGATAACCCTTCAATATTGTCAACATCTGGTTTATCTACTTGACCTAAAAATTGCCTTGCATATGCCGAAAGACTCTCAACATATCTTCTTTGACCTTCAGCAAAAATAGTATCAAAAGCTAGAGAGCTTTTACCACTTCCGCTCACACCTGTAAAAACTATAAATTTATTCCTAGGTAGAGAAAGATCAATATTTTTTAAATTATGCTGACGAGCTCCTCTAATATTAATTGAGTTATATTCTTCAAAACTATTATCAACTTTATTAACCATGTTTAAATCTAAATTATGATTTAAATTGATTATTATAGTAGAAAATTTCTTTTTTTACGCAGCTGAGCGATCAATAAGTTTAGAAGCATATTCGTTTACTTCGCAAGAACCTCCACCTATAAGTTCTATTAGTTCATTTTTTCTTTGATTTTTTGTTGTTAATTTTGCAATTGAAGTATAAGTTATTCCATTAATCACGTTTTTACTAACTTTGAAATGAGCTAATCCCCTAGCAGCTAAGAATGGCTGATGTGTAATACATAAAACTTGTTGATTTTTAGAAATTTCTTTTATCAGCTCAACCAAAGAAAATAGAGATTTACCACTTAAACCACTATCAATTTCATCTAAAAAGAAAGTATTGGGTTTTTTAGAAATACTGGACTTAATAGCCAACAAGAATCTTGACATTTCTCCGCCAGAAATAACATTTGATAATGGAGCAAGTTTCTGGTCAGGATTAGCTGAGAACAAAAAATTTATATCGTCAATTCCATCGCCAGAAGGCTTGCAATCAGAAAATTGAATTAAAAAATTTGCATTTTCTAAACCTAGATTGCTCAAAATCGACATTACTGAATTTTGTAACTGTTTAGCAATTTTTTTTCTTTCAGTAGATTGAATAACAAATAAATAATTTAAATTACTTCGTAAATTCTCAATTTGAGCTTTAATACTGCAAATCTCATTATTTTGATCATTTTGTTGGAAATAAGTCTTTAATTCATCTCGCTTTTCGATTAATTGAGTTAGATCCAATGAAAAAGTTCTCTCTAAGTTTTTTAAAAAGAATAATCTTTTTTGTATACCTGGAAGATTAGATTCATAATTTTCTATTTCTTGCAAATATGACTTTAGATCAAAAATTAAATCTTCAACATCAGCATGAATATTTAATAACTTCTCTCTAAATTTTTGAATCTTTAAATCGAAATCGGCTGTTTTATTTAAAATCTTTAGTGATTGATTTATAAAAGAAGTTACTGAGGGTTCATCGTGACTGAAATTGTTTAAATTTTCTAATGATGATTTAATTGAATTATTAATTTCAAGATTATTTACAAGTTTATTTTCTAATGACTCTAGTTCTAAAATTTCTTCACTTGAATTTAAATCAGCTTCTTCTAAACTCTTCAACATGTGTTTAATTGCCAAGTTTTCTTCTTCTTGATTCCTAGAAAATTGTATTTTTTCATTCAATAATCTTGTTAACTTTTCACTTTCTCTCCATGTACTTTTAATCCTTTCGCTAGTATCTCTAAATTCTTTAGAACATAAGTCATCAATAATTAGTCTTCTCTTATCAAGAGAATCAAAGATAAAAGTGTCAGATTGACCTGCAAAATCTATTAAAAATGCTCCAAGTTTTTCTAATGATTGTCTATTAATTGGTAAATCATTAAGGCTATATTTTGATAAGATTTTATTATTTTTTTTATAAGATTTTCTTTTAATTTGTAGTTCTGAAGAAGTTATTTGAAAACCATTATCAATTAACCAATTATTAATTTGAAAAGAAGAAGAAAATATCGCCTCAATAACGCAAAAATCTTTGCCTGGACGTATTAAATGTTTTAGAGGTATATTAGTTCCACCAAATAATGCATTTAGGGAATCCAAAATTAATGATTTTCCTGAACCTGAATCCCCAGTTATGATATTCAAACCTTTTTCGAAATTAATTTCTATAATTTCTATTAAGGCTATATTTTCTATTTTTAGTTGTATTAACATGATAAATCTGCCATATAAAAAAATTAACTTCTTTTTTAGAAAAATAAAGGTTTTAAATATATAAAGTTATGAAAGAAGATTTTACTGATTTTATTGAGGTATCTGGACTCTTAAATTATGATCCAGATACAATTTCTAAAATTTACAAAAAGAACCCTAAAAGACTTTTAAAAAGACTTTGGCAAACTCTCTTACCTATTTTTGCTTACATCTTTTCCGTTGGATGGGATAAATTAACTGGAAGACTGAAAAATGAACAGCAAGCAAGATTTAGAGCAAGAGAATTAACAAATTTGTTAGTAGAACTTGGACCTGCATTTGTTAAAGCAGGCCAAGCTTTATCAACAAGACCAGATATAATCCCAGCTATTCTTCTAGAAGAATTATCTGAATTGCAAGATCAGCTTCCTGGTTTTGATGGCGATAAAGCTATGGAGTTAATAGAAGAAGATTTAGGAAACAAAATAGATGAGATTTTTTTAGAAATTGATAAAGAGCCAATTTCTGCTGCTTCTTTAGGTCAAGTGCATAAAGCTAAATTAAAAAATGAAGAGATCGTTGCAATAAAAGTACAACGGCCAGGTTTAAGAGAACAAATAACCTTAGATCTTTACATTGTAAGGAATATTGCTTATTGGCTAAAAAACAATGTTGGATTAATAAGAAGTGATCTAGTTGCTTTGATTGATGAATTAGGTAAGAGAGTTTTTGAAGAAATGGATTATCTAAACGAAGCTGCAAATGCAGAAAAATTTAGAGATATGCATAAACACAATAAGATGATTGCCGTACCAAAAATTTATAAAGATATAACTTCAAGAAGAGTTTTAGCAATGGAATGGATAGACGGTACAAAATTAACAAATTTAGAGGATGTAAAAAAATTAGGAATTAATCCTGATGATATGATTGATATAGGAGTGCAATGCAGCTTAGAACAGCTTTTAGAACATGGTTTTTTTCATGCAGACCCGCATCCAGGTAATTTATTAGCCTTAGAAGATGGAAGATTATGTTATCTAGATTTTGGAATGATGAGCGAGGTTTCAAGAGAATCTAGGTCAGGATTAATTCAAGCAGTAGTTCACTTAGTAAATAAAAACTTCGATAAATTATCTCAAGATTTCGTAAAATTAGGATTTTTATCAGAAGAAGTTAATCTAGAACCCATTGTTCCAGCATTTCAAGATGTTTTCATAAACGCAGTTGAACAAGGGGTTTCGAAAATGGATTTTAAAAGCGTTACGGACGATATGTCAGGTGTTATGTATAAATTCCCTTTCAGACTTCCCCCATATTATGCACTCATAATTAGGTCTTTACTTACATTAGAAGGAATAGCTTTAAGCGTGGATCCAAACTTCAAAATATTAGGCGCTGCTTATCCGTATTTTGCAAGAAGATTGATGGAAGACCCTGATCCACAATTAAGGGAAAGCCTTAAAGAAATGCTTTTTGATAATAAAAAATTCAAATGGGACCGTTTAGAAGATCTACTTTCTAATGCTGCAAAGCAAACAAATCTCGATTTAGAAAAACTGTTAGACGAAGTTATAAATCTTCTGTTTTCTCCAAATGGAGGATTTCTAAGAAACGAGATAGTTGAAGGTTTAACAAATCAAATAGATTTATTTAGTCTAAAAATATTGAAAAGTTTGAATAATTATCTTCCACAATCAATTAAATTAAATACTTCTAACGAAAATAATAACTTAAGTGACCTTATAATGTATGTTGAGCCATTGAAAAACTTTTTAGAGATTTTACAAAAAATACCAGGGTATTCAATTGACATTTTTCTAAAAAGAGTGCCAAGACTTATTAATGAGCCCTATACAAAAGAAATGGGTATAAAAATTGCAAAAAAAGTAACTGAAAAAGGAGTAGTAAGACTTGTTAAGATTGCCGCTGGTGCAAATATATAAATGAAGTTTAGTAAATTTTTAAAATTTAAAATATTTTTCATTTTAGTAATTTCTCCATTATTTTTAAATGTTCCAAAAGGTTCTACTGCTGAAGAAATTAAAATCACTTATAGCATATTTTCTAGAACAATTAAGGTAGATTCCTTAAAAACTTTTGCTAAAGAAGGTGAATCTACAAGACAATTAAAAAGAATTTTGAAAGCAACTGGGTCTCCCGATAAAGAAATTAGAAAAATTTTAAATAAAGATTTTGAAGTTCCTATTACCATTGCAAGCAAACTAATATATTCTGAAATAGGAAATGTTTTTTTAACAAGACTTTCGTCTATTATCCACCCACCCAGAGCAACTGATGAAAAAACAGGTATGCTGGCCCTTAGAGCAAGCGTAATTCAAGGAATAAACATAGGAAATGGAAAAATAAATCTAGTAAATTTTTTTGAAGGATATCCAACTAAAACTGTAATTTTAGATGTCAGCGCTTTGAGCAAAGTTATGAATAAAGTAGAATCGATTTCAGAATTATTAAACTTTTTCACCAATTCCCCTCTAGAAAAAATCAAAACAAATTAAACAACAATGGTGTTATTCAATAAAATAAAAAATAAACTGCGTATTAATTACAGAAAAAAAAGATGGCCAGGTCTAATAGAAGCTTATAAACAATATCTTCCAGTTACAAAGAAAACTCCTATTATTTCCCTAAATGAAGGAAATACACCACTAATTCTAAGCGAGTCAATTAGCAACTTAATTGGAAATGGAACAAAAGTTTTTTTAAAATATGATGGCCTTAATCCAACAGGATCTTTTAAAGATCGTGGAATGACTATGGCAATTAGCAAAGCAAAAGAAGAAGGCCGTGAAGCAGTAATTTGTGCAAGTACTGGAAACACCTCTGCAGCTGCTGCTGCATATGCTTCGAGAGGAGGATTAAAACCTTATGTTTTAATCCCAGAAGGATTTGTTGCACAAGGAAAGCTTGCGCAAGCATTAATGTATGGCGCTGAAATAATTTCTATTAATGGAAACTTTGATAAGGCTCTTGAAATTGTTAGAGATTTATCCTCAGAACATCCTATAGAACTTGTTAATTCAGTTAATCCATATCGAATACAAGGACAAAAGACGGCAGCTTTTGAAATAATTGATGACTTAGGTTATGCTCCTGATTGGCTTTGTATTCCTATGGGTAATGCAGGAAACATAACTGCTTATTGGATGGGATTTAAAGAATATTCAAAAATAAAAAGGAATTTGATATTACCAATTATGATGGGTTTTCAGTCCGAAGGCTCTGCTCCATTAGTAAAAAATATCATAGTTAAAGAGCCAGAAACAATAGCAACTGCAATAAGAATTGGGAATCCTGTAAATAGAGAAAAAGCAAAAAAAGTAAGGAAAGAGAGTAAAGGAGACTTTCAAGCAGTTACAGATGAAGAAATAATCAATGCTTATAAAATTCTTGCCAAAGAGGGAGTATTTTGTGAGCCTGCCAGTGCTGCATCAGTTGCTGGACTGATTAAAAATAAAAATAGAATTCAGAAAGAATCGACTATTGTTTGTGTTCTGACTGGAAATGGATTGAAAGATCCTGATTGCGCTATAAAAAATAACGATGCTATTTTTAGGAAAAATATTGAACCTTCATTAAAAAATATAACTAAAATCTTAGGATATTAAAATCCAAAAAAAATAGTGTCTGTGGAAATCAATTAAAAACAAACCTCATTTGTTGAAAAGTACGTAACAA
>QCEQ01000003.1 GCA_003278525.1 Prochlorococcus sp. AG-355-P16 | reverse complement strand
CACAAAAATGTTTAAAGTATTGGATACGTGTGCAAGATATCGACTAGGTGAGATTAATGCTAATGAGGCTATAGAAAAACTAAAATTAAAATTTACGAATTCTCCCACTATTCAGCCAAAGGACCTTGTAAAAAAATATTGCTCAGTATTTACTCCAAATGAAAAAATTGAATTTTAATCTTAGCAATACTTATTTAATTATTCTTTTTTGAATAATCTTTGGCTTTGTTTCGTATTTCTTTAATTTTTTTAAAATTAGTTATTTTTAAGTTAAAAATAACTCCCAAAAAAAGAATTAGAAATAAAAAAATGTAAATTATTAATTCCATATTATTGAATTAATAAATTCACCCTAGTTTATTTCAATAATTTTTTAGTATCTTTTAAAACAAAAAAACTGACTTTAATATCAGTTATTTACTTTAAGGTCACAAAAAAAACATATTAACCTCTAATATGGAACTTTATAAGAATCATTGTGCAGATTGGAGATAAAATTCCAGAATTTTCTTTACTGGATCAAAATGGAGTTAAAAGATCAAATAAGGGTTTAAAAACCCCCCTTGTTTTGTTTTTTTATCCAAAAGATGATACGCCGGGTTGCACTATAGAAGTTTGCGGATTTAGAGATAAATATGACTTATTTAAAGTATTAGGGGCACAAGTTTGGGGAGTAAGTAATGGAAGTACCTCAAGTCATTTGGCATTTGCTAATAAAAATAAATTACAATATCCACTACTTTGTGATACGAATGACTCTCTAAGGAAAACTTTTAAAGTTCCTAAAGTATTAGGTTTCATGGATGGTCGGGTAACTTACGTTATTGATCGCAAAGGAACAGTTAGGCATATTTTTAGAGATTTATTGAATGGTCCTGAACACATTAAAGAGGCTATTAGAGTACTTAAGGAAATTCAAAATCAATAAATTATTATTCAAAGAATTTTAGATTAATAAGTTTTGTTTTATTATAGTTTCAGCTTTTTTTTAATATATGGAGAAAATGGGAATGCAGGCTGTTGATCTTGCTATTCAAAATGGTGTGGATCTTGACGGTACTCCAATTCCTCAAAAAATGCTAGATCTATACAATAGAATTATGGATGAGGAGAATAAAAGACAAAGGAGTGGTGTTAAAAAATCAATGAGAAATAGATGCGTCAAAACGGGTTCTAAGCATTTTGATAAAGAAACATTGAATCAATTATTAATAGACTCGGGATGGGAAGGTCTCAAAGAAAAGGAAATTTTATTTTTTTATAACTAAAAAAATTTTAAATAATCTTAAAAATTATATATGGGAATTTTTTACTTAAATTAAAAAACTTAGAACTAATAAAATATTTTTTAGATCTAATTTTTTGAATTATTTAAACCATCCTTTTTTGGTAGTGGATATTATTTTCTCTTTTTCAGCTTTTGTTTTATTACTTGCTTTTTTGAAGGCCAAGTTGGCTTCTATAACTGTAACTATTGATATGAAAAAAAGACCAGAAATTCCAATTATTTGTTCATTTTGAGAAGGCTCTGAATCACCTTGTAAAAAAATACCTAAAGCGAACCAAGCAGTACTAGCAGTGAGGGTAAAAAAATAGGGTTTCCATCTTCTTTGATATAAGTAACCCGATCCTAAACCAGGAAGAAAATTTAAAAAAGATGCTACCCACCCTTTTGAAGATGCAAGTATTTCGTCTCTTGAGGGATAAGGCATTTATATTAGGTATTTATTAAATGCGAATTTATATAAGCAAAAGATATTGCTGCACAAATTACCCAACTAAAGGGTAAAAACATTCTTATTTTTTCTTTGTTATTATTCATTTCTTAATTATGGAAAATATTTTTAAAATCTGTGGATTTAATATATCTCTTAAAACTATAAGAATTAAAAAAGACGGTTTTTAACCGTCTTTGAAAAAAGTAATTTCTCTAAAAATAAATTATTTATCTTTTGAGGCTGAGAGTACTTTAAGTTCTTTTTTTACTTCTTTTTCTCTATCTTCAAGATGTTTTAATTGAGCTTTAAAAGCATCTTCAAGTCTTACTTTTTGTGATGTAATTTCATCAAGCTCTTCTTGATGTTGGTTTTTCTTTAACTCCTTCATTTCACTATCGGAAATAACATATACAGGGCGATATGAAGGTGTTTCAAAAAGAAGATCAAACATTGAATACATAAGTGACCTTTGAATTAGTACAAACTCAATATCTGATAATTCTTTGAAAGATGAAAGGATAAATACCGAAGATATTGATACGGCAAATACACCGAACTTCGGTTTACCTAACTTAACCGCCCAGTATTTACCGATCGAATTTTAAGGTATGTTTTAAAATATTAAGAATATTATTCTAAAGATCTAAACCAAAAAGAACTAAAAATGGATTTAAAAATTACTAAAACATTAGTAATCCCATCCAACGAAATTAAGTGGCGATTTTCCAGATCTTCTGGTCCTGGAGGACAAAATGTAAATAAAATTGAAAGCAGAGTAGAGATTATTTTTAATTTAGAAGATTCCAAAGTATTAAATGATTATCAGAAAGGAATTCTTAAGAGAAACTTGAAAAACAAATTAGTGAATAATAGTTTACGTTTAGCGGTTCAAGAACACAGAAATCAATTATTAAATAGGCAGTTAGCTTTAATGAAATTTAGTTTAATCATAAAAAATGCTTTAAATAAACCATTTAAATTAAGAAAATCTACACAACCCACTAAAGCATCACAAAAGAAAAGAGTTGAGATTAAGAAAAAACGTGGCGCATTGAAAAAAAGTAGACAAAAAGAAAAAACATATCAAATTTGAATAAATTAAATAAATAGTTTCCTCGCAGATTGCAATCAAACATGTGATAAATTTAATTTTATTTTGGTTTATTGAATTCAACTAATGATTTCTGGTTAATTGACTCCAATTTTGTAGGGGTGATGCGTTTCTACAAAGATAAAGATCATTCTGATAAATCTATTGAATATATGTTTATTGAAGAAGGAATTATTATGGGAATTCATGGAGAAAATCCTCCATTAATGAAAACTAGAAAAAAAATCGTTATAGAAGAAGCAAGATTATTGTGGCAAAAATTGTTAAATGAAGGTTGGCAAAAAACTAATAAAAAATGGTAAGTAAATTATACAAAAACTTTTTTAATTTCAGAAAATAAATGAACCTTTAGGATATAGCCTGGAAATTTTTTTCTGTTGTAAATATTTCTTTTTTTTGATGTCGTTTTCATATCTTCTCAACATCATTAGATAGTTTATAACTCCAAAAATTATTAAAAATATAATGAATCTTATTCCTGCCTCAAAGTTCATATGATTATTAATCTTTATTTTAATCTGACAATTATTAATCAAAAATCAATCAGTATTTATCTCTAATCTTAAAAATCCTATATCTTATTTAATTAAATTTTTGATTTTTTTTCAAAATAAGAAAATATAAAAAACATAAAAAAAATAACAGTGAAATACCCCAAAAGCCACCCAATGGATTTGTATTTATATGCCCTGGTCCTACTAACCAAATTGGGACATTTTTTGATATTTCAAATAAACCATTATTTACTAAAAACCAACCTCCTACAAGTCCCCCATGTAATCCTATACAACCCCATAACGAGTTATTATTTTTTAATCTTACAAATGCTAAAAATATACCGAGCAAAAATAATCCAGATAGTATGCTTATCATTTGCCAAAGAGGCAAATTAAATCCAATATGTACGATGCTAAATATTGATGACTGAAAAATTAAGGCTCTTTTTAGACCAAATTGATTTTTTAATTCTTCTAGAAGCCACCCCCTAAAGATAAGTTCTTCTGCAAATCCCACTCCAAAGATCAAGAGAAAGCTATTTATCAAAATATCTATTGATATTTCGCCTAACCAAATACCGTCTTTAAAGAAAATAATAGGAATTAAAATTGCTGATAATAGACAGATTGCCCCTAACAATCCTTTTAAAAAGTAAAAACTTGGTTTCCTATTTCTATTTGTTTTCTTTATTCCAACTACTTTCCAAACATCATTTAATTTCCAACGAACTTCAAACCATTTAGGTAATGAAATAACAAAAATTAAAAAAGTTATAATCGTCCCGATTAAAGAAATTTTTTCTTTTTCAATACCTAGAAAAAAAAGAGGACTGGCTAAAATCCAACCCAGAAAATATAAAAAAGGAATGAATATAATTGTTGAAGTTATTTTAGGCCTTAAAATAAAAGTTTTAAGATATAAGCATCTAATTCGCTGAAAAAATATATTCATTGGTTTGAAATAATTGATTACTTAATCCCCTAACCATTCTAGAAAGAAGCATTTATTTAAACAAAAAATATAACTTTAAGAAAAAGATTCTTGAGATATTTCTAATTTTATATATAAGTATATAATCATTAGTTAATGATATTTAAATTTTAATTGCAAAAATATCCTATTTCTAAGCAAAATTCATCTTACTTATTTAATATAGTAGTCCCTCTATTCAATGCAGAGAAATATATAGAAAAGTGCCTTAATTCAATTATTAAACAATCTTATAAAAAATTTCATGTCCAAATAGTTGATGATTGTTCTACTGACTCTTCTTATGATATCGCTTCTTCAATATGTAAAAAGCATAAGAATTTTGAGATAATTAAAAATCCTAGGAGATTAGGAGCACTAAATAATATTATTAATTTGCTTAATAAAAAAATAAAAGAACCATCTAGGACTATTGATATTTTAATTGATGGAGATGATTACTTATATAGTGGGGATGTTCTAAATATTCTTCACGAAAAGTATTCAAAAACAGATTGTTTAATAACATATGGTTCTCACTTATGCTCAAAAGGTGTTCGAGGTAAAAAATATCCAGGCTTAATAAGAAAATTTAACTTATTTAGGGAATATTTTTGGTACGCCTCACATTTAAGAACTTTTAGACATGATTTATGGTTATCTGTTAATAAGCATGATTTATTAGATAAAAATAGAAAATACTATTCTGTCGCTTGGGATCTAGCAATAATGTTCCCGATGTTAGAAATGGCCGGTTCACGTCAAGAATTTGTTAAGGAAGTTTTATATTTCTACAACGATGAAAACCCTATCAGTGATTATAAAATAAGAAGAAAAGAACAAATATTGGCTGCAAGAGAAATAAGAAAAAAAGGAAAATATCTTAAGAAAGATTTTATTTAAAAATTCTTTGATATTTTATCTCCTTTTGCACTAAGCCAAATTAATCTGATCCCAATTTATATCTTTCGTTATTCAAAATGTTTTTTTTTCGTAATACTTGAAATTGTAACTATTGAAAAATCATAAAAGTTGTGTTTATTGAATTTATATATTTATAAAAATTTATGGCTATTAATCTTTCAACTTTAGTTTTTACATTATTATCTCCATTGCTTATCTTTGCAGTAATAGTATCGGTTTACTTATTTCATTAGGAAGTATTTACAAATAAATTTAATTAATTTAAGGGTGTATTATGCCTACTTTTTCTAATGCAAATGATAAAACTGCAATTACAGCCATTAGTGTTAATATCTTGTTCTTTTTGATGAAATCCATAATGCATATTAATAATCTTTTTATTAAATTCTTATATAAAATAATAAATAATTAAAACTATTATAACAATTACAATGGAACCCATATATATAGGAGATTTAGTTCCCTCAATAGCTTCTTATAAAAAAATAATTGAAAAATATGATAAAGGTATAAAAGAAGGGGAATTTTATGAAGAACCTATTGGAGGAGAATTTAATTACCCTGATTGGTAAATATGCTTACTACAAAAATAACTTTTGCCTTGGCAGATTGGATTAGAGAGTGGCGTAAGTGCCGGGATAAGAATCCTTCTATTGATGAGTGTGTAAAATTTGCTCAGTGGAAATTAGAAGATTATAAACTTTCTGATAGTGATAAAAGAATAATTGAATCTATTTTGCTCTATGAATCTAAATAAATAAGGGGTTATAGACTTTAATTTTTATATTTATCTAGAAAAAACAAAGGGTCATTAAAATCCTCTTACAAATTAAGAAAAAAGTAAATCAGCATATTTACGGATTTACTGAAAATATAAAAAGGAGTAATTTATAAATGTTGAGTTCGGAGGCAATCTAAATGATTGATAGTCCGCCTGAAATTTAGCAAATTCCAAAATATAGGAAGCGTATTCCTGAGAATGGGATTATTCGAAAATTAAAGTTCAATCAATTAGTCTGATAAGACTTCGCTTTATAATTACTAGCGACAATAGGGACTGAAATTATCGAGAGAAATCCCCGAATTCACGTATTCTAGGTTTATGAGTAAATAGACTTTAAAATATGTAATTTTATATCCTGTAAGAAGGAAATCAAATATTAAAAAGGACTGTACAAGCAGTCCTTTTTTGTTTAATAAATTTCTTCTAAACTAGACTTCTTTTTGGATATTATGGATTAATAAAGTGATTAAAAATATTTCAAAATGAAAGATCAAGTCTTGTTTCCAAAAATTGAAGTACGTGAAAAGGGTTTTTTACAAGTAAGTGATATTCATACTATTTATTGGGAAAGATCTGGTAATCCAAATGGCAAAAAAATTCTTGTTATTCATGGAGGTCCAGGAGGAGGAAGTCAACCAAGATATAGAAGATACTTTGACCCAGATAAATTCGATATTATTCAATTTGACCAAAGAGGGTGCGGTTCTTCAACTCCTTTCTCCGAATTAAAAGAAAATACTACCAATCATTTAGTTGATGATATTGAGAAATTAAGGATTCTTTTAAAAATAGATACTTGGCATTTGTTTGGTGGATCTTGGGGCTCAACACTTTCACTTATATATGCGATTAAAAATCCCTCAAAAGTTATCAGTTTAACTTTGCGAGGAATATTTTTATGTAGAAAGTTTGAATTGTTATGGTTCTATCAATATGGTGCAAGTGAGATATTCCCCGATGAATTTGAAGAATATATTTCTGTAATACCAAAAGAAGAAAGAAATGATTTAATAAGTTCTTTTTATAAATATCTAACATCTTCAGATGCGAATCTTAGATCAAAAGCAGCAGCAGCTTGGACAAAATGGGAACTCTCAACAAGTCATTTAATAAATAAAAAATTTGATTTTGATAAGTCTGAAGTTAATTCTTTTTCAGATGCCTTTGCAAGGATCGAGTGTCATTATTTTATTAATAATATTTTCTTAGAAGATGATTTTATTTTGAAAAATATAAATATAATAGAGTCGATTCCAACAAAAATAATTCAAGGGAGGTATGACGTTGTATGTCCTGTTAGGAGTGCTTGGGATTTAAATAAGAAATTAAATAATTCTGAATTAATTATTGTTAATGATGCTGGTCATTCAATGAGTGAAAAAGGTATAAGTATTGAATTAATAAAAGCTGTAAAAGGAATTGAAAATCTCTAATAAAGAGAATATGGTTTAAAAATTAAAGGCCATTATCTTCAATATTTTGTGCAATACTCCTAAGAAGTTCGACTATATCAGAATCGTCGCATTGGGTATCTTCTTTAAGCAAAATGCACTCGTCTCTAATACTTACATTAGTACTCCACCATATACCTGAACTATTGGTATCATCCCACTCAAATCTATTTGACATTACTTATTAATACTGATTTCCACCTCTTCATTGACTTCAGTTGAATCTGTTAATTCTTTTTTAGGTTCTTCTGGCCAGGCAACATCAAATCTTGCAATTTCTTCTGTAGCAAAACCTTCAGGATGACGAGTACAAATTTTCTTTCTCCTTACAAAAATATGATCAACTCTTTTTTCTTCATCGGGAGTAACTATCCTTTCTAGTTCTATTACTTCTGTAAAAGGAGTTGACTTTAGCTCTTTAGTAGGTTTTGGCATGTTCTTATCTTGTTAAATCTACCTTAAAGCTTAGATAACTAGAATGTGGATTTTTTAAATGGATTTACCAAAATCATTACCTGATTATTTAATTATGAAGGATTTAATCATAAATGAATAATAAAATAATCAATTAAATTTATATCCCTAAATTTAATTCATATTGGATTTGTTTGTTGTTATTAATTTTTTTAGGTCTTTTATTGATTACTGTTTTTTTCCTTGAGCCATGCTTTAAATATATTTTTTTTGATATATCCCAGTAGCCTTTTTTTTGTGTGATTTCTTGAATTTTTTCCCTAGCTTCTCTAGATGTTTTAGAAATATCAACTATTGGTTTAATGTATTCTAATTTTGAGTATTCTTCTTTATTAAATCTAGATAATAGCCATGGTTCATGAATGAAATTAAGTGATATATCCTTTAATTCTGGCACCCATTTTCTTATAAATTTACCCTTAGGGTCATGATCTTTTCCCTGCTTAATAGGATTGTAAATTCTATTGGTATTTATAGAGGTTGTTCCAGACTGCATTTGAGATTGATTCCAATGTATTCCAGGCTCATAATCTATAAACTTTGTTGCTAATTCTGATCCTGAATCTTGCCAAGGTAACCACAAATTATAACTTGCGAATGACATGAGCATTGCGCGCATTCTAAAGTTAATCCATCCATTAAAGTTTAATGAACGCATACAAGCATCTATAAAAGGAAAACCAGTATTGCCTTGACTCCATAAAACAAGTAATTCAGTTTTAGTAGTTCTAATGTTTTGAAAATAAGGGTGGAAATCTTGGAATTCTAATTCTGGTTCGCTTTCAAGTTTCTGAATAAAATGACAATGCCAAGTTAATCTACTCTTCAACATTCTTGAATTATTATTTTTATATAAATTTGCTTGATAAAAAATCTCTTTCAATGAAAGACATCCCCAACTAATGTAAGGAGATAATCTTGAGCAGCTATCAAAAGATTTTTCTGGGCTTGAAATATCTTTTGAATATGAATTTAATTTTTCTTTAAAAAAATATTCCATCCTTTCAAGGCCTTTTTTTCTTCCGCCTTTTAATCTTCCTTTGCATTCGTCTTTTTTAAAAGAAAATATTTTATCTTCGGGTATTGCCCCAGCATCAAAATCAATTGGATTAATTTTTAATGGGCCTTTAATTAATCCCCTGGATGTATTTTTTGCCCATTTCTTTGACCAGTCATCCCTATTGATATTTCCTCTAAATACAGAAAACTGTAAATATTCTTTCCAAATTATTTTTTTATTTGAAGCCCATAATTTTACTTTTTGATCTCTTTTATAAGTAAGCCAATCTCCAGTTTCTTGATGGCTATATATACCCATTATATTAAATTTGGAACTAATTTCTTCAAAGATTTCAATTACATTTCCAGTCCTAATAATTAATGGTTGTCCAATCTCAGCAAGTGCGTTTCTTAAATCTATTAAACTTTCTTTGCAAAATTGCCATTGTCTATCTGAATGAGTATTTTGACTCCAAATATCTAACTCAATTATATAAATAGGTAAAATATCATTATCTTTTATAGACTCACAGAGAGCTTCGTTATCAAAAATTCTTAAATCTTTCTTAAACCATAAGATATTTATTTCTTGCATAATTTTTTCTTTTAATCTTAGAAAAATAAGATTAAGTTTGTAGTTAAAAAATATAAAAAATTTTAGAATAACTAAAAACCAGAAAAATGAAAATAACAAAAAAACTTTGGGAGGATAATTATGAGATTGCTTTACTAAGTTTAAATACAAAATTTGTTCAAGGTTTAAAGAATGGAAGTCTCCCTAAAAATATATTTCAAGAATATTTAGCTCAAGATTATTTCTTTTTAGAGACTTTTGCTAAGGCTTATGGTCTTGCAGTTTCCAAATCAAAAGATAAGTACTCAATAAGGAAGTTAAGTGAACTGTTAATGGGCGTTTCAGAGGAGTTAATTCTTCATGAAACGTATGCAAAAGAATGGGATATTGATTTGTCTAATAACTATATAAAAAAAGCAACTAAAAATTATACAGATTTTCTTGATGATACTTCCAAAAGACTTAGCTCCGTTGAAATAATGTTTGCAATGACTCCATGTATGCGACTTTATTCTTGGATAGGAAAAAGTTTGTATAAGGAGGATTTTGACATTAAATATAAAGAATGGATAATTACTTATTCTGATGAGAGCTTTGAAAAGCTTGCAGATTCACTTGAAAATCTTATTGAGACTAATAAAGAAACATATGATATTAATCATGCCAAATTTTTATACAGGAGAGCTATGGAATTGGAGTTAAATTTTTTTAATGCATATTCAGATTTCTGATTTAAATTAAAATTTATTTATAGTACTTTCAAAAACGAGTTAATAAATTATGTATTCTAAAATTGCACTTTCGATAGGCGGTAGTGACTCTGGGGGTGGAGCAGGCATACAGGCTGACTTGAGAACTTTTATGGCTCTTAAAGTACATGGATGTTCTGTTATTACATGTATTACCGCACAAAATAGTAAAGAGGTTACATGCGTTCAACCAGTAGAGAAGAATACTTTATTAAATCAGTTAGATACTTTATTTTCTGATTTTGGTATTGATGCCTTAAAAACTGGAATGTTATTAAATGAAAGGATAATTAATGATACTGCTTCAAAATTAAATACATACAAAATAACCAAAATTATTGACCCAGTAATGGTTTCAAGAACTGGTTCTAAATTACTGGAAGATTCTGCTATTAATGCTTATAAAAAACTCTTATTACCAATTGCTGATTTGGTAACTCCAAATATTTATGAAGCAAATCTTCTCTCTGGTTTAGAAATAAAGAGTAGAGAAGATATCGAAAATTCAGCAAGAAAAATTATTAGTCTTGGAACTAAAGCGGTAATTATAAAAGGTGGTGGTTTAAAAGATATGAAAGGGAAGGATTATTTTCTTGACTTGAATGGTAGAAAAGAGTGGCTATTTAATAATTTTATAAATACAAAAAATACCCACGGTAGTGGTTGTACTTTGAGTGCTGCTATTTGCGGTTATAAGGCTTTAGGTTTTGATCTATTTGATTCCATAAAAAAAGCTAAATTATTTGTTGAGAAATCTTTAAACAATTCTTATAAAATAGGATCTGGTCCTGGTCCCTTAGGCCATCATTAATTATTTATAGAAGTGGATTTAGAACCACCATTTTCTGTAGGGCTTTTTTAAAAATAAGATTTCTTCAGTCTCCCATCCTCCCTCCAACCACTCAAGATGTTCAAGTAATAAAGACTCACTTTCCCTTTTGCTTAATTGCCCAATTCTCTTAGAAATACCATCGAACCTTACTTTCATCAATTCCTCAATCTTGATGTTATTCATAGGTTAAATAATAAATTTTTTCTACTCTTACTTGTATACATTTTCTTGTCAACGATTTAATTTTATTTGTTTACTAGCAGTTCTTAAATATGTATTAAATACAACTTTTTAAAATAGATAGTAATTAAGACTTATTCACATAGATTTAATAAAAGACTAATTTATATAAAAATACTCTAACTATGAATAAAGAAGAAACAGCAAAGCAAAAAACTATCTTAAATGTAGGCTATTGTGAAACGACCTCTGAATGGCTCAATAGAATCATTACTGAACTGGCAGATGAAAATAAAAATTTCGTAGATTTGTCAGTTATTTGTGCTTAATTTTTTAGAAAATATAGTTTATTTTGATTTGTTTTCACTTAGCTTTTAACTTTAAGAGAAATTTAAAAGGTATTTTTGTGGTGTGAATCCTAATAAAAAAAACATAGAAATAATTAAACAATTCAATTTATCTCCTCATCCTGAGGGTGGATGGTTTAGAGAGATAGTAAGGAGTGAGAATTCTTTAATAAGGGAAGATGGCCAAAGTAGAAACTTTATTACGGGGATTTATTATCTTTTGGAGAGAGATGCAAAAAGTGCCTGGCACAGAGTAAAAAATGCTGATGAAATTTGGATTTATCTAAGGGGCGATCCTCTGAATTTATGGTCCCTTGATAATGATAATAAGTTAATAAGAAATTTAATTTTAGATTCAAATAATCCAGTAGAAATGATTCCATCTGGATATTGGCAAGCTGCAAAAAGTACAGGCGAATTTACTTTAGTGAGTTGTTGTGTTGGCCCGGGCTTTGATTTTAAGGATTTTGAATTGCTCAGAAATACAAATCATACTTCTAGATTAGATAAAGCAATTAATGATCTTATTTGAGATATCTTTTTGTTTATATTTTTGAAATTATCCTCTAGATTTATAATGCTACTCAATCAATCTATATTTAATGAATCAAAATTCTGTCACAACAATTGGTATTAATGATGAACCAAGAAAAGATTCACACTTAGTATATGTAAATCAGGCTGATGGATTAAAAGGCATCCTTAATAGGGATTTTGATGAATGGTCTAATTTTGATAGTTGGGAAAGTATTTCAGTTCAGCAATGGATTTTTTCTAGAGCTTTGGAGGTTTTCACAGGTAAGAAAATTGATATTAAATGCGATTGTTGTGAAAATAATGATTTAATCCCAAATGATTTTGAAAGTATAAAAAAAGAAAAATGCTTTGGTAAAAAAAGTGCTTACATGATTGAAAAAGTTGTAGATGAAATTGTATTAGCTAAGGCACGAAGAGAAAGTGATGGAACATATTCTGCGTAAGATTCATAACTATCTATGGAGTTAAAAATCTTTTACTTACCAGTGAAAATTATCAGAAGAACCAATCATTAAATTTCTAGTGGACATCTTATGAAACTTAAAGTGTACCGAATCACTGAACTCTTTTTCATCTGAGTAATTCACAAGATCCACTGGCTCGATGTTTTCATCGAACCATGCATCATATTCAATATGATTTGGTTCAGCAAAATAACTCATATCAAATTAATAGCTTCCAAAAAACGTATAAACAGTACATGTGATACCAAATTAAAATTCTTAATTTTTAGATAATCTATATTTTTAGATTGTTTTCAAGATTAGTTGTTAAAAAGATAGTAGAAATATCTATAAATTCATTTCTCTCGATACAACCATGGTTTCTATCCATCCCCACTTCACAATCAAGGATGGGAACATAGACATGTGCATAGCCATGAACGAAACAGGAGTTCCATATAAGATCTTTAAAAAAAATTAGGATATAGCAGAGTTTAAGGATAAGAGTATTAACTAATTAATTCGTCTAAATTATTAATAAGAATCTTAGTGTTAGAGGTAACCATAGACATAGAAGAAGCATTAGTAAAATAGTAATAGCATGGATATTTGGAATATAATGATCTTTTGAAATTTGTGTTTTCATAATTTATCTCGCCTTCTTAAGTTTGATTTCTCTTCTAATAAGCAATGCTATAACTACAACACACATGTTCATTAGAAAAACGTCTAATGGCATTTAATAAAAAAGTCTCTACTTAATTAATAGCAAGATTTTAGATCTACGAATCAAGAAATGATTAATAAAATTTATTGGCTTAATAAAATAAATTTAAAAATTAAATTTATGCTTAAATATTTCAGAACTTTTAATTATTAAATGGCTTATTCAGAAACAAGAATAGTAATAGGTGGTCTAGCCCATGTACCTGTTCTTATCTTTATAGCCAATTTTGTAAAAGGTAAGTTTGGAATTAAAACTGAAGAGACAAAAGAAACTGTACTTAAAAGAGAGCCTGTTAAAATTATCGAGCTAAAAAATCCCGTAGTTAAAGGGGGAAAAGTAGAAACTTTAAAGGAACTTTCAAAAAAGCTGGATAATATTGAACAGAAGGCTGATGAGGTTTATGAAAAAGTAAAGAAGAAAAAAAGGACAAGAAGAACAAAAAAAAATAACTAAATTGAGAGCCTATTAAGCATTAATATATCTTGAGATTGGATTGTATCTCTCTTATCTTCATCTTCAGGATCTTTATAAGATTCAATTTCAGCTTGAATTTTTCTCTTGTAAACTCCTTTGATATAGTCAATTTCTCTACTCTCTTTATTCAAGATTGAGAATGGTGATCTTTTTAAGTTCATAGCTTTCTCCTAATAAATAAGTTTTGTTTAGCTCCAGTTCTTATAAGACTCAACAAAGCTATCTAATGTTTGCTGATTCCTGATTTTTTCCTCAAGAAGTTCTTCTTGTGATAGTTCTTGAATTTCAGATTTATGATCTTCTTTTAGAGTGGATTTGGTAGACATTTACTCATGACGACTACAATCATGTTCTAACTAGTCAGGCAAGCCATCTGACTTAAAAATATGTACGGTTTAAGGTACTACCCTATACGGATAAAGGACCAACAATTTAATTTGAGTATGGTTAAAATGTTAGGTTATTTCGATTAGTTTTTTTCCTTTAAAAATCATTAAAGGCAGACCAATAAGCATAAGACTTCCATCAATTAATTAAAAAATATTTAGATTCAATTATCCATTTCTTCGGGGGTATTCCAGTTAAAAGGTATCCCTTTTTTAAATTCCTTTTTTTATTATCCATCTCTTTTCTGATTTTGTTGTAGTAGGTCAACTCTTCTGGATCATCAGAACCTAGACCATAATTCATTGTCGCGGCAAGATAAATTCTGTGCATCCGGTATGATGATAGTGACATTACTGAAGACAATCTCTATTAAATATATCTGAATTTAATAAAGTAAGAGTTTTATTTATTGAAGCAGCAAGAGGTTTAGAGTTACTAATTTGCTTGTTAGTACTTAATGGAATTTTTAAATGAGCTTTGGCATAATCAATCAAATAAAGTTACTGGGGTAGGTTTAGCGATATTAATAATGCTGGGTATTTTTATAAAATTACTCGATATATATCAGTAATATTTTTAATCTTTAGGCCTGCTTCAACACATAAACAATAAGTTCATTATCTACATCTTTGAAAAAATAATTAACCTGTGAATCCCATTTTCTGTTCTGCTGCCATTAATGAACCAACAAGCTTATGCTCGGCAACTTTTTCATCGTCAGTCATAACTGGTTTGATATCAAAATCTATATCAAACTTAACTTTCCAAGGAGCAAAGTGTTCTGTCATTTTTATACCTGCTGAAGCTTGGACAATAATGTAAACATTATTTGAGTAAGAGGCATGATACCTTCCCAAAACTTTGAATCCTTCAAACTCATCATTCAAAGTTCCATCTTCAATAACCTTTAAAAAAAGATCATAAGCTGCGCCCATTAGAGCAACATTTTTAAAAGTTGCAGTTACTAAATAAGTATTCATTTGATTAAAAGATATACAAATACTTTCTAAGATAAAGTATTTAAAATTGAGTTATAGATCTTGAAATGAATACTTGTATTATGGAACTTTCTTTTAAAACGAGTATCAATCATGATAACCAACTTTAGAAACAATATTTCCTGAAACAGGATCAGTAACTCCAAGTTCAGGAGACAACTCTTCCATGAATCCTCTAACCTCGTCAAGGTGAGCAATCATAGCTGGTCTTTGATCTGCAATAGCTTCTGCACTTTTCCATATCCCAACAAAACAGTAATCATAATCTCCAGTTTTAGCGATATATCTTTGAGTCATTCCCTCAAAACTTGTTTTATCTATTACTTCAAAATACTTAACTACACAATCTGACTTTAATTTAAATCGAACAATATTCATAAAATTTTGAGCAGTCATAAAAAAAGAGGGTTTTATCCCTCTATTTTAGATCGACTGTCAATCGTTAGTAAGTATAGGATGGCATTCTTTTCATTTGTTAATCACAACAATCGTCCTTTGTTAATGAAGCAGTCCAAGAGGTTTCCTCCATTGTTGATAAGTCAACTCTATGAGTTGCCATCCAGTCACCATTGGCTTCCACAAACTTTTGAACATTACCTTCTGGAGCTTGATGAATAACAATTATTTTCTGAGGATCTTCCTTGCTTACTCCTCTGAAAAGTGGCTTAATATCAAATTCCGAATGCCTTTTATCTGCTTCCGCACTATCAAATATTGCAGCCCATTCATCGAAAGCGCTTTCAATTTTAAAAGTAAACACGGAGGTGACTGAACAAGACATAAAAAAGGGGCAATTAGCTCCTTTTTTTTTTAATATGGTCATATAAATTTTTTAAATTGATGCGTTCACTTTTGATATTGCCTTTGCTTTTAGGTTTTTCATTTCCAGCGAATGCAAAGTCAGAGACTTACTATATTAATGTTTCAGCAGAAAGTATAGATAACTATATTCTTAGTGGTAAAGATAGAAATGGATCTGTAAGTGGAAATGATCCTACAGTTACTGTTAATAAAGGAGATACTATTATTTTTAATGTAGATGCATTTAGTCATCCGTTTTATATAAAGACTAAATTTTCTCGTGGAGGTGGTGATCAGGTAACCAAAGGTATATTATCAGGCACGCCTGGAACTCAAGATGGAAAACTATCATGGAATACAACGGGTGTATCAGCAGGGCAATACTATTATGTTTGTTCTCCTCATGCACCTTTTGGGATGGGAGGATCTATTATTGTTGAATAAAAATGAAACGCTTACTCTTGGCTGAGCTTTTGGTAGTTTTAATTACTATAATTTTTGTTTCTCTAAACCCAATTTCTAGAATTTATATTGCTGATTATTTGGAAAAGATATCCTTATTTTTATTTAGAACAGTAAGCGATGAAGATTTAAATAAGTGGTATGAGAAAAAAGATAAATATGAACTACTAGAGGAATCAGGAGGAGCTGCTTATTAATTGACAGTCGATCTAGAATAAGGGGCAATTAGCTACTTTTTTTATGTCAATTGAAACAACTGTTTTAGATTTCAAATTAAGCAATACTTTTGAGGAATATGAGGCTCATATGAATGCTCCTGAACAACAGGCCATGTTTAAAGAGATGGGAGTGAAAACCTTTTATATTGGTAAATCATTGGAAGACCCCAAAAGAGCAACCGTTATGTTTCAAGGGCCAGTAAATACTTGTTACGACATCTTTGTAAATCCAGAAACTAAACCAATAGTCGAGGCGTCCGGTCATATATATGAAGGGACAATAATTAACCGCTGGATTTCTGAATAATTTTGAAACGCCTAATTCTTGCTGCAATATTATTTTTATTTCCTTTTTCCGCTCCTCTTTCATCTCTTGCCCAGTCGATCAATACTCTCAATATCCTCAGTTCCCGCATAACTGTATTTGGTTTCACCTTCAGTAATCGTTCATTTCGCCAGACTGCGAAATGTTTTATCTGCAGATCCTTCAGAGGAATATCTCCAAGCCAGCTT
The DNA here is from genome assembly GCA_003278525.1 of Prochlorococcus sp. AG-355-P16. GTDB lineage: Bacteria > Cyanobacteriota > Cyanobacteriia > PCC-6307 > Cyanobiaceae > Prochlorococcus_A. The sequence continues at coordinate 116,560 of QCEQ01000003.1, read as the reverse complement.
TCTGCGGTCACCCTGAGAGGATATTTTTCGTTTTCCGCACTGCGGTGCAGAAGCAGCGGACCATTTATATAGGCATTGATTGTCTCTCCCAGGTGACGGGGATGTCATTTAAAACCTTTTTTGTTCTCTCTTCGACTGCATCTGCCCATGATTTGGTCAGATCTCTGGACAGAAAAGTTCTGGACCTTAGACCGACATAATTCTTCCTTCTGATTAGGACCTGCCAGCCGCTGCCGCTTCTTCTGATTGTTGCCATTTTGGTGTCATCAATTGTGTGATGCACCTCCAGATATCTACCTTTAAAACAGAAAAGTGGACCCGAAAACGGACGTCCACTTCTGATTAATTTCTTTCTGCGATAGTGGTAATCTCACTGATACCAAGCTATCCCGCGAGTGCCCTCGTCGGGACTTGAACCCGAGACCTCTCCCTTACCAAGGGAGTGCTCTACCGCTGAGCTACAAGGGCAATTTTAAAGTGGGCCGGGTTGGATTTGAACCAACGTAGGCAGAGCCAGCGGATTTACAGTCCGCCCCCTTTAACCACTCGGGCACCGACCCCCACTATTTGAACTTATCAGTTAATGGACACTTTGTGTGAAATTGTTTTGGTTTTTTTGTTTCTTTCTAGATAGCATTTGTAAAGAAAAGACTTTATTGATGATGAATATTTTATTGATAAATGGACCAAATCTAAATCTTTTGGGCACTAGAGAACCTGAAATATACGGTAATAAAACATTGAGTGATATAGAAAAAGATTTAACTAAAGTTGCTAAAGAAAAAAGTATTAATCTTGAATGTTTTCAAAGTAATCACGAAGGAGAAATAGTAGATAAAATTCAGGAGTCTGTTAAAAGTATTCAAGGTATTCTTATAAATGCTGGTGCTTTTACTCATACCTCGATTTCTATTCGTGATGCTTTAATTGGATCGAAAATTCCTTTTGTTGAGTTACATATTTCAAATATTTTCAGTAGAGAAGATTTTCGTAAAGAATCTTTTCTTACAGATAAAGCTATTGGAATTATTAGTGGATTCGGCATATCAAGTTATTCCTTAGCTCTTGAAGGAATCATTGGATATTTGAGTATTAAAGATTAAATGCTAGTCGATTTCAAAAGGCCCACCTCTCATATTAAATATTTATCGTCATTTACCTCAGATGAGTGGATCAAACTCGCATTATCTAATCCAATAGATATTCTTATTGACCATGCTCATTGTGAAAGAAAAGCAGCAGGAGTAGCTATTCAATTGATGTTTAGATATCCATCAGAACCAAATCTGGCAGAAGTTTTAAGTCCAATAGCGAGAGAGGAATTAGAGCATTTTGAAAAAATACTTTATTTTTTAAAGGATCTTGGACATTCTCTTGAGTCCTTAAAACCGCCTCCATATGGAGCTGAATTGTCCAAGAATATAAGAAAGGAAGAGCCGAATAGAATGCTTGATAGTTTCTTAATAGCAGGACTTATTGAAGCAAGAAGTCATGAAAGATTAAGCTTGCTTGCGCTGAATTATGAAGATAAATCGTTTAAATCCCTCTATGAGTCTCTGCTAGAGAGTGAGGCAAGACATTTTGGAGTTTACTGGAAACTAGCGCAAACTAAATTCTCTAAAAATCAAACTTTCAAAAGGTTAGAGGAATTGTCTGAAATTGAGTCAGCAATACTGGCTGAAACTTTTATATTGCCAAGGGTACATAGCTAAAGTTAATAAAATAAAAATGATAATAAAAAAGTTTTTAAGTTTACTTAATCCATATAAAACTGATTTACCAACATTCACCATCGTTGGTGTAGGCCCTGGAGATCCATCGCTTTTAACAATAGCTGCTGTGGATGCAATTAAAAAAGCGAAAGTTATAGTTTTCCCAATATCAGATGATAATAAAAAGAGTTTTGCTGCGGAAATAGTCAAGAAATACACCAAATTTAAAAAAAATATCCCTATTATCTTTCCAATGGCTAGGAAGGATTTTGATCCAGATGAAGTATGGTCTAATGCTGTAGAAATAATTGTGAAATTTATACAAAATCGCGAATCAGTTGTTTTACTTTGTCTTGGAGATACTTCACTATTTGCAAGTTCTTCTAATATCTTGAGGTTAATAAAAAATAATCATGCTGAAATTATTACCAAAACCATACCTGGTATTTCCTCTATTTCAGCAGCAGCAGCTTTGAATGATTTTGATTTGGTAAAAAAAGGTGAGACATTGATCATCAAAGAATGCTCTTCTTCAGAATCTGAATTAACAACCCTAATTAGGGAAAGTAAGGCAAATAGAACGGTATTGGCCATTATGAAAGTTGGCAAAAGATGGAATTTAGTCAGGGAAATTTTGAAAAAAGAGGATATCATCGATACATCATTGATAGCTTTAAGTGTTGGAATGCCTGATCAAATTATTCAATATGCATCACAATATAAAAAGGAATTTATGCCTTATTTTTCTTTAATTTTGATAAGGTTCGATTAATGTATAAAAAAGAAAAATTAGTTGAAAATCAATTTACATGGCCAATATGTAAAAAACTATTATTTCTTATTCTTGAAGATAAGGTTAGTGATGTATTTGTTTGTGAATTAGTTTGGGAAAGACTTTTTTATACTAAAGAACTATCTATAAATGATTGGGCCTTTAGCGCATTAACTCCTTCTTACTGGTCAGAAAAATTTGAAAAAGCTCCTCAAATCATTTCAGAGCGACCAGCGTCAGTACATTTGACTCGATCAATTCCAAAAGAATATAAACAGGGATTGAAAAATTTTCTTAATTTTAAAGGTTATAAGATTAATGAACTCTATCCAAGAAGAACTAGAAGAGCGACGGCAGTAAATTGGTTAATTTATTGGGCGATTGAAAATGATTGTTTTTCAGAAGATAATGGATTAATGCCAAGTCCAAGTTCACCACAGGCTAATCCAGTTAAAGGACATTTTGGTGATCCAGAAATTAAATAAGTTTTTTTGAATAAGGTAAATGATTCTATTAAAGGTATAGTTGTAATAGATACTACTTTCTTTGGAGAGAAGAATTGATTCTTCCTACAATAGCAATTATCGGAAGACCGAACGTTGGGAAATCTACCTTAGTTAATCGTCTTTGCCAAAGTAATGATGCAATAGTATTTGATAAGCCTGGTGTTACAAGAGATAGAACTTATCAAAATGCTTCATGGGGAGGTAAGGAATTTCAAATAGTTGATACTGGAGGTTTAGTTTTTGATGACGATAGTGAATTTCTCCCAGAGATAAGGACACAAGTATTCTTGGCTCTAGAAGAGGCTTCACTTGCGTTACTGGTGGTAGATGGAAATCAAGGCGTTACTGACGGTGATTTATCAATAGCAAAATGGTTAAGAAACTCAAGCTGCAAAACAATTGTTGCTGTTAATAAATGCGAATCGACTACTTTAGGAATATCCCTAGCTTCAGAGTTTTGGAAATTAGGTTTGGGCGAACCTAACCCTGTTTCAGCTATTCATGGTTCAGGTACTGGAGATCTTTTAGATCTCGTTATTGGCGAACTTCCTGAAAATAATATCCAGGATGATGAAGAAAAGATGATGATGTCAATTATTGGTAGGCCTAATGTTGGTAAATCTAGTTTGTTAAATTCAATCTGTGGAGAAAAAAGAGCAATAGTTAGTGATATTAGTGGCACGACAACTGATTCAATAGATACGCTTATTAAAAAAGGTGATAATCATTGGAAAATTATTGATACTGCAGGGATTAGAAGAAAGAAAAATGTTAAATATGGTACTGAATTCTTTGGTATTAATAGGGCTTTTAAATCTATTGATAGAAGTGATGTTTGTGTTTTAGTTATAGATGCTGTAGATGGAGTAACTGATCAAGACCAGAAGCTGGCTGGGCGCATAGAAGAACAAGGTAGAGCTTGTATAATTGTTGTTAATAAATGGGATCTTGTAGAAAAAAATAGTTCAACAATTTATCAAGTAGAAAAAGAACTTAGATCTAAACTTTATTTTTTACATTGGTCAAAAATGATTTTTATATCTGCCCTAACTGGTCAAAGAGTTGATAATATTTTTGAGCATGCTCTTAATGCTGTAAATCAACATAGAAGAAGAGTTACAACATCTGTAGTTAATGAAGTACTAAAAGAATCAATCAGCTGGAAAAGTCCTCCAACGAAGAGAAGCGGCAAGCAAGGTAGGCTTTATTACGGAACTCAAGTAAAGAATAAACCTCCCACTTTTACTCTTTTTGTAAATGACCCTAAATTATTCGGAATAACTTATAGAAGATATATTGAAAGACAAATTAGAGTAAATTTAGGCTTTGAAGGCACACCCCTCATTTTACTTTGGAGAGGAAAACAGCAAAGAGCTTTAAATAAAGAAGTCGAAAGAGAAAATATTGAGTTAATTCAAAAAGATTAATGAATTTGCTAACTAAATTTTCTGTTGGTCAATACGTTCATGGTAATAGAAGTTGGCTAAGAATTATAGATAGTAGATTAAAAATAATTATCGTAATGATATTTTTAATCACTCCAATCTGGGCAGGTCCAATATGGAGATTAAGTTTAGTTGGTTTTTTACTATTAATTACTCTTTTAAGTTTATTGCCATCTAGAGTATGGTGGCGATCATTATTTTTTCTCTCATGCTTGTCACTTTTAATTGGATGTATATCAATACTTGCCTCTTCTGATATTCAATCTCTTGATGGATACTTAAGAAATCCAAATGAGTTGCAAGTAGTACTTGAAAGCCCAAAAGAATGGAATATTTTGCAAATTCCATCGCAGAAGATATGGTTTATAAATTTTGGTCCCTATAACTTATCAAGAAAAGCCTTAGAACTAGGAATTAAAACCTCTACTTTGATATTTACCGTTATTCATAGTGTGAATTTGATGCTTTTAACCACATTGCAGGAAGATATTGTATGGGGATTAAGTTGGTTTATGTATCCATTGAGAAAGATTGGATTGCCAACTAGTAAGTGGCTTTTTCAGTTATTAATTGCATTACGTTTTATTCCTCTAGTGCAGGAAGAATTTCAAAATATTATGAAATCAGTATCAGTTAGATCAATTAATTTTCGAAATTTAGGATTAAAGAAATCCTTTAATGTTTTATTAATCTTACTGGAAAGGTTATTTCAAAATATATTTCTGAGAATTGATCATGGAGCAGAATCATTACTCTCAAAGAAAAAAATTATTATAAAAACCAACAGATTTAGAACTCTTTATCCTTCCAAACCACTCAATGTAATTGTTAATACATTATCGATTTGTTTTATTTGCATAGCAATTTTTCTTAGAAAACTGTATGGTGCATTATAAATAACACAATATTTTAGGTTTGAGTTCTGAGCGTTATTTAAACCATCCAACATTTGGCATGTTATACCAAGTTTCTCCTGGAAATGATGGAAGAGATATTTATGCGACTTTATATGCTCAAAAAATGTTTTTCTTGGTAGAAGTTCGACAGAGAGAAGTTCTTTTTGAAGTTATACCTTATTTAGATGCCCGTAATCAGGCCGAATTAAACCTTCAAAAAGCTAGAAGAAAAGGATCTGAAGAACTATCTAAATGGGAGAATTTATTTACGCAAACTTTCTTATAAAAGGTGAACCCTGCAAATTATTTAAAAATAAAAAATAAAATACCATCAAATGTAAATATTCTTGCGGTAAGTAAAGGATTTAAAAGTCAAGAAATCAAGACTATTCAAAATATAGGCCAGAACGATTTTGGTGAAAGTAAGGTTCAAGAGGCGTTTGAAAAACAATTAACCTTGAAAGATCTTAAACAAATAAATTGGCACTTTATCGGAAGAATACAAAGTAATAAAATAAGAAAAATAGTTCAAAATTTTAAATACATTCACTCAGTAGATTCATTCGAAAAGTTGCAAAAGATTTCTAATATTTCGCGTGAAGAGAAGAAAAATCCATTAATAATGTTGCAAGTTAAGTTAAGTGAGGACCCCACTAAAGGAGGCTTTAATCCTGAATTGTTAATTTTGAAATGGAGAGAAATTCAAGAGTTGAAAAATATTTCATTAACTGGTTTGATGACTATCAATCCTAAAGGACTTAGCTCTAAAGAAAATACAGGGCTGTTCAAAAAATGTCGTGCTCTAGCTGATTCACTGCAACTACCCGATTGTTCCATGGGAATGTCAAGCGATTGGGAGGAGGCCGTTGACGCTGGATCAACTTGGTTAAGATTAGGATCATTGATATTTGGAGGTAGATCCTAATTAGTTATTTTTTTATAAAAATCTTATTTTTAAACTTGCAGTAAAGTTCAACTAACGTTATTTAAGTATAGGTAGTTTATTCATTTAAAAAATGGATTTATTACTTAAGGTTCCTTAACCTTAGTAATCAATTTCAAGAGGATTTAAAAGGTGTCACTTATTTCTAGATTAAAGGCGGTTGTTGCAGGTGATGAGTATCTCGATGATGATTTTGATGAGTTGGATTATGCTTCAGAGCATGAATTAAATGATATTAATAATTTCAAACAAAATCCAAGGAATGCAAATGCCCTTACAAATTCAAACCCATTCGATTTTATGAATAACAACAGGTCATCAAAAGTCGTTGGTATGCCTGGGATTTCAAATTCATCCTCAGAAGTAAGCTTAATGGAACCAAGAAGTTTTGATGAGATGCCTCAAGCAATACAAGCATTAAGAGAGAGAAAAACCGTAATTCTTAATTTAACTATGATGGATCCTGATCAAGCTCAAAGAGCAGTTGATTTTATTGCTGGGGGCACATATGCAATTGATGGACATCAAGAGAGAGTCGGTGAAAGTATTTTTCTTTTTGCGCCAAGTTGTGTAAATGTAACTAGTTCTTCTTCAGAAGAAGCTTCTCCTTCTTCTGTGACTCCAGAAAATACACCACAATATAGTCTGGGTAAAAATACTACTCCAAAACCAGCATGGGGTGATTCTAAATTAAGTGCTTATTCATGATTAATCTGTGACTGAAAAAATTGCGATTATTGGTTTTGGAAATATTGCAAATGCTATAGTAACCCCTCTATTAGATAACAAATTAATTCAGCCAGAGAATGTTTTTTGTCTTGTAAATTCAGAAAAAAGTTTAGAAAATTTAAAAAAAAATTATAAATATAATATAAATGTTTACAAATCAGGTTCTAGAGAGTCCAAAATAATTTGGGATTGTCAATATAAACTTCTTTCGATAAAACCCCAACAATTTAATGATATAAGTGAGGCTCATGATATAAAAAACAAGGATAATTTAATAGTTTCTATTCTTGCGGGGGTTTCATTAAATAGACTTACTCAAAAGTTTCCTAATCATAAATGTGTGAGGGTGGTTACAAATATTCCAATAATTATTGGCAAAGGTTTAACAGGAATTTCTTGGGGAGAAGAAATTACAGAAGATCAGAAAATATTTACAAAAAAATTATTTGAAAATACTAGTAAGATTTATGAATTTAGCGAAGATTACCTTGATATATTTTTATCCTTAACTTCATCAGGGCCTGCAATTATTGCTTTAATTATAGAGGCATTAAGTGATGGAGGATTGAGCGGTGGATTACCAAAAATACTTTCAGAGGAACTTGTTATGGAAATGATACTAGGTACAACTAGTTTAATAAAAAAAAATAAACTAACTACTTCTGAGCTTAAAAATTTAGTAACTTCTCCAGGGGGAACAACTATTTCTGCTTTAAGGGTTTTAGAAAAAAAGAGTGTAAGGTCCGCATTAATTGAATCAATAGTTTCAGCTAGTAATCGAAGTAAAGAGTTTCGTTAGTTTTTTAAATTTTTTCTTAAATTCATATAAACTTTTTCAAGTGAATTTATATTTTTAGTAATTGTGTATCTCTCAAGAATACGTTCTCTAGCTTTCTCGCCAAGATCTTTTGTGAATGAAGGGTGTTCTACAAGAATTGGAATTATAGTTTTTAATTGAGCAGCCACATTATCAGTTGAAATTACTATTCCTGCTCCGTTATCTAAAACTTCACCATCAGCTCCGGCATCTGTAGCTACACAAGCAGTACCAGCAGACATTGCCTCTAAAAGTGATAATGATAAACCTTCTACTAAGCTTGGTAAGAAAAATACTTCTGCTATTTGCATTATTGCTACCCTAGTTTCTAAATCTAATTCGGCACCCCACCAAATTAATTTCTCATCACCAAGGTTAGAAAAACTATTTTCAAGTGTTGGCTTCATCGGTCCATCCCCGACAATAACTAATTTGCAATTTTGAGTTTTTGTTTGGCGCCAAGAACGTAAAAGTGCCTCGATATTTTTCTCATTTGCAATCCTTCCCATATATAAAAAGATTCTTTCATTTCCAAGTTTGTTTTTTACCTGATCATATTTTTTACTTTTTTCGCAAAAAGGTTTCCAAATATTCTCATCAACACCGTTTGGAATAATTATTTGTTTTTCTTTAGGTACTCCTAATTTCTCAAGAACATTTTTTTGAGGTTCAGAAAAAATAATTATTTTATCGAACTTTGCTAAAGAGGGTGCATAAAGTTGATATGTTAATTGTTGAGTGCTCGCAGTTAGATTTCTATTTTTTGCATCAAATGGTGGATGAAATGTTCCTATTAGAGGAACATTAATTTCATTACATAGCTCTGGAAGTCTAAAGTCTAAAGGAGATAAAGTTAGGCTTGCATGTACTATGTCAGGTTTTAATCTTTCTAATGATAGCCTTAGTTCTTTTTCTGCCCTGGGCGAGGGTATTGTATAAACTTGAGATTTAATTAAATATGGGAGACTCACATCAGGATCATTTGCAAGAAATAATGGGTTTGATGAATTTGAACTAGAAGGATTGTCGAAATGAATAAAACTTATTTTATGCCGTCTGGCCTTTAATTCCTTAGTAGTTGAGTCACCATAAGTTACATTTCCACAAAAAGGGGATTTTTTCCCTAACCAGGCAATATGAACCACATTAATTGAATTAACTATTTATTAAGTTAACAGCCAAAGGCGCCATGATCATATTTTTTAAATTTTTTATGCTTCATGAAAACGCTAACTATATATTTCTCTCAACATTTTTAGTGAAGATAGGTCCTTCTCTAATTGAGTAGAGATCCATGTCTCAATAATAAATAATATTTTAAGCCAGACTTTTTTTGGACCTAACAAATCTCCATTAGATTTTATTGGTAATTCTGGGAAAAGAAGTCTCTGTAGAAGAGCAACTTCAGATGCATTTATTTTTAGATTACCTTGAGGATCTTCTATGGATGAAAACCCTTCACTTGGCAAATAATAACAACTCCATTCCCAATTTCCTAAAGGTGGAATAATAGGTTCTCCAGTTTTACAACAATGATGAATTGGTAAATTAATACCCCCGATGGCCAATAGATGGATTAAAGATTGAATACTCATTGAGAGCATTTTAATATCTTCTTCTTGAGACGCTTCATATAAATAAATCCTATCGAGATGTGCAAGAACGCAAGATAAATAGTCTTGTTGCTTGTCATTATTACCTACTAATAAAAATGTTAATTCAGTTATTGCTTGTGCGGCTGCAAGACATTCAATATTTTTCCCTAGACCAGAATAGCTTTTTAATATTTTAATTTGACGTACAGATTTAAGATTTCTTTTCCCAAAAATCTGCAGACTTAAATATGTTAAAGGAGTAGCTGCAGCAAGACTACTTTTAGGACGCCTAGCACCAGGTACCGCTAATCTAACAATCCCTTGCTCATCGGTGAGGATAGTTATTAACCTATCATTCTCGCCTAATGGAGAAGCTTTAATACAGAGACCTTTTAGTCTGCACTCACCTGAACCAGACATTTAAATAACGTTTACTTCTTCAAAAATTTCACAAAAATTGGAAGTTCCCACGCAACTAATTCCATTATCAAACAAATCAATTACTTGCGTCAGTTTTTTTATTCCGCCTACAACTTTGATTTGATTTTGTGAGCCTGTTATTTTTAGGATGTCGGCGACATCATAAGATGTGAGAGGAGAACCAAACCCGTCCCCAAATTGAAAATTTTTTATTCCTAATTCCAAACATACTTCTATCGCATTAATAAAAACTTCTTCTTTAAGTTTTGATTTATTTATGATTATTGAAACTGGTAATCCAGATAATTTAACTTGCTCAATTTCAGCAGCGAAAGTTTCTAAATTTCTTTTGGATAAATTGATAAAGTTTGGGATATATTCAATTCCTTTTGCACCCTTATCTTTTGCAAAACAAACTAATTCTTCAATAAATGAAACTGGTAAATCTGCTAAAGGATAAGAAATAAGTGCGTTTATATCCGCACTGTAATTACCCAAACAGTTTTTAAGATCAGTTAAATAATTTAGTGAAGTAGAAATATTTTTGATATTGTATTTTCTTATTAAATCGCAATTCACGCAGAAATCTTCCCATGATAGATAAGGGTTAATAATAATCGCATGAATTTTCTCGTTTAATTCATATTCAATATTGGGCATTTAAAATTTTATTTAGATTGAATCAGTCCATAACCTCCATGATTCCTTTTATATATAACTTGAAGTTCATTATTTTTCTTGTTGCGAAAAACATAAAAATCATGATCAATTAGATCTAATTGTTTTCTTGCGTCGTCTGATGAAATTGGAGTCATTTCAAAGTATTTATTTTTTATAGATGGCTCAGGCAGACTTGCTTCAGTTCCTTCTTTAAAAAAAGCTTTATCTAAAAAATTTGATTCCATACTTTCAATTGGTAAAGAATCTTTATTTTTAAATTGTTTATTATGAATTGTTTTATTGTTTCTTTCTTTGTATTTGCGTAATTTTCTACAAAGTTTATTTGAAACTAAATCAATGCTTGAGTATAGATTTTCAGTTTTTTCTTCAGCTCTAATTACGGTACCATTTGCAAAAATAGTAACTTCTGCAGTTTGGAATGAGACTCTTGGATTCTTTTCAATTGAAAGATGTATGTCAGCTTCTTTAACGATATCCTTATAGTGATGTGTTGCTTTTTCTATCTTTGCCTCAGTATATTCTTTTAATGCTCCAGTGAGCTCAAGATTCTTTCCATGGATTAAAATTTTCATAACAAATCTAAAAATATTTACTTACTTTCTAAATCTACTTAAATATGGATAATAGAACAGCAATAATTAAACAACCTGATAATATTTCTTCTTTTAATGATGTTTATAAATTACAAAAAGAATATCAGGATGCATTGATTTTAGATAATTCTAACCCTGATTTTATTTGGATAGGGGAGCATCAACTCTGTTATACATTGGGGAGAGGATCTAATTACGATAATTTACTATTTTCGCTAAATGATACTAAGTATGATGTTTTTAAGATTGATAGAGGTGGTGAGGTAACTTGTCATATGCCAGGACAATTAGTAACGTATTTGGTGTTAGATTTGAAAAATTTTAATAAAGATTTAAATTGGTACTTAAGAAAAATTGAGGAAATTATTATAAAAATCCTTGGAGCTTTTAATATAGATTGTCACTCTAGAAAAGGGTTTACTGGTGTTTGGATAGGAAATAAGAAAATCGCATCAATTGGAATTGGGTGTAAAAGATGGATTACGATAAATGGATTTTCAATCAATATTGACTGCGAATTAGAAAACTTTAATAAGATTGTTCCTTGCGGAATAGAAAATTGTCTTATGACAAATATGATTGATTACAACAAAAATTTAAATATTCAAGAAGTCAAGAGAATTGTTAAAAAAACCATCGAGGAAGAATTTAATTTTGATTTTATATCAAAATAGAAATTAAAATTTCAAAATCAATTTAATATGGGTGATTTAGCGTATTGGCCTGCAGCCAAACCTCTTTCTAAAAAAAATAAATTTGCCAACAATAGAGATTTTATTAAGAACCTTGATCATATAGATCAAATTTGGGAAAAATTAAAATTTAAATGTGGTGATACTTTAGCTGTTTGCGATTTAAGAGGGAAATACAAAGAAAAATTTTCTTATTCTGAGCTGGCTGATTTAATAACAAAAGTCTCTTGTTCATTTAAAAATTATGGTTTAAAAAAGGGGGATGTGGTTACTGTAATATCTGAAAATTCTCCAAGATGGTTAGCAGTAGATCAAGGCTTAATGCGTTTAGGAGCTATAAATGCAGTGAGAGGTATTAATTCTCCTTCAGTAGAATTAGACTATATTATTGGGCACTCTAATTCAGTAGGACTAATAGTTCAATCTAAGGAGGTTTGGCTAAAGTTAAACAACAAAGAAGAATTAAAAAAAAGACTGAAATTTATAATCAATTTAGAAGATGAAGAATTTGAAAGTTTAATAAGTTGGAGTACATTCATAAGTTCAGTAGAAAAAGAAAATTCACAAAATAATAATCTAGAAAAATTTAATCCAGAAATTGATGACGTCGCTACGATTCTTTACACTTCTGGTACGACCGGAAAACCTAAAGGTGTGCCTTTGACGCATGCAAATTTTTTACATCAAATAATTAATTTAGCCTATATCGCTGATCCAGAACCAGGGACCTCTGTATTAAGCGTTTTGCCTATCTGGCATTCTTATGAGAGAAGTGCTGAATACTTCTTTTTTTCATGCGGTTGTTCTCAATACTATACAATTCCAAAATTTCTAAAAGATGATATTACACAAATAAAACCTGTTGTCATGGCTACTGTACCGAGACTATGGGAAGCAATACATGATGGTTTTTTTCAGGCTTTGAAAAAAATGCCTTCTAAAAAACAAAAACTTATTAAGTTTTTGATAAGTAATAGTTCGGTTTTCAAAAGAAGTCTTAGAAAGATAAGAAATATAGATATAAATCAAATAACTTTTAAATCAAAAATCCCCTTACTGGGTTCTGTTATTAGCCGATATCCTTTACATAAATTGTCCATTATTTTTTTATGGCCGAATATTCTTAGACAACTATGCGGAGAAAAACTGAAATTTCCCATTAATGGTGGAGGTGCCTTGCCAGAACATGTAGATCTTTTTTTTGAATCTTTAGGTGTAGATGTTTTGGTGGGATATGGACTCACAGAAACTAGTCCAGTATTAACTTGTAGGAGAAGAGAATTAAATGTTAGAGGATCATCTGGGCAGCCTCTTTCATTTACTGAAATCAAAATAGTGAATGATGATAAAAAAAAGATTCTGAAGTTCAGAGAAGTTGGGAAAATTCTTGTTAGGGGGCCGCAAGTAATGAAAGGTTATCTTAATAATGAAATAGCTACAAAAGATGTTTTATCCAAGGATGGTTGGTTTGATACTGGTGATTTAGGTTTTCTAATACCAAATGGTTCTCTCTTTATAACGGGAAGAGCTAAGGATACAATAGTGCTATCAAGTGGTGAAAATATAGAACCGAATCCGCTAGAGACTGAAATTCTTAGTTCTGAATTTATTAATCAGATTCAATTAGTAGGACAAGATAAGAAATGTTTAACAGCCCTTGTAGTTCCTAATGTCGAATTGGTTAAAAGCAAGTTTTTGGAAGAAGACCTTTCAAAATTAAACCTGAATAAGAAAATTGGTACATTTTTTAAATCACAAATTAACAATTTGCTTAAAAGTCGATTAGGAGCAAGATCAGAAGAACAAATATTAGATTGTTATTTTGTTGATGCCTTTACTTTAGAAAATGGGTTATTAACACAAACTCTTAAACAAAAAAGAAAAGAAATAGAAAAAAAGTATTCATTACAAATAGAAAATATGTATGAAAACAAATTTAGTAAGAAAATTTGATTTGTTCTATCTATATTGAATAGGTAATTTAATTTTTTATGGAAACAAAAAACTCAATATCTATAAAGCGCTCAATAGCTATTAAAGCTGTAGTTACGCCAACTTGGAAGGAAGATGCTGAAAAAGAATTAAGTAAAGCAATTTCAAACATTGATCAGCAATTATCACAACTGGAGCAAGAGGGGCAGCAAATAGTAAATAATATTAGATCTCAATCGGTTAATCCTTTAGATCCAAGGGTTCAAGAACAGGTTAGTCAGGTGCAACAACAAGTCGCAGCAAAACGAAATGAAATTGAAGAACAAAAAAGAAATCTACTTCAACAACAGAGTCAAGTTCGCGAATTAAAAATGGACGAAATTGTTGATCAAGGGCAAGTGGATAGTTTCTGTGATGTCACTGTGGGAGACAATCTTATTGAAAAAATGCAAGTCTCGATTACGGTTAAAGATGGGGTTATTCAATCTATAGATAATAATTAAAGCGAAGATTTAGTATTTTTGAAAAATATAAGTAAATCTTAATTTCGAAAAGTTTTAAATTCTAATCGATCTAAATTATTACTTTCTTAAGTTTTAAGAGTTTCCACTAAGAACATGATTTCGTATAATAATAACAAGTGTTTGAAAGGCGTCTAACCTTATAAATAGAAGACACTTTGGTAGACAGTCCTTGAAAACCATTGCTATAACTAATTTCCTATGTCTCACGAAGTATCCATAGTGTAGTGACAGCAACGAAAGTGGTGGTTAGACAGTAGTTAGACAGTAAAAATAGAGTATAATAGAATTAGTTACCATAATGGATCTTTGTTCGTAAGTTAGACAGAGATTCAGACATTTCGTTGTTATGCCTGCTCTTGAATATCAAGAATCAACACTTAATGGAGAGGCAACCATTTGCAAATACAAAGATAGAAAATATTTCAACCTAAAAGTGTATAGAGGAGGTAAAAAATATACCAATATTTCACTTAATACTGATGATATTGAACAAGCCCGCAAGAATGCAATTAAGGCATATGTGAAAGTTGTATCTGAACCTCCTCGTTCAAGTAAATCAACAATGACTATCGCAAGGATATTTGAAAAGTATATGGAGGCGAAACATAAAGATGTTGAGCGAGGTCAAACTAAAGCACTAACTGCAAAATTATATGGTCAAAGAATTGAACAAAGATACCTACCATATCTGAAATATAAAAATCTAAGCAACATCAAAGATATTAGGAAAAATAGTTTTGATGATTATGCTGGATTCCAATTAGATAAAACGCAAAGAGGTAGATGGGCAAATGCTTGTAAGGGTCTATCTCCTACTACCATAAACACCGACATATCCACTCTGAATGTGATGTTCACTTGGATGGTAAACAATAATCATCTTGACCCTATCCATAAACCAGTAATCCAAAGAATCAAGAACAGAACAAAGTTTAGAGATGAGGCAAATCCTGCGTTTTTACCTAATGATTGGCAGGCCTTTAAGGATGTTCTTTATAAGTTTGATCAGGGATATGAAAATGAATATGAAACTTGGCGTAGAAGATGGTTTATCAACTATGTGAGGTTTATGTATGGAGGAGGATTTAGGGGTCACGAAGCAAGGAAAATCCGATTCGGGGATGTAGAGATGGATAAAAGAAAAGATGGTAAACCTGTAGCAATAATTCAGATTGATGCTGACACTAAAACTGGTAGAAGAGAAGCAGTTATGAATGGTAATACCTTCTTAAATGTTAAATATCATCTGAATAAAGGTATCAAGATTCGTAATAAGCAAATCAGCCTAATGAATGAAAAGTTGTTGGGTGGAGATAAGGTATTAGATTTTCATAATCGTAGACACGAAAAGGAACTACCACCAGTTCATAATCCTGAAAAGGATGATCTTGTTCTAATGAATCCATTTCTTAATGGAAAGAGAAGAATATATCACGAATCGTATATTAGAGATATGTGGAACTTGGTAGTTAGAGAGTGCGATTTCAAGCAAAGATATACACTTTACTCACTTAGGTCAACACACATCTCTTATCAGTTGCTACAAGGGATATCAGTTAACAAAGTTGCCAAGAATGTTGGAACATCAATGGCAATGATACAGATGACTTACGACAGATTGAGTTCCAGATACTCTATGGATGAACTTGGATTCTTCAAAGACACTCAAGTTCCGAATAAAGGAGAAGATGAACTGATTAACTGATAAGTGTATAGCTCTAAGTTTGTTAATTAGCGAGTTATGTTACCACCTAGTTCTTGGATCTGATTCTCTGCTACTCCCATACGATTCCTTAGTGTTCCCATAGCATCTCCTAGAACTTCCTCTTTGATGAATTGCATTTGATTGTCGTTGAGATATGCAGTATTTCGTTCTACTTCATCTAGCCTGCTCAATATATTTTCAATAACCTTTTTGTCAGTATTACTAATGCTTTGAGTTTGTGTTGATGCAACTTCAGGAGCTCTTTCTTTATCAATAGAACCACTCTTTAATGCACCCTCAACCCACTCCCTCAATACAGTTGATGCAGATACATTATAGGTCTTGCATAGAGTCTGGAATTGATCTCTTGCAACCCCATCAATGCAAAAAGTTAAGTGAACTTCGTTAGGTTTTTTTGCCAATGCGGTTACTGTGCGGTAACTGTTACTAGATTAACAAATAATATAATTTTTGCACTCCCTAATTAGGGTCGCTTAAATGTTAATTAACAGGTGTAATTATTTTTCTAAATTGATAATAAATCCAAATTATATTAGAGCAGATAATGATGAGATTGATACTCGTAAGAGATACCCCATAGTCTTGGATATCGCTGATACCATATACATCACAAATTATTTGCTTGGATACTTCGCACCTTCTAAGAATGCTCTTGATTTAATGGAGTTCCAGAAGATTGAGGATCTGAAGAAGAAGGGATATATCAAGAAGGGTATTGATCATTCATTCAAGAAGGGTAGTGAAATTGACCTAGCCTCACTTGGTATAAACATTCGTTTCGTGGGAACTCCGAATGATTCAAGAAAGAAGATACCAGAATATCTGAAACTACTGGATCTCACGAGTAGTCATATCAACTATGGTGGTTGGCAATGTAGTGATTTTGTCGTAACTCAATCAGCCGATCACGATACAGTTAAGTTCATTAAAGAAGAAAGTGAGATCCCTAATGATGAATATATTTTAGGTTGGATTAGATGTGATTCAGGAGTATTAAACAACAAGCCCCTTCAGGAATATCTTGGTCAAGCAAAGTTGATGCCCGACTTCGTGAATGCTCATATTATGAATGCCAAAGTATTAGTTCCAACTCAACCATTTGGATCAAAATATAGAGGTGGTAAACTCCTTGCTTTGCTTTCACAGAGTAATGAAATTAGGAATTGGTTTAATGAACGATACAAGCGAAACATCATACTTTGGTATTCAATGTCGCTGTATGGTTCTACAAAACCACAATGCCAATATGATCAATTAGATCGTTATATCAAGTTCATTGGTAAGACTGAATCTAAGCACTTTATGAGGATGCAGAACCCTCACTTTGATCGCATTAAAGATTGGTTAGATCGTAGAGGTATAGAAAGATCTAAGTTCTCTTTCAGAGGGTCTAGCAAGGCAGACAGATCCTTTAGAGAGTTGGTTAGTTATGTTGAATATTGTCTTTGGTATAACAAGAAAGATATTACTATTAGGTCGTTAAAAGATAAGTTTGATAGTCAGTTAACGAGCCTATTGGAATTAACAGAATCTAAGAGATGTTATGTATCAACTTATGGATTAGAACATTGGGATGACAACCTTATCAATGTTGAAAGAGTTGAGTTAGAGCAAAATAGTTTAGTATCCATATTTGAGTATTGGAAGAAGAAAATCCTTAAAGGCGATTGGGGGATGAGGAAGTATAAATCTGTATTAAATCCAACCCATATTGAGATGGAATATCTGAACGAAAAAATGAGGAAAGTTATAAGTGAAAAACATAAGCAACAGGCCCTCTAATGTATTCACAAGATCCACAAATAGAGCAAGCATCAATAAAGGTTAGATCAGCATTGGTGGAGTTTCATACGAGGAATCCAAAGAAGGCAAATCCTTATGAGGGTATGTGTTACTGTGCATCCGTTACCCTCAAGAAACTTGTGGGAAACAAGGTCATACTATGGAAAGTCAAAGATCATAATGGTGTATGGCATTGGTGGTGTGAAACACCTGATGGAGAAGTAATAGACCTAACCAAAGAACAATATGAACTAAACAATAACCCTGTGCCATCTACTAGCAGAGCATCCAAACTGAAGGAACAAGGTAGGATAATGTCATTCAAGTCATATCAAAAAAAGATTGATACTTTGATGGGAATTATTGAAGGTAATTAACAACAATTAAAGAGCTAACAGATTTATAAAAACCTCTGGGGTCAATTCCACCCACGAAAAAAAAATTGAGATCAATTGTATACGGATTCCGAAATTGCATTTGTAGACTTGCATAATGGAACCTTATATAACTGCCTTATCAGTTACCGCACCAATATCTTATAACAGGCCTTTACTCAATAAAAAAACACACCCTGAACCAGAGACAGGATGTGCAGTAGTAGTTCTTCAACAAACTAAACAAGGTCATAAGCAGTAACCTTATCCACCTCTGGTTGAAACTTGTTCTGCGTGTGGGGAACTCATATTAGTATTTAATGTTCTATATCTTTTGATTCCACATTTTTCCTCATATTCTTCAACCTTTTTGGTTAGTCGTTTGAGTTGAGCATCAAGTTTTAATCGGAAGAAATAATCATCTAAAGCATCTTGTAATTGCTCAAACTTTGCTCTTACAGCAATTGAATCTCTAAGTCTTTTCATATTGTGTATGGGAGTGGATTAGACATTCCACCTACAAATCTCATCAAGTTAGGTGGGAGTTCCTCAACACCTATAGGTGGTTCTGAATAAAGTTCGTTACTAAAGTGTTTGTCTATCTGATTTGTGAATGGGTTTAATTTAAAGTAAATCGTTCTCATATATTTTGGATTGTCTTTCATTCGTATCCAATACACTTTGTTGATGATGCTATGGTTGCTTGCATCATTTTGTATTTGTTGTTGTCGTAGATCCATTTGTTATTCCTTTGTTGATAGTTAAAGAGCCCATTACTTAATAACTTTCTTTCTCTTGAGTTCGTCAAGGTAAAACTGACACGCAATCTTTGCAAACTCTTGTTTATTCGCAATCTTCATATGGTTTGGCAACTCCTTAAGTGCTTTCTCAATCTTTGATTCAGTTTGGTTGAAATTGTTGATAGTAATTGACATTGTTTTTAATAAGTTATTAGCTCGTTAAGTTAATTTTTGACATATACAATTTTGTCTAGTTCTCGGTAACACTCAACAAGATATTCTCCGATACTTGTATGGTTCTCAAACAGGTGTTTCCTAAGTTCTTGGTAGTCTTGTTCATATTCTTTTTTAATAGAGAATGAACCAGTTATGTTACTTTTTTGTCTGTATGGTTTTGGTGCGTAATGTTTAGTGAATCTGAGCATAGTTTTAATTGGGGAGTAATTGTTAGTTAAGAGGCCACCTAGAATGAAATCAATCAATTCGGTGGTTGTAGTGAACCAATGCAAGTGGATATTGAATACTTGGTAGATGTCTATTGTTTGAGATGTAATTCATCAGATTATTAGCATCTGGATTATCAATAGGAGATCTTAGGTATTCATATAATTTTGTTGGTGTAATGGTATCGGTAAACTTATAAGCACCAACTCCAACAGGAGTGATCCTTATGATGTTCTGCAACCTCTTTCTAGTGTTGGTATAGCGTTGAAGATGTCGTTCAATTTTATCTTCTATATTTCTTAGAGATCTATCACTACCATTGGCATTTGGTAAATGATGATGAATGTTATAGAGGTATATGTGAGTGTGGCAATATTCCTTACCACAACTTCTAGCATCTTCTTTCTTGTAGTTATGAATCCCACCAATCATAATGGGAATCTTCTGACTAATTACATCTAAGAGTTTCTCTTTGGATGGTAATACTATTTGTTCCCCTTCCCAATATCCATTGAACCTTTTTAGATCCCATTTACTGAATCTGTATCCTTTACCTTTGCAGGCCTTAAGAATAGAAATGTAGATATCTTTGAATTGAGCAATAATGGTTTCATAATTGAGTTCCTTATTACTGATTGATATCAACATCCCATTGTCATACTTCCCAATGTTGTATTTGGATCTGTAATGATCAACTGTGTATCTCTCATACCATTCTTCAATGGGATTTACATAGGATACTTTTACTTTCTTATCTAATAATTTCATTGGTATATCTTGTTAATTGATATAGTTCTGTGAGCTCTTCGTCTATCAATTAGTTCTATGTGATTAATAGTCTTAATTAATATTTAACCTCTTAGTAGATACTAAGAACCTCAAAGAGATCCATCATATAATGAATCAATGTATAAAGTATTATGGTTATAAAATCTAATCGCTACTTGAGAACTGCCCTATTCGCTGATCTTTTGATTTTATTATAGATGTTGGATAAATTATATAGTAAAGTTTCAACTTTGTCAACTCTTAATTGATACTTAACAGACTAAGATCACGATAAAAAGTATCAATTAAGAGCGTTAAATAGAAGACTAATATATGTTTTTTAATGCTTTTTTCAATCTTTTAGTGTTATATAATACCCATAAAACCCCAGTATTGGTGCTAAAAGTCTACTTTTTTACCTGTTGATCAATATTTGATTAGCTCGCTCAATATATTTTTGGTTATCTGTGTCAGGCCCACAACAAAGTGTAAAGTCGTAAGTTCTGACTACTAATTTCCCCTGTAATTAATAACATTTTGGAGAATATAATTATCAGTTACCGAATAATGCGGTAACTCGTTACCAACTACTGTTTTACAGGTCGTGCAGATCCACATCTAATAGCATTCGGTAGATCTGCATCAAAGAGTTGATTTGCTTCGTGTTGATAGGTTGCAGTTACCTTCTTGAAGAAGTATTTGCCTTGTTTATTCAGTTTGTATCTCACTTCCCATACTCTAGTTACCATTGCCTGATACCTCCTGTCGTTGCAGCTCCTTGAATTGACTTTTGCTCTTGCATACCATTGCTTTGTAATCAGGGATCCCTAGTGTTTTCTTGAATGATTGCATTCCAAGATAGGCCATACCACTTTCAATAAGGAAGATGACCTCTTGAGTTTCGTGGAAAATGACATATGGTGGTGTTCCTCTCTTCATTTGACTCCTACCACTACTTTTTCATTATCAGCAATAATTCTTCTAATGGTTTTAACTGCAACACCTGTTTGCTCTTGAATGGATCTTAAACTTTCGCCCTCTTCCCTAAGTCTGATTACTAATTGTTCTTTTTTAGCAGATGTTTTTGGTCTACCACCTAAGTTCCCTCCGTGCTTTCTACGATAGTCAATGGATGCTTGAGTGCGTTCCTGAATCAACTCACGCTCAACTTCGTTTAATCCTGTAAGTAATCCAATCAATAGAGGTGCAAACTTACCCATAGCACCAAGATTAATAAGACCATCTAATGTAACTACATTGATTGATTGTGCTTGTAATTCGTGAAGTCTATTAATTACTTCTCGTTGTGTTCTTCCTAGCCTACTGAGAGAACATAACTTGAGCGTATCCCCAGTTCTAAGACTTGCTAAACACTTCATTAGTTCGGGTCTATCCTTTTCTGCTTTTCTTGTTGATGCAGTTTCTTCATACACGATTTCACAACCTGCTTCCTTAAGTAATTCAACATCAGGAGCATTCTGTTGTTTTGATGTAGATTTTCTTGAATATCCAATGATCTTGTTCATAACGAAGGAGCTAGTTGAATGTTAATTAAGGTGTGTGCGTAACCACCCCTGTTTCTCCCATTCTACTACAAAAGCAACCCCACACCCTTTGTATCACAATAATTTAACAAAAAATACATATTTTAACTGTGTTCTCGTGGGTTTTGACTTTGTAATAGATACCCTACAGTTTTCCCACACCTATATTTTCCTTGTTTAATCGTGATAGGCCCTGATAGGTGCAAATAATAGTATTGAGTTACCGCACCTAGTATTCTTAATTGATATTCAAGGAGCTAATTGATTTACAAGAATTAGATTATTACTTTCTTAATCTTTTAATGTTCCCTCTGTGAGGATGGTTTTGTATAATATGAGTATCAGTATTTGCTCTTTCAAGCGTCAAGAAAGTTAGACACTTAGTTAGACAGCAACCCCAAACCAACTGCAGTTACTAAACTACTATGAGTCACGAAATATTCATGCCTGCCTTGAGTTCTACTATGACGGAGGGCAAGATTGTGGAATGGTTGAAAAATCCGGGAGATAAGGTTGAAAGAGGAGAATCTGTCTTGGTTGTTGAATCTGATAAGGCAGATATGGATGTTGAATCTTTTCAAGATGGATATCTTGCAGCAGTTTTAATGCCTGCTGGCAGCACTGCTCCTGTTGGAGAAACTATCGGACTCATTGTAGAAAATGAGGATGAGATAGCTTCTGTCCAAGAACAAAATAAAGGAAATCAACCCGAAGTCTCAACTTCAGACCAACTTGAATTAGTAAGCAATAATACTGAAGAAAAACCAGTAGTTCAGACTGAAAATATCAAGAAAGAAGCTGAAGAAGTCGTCTTAAAGAGTGAAAAGCCTGTCCCATCTTTTAATGTAGATCAAATTAATGCCGCAACAAGCAATGTTTCTTCGAGGATAATTGCATCTCCAAGAGCTAAAAAACTAGCCTCTCAAATGGGCGTTGATTTAGCAAAGGTTCATGGATCTGGCCCTCACGGAAGGATTCAAGCCGATGATATTTTAAAAGCTAATGGCCAACCTGTTTCTATACCATGGATAGGAGAAGGTGGTTCTCCTGCAAGTATTCTTGGTGCAAATTTGGGAGTTGAAAGTAAACCAGAAACTTCAGGAAATAGTTTTGGTAATCCTGGAGAAACGGTTCAGTTTAATACTCTTCAAAAAGCGGTAAATAAAAATATGGAATCTAGTTTAGATGTTCCATGTTTTAGGGTGGGTTACTCTATCAATACAGATAAATTAGATAATTTCTACAAAAAGGTAAAACAAAACGGAGTTACTATGACTGCTTTACTTGTAAAGGCAGTTGCAAAGACACTAAAGAAACATCCTCAAGTTAACTCAAGCTTTTCAGAAAATGGAATTTCTTATCCAGAAAATATAAACATTGCTGTTGCTGTTGCAATGGAAGATGGGGGACTAATAACTCCAGTATTAAAAGAACCATGCAATACTGATTTATTTGAATTATCTAGGGAATGGAAAGATCTCGTAAAACGATCGAGATCAAAACAATTAGAACCAGATGAATACTCAACGGGAACATTTACCTTATCTAACCTTGGTATGTTCGGTGTTGATAGATTTGACGCAATACTACCCCCAGGAACAGGTGCGATCTTAGCGATAGCATCATCGAAACCAACTGTTGTAGCTAATAGTGATAGTTCAATATCTGTTAAAAAAATAATGCAAGTAAACCTTACAGCTGATCACAGAGTGATCTATGGAGCTGATGGCGCTTCATTCTTGAAAGACTTGGCTAACTTGATTGAAAATGAGCCAGAGACACTTGTATCTTAAATTTAATTGATTTCTAAAATTAATATAGAAGAAAAAGATTATAGGCTTGAATCTTATGATTATTTACTTGATCCTTCATTAATTGCTAGTAAACCTTCTGCAATTAGGCATGAATCAAGATTAATGATAGTTAGAAATAGTGTTTTAGAAGAAGACTGCTTAACTAATAAATTTACCAAGAATCTTTTAGATGAATTTAGAGAAGGCGATCTTGTAGTTGTTAACAATACTAAGGTAATGAAAGCTAGGTTAAAGGTTGAATTAGAACATGGGACGTTAGTCGAATTATTAGTCTTAGAAAGATCCCATGAATGTGTTTGGTTATGTTTGGCAAAGCCAGCGAAAAAGTTAAAAATAAATAGAAAAATAATATTAAAATCTCCTTCTGCACAAGATATTAATTTGATGGTTGATGGCGTTGATGAAGAAACTGGAGGGAGATTTATTAAATTTCCTGAAAATATAACTGATCTTAATTCAATGAATGACCTTCTTGATAAATACGGGGAAATCCCTCTCCCGCCTTATATAAAAAATACCGAAGAAGAATCTTTTCATGAGAATAGTTATCAAACTGAGTATGCAACTAATCCAGGGGCCGTGGCTGCGCCAACTGCTGGTTTACACTTAAGCAAAAGTCTTATTTCTAATCTTAAAAAAAAAGGAGTAATAATTTTACCGATAACTTTGCACGTGGGCTATGGAACATTCAAACCAATTGATCAAGAAGATCTAAGTAACTTAAAACTTCATAAAGAATGGGTAAGTGTTAATAAGGAAGTAGTGGAGGAAATAAAAAAAATCAAGAAAACAGATAGAAGAATAATTGCTATTGGGACAACTAGCGTTAGAGCTCTTGAAAGTTGTTATTCTCAAAAAATTAATGACTATATTCCCATAGCGAAGTACGTGGATTTAGTAATTAAGCCAGGTTATAAATTTAAGGTAGTTGATGGATTATTAACTAATTTTCATCTTCCTAAAAGTTCATTATTACTTTTAGTAAGTGCAATGATTGGTAGAGAAAGATTATTGGATTTGTATAAAAAAGCCATAAAAGAAAAATTTAGATTTTTCTCTTATGGCGATGCGATGTATATTTCACCAGATTCACTACTGGAGAAAAAATAGATTTAGGCTTTGACTGGTTCTTGAATGATTCCGCTTGGAACTTCAGTAAACATAATTGATGATAAATACCTCTCTGCTAAATCAGGTAGAACAACGACAATTGTCTTCCCCGCATATTCATCTTGTTCAGCTAATCTAACAGCAGCAGCAGCAGCAGCTCCACAAGATATTCCCACTAATAGACCCTCTTCTTTCGCTAATCTAAGAGCCATCTCGATTGACTCGTCATTTGTTACTTGTTCAACCTTATCAACAATTGATAAGTCAAGGTTCTTAGGAATAAATCCTGCTCCAATTCCTTGAATTTTATGAGGTCCAGATTTAACCTCTTCACCATTCATTGTCTGTGTAATAACGGGACTATGCGAGGGTTCTACAGCTACAGAAGTAATATTCTTACCCTTCTCTTGCTTAATGTATCTTGAAACCCCTGTAATTGTGCCGCCAGTTCCAACCCCTGCGACTAAAACATCAATTTCACCATCGCAATCATCCCAGATTTCTGGTCCAGTAGTTTTGAAATGAATTTCAGGGTTTGCTGGATTATCAAATTGACCTGGCATGAAATATTGAGAAGGATTACTTTCTGCAATTTCTTTAGCCTTAGCTATTGCTCCAGGCATACCTTTAGATGCTTCTGTTAAAACAATTTCAGCACCCAACACTGCCATAACCCTTCTTCTTTCGATTGACATGGATTCTGGCATGGTAAGGATGAGTTTATAACCTCTTGCTGAAGCAGTAAAAGCTAGAGCAATTCCTGTATTACCAGAAGTTGGCTCAACAATAGTTTTGTCTTTTGTAAGTTTCCCACTTTTCTCTGCATCCCAGATCATATTTGCGCCAATCCTGCATTTGACACTATAAGCGGGGTTCCTACCTTCAATTTTTGCAAGTACAGTAGCTTTCGCGTTTTTAGTAACTGATTTTAATTTTACTAATGGAGTGTTTCCAATAGCAAAACTGTTGTCCTCATAAATTTTTGCCATTTATATATTGAGAAAATATACATTAATACTAACTATTATTCAGAAAAAGAGTATATAAGTTTCTATACGGTAAATACTAGGAATTTAGAAATTATTTAGTGCTTCAGAAAAGCTTTTCCATAATTGATCTTGGTCTTCTAATCCAACTGATACTCTAATAAGGTGCGAGGGTATACCAAAACTTTCTGCCCAATCCAACTCGTCATAATGAGCTAGTAAAACATAAGGACAAACTAGAGTAAATTTTGTACCTAAACTAGGTCCCTTAGAAACTTGTAGAGAATCATAAAATTTCCTAGCTTTGTTTAATCCTCCATTTAATTCAAATGATAATAAGCAGCCGTATCCTCCATCAGAAGTAAGTAAAGAATTAAAATTTGGACAATTTTCAGGATGGAAAATATTTTTAATCTCGCTATGGGTCTCTAATCTTTTTTTTAATTCTAAACATGCTTTATTTTGTTCAAAAACTCTTTGATTTACATCTCTACTAACTTTCTCTAGATAAACTGTATCTCCATCGGAAAGTGTTGGAAGATTAATTTCGTTTAATGCATTTCTAAATTGATTAATCCATTTGCTTTTTGGATTTAGTATTAATGATCCCGCAAGAATATCACCACTACCTGAAAAAATTTTTGTAAGTGAAGTAAAAACTATATCTGCATGTTCTAGGGAATTTATATTTAAATTTGATCCAATCGTATCGTCAACAATTAATGGAATATTTAACTTTTTAGCTATTTTTGAAATTTTTTTAATGTTTACACATTTGAGCATTGGATTACTCGGTAGTTCAATAATTAATGCTGATGGATTTATGCTTTTGATTTCTAATTCAATATCCTCGCAATTTTCTTCTGTAATTAACTTTGCTCCATGAAATATATTCATTGGTAATTTAAGTACATCTACATATGGGAAACCAATTTGTAGTGTTGGTTTAGCTGGAAATAATTTATATATGATTTCTAATGATGTATGCAATGCAGACATGCCAGATGAAGTTAAGTGAATATCATTAGAGTTAATTTTTGTAGATTTAGAAATTCTATTTTTTATTTTTTGAGAACATTCATTTACGTAAGATTTTGGAGGGCAATCTTCAAGACCTAGTTCTATAGCAGCAGCCCTTGAAGATATGCCAAGACCAGTATGTTGCCAAAAAGATTTTGCATAAATACTGCCTTCTTTTTCAGTTATTAAGAAAGCTAGATTATCTCTTCTTTCAATTAATGAGAATTGTTCAGAAGTATTTCTATCAATGTATTTTTTAGCTTTAAAAGCTATGCTTTCATTCGGATATGGCCAGATACTTTTATTGTTGTAATAATTTTCCTTTTTTACTTTTTCACATAATCTTTTCACTATGGGGTTTAGCCCAAATCTTGGGTAAATGGACTTCAATAAATTCATGCATGCTTCATTTTTTTCCTCGTAATTTATTACATCATTCCAAGTTGGTAATGCTACAGAAACAGCATGAATACTATCAGGAATAGAATATCCCAACTCTAAATTTTTCCATATAGGGTTTTTAAGTAAATCTCTCAATTTTCAGAATTTATTTAAAGCAAATAATATGTCTGAGATTAAATCGTTTGTTTCTTCACATCCAATCGATAATCTGACAAGAGCATCATTTATCCCTAAAAGATTTTTTGTTTCATCATCAACAGAAGCATGAGTCATTGTTGCGGGGTGACAAATTAAACTTTCAACTCCTCCAAGGCTTTCTGCTAGCGAGAAATATTTGAGAGATTTGCAAAATTTAAAAGTATCCTCTTTATTTAAATTTAATTTTATGGTGATCATCGAACCTCCAGATCGCATTTGCGATTTTGCTAAATTAAATTGCGGATGTTTTTGATTAAAAGGATAAATTACTTTACTAATTATTTTATGATTGTCTAATTCTTCAGAAATTAATTTTGCACTTTGCGTTTGTTGTTCGATTCTTAAAGGAAGAGTTTTTACTCCTCTTGTAATGAGCCAACTATCAAAAGGAGATGGTTGAAGCCCTAGAGCTTTTTGAGAGAAAAGCATCTTACTATTCCATACCTCATTATTTGTAAGTACTGCTCCACCAAGTGCATCACTATGTCCATTAATTAATTTTGTTGTGCTTACGAGTGATAGTGTTGCACCAAGGTCCAATGGTTTTTGAATAAGTGCCGTTGAAAAGGTGTTGTCTACTACTACTGGGATTTGTAGTTTATTCGCTTCATCACAAATCGCCTTAATATCAAGTACCTTCAAAAGTGGATTAGTTGGACTTTCTAGCCATATCAAGGTTGGCTCGAAGTATGAAATCTTTTTGATATTATTTTCATTTGTAAAATCTGTGTATAAAACTTCTAGCCCAAATTTCTTGAAAACTTTTTCGAACATCCTCACTGTACAACCATAGAGATTTGATTCGCAGAGTATCTTGTCACCTGATTTTAGTGTTGATGAAATTGCAGTTACCGCGCTAATTCCAGATCCAAAAACTGTACAGTATTTAGAATCTTCTATTGATTTAAGGACGCTTTCTAGAATTCTAAAGTTTGGATTGCCTGATCTGGTGTAGTCGAAATTATCTTTATTTCCATGTTTAAAAGTGGATGTAGAAAAAATAGGAGGCATAACGCATCCAGTTTCTTCTGCAAATGTTTCCCCATGGTGAATAGATAGGGTCTTAAAACCTGGCTTTTTGATATTATTTTCCTTATTTCCCATTATTTTTAAAAATAAGAATTAAATTAAATCTCTCATTTTTTTTAATGAGAGATTTAATAATCCAAAGAAAAGTAGTATTAAACTTTTCTTGAATAATATTCAACAACTAGTAGTTCGTTTATTTCAAGAGCCACCCACTCTCTATCGCATTTCCCATTTATTTTTCCCGTTAATTTAGGTTTGTCTAAATCAAGATGAGGTGGAACATTTGCTAAGCCAGGGAATTCTATATTACCTTCAACAAGTTTTTTGCTTGCTTTGTTTTCTTTAATTCCGATTACATCGCCTGATTTGCATTGATAACCAGCAATATCAAGAACCTTTCCATTAACGGTTACATGGCCATGATTTACTAATTGTCTTGAGCCTGGAATGGTACCTCCAAAACCTAATCTAAAACAAACATTATCAAGTCTGTTTTCCAAAAGTCTTAGTAGGTTAGTTCCTGTAGATCCTTCTTGAGCTCTAGCTTTTTTTACATAACGAACTAGTTGTTTTTCAGAAACTCCATAATTAAACCTAAGTTTCTGCTTTTCTTCTAGACGAATTGCATATTCTGATCGCTTGCGACGGGCTTGGCCGTGCTGACCTGGAGGATTAGACTTCTTTGAAGCTTTCCTGGTGAGACCTGGTAGTTCTCCCAAGCGACGCGTAACCCTTAATCTGGGGCCGCGGTATCTTGACATAATTTTAAATTAAATAGAAATTTGCAATAAATTGGATAATTGATTAAATTCAATTAAACTAATTACTACTGGAAACATTATCTTACATCATTAAAGTGTTCAAAACTATTAATAAATCAATTACTTCTATACTTCTTTTTATGATTTCGTTTTATCAAAAGTGGTTTTCTCCTTTTTTTGGACCAAGATGCAGATTTATTCCAAGTTGCAGCTCTTATGGATATGAGGCAATTACTAGACATGGTCCTTGGAAGGGAGGGTGGTTAACTTTAAAAAGATTAAGCAGATGTCATCCTTTAACTCCCTGTGGATGTGACCCTGTGCCTGACTAAATGAATGAAAATATTTATTTTTGTTAGGCAGGGATGTTGCCTTTGTGATTCATTAAAAAACAAACTGGCAAAAATAAATCTTAATGAGTTATTCCCTAATCTAGAAGAGCTTAAAGAAATTGATATTGATAGGGTCGATTTATATAAAGATAAATATAAAAAATATGATTATGAAGTACCTGTTATTGCTATTGAAAGAATTAGGTCTGAGGAGATCATAGAATTGCCTCGCATTTCTCCAAGATTAAAAGATGATCAATTAAAGAATTGGTTTAAAAAAAATATTAGTACCATTCTGGGGAAATAATTTTTTTTATATGAGATCTATAAAATTACATAAACTTTTAGATTTAGTAGGAATTATACCTTCATTAGATTTAATCGATCATGAAATCAATAATATTTCTTTTAATTCTAAAGAAGTACAAAAAGGAACTTTATTTTTAGGAATGCCTGGTTTAAATGTTGATGGAGGAAAATTTTGTATTGAGGCAATTGAAAATGGCGCGGAGGCTGCCATTATTGGGGTTGCTGCAAAAGAGAAAATTGGATCTATTGATCGAGAAAGGATTTTGGTTATTGAGGATAATTTAGATTATATTTTTGGTCAAATTGTCGCTGAGTTTTGGAATAGGCCTTCAAGAAAACTTAAACTTATTGGTGTTACTGGTACTAATGGAAAAACGACAATTACTTTCTTATTGGAATATCTTTTAAAAAAATTAGGGAAAAAGACTGCATTATTTGGGACCTTGTTTAATAGATGGCCTGGCTTCTCAGAAGTGGCTTCTCATACAACTGATTTCGCTGATAAACTTCAAAAGAAATTAAATGCTGCTGTTGAGGCTGAATCTGAATTCGCGATATTAGAGGTAAGTTCTCATTCTATTGCTCAAAAGAGGATATCAGGATGTGAATTTGAGGCGGCTATTTTTACTAATTTAACTCAAGATCATCTTGATTATCACTCAGATATGGAATCTTATTTTCAAACAAAAAGAAAATTGTTTTTCCCACCTTATTTAAGAGAAAAGGATGGAATTTCTGTATTAAATCACGATGACCATTGGATATCTAAATTATCGTCTGATCTTGAAAAAAGATCTTCATTAGTGTCTACAAAGATTACTGAAAGTGAATTTGAAAATGATGATTTTTTTTTCGTAACAGATAAAAAATTTACTGAAAGTGGTTCCACTTGCATTTTTCATACACCTAGGGAAAAAATTCAACTGTTTGTTCCACTTGTTGGTGAATTTAATTTAATGAATGCGATTCAAGCAATAACAATTTTGTATAAACTGAATTTTTCTTTAAAAGATTTATCAAAGCTAATACAATGTTTCCCTGGTGCTCCTGGGAGAATGGAGAAAATACAGATTGATGATAGTGAAGTTTCAAGATCTCTTCCAACAGTAATTGTTGATTATGCCCATACACCTGATGGATTAAAAAAAGTTTTGCAATCAATTAAAAAACTTTGTGAAGGGAAACTAATAACTGTTTTTGGCTGTGGCGGAGATCGTGATCGTAGTAAAAGGCCTTTGATGGGATCAATAGCTGAAGAGTTGTCTGATCAACTTTTTATAACTTCAGATAATCCAAGATCAGAAGAACCCCAAAAGATAGTGAATGATATTTTGATGGGTATAAAAAAAAGAGAAAAAATAACAATTGAAATTGATAGATTTAAAGCAATAAATGAATCTATTAAATTTGCCGATAAAAAAGATATTATTTTAATTGCAGGAAAAGGACATGAAGACTACCAAATTCTCAATGATAAAGTTATTAATTTTGATGATAGAAAAATAGCTTATAAATTATTAAAAGAAAAAAATAAATCTCAATAAAATTTCCTAATCAAATAAGAAAGATTTTACGCAAATCACAAGAAAAGTTTCTTAGAATAAATGGAGTTATTTCTAATAAAATGAAAGGCTTAGCCTTGGTTGTAGGCGCAGGTGGAATTGGAACACAACTAGCTAAAGATCTGAATGAAAGTGAAAAAGATTTAGATGTTGTTTTGTGTGGAAGAAAAAGTGAATTTAATCCTTTTTGGGAATTAGATATAGAGGATTCTCAATCCCTTTTGCAGTTGAAAAATAAAATATCAAATCATCCTTCAAAATTAAGGCTAGTTGTTAATGCTACAGGTAGACTTCATAGTGATTCTCTTCAACCGGAAAAAAGATTACAACATCTTGATAAAAAGAATATGATGGAAAGTTTTTCAATAAATGCCTTTTCTCCTATTTTATTAGCTAAAGCGATTGAAGAATTTATACCAAAAGATTGCGATTTTAATTTTGCAAGTATAAGTGCAAGAGTTGGTAGCATTGGAGATAATCAAACTGGAGGTTGGTATTCATACAGAGCTGCAAAATCTGCGCAAAATCAGTTTTTTAAATCTTTAAGTATTGAATGGGCTAGACGTTTCCCAAACGCTGTTATCACATTGCTTCATCCAGGAACAGTAGATACTGATTTATCTAGACCTTTTCATAGATTTGTTCCAGAACATAAATTATTTAGTAAAGAAAAATCCTCCCAATTCCTGATAAATATTATTAAAAATCAATCACCAGAATCTACAGGAAAATTTATTGCATGGGACAATTCGGAGATACCTTGGTAAACTAAATTGTTTTTTATATCAATAGATCTTTAAGTCAATATTTTTTTATTTCTCTAGCAAGTAAATCAATCTCAGCTTCTGTAGTCATTTGATGTACGCATGCTCTAAACCATTTTGGATCTTCTAAAACTCTAATCCAAATTTTCTTTTCTCCAAGTTTCTTTACATATTTATCCTTATCTTTAATATTTTCGATATTAAAACTAACAATCCCATTTAAATATTTTTTTTCTAAAACTAATTCAACACCCTTTGATTGATTTAATTCATCCCAAAGTTTTCCACTTAATTTTTTGATATTTTTGTTTTTTTCTTTTTCATGGCAGTCTTTATCCAAAAGATCTAAAGAATTCCGAAGCCCAGCAAGTAAAGGAATACAAGAGGTAGCTATTTCAAATTTCCTTGCATCATCATGAAAAAGATTATCTGAAGGCTCATAAATACCTTGTTCTTTTTTTAATGATTTCCAACCAATTATTGTTGGATCTGTTTCATGAATAAATCTATCTGAGACATAAATGGCTCCAAGTCCTTCTGGTCCACATGCCCATTTATGAGAAGTTATTGAATATAAATCGGAATAAAAAACTTCTTTTTCAATATTTATGTGACCAAAGGTTTGAGCACCATCAACAAGTAAATAAGTATCTTCTCGATTATTTTTTAATTCGATAGAAATTTTTTTTAAAGGGATTTTATATCCAAAGTTCCATAAGATATGAGAAATAATTAGGATCTTAGTCTTACTATTTAGATTTTTCAAAATCTCTAAAATTATATTTTCTTCGTTTAGATTTTTAATTTTTTGGATTGGCAAAATTTTGAATATTAATTTATTTCTCCTGCAAAATTCACGACTTGCAGCCACTACTCCAGGATGTTCACAGTCACTTATTAACAACTCTTCTCCCTCTTTTACTTTTATTCCCCAGAAGGGCAAAATCATACCAGAAGAGATGTTTTCGGTAAGAGCTACATTCTTTGAATTGACACCTAATTTTTGTGCAATGATTCTTTTTGTGGTCAATATTTCTTTATAAATAAAAGGCCACATATCATTAGTAAATGGTCCTAAATCTTGGATAATTTCCCAAGTTTTAACTATTGCTTCTAGAGAAGATTTTGGTAATGGTCCTTGACCACCATAGTTAAAATAATACTTATTTTTTAATGCGGGTATTTGATCTCTTAGATTATTTCTCATGGAAATTTAAATTTTAAACTTTTAAATTTTTTAAATATTGCCCACTAAAGTTACTGTTCTAAATTCAATATCCTCAATTACTTTCCAAGGTTCAGCACTTCTTTCTGCAAATTCTAAATTTTTAAATCCTAGTTCTTTAAAATCACTTATAAAGTCTGGTTCATACCATGCTCCACTAATACATCCTGTCCATAGATCATGATCATTTTGCAATCTTAAAGGTACTTTTTTGTTAGAGACAATATCGCTAATTGCAATTCTTCCATTATCGTTTAAAACTCTTTTTATATTTCTTAGAAGGTTATTTCTAGATTCTGGACTTACCAAGTTTAAAACGCAATTACTTAAAATAATATCGACTGATTTGTCGGCGATTAATGGATTTAAATCTTCATCTAATTCATCAAGTTTTTCAATTGATCCTTCAAGAAATTCTGTATTGTTAAAACCTATATTTTTTGTAACTTCTTTAGAAGCTGATCTTGATAAACAAAGCATGTCAGGATTCTGATCAACTCCAATAACTTTCCCTTTTTTTCCAACAATTTGGGCACAAATAAAAGCATTTTTGCCGCTACCACTTCCAAGGTCTAAGACTATATCATTTTTTTGAACATATTTTGTTGGATCACCACATCCATAGTCTCTTTCTATAACCTCTTGAGGAATTGCTTCAAGTAAAACGGGATTAAAACCAACTGGTGTACAAAGACAACTTTCTTTTTCAAGTGCGGCTGAACCATATCTTTCTTGAATCGCATCTTTATGATCGAATTGATTAGATGCTTTATTCGATGTGTTTGTATTACAGCAACTTTCAGACATATTTTTTAAAGGACTCTTGATAAATATAGCCAAAAAAAAAGCCCCTGGAAAAAGGGGCTTTAATTTGTTTAATTAAATTATTTAGTGTAATTAACACCTCTGTAATTTAATTCTGCTTTTTCATTACTTGAAGAAGCGTCATCCATTCTGTTGGTGTATACGTTTCTTCTGTAGGTAAGTTCAACAAGTTGCTTTTTAGCAGCTTCTTTGTTTTGAACGTAGTTTTTACCTCTGTAAGTTAAAGTAGTCATGTTTCGATGTGACAACACGGCCATCCCCCGTTCCATGGTATGACTCGAACTGCGCCCTCAAATGAGGGTGAACGAAAAAGTAGCGATTGCTACAAAATTATTATAAGCGTATTTTTAACTGCATGTCTAGCTTTTACAAATAGAAACTAAGATTTAATGTTTTTTTAATTATTATCTTAGGTAAATTTTTTTATAAATAGTCTCTAAAAAGGATTATGTTTATATTTGGTTTAATCTTCATGTAACTATTTATTTATGACAGGTTTTTTATATTTCTTGGGAAATACTTTAAGGTGGCCAGTGTTAAAGCCAAAAGAATTTTTTTCACTACATGCTTATTTTTCAATTATTTATTTGATAACTTTTACTTTGAGTAAATATGATGTAAGCCAATCAAATTTAGTTTTTACTTTAGGAATTCTTGCACCTCTTTTAATCGCTATTGGTCAAGGACTTCCAATTGATTGCCTTGATATGGAATCATCTTTGTTGAAGGAATTAAAAACTAAATAATATATTTCAGTTAAAAAATTTTTATAAAACCTGAACAACTTCGCTTATTTCAGGAATCATTTCTTTTAACTTTCTTTCAATACCCATTTTGAGAGTCATAGTGCTACTTGGGCAACTACCACATGCTCCTTGAAGTCTGACTTTGACAATTGGACCATCTATTTCTGCAATCTCTACATTACCTCCATCAGAAATTAGAAAAGGTCTTAGCTCGTCAAGGACTTTTTCTACATTTTCGTTTGTCAGCGAGAGTGTTTCAGTACTCATAATTTTGGATTAACTTTATAATAAGCCTAGAAAGAAATCTGATTAATTGCAAAAAAGATAATTTTCTGTTGTGACTTCATCTAAAAATCCCACTAATGACAATAGCTACTTTGATGCAGTCTTAGTAGGAGGAGGGATAATGAGTAGTACTTTAGCCCTTCTAATTTCAGAAGTTTTACCAGATATAAAATTTCTTATTATAGAAAAATTAAATGCTCCAGGAAGTGAAAGTACTGGCGCTTTTAATAATGCAGGTACAGGACATGCGGCTAATTGCGAATTAAACTATACCCCTTTAGATGAAAAAGGAAATCTAAAAATAGATAAAGCGCTCTCAATAAATCGTTCTTTTGAAACATCCATGTCTTTATGGGCCTCATTGTATGAAGCAGGGAAAATTGATATTAAGAAGTTTCTAAAATTTATTCCTCATATTAGCTTTGTGTCTGGTCAGGATAATATTTCTTTTTTAAAA
The DNA here is from genome assembly GCA_003278525.1 of Prochlorococcus sp. AG-355-P16. Taxonomy (GTDB): domain Bacteria; phylum Cyanobacteriota; class Cyanobacteriia; order PCC-6307; family Cyanobiaceae; genus Prochlorococcus_A. The sequence goes on along the minus strand of QCEQ01000003.1, from coordinate 81,100 downwards.
AAAAGATTTCAGAAAATGACCGAAAATCCTGAATTTATCGATATGGAATTTTCTACATCTTTTGATGAAATTTCATCATGGGCTCCTCTAATAACAAAAGATAGAAATCCATCCACTCAAATTGCTGCTACCAGAATAGGCAGAGGAACTGATATTAATTTTGAGGCTTTAACTAAAGAGTATTTGTCATTAGTTTCCTTAAACAAAAATGTTGAAATTAGATACAAAACAGAATTAATAGATTTAAAGAAAATTGATAAAAAACAATGGGAACTAGAAATTAGTTCTGAAGGTAGAAAAACTTCAATTAGAACTGGCTATGTTTTTCTTGGTGCTGGTGGAAAAACAATTAATTATTTGCAAAAATCAAAAATTCCAGAAGCAAAAAGTTATGGTGGATTTCCTGTTAGTGGGAAATGGCTTATTTGCGAGAAAAAAGATCTAACAGAAAAACATAACTCAAAAGTTTATGGTAAAGCTGATATTGGATCGCCACCAATGTCTGTGCCTCATCTAGACACCAGATGGATTGATAATAAAAAACTTCTTTTATATGGACCTTTTGCTGGATTTACAACGAAATTTTTAAAACAAAGTTCATACTTTGACCTATTTAGTTCAATTAAAAAGAATAATATATTTTCTATGTTAGACGTTGGTTTCAAGAACAACGATTTAATTAATTACCTAATATCACAATCATTAAAGAGCCATAACTCAAGAGTTGAGAATTTAAAGAATATGATGCCATCAGCTAATCCTTCTGATTGGTATTTAAAGAATGCTGGTCAAAGAGTCCAAATAATTAAAAAAACTAAAGGCGGGGGCTCTTTGAAATTTGGAACTGAGATTGTGAATTCATCTGATGGATCATTATCTGCTTTGTTAGGAGCATCTCCCGGAGCAAGTACTGCGGTCTCAATTATGGTTGAGGTTCTAGAAAAATCAGTCTTATTTTTAAACGACAAGCATAATCTAAAGAAAAAAATAAATGACTTAATTTATCCAGAACGAACAGCCTCTGAAAAAAACAGTACCTTCATAAAAGAAATTAAAAAAAGAAACAATTCCATTTTTGGTTTCCATCCATAATTCTAATTAGCTAATATTAATCAAGATGAAATAAGAGGAGAATTTTTCTTTCTATATGACTGATATATCGGTTTCAAAAATTAGAAATTTCTGCATAATCGCTCATATTGACCATGGTAAATCTACCCTTGCAGATAGGTTGCTTCAAGATACTGGTACTGTGCAGCAAAGGGATATGCAAGAACAATTTTTGGACAGTATGGATCTTGAAAGAGAGAGAGGAATTACTATCAAGTTACAGGCCGCTAGGATGAAATATAAAGCTGACGATTCCCAAGAATATGTTTTGAACTTAATAGATACTCCTGGGCATGTTGATTTCTCTTATGAGGTTAGTAGATCTCTTCAAGCTTGTGAAGGCGCCTTACTTGTTGTTGATGCAAGTCAAGGAGTAGAAGCTCAAACCTTAGCTAATGTTTATCTTGCCATAGAGAATAATCTTGAAATAATTCCTGTTTTAAATAAAGTTGATTTACCAGGGGCTGATGCTGAAAAAATAAAACAAGAAATAGAGGAAATTATTGGACTTGATACATCTAATGCAATAAATTGTTCAGCAAAAACTGGAGTTGGTATTAAAAATATTTTGGAAGCAATCGTGAGAAGAGTACCTCCTCCTCAAGATGAAATTAAACTTCCTACAAAGGCACTGATTTTTGATTCTTATTATGATCCGTACAGGGGAGTTATTGTTTATTTCAGGGTAATATCTGGGTCTTTAAATAAGAGAGAAAAAATATTATTAATGGCAAGTAAGAAAAATTATGAACTAGATGAGATAGGAATAATGGCGCCTGATCAGCAGCAAGTTGATGAATTACATGCAGGAGAAGTTGGTTATTTAGCTGCTTCTATAAAATCAGTTGCTGATGCGAGAGTAGGAGATACGATTACTCTTTTAAATTCACCTGCCAATGATCCTTTGCCTGGATATAAGACAGCAAATCCTATGGTTTTTTGTGGCTTATTCCCGACTGATGCTGATCAATTCCCAGATTTAAGAGTATCACTAGAAAAATTACAATTATCTGATGCAGCTTTAAAATATGAGCCCGAAACCAGTAGCGCAATGGGCTTCGGATTTAGGTGTGGATTCCTAGGACTTCTTCATATGGAGATTGTTCAAGAAAGATTAGAAAGAGAATATGACTTGGATCTAATCGTAACGGCACCATCAGTTATTTATAAAGTTAATTTAAATCAGCAGGAACATATCTTTATTGATAATCCTTCTACAATTCCTGATCCACAACTTAGAGAATCAATAGAAGAGCCTTATGTGAAAATGGAAATTTATGCTCCCAATGAATTTAATGGAACATTAATGGGTTTATGTCAGGAAAGAAGGGGTGTATTTATAGATATGAAATACATAACAACAGATCGAGTTACCTTGATTTATGAAATTCCATTAGCAGAAGTTGTTACAGATTTCTTTGATCAAATGAAAAGTAGAACCCAAGGGTATGCATCAATGGAATATCATTTGATTGGCTATAGAAAAAATGACCTTGTTAGATTAGATGTTCTAATAAATTCAGAAAGAGCAGATCCATTAACTTCTATTGTTCATAAAGATAAGGCTTATGGAATTGGCAGAAGTTTAGTTGAGAAATTAAAAGAACTTATTCCAAAACAACAATTTAAAATACCTATTCAAGCATCAATCGGTAGCAGGATTATTGCAAGTGAAAGCATAAGTGCTTTGCGAAAAGATGTTTTATCTAAATGTTATGGCGGGGATATTTCTAGGAAAAAGAAACTTTTAAAGAAACAAGCCAAAGGTAAAAAGAGGATGAAGGCAATGGGTAAAGTTGAAGTCCCTCAAGAAGCTTTTATGGCAGTCTTGAAATTAAACCAGTAATTTCTTTTAATTTAAAATTTATAGCTATTTATTTTTAAAAGAATTGGGTATATTTCATTTATATCTTTAAAAAAAGATTTTGGATATTAACTCATTTAATCGTGTCGGCGCAAATATCAGAAAAACTGGATTTTTAATTGTACTTTTTTATCTTCTTGTTGTTTTAATAATGAAATTTTTAGAGGCCAATAATTTTTTTGGCTATTCATTTTCAATGTTAAGCAATGATATCTTTGCCCCTCCTTCTCTTAATCATTTTTGTGGCACAGATAGATTAGGAAGAGATGTTTGCTTAAGAACTTTGCAAGGATCATCATTAGCGATAGAAGTTGTATTCTTGGCTATTCTTTTTTCATTAAGTTTGGGTTTGCCATTGGGATTATTAAGTGGATATTTTGGTGGTTTTTTTGATAAATGCTTATCACTAATAATGGATACTATTTTTTCAATACCTGTAATTTTACTTTCAGTTGTTGTGGCTTTTGTATTGGGTAAGGGTATCCTTAACGCGGCTTTGGCATTGTGTATTGTTTACTCTCCTCAATATTTTAGATTAATCAGAAATCAGACAATATTGGTTAAATCCGAAACTTATGTGGAGGCAGCTCAAGTTGCAGGAGCTGATGTTAAAAAAATTATTTTTAAATATATTCTCCCCAATGTAATAACACCATTGCCTATTCTGCTTACCCTAAATGCTGCAGATGCTGTTTTGGTATTAGGAAGTTTAGGATTTTTAGGCCTTGGCGTTCCTGCGGATGTCCCAGAGTGGGGAAGTGATTTAAATCTGGCTCTTGCCGCTTTACCTACAGGTATCTGGTGGACGGCTTTGTTCCCAGGTTTGGCAATGTTTTTCTTAGTTTTAGGTCTTTCTTTTATCGGAGAGGACCTTGAAGAAATTTTTGATAGTCAAAATTCTGAATAAATTTAGTTATCTGTAACAGGATCAAGTTCTCCTTGATCATTCAACTTTGGATATTCTTTAGATGATTTTTTATACATCGCAGCTAATTCTGGGTAACACCATTCAAAAAGTGTTTTTTGATATTCATCCATATTTAACCCTTCTCCATTAGCGGGCAATATACCTTTATTTTTTCTTTGGCGAACAGCTTCAAATAATAATATAGAAGCAGCAACTGAAACATTCAGAGATTGAACCATACCTCTCATAGGTATAAAAATTGATTGATCAACCATTGATATAAGTTCTTTACTTAGTCCCCATTTTTCTGCTCCTAAAACAAAACATGTATTTTGAGAATAATCAAAATTTCTATAATCTACTGATTCACTATTAAGAGTCGTTCCATATAATTTAAAGCCCTTATTCTTTAAATCAGATATTGCAGTGATAGTGTTTTCATGATTATTCAGTTTTACCCATTTTTGACTTCCTTGAGCTGTACTATTAAAAGTCTTAACGGCATTCGTTTTGCTAATAAAATTTGCTTCGAAAACTCCTGCCGCATCACATGTCCTTAATATCGCCGATAAATTATGTGGTTTATTGACATCCTCAACTAAAACAGTCAAGTTTTTCATTCTGCAATCTAAAACATTTTTGATTCGTTCAAATCTTCTCGGCAAAATTGACATTTATAATTTTTTCACACTTTTAAATTATATTCAAAAAATATTGATTACCTATTAAATCTCTTGGTTTATAATATTTTGGTAGTTTAAATTAACTCAATGGCATACATAGAATGGGACTATACATTAATAACAAGCATGGTAGAAAAACAAGGGTGGGATTTACCTGATCGTGAATCGGAAGAATGGAATAAATTTAACGATGAATTGGGAGAAAAAATGCGAGGTGTTGGACTTATTTTTGAAAAATATTGTAAATTTACTCCTGACATAGGAGAAGGAGTTCATCTTCTAGATGACTGATCATAAATAGTTTTAAACCATTGATGTATCCCTTAATCAATGGTTTATTAATTAATAAGATAATATAATTTCACTAAATTAGAACTGGCAATTATTAAGGCTTTATAAAGCTTGTACTCTAAAAAAAATTTTTTATTCCACAAAAAAGTAATTTAATTTCTATATTTGAATAAAAATATGAAAAATAAATTAACCTTTTTATTCGATGGTGGTTGTCCACTTTGTTTGAGGGAAACAAATTTTCTTAAAAAAAGAGATACCTTAAATCAAATTGCATTTATAGATATTAATAGTAAGGATTATGATCAAAGTCTTTTTAATGACATCTCATATTCAGAAGCTATGTCAAACCTGCATGGGATTATTGAAAATGGTGAAATTATTAGGGGACTAGATGTACTTGCATATTCTTATGAATTAGTTGGTTTAGGTTGGGTTTATTATCCCTTGAAGATTAAGCTCTTATCTCCATTATTGAGATTGGTTTACAGATATTGGGCAAAATATAGACTTCAAATTACAGGTAGATCCGATATTGAAAAACTTTGTACCTCACAATGTGAACAATAAATATGGAAAGTATCGATATAGACAGAATAATAGAAATGTGTTGGGAAGATAGAACACCCTTTGAAGCTATCGAGTATCAATTTGGTTTAAAAGAGGAAGATGCGATAAAAATTATGCGTCAAAATCTTAAACCCAAATCTTTCAAAGTCTGGAGAAAGAGAGTTTCGGGAAGAAATACAAAACATATGGCCCTTAAAGATTCAACTAGATTTAAATCTACTCATAAAAGAAAATTATAAATTTTGAAAAATCTTTCTACTAAAACTTGTCCTGTTTGCAATAGGCCATTTGAATGGCGTAAAAAATGGAAAAACTGTTGGGATGATGTTATCTACTGTTCAAAAAGATGCAGTAACAGGAAGTCGCAAAGATGAAACAAATATCAATTATTTTCCCCAATCAACTTTTTAGAGAAAGCCCAATCTTAAAAATAAATTGTGAAGTTTTGATTTTGGAAGACTCATTATTTTTTGGAAATGATAAATTTCATAAATTAATTAACCATAAAAATAAGTTAGTTTTTCATAGAGCATCTATGCTCGCTTATAAAAATTATTTAGAAATATCTGGCTTTAAAGTTTTATATATCGAAAACAAGACTAATGTTTCTACAGTTGATCACTTATCGGAACTTATTAAAAATAAATATCAGAAAATAAATCTCATTGACCCTCATGATTTTTTAATAATGAAGAGGATTAATAATTTTGTTGAAAGTAATAATTTAGCTTTAAATATTTTGCCTTCTCCTATGTTTATGAGCAGTGAAGATTTAAAAGATTTATTTGCATCAAATACAAAAAAACCTCTTATGGGGAGATTTTATGAGAATCAAAGAAAGAGCCAAAAGATATTAGTTAATCCTGATGATACACCTGAAGGTGGTAAATGGAGTTTCGATGAAATGAACAGAAAAAAATTACCAAAAAAAATAAATATACCCGATACACCTAAATTACAAAAAAATAAATTTGTAGTTAATGCAGAAAGGTCATTATCCAATTTTGATATTGAGTTTATTGGAGAAAGTAACAACTTTTTATATCCAACTAATTTTGAAGAGGCAGATGCATGGTTAAATGATTTTTTTAAACATAGATTTTTCTTATTTGGAGATTATGAGGATGCTATTTCTAAAGAAAATTCTTTTTTATGGCACAGTTTACTTTCTCCTCTCTTAAATAGCGGCTTATTAACCCCAGATGTAGTAGTAAATAAAGCATTACTTTTTGCAAAAAATAATAATGTTCCTATTAACTCTCTAGAGGGTTTTATTCGTCAAATTATTGGATGGAGGGAATTTATTTGCCTCGTCTATAAAAAGTACGGAACAAAGATGCGAAATAGTAATTTTTGGAATTTTGAAGATAAGCCAATTCCAAAATCTTTTTATCAAGGAAATACAGGAATTGAACCAGTAGACGTTGTTATAAAAAATATTATTAAATTTGGTTATTGTCATCATATTGAGAGGCTAATGATTGTTGGCAACTTTATGCTTCTATGTAGAATTCACCCCAACCAAGTTTATAAATGGTTTATGGAAATGTTTATTGATTCCTATGATTGGGTTATGGTCCCAAATGTTTACGGAATGAGTCAGTTTAGTGATGGAGGTATCTTTTCAACAAAGCCATATATATCAAGCTCTAATTATGTAAAGAAAATGTCTAATTTCAAAAGTGGCCCATGGTGTGAAATATGGGATGGCTTATTTTGGAAATTTATTAAAGATAATGAAAGCTTTTTTAGAAAGCAATATCGTCTGGCAATGTTAACGAGAAATCTCGATAAAATGTCAGAGGAAAAATTTAATAATCACTTAAAAACAGCCGATAAATTTTTAAGAGATATTCAATAAATTAAGAGTAATAACCTAAAGTTGTCTTTGAAAAATTAAAAGAATATTATGTTATGAAGAAATATTAAGTACGGATGTTAATTTAGAAAAAATTAGATTTATCTAATGGAAATTGGGACACTTTTTTTAAAAAGTAATTCGACGGGAATCATCACTTTTTCTGAATTAGATTGGATAACTACCCATCAATCTAATTTCACTAGGCTGGAGGAATCCATAGCAATTAAATTAGGCAGAATGCTTGATGCAGGATCTATCAATATTGGTTGCCGTTTGAAATCCTGAATAAGTTTTTATTTTAATAATGCAGTATCAAAAAGAGAAAAAAATATTTTTTCGGGAAAGAATCCATTCTTTAAATTCCTTCCTTTTTTAGGATTTAATCTTTCACTTATTTCTATCTTAGGTTTTATTTGGTTTAATTCTGCAATTGAAAAAGTAGTTTAAATTTTTGAATTTTTTGTATATTAAAGTTATATTTAAAAAATTAATTATATTTTGAGCATAGGATATTTACAAAGAAAGGCAGCTTGGGAAATTTTATTAAAAGTTAGTTCTGGTGATTTTTCTGATCATGCTCTTGAAAAGGTTTTAAAAAATTATCAATTTAATCCTCTTGATATAGCTTTTATTACGGAATTATCTTTTGGATGCATAAGGTATAGAAAATTTCTTGATCTTTGGACGGATCATACATCAAAAATTACTCATAAAAAGCAGCCTCCAAAGTTAAGATGGCTTCTACATATAGGTTTGTATCAACTATTGAAAATGGATAAAATTCCATTTCCTGCTGCTATTTCTACCACTGTAGAAGTAGCTAAAAAAACAGATTTAAATGGTTTAGCTGGAACTGTTAATGCGATATTGAGAAATGCATCAAGAAAATTAGATCAAAAAATCTTTCCGGAATTATCTTCTGATAGAAAAGAAAGAATTTCATATCTTGAATCATTTCCATTATGGCTTGTGAAGGATCTTTATAGATGGGTCGGCAATAGCGAGGGTGAAAATATCATTAAGGCATTTAATAAAAAACCATCAATTGATTTGAGAATTAACCAATTAAAAACTAATTTAGATAACTTTTTGAAAGTACTTCATGAAAATAATATTGATGCTGAAATTATTAATGATTTACATAATGGAATTACTTTAAAATCTAATCCAAGATCTATAAAAAATTTACCAGGTTATAGTGATGGACTTTGGACAATTCAAGATAGATCTTCTCAGTGGATAGCACCTCTTTTAAATCCAAAAGAAGGTGAAAAGATTTTAGATGCTTGTGCAGCTCCAGGAAGTAAGTCTACCCACCTTGCAGAATTAACAAATGATAGTGCTGAAATCATTGCCGTAGATAGATCAGCAAAAAGATTGAAAATACTGCAATCAAATTTAGAAAGGTTAAATTTGAAATCTGTTAATACCCTTAAGGCTGATGCTACGAGTTTGATTGAATTAAATCCTAAGTTTATATCTTATTTTGATAAGATTTTATTAGACGCTCCATGTTCGGGCATTGGAACCCTTTCCAGGAATCCAGATTCTAGATGGTCTTTAAGTAAAGAAAAAATAAAATCTTTAACTTTATTACAAGAAAAACTTTTGGAGAGTATTTTCCCTCTTTTGAAAAAAGATGGCACTTTAGTTTATTCAACTTGTACTATTTGTCCCGATGAAAATAATCTATTAATTGAAAGATTTATTGAAAAAAACAAAACTTTAAAATTGGTTAGCCAAAAGCAAATTTTACCTAGCTTGGATTATCCTGGTGATGGATTTTATTCTGCAATAATTTCTTATAAATCTTAAAAATATAATTTATTTTTTAATTGGAATTTTATAAATTTCAGATATGAACTTCTTCCATAAATAAGCTGCGTTCCCACTAGATAATTCAGATTCCTTATTATCGTCGTAACCTAACCAGATTCCTGTTGTAAGGTTATCAATGGAACCAATAAACCAGAGATCTTTATTTCCATCAGATGTTCCTGTTTTCCCAAAAATTTTCTTTCCTTTTATAGAGGCTGCTTTTGAAGTGCCTTCTTTTACAGATTTTTCAAGAAGTTTATTTATTTTCTTGTTTATTTTTAAATCTAATATTTTCTTGGAAATAGATTTATTTTCCCAAATGGGTTGTTTTTTAAATGATTCTATTTTTTCTATGATTTCAGGGCTTTGAATCCTCCCATTATTGTTTATTGCAGAATATGCATTTGTGATGTTTAAAAGATTATCTCCGTATGCGCCAATAGCTAATGATGGGAATTCCTCAAACTCTTGCTCGTAACCTAGTCCAAATGAATTCGCTAAATTAATAATATTTTTTAAGCCGATTTTTTTTGTTATTGATATTGGAACGATATTTGATGAACTTTTAAATGATTCAATCAAAGATATTGAACCTCTATAGTCTTCTGAAAAATTTTTTGGGCAATAACTTTCCCAGCATATTGGTAAGTCTTCAAATTTATCGCTTAATTTTATTCCTTCTATTAATGCAGCAGCATAAGGGATTATTTTAAAAGTAGAACCTAAAGGTCTTACAGATGAAATCACTCTATTGTATTCATTAATTGATGGATTTTTGCTGGTTATCATTGTCCTGATTAGTCCTGTGCTTGATTCGATAGATAACAGACCAAATTCAAGTTCTTTAGGCCCTGAATATCTTGATATTTTTTGACCCTTTTCTTGCCAATCTTTGTTGATAGAAGATTTAATTCTTAAAAACTTATAATCATTTTTACTTCCAATTTTTTTATCTGTTTCCTGAAGAATAAAGTTTATTAGTAATTTATCATCTAAAAAATTATCAGCTGTTTGATAATTTAACTTTATTTTTTCTTTAATAGCCTTATTCTTATTTGCAAGGGAAATATATCCATCAACATACATTGATTCAAGAACTTTATTTCTATTTTTAGTAGCTAGTTCTAAATTTTGATAAGGTGAATAAATTGATGGAGCTGGAGCTAATCCTGCAATTAATGCTATCTCTGATAATGTCAATTCTTCTATAAATTTTCCAAAATAAACTTGTGCAGCTTCGTCTACCCCGTATGCTCCTGATCCTAGATAAATATTATTTAAATATAATTTTAAAATTTGATTTTTGTTATATCTAAATTCAAGTATGAGAGATATAAATATTTCTTTGATTTTTCTTTGAAAACTTAAATCATTACTTAGAAAAAGTAATCTAGCAACTTGTTGTGTGATCGTACTTCCTCCCTCTTTAACATAACCACTTCTAATATTTTGAATAAGGGCACGTGAAATACTTTTTAGATCTATTCCATTATGTTTATAAAATCTTTTATCCTCAGAAGATATAAAAGAATGTTTAAGCAAAAATGGAATTTTATGATAACTATTATCAATTTCAAATTTGCGGCTTAATTTGCTTAGTATCTTATTATCAGAAGAGGATATTACGTAAGAATATTTGCTTTCTCGAGACTTTTTATTTTTAGAAAAGTCAAATTTTAAGGTACTAAATATTAGACTAAAAGAATAAAAAGATGTTCCAGAAAAAATTAATATTGGAATTATTAAAACAAAAGATTTGAATTTAATCTTTTGCACCTTAAGCAACTAAAAAACTATGTCCTATCGCTAAAGCTGTAACTAACATTCCAGTAATAAGGAACGGTTGGGCACTTGCTTGATATTTGACATCAAACTTTAGAGGATCTCTTAGTAACCACATATCTTGAAATGTAATTTGTGGAATTACCAATAAAACCAAAATTACAGAGGCTAAATGTTGACCAATAATGACTAATACTACAACCATTCCTAATTGAAAAATATCAATCAGTCCTGCACTTATTCTACTTGCATTTTTAATTCCAAATACTACTGGGAGAGAATTCAAGCCTAGCTTTGAGTCTCCTTCAACACTTTTGAAATCATTAATAACAGCAATTCCAAGTCCTGAGAGGCTATAAGCAAGTGTTAGTATCGCCGTCACGATTGTTAATTTCCCAAACAAGGCTTGTCCTGCCCACCAAGGTAAAGCTATATAAGATGCTCCTAATGCATAATTTCCAAGCCAACCATTTTGTTTTAATTTGAGTGGTGGAGCAGAATATATATAACTAACAAAGGAACCTCCTAATGCCAAAAGTAAGACGGAGGGGAAGCTGTGCTTAGCATATAAATCTAATAGAAAAGCAACTATTAAACCCGCTATAAGTAATACCCAGATTTGTATTTTTACATCTTTAATTGAAATTTTCCCAGAAGGAATTGGTCTATTTGGCTCATTAATTGCATCAATTTCTTTATCAAAAAAATCATTTATGGTTTGGGTATAACCAGCAAGAAGCGGTCCACTCATCAACATACATGCTAATGAAGCTAGAACATTACTAAATGTCCATTCAAAATTCCCACTTGCAGCTGCGCCACAAATAACTCCCCATATTAAAGGGATCCACGTTATGGGTTTCATTAACTGTATACGGAGTTTCCATATACTTGATGTTTCAGAGGCGCCCTTAATTCCTAATAGTTGTTTTGGATCATTCACTTTACTCTTTAACCTTTCTCAATTTCTTCTGGGAAAAACCAATTTTGCTCACCATTCTGAAATTTTGCGGTGATTCCAATACTTCTGCCATCTGTCATTTTATAGCCTGTTATTACGGCTTTAGGACTCGATGATATTTGATCGATTAATTTAGCTGGTAGTCTATCTTTTACTTTGTTAATGTTAATTTTGATTTTACTACCTATTTTGGGTAATAATTTTGTTTCAGCCATAAGAGGTAAAATGGAAGCTATTATGCAAGATTAACAGCATTTGGACAATTTTTACTAAAATGGTAGCTCTTCGTTTAATTCCTTGTTTAGATGTCGCCCATGGCAGAGTGGTTAAAGGTGTAAATTTTGTTAACTTGAGAGACTCAGGCGATCCTGTTGAATTGGCTTGTAGGTATTCTGATGAGGGTGCAGATGAATTAGTATTCTTAGATATTAGAGCTAGTGTAGAAAATAGAAATACATTAGTTGACCTTGTCTCTAGGACCGCAAAATCAGTAAAAATACCATTTACAGTAGGTGGAGGAATAGATTCTGTTTCTTCAATTAATGATCTTTTAAGAGCTGGAGCGGACAAAGTGAGTTTGAATTCTTCTGCTGTTAGAAATCCAGATTTAATTTCTAAAAGTTCTAGAGAATTTGGCAATCAATGTATCGTGATAGCAATTGATGCTAAAAGAAAAGTTAATACAACTGATGAATGGGAAGTATATGTAAAAGGAGGGAGAGAAAATACTGGAATAGATGTATTAACTTGGGCAAAGAAAGTTGAGGAGTTAGGCGCAGGGGAAATTTTGCTTACTTCAATGGATGGTGATGGCACGCAGAATGGATATGATTTACATTTGACTGAATCTGTTGCCAATATTGTTAACATCCCAGTGATTGCTTCTGGAGGGGCAGGTTGTTTAGAAGATATCTATGATGTTTTCAATGAAGGCAGGGCATCTGCCGCACTTTTAGCATCATTACTTCATGATAAGAAACTTTCTTTAAGAGAAATAAAGACTTTCCTCCTCGAAAAAAAACTTCCAATTAGACCATATGAATAAAAATTTAATTTAATACCAAAAAGAAATAAGTTAAAACTTTAAAAATGAAATTCACAAAAACTATCGAAGTCAAAAATATATTTAATAAAATTTCTCATAAATATGACTTTTTAAATAATCTATTAAGTTTTGGGCTTCACAGATTATGGAAAAGGAAATTAGTTAATTTATTGGAACCTTTAAATGGTGAAGATTGGGCTGATTTATGCTGTGGAACTGGAGATTTAGCATTCTTAATTTCTGAAAGAGTTAGTCCAATGGGCTCAATTACTGGAATTGACAGTGCAGAGGATATCTTAAATATTGCAAAGAAAAAATCAGAGCTAAAAAAAAATAAATTTATTAATTGGGAAATTCAAGATGTATTGGAAATTGATAATCATTTAAAAAATTTTGATGGGATTTGCATGTCATATGGACTAAGAAACTTAAATAATGTTGAAGAAGGAATGAAAAAAGTTTTTGATCTTTTGAAGGATAAGGGAAGGGCAGGATTTTTGGATTTTAATCACTCAACAAGAAATTCTTTATCAAATATTTTTCAGAAAATTTATTTGAGATTAATTGTAGTAACCTTTTCGCGGCTTTTTAATTTAGGTCCAGAGTACGCATATATTGAAAAAAGTATTAGTAGATTTCCAAAGAAAAATGAGCTTATAAATATTGCTAAGGAAGTTGGATTTAAAAAAGCTGAATATAGGACTATTTTGTTAGGGCAAATGGGAATACTAATTTTAACTAAATAAAGAATTTAGTTTTTTATTTGTCTCCAACAAAAAGAACACTTTCCCCATCTTTTGATTTCGCCCTCAGGAGCAGGGGAATTACAAAGAGTACAAATGCACATATTATTTTGATGGATTCTGCTAGGATGTTTTGCCCAAACTATCTTTGCATTAGTAGCTTTGATATTTTTATTTTTAATTTCATAATTTTGTATTATTTTTATTTCATTCAAAGATATTCCAATTTTCTCGATTCTCTCTTTTAATTTATGCTTGTTATAAATTAAAGCTTGGCGCCACTGTGGATGATTCACTGCAATAGTAAGTATTTTTTTTTCAATATTTAATGGTTTACATTCTTGAAATAGTTCTAAGCCGATTAAATTCTTCCATTTTTCATTGATTTTGGAAAGTTTATCTAAGTCTCCGCAGGATTTTTTGAAATTTTCAAGACAATTTCTTAATGGATGTGGATTCCTTCTATTCACTACTGACAAATACTTTTTGTCCAATTTGTAAAATTTACTTATTAAGACTAAAGTTAATCTAATCTTCAAAAAGATGCTCGTTGTTTTAATAAAGAATTTGTGAAAGTTATTGGACCTGCAGCTAAGACAGTTTTTTATTTAAAAAAAATTCAGGGTCAATATCCAAGCTGGAGACTTTTTTACAAAATAAAGTGTAAAAGTACCGAAAATGAGCTAACAAACCTGCTTGGATATTCTGAAATAAAGAAAAACCAGCCAGTAGCGATAATCGCAAGAGAACAGATATCAGGGGTTGGCCAAAATTCAAAAACTTGGGTTTCTCCAAATGGCGGGATTTGGTTAAGTGCAGCTTACCCAATATTCTCAAAAGAATTTGAATATCAAATATTTAATTTGTCTTTAGGTATCAAGATATGTGAAATGCTTAGAGAAGAGAATATAAATGTTTCTTTGAAATGGCCGAATGATATTTTTTTTGGCTCAAAAAAATTGATTGGATTTTTACCAAGGGTGATAACGAGAGGCAAAGAAATTACCTATGTAAGAATAGGTCTTGGTATGAATGTTTTAAATTACACTCCATCAGAAGGTATCTCATTATCAAAAGTACTTCAAACTAAGAATATTAATCAATATTATTGGACAGCAAAAGTTCTTAAAGCTTTTAATGATTCAATTGAATGTAATAAGAAGAAAGAATATGTGATTAAATCTGCAAATAAGTTTCTTACTAAAAGTTTTTTACCTAGTGGTTATTGTCCTGATATATGGAAAATTAAAGATATTGATTCAAATGGTAATTTAAGAATTGAAAATGAAACTCAACTTAAGGTAATTAGAGGGTTTTGAATTTAATTAACTTTTAATTCAACGATTCTTCCATCTTTAAATTTGGCTATTTTTTTTGCGCGATTTGCAACTTCATCTTCGTGCGTAACTAAAACTATAGTTATTCCAGACTCATGAAGTTTGTCAAAAAGATCTAATACATCTTCAGTTGTTTTTGAATCTAATGCTCCAGTAGGTTCGTCTGCTAACAAAATTGCAGGATTGTTGATAATAGCCCTCGCAATAGCAACTCTTTGTTGTTGACCTCCTGATAATTGGTTTGGACGATTACTCATTCTTTCTGAAAGGCCAACTTTTTTTAAGGCATTCTTTCCTCTCTCCAATCTTTGTTCAGGATCAATACCTGCATAAATCATCGGTAAAGTTACGTTTTCAAGTGCAGTTGCATCTGAAAGAAGATGAAATTGTTGAAAAACAAAACCTAATTTTTGGTTACGTATTTCTGCGAGCTCATCATCTGATAAATTCTCAACAGGAATACCATTTAACTTATAAATACCTTCAGTTGGTCTATCTAGACATCCAATAATATTCATGGCCGTACTTTTGCCTGATCCACTAGCTCCCATTACAGCTAAATAATCACCTTTATAAATTTCTAAGTTTATGCTGTCTAAGGCTTTAACAGTTAGATCGTCTTTCCCATATGTTTTAGATATATTTTCTAAACTCGCGACTTTCTTAGACATTTATTGAAGAATTCTTCTAGGAAATGTTGTTTGCTGTAGCAATAATATCTCGTAAGAAAGGAGTTTCTGAAACTGCTGTATTTGCTAATTTAAAAAGAGGATTAGACAGGATTCCTCCAAGAGCAGTTACTGCGACGCAAGTATAAAGTGCAATTCTCAAGGGAGGTAATCCTACAATTCCCCAATTAATTTCAGGATATGATTTGACTATTTCAGAAGCTTCCTGGGGTTCTTTAACTACCATCATTTTTATTACTGAAATGTAGTAATAAATAGATATGACTGAAGTTACTAACCCAACTATTACTAATAGATATTGATGATTTGCCCAACCTGCAAAAAACAAGTATATCTTTCCAAAAAATCCTAACATTGGAGGTAAACCTCCAAGAGATAGAAGACAAAGGCTTAAGCCTAATGTAATAAGAGGATCTTTTTGGTAAAGTCCTGAGTAATCAAGAATTCTGTCAGAACCAGTTCTTAGTGAGAAAAGTATTACGCAAGAAAATGCACCCAAATTCATAAACAAATATGCAGCCAAATATAAAACAGCTGCTGATAAACCGTCTTGTGTGCCAGACACGATCCCAATCATTACAAATCCCGCTTGTCCAATTGAACTGTAAGCTAGCATCCTTTTCATTGAGGTTTGAGCTAGAGCTACAACATTTCCTAGAGCCATGCTCAATATTGCCAAAATGGTAAATAAAAGTTTCCATTCTTCATCAAAGGAAGAGAAAGTTGTGCTTAATATTCTTATAGCGAATGCAAAGCCCGCTGTTTTTGAACCAACAGATAAAAAAGCTACGACAGGTGTAGGTGAACCCTCATATACATCAGGAGTCCATTGATGAAAGGGAACAGCAGCAATTTTAAATGCAACTGTTGATAAGACAAATACAAGAGCTAGTGAAGTAATAAAGGATGGCTTATTGATAATCTCTAAACCTATTGTCGCTAAGTTTGTTGAACCACTTAATCCATAAAGGAAAGAGGATCCATACAAATAGACAGCAGCAGCAGCTGAACCAACAAGGAGGTATTTTAATGCCGCTTCTGAACTTCTTGGATCTCTCTTGAGGTAACCTGAAAGTAAATAGCTTGCTACAGATAAAGTTTCCAAAGATATAAACACACTAATAAGGTCAGTAGATCCACACAAAAGCATTGCTCCAAGGGTGGCCGAAAGAACTATCGCAGCAAACTCGCCAATAGGACTTCCACTTTGTTCTGTATACCGCCAACTTATAAGTAAAGATACTAGGGTTGATAAAGATATTATTGCTCTAAATGCGATTGCTAAATTATCTGAATTAAAGGACCCAAGGAATGCGCTTTCAACAGGATTACTCCATTGTAAGGCCAAGCTAAGAAGAGAGCTGCCAATCGATAAATAGCAAATTATTGGTGCCCATTTAGATGCAGTTTTTTCTCCAGCTAAATCTACAAGAAGTGTTCCAACAATACCTAATAAAATAAAAGCCTCTGGAATAATGGCTTGAGCATTTAAATTAATTGTAAAGATTTCGTTGGGCACTTGATTAAATTGGATTAAATTAGATGTTTGAATGTAAGAGTCTAAGAGTTAATCTTAACTTGATTATAATTTGTGGGTATGATTTTTGAAATTTTCAGAAGAAATTACTTGAAAAAGCTTCAAATAATCATAATATGCCCTAACTGAACAAAAACACCAATTTTTGAAATAAACCTTGGATCACACACTCGTTATTGTTGAAAGTCCCACCAAAGCAAAAACTATAAGAAAGTTTTTGCCTTCTAATTATGAAGTTCTCGCTTCAATGGGACACGTAAGAGATCTTCCAAAAGGAGCAGCTGAAATACCTGCTGCGGTTAAAAAAGAAAAATGGTCAAGGATAGGAGTAAATACAACAGAAGATTTTGAACCACTTTATATAGTTCCAAAAGATAAGAAAAAGGTTGTTAAGGAGTTGAAAGATGCATTGAAAGGTGCGACTCAGCTATTACTGGCAACTGATGAAGATAGAGAGGGAGAGAGTATTAGCTGGCATCTTCTGCAAATACTCAAGCCTAAAATACCTACTAAGAGAATGGTTTTTCATGAAATTACAAAAAAGGCAATTAACAAAGCTTTAGACCAAACTAGAGAAATTGATATGGAACTTGTTCAGGCTCAAGAAACAAGAAGAATCTTAGACAGGCTTTTTGGATATGAATTATCTCCTTTACTTTGGAAGAAGGTAGCCCCCAGATTATCTGCTGGTCGTGTTCAATCAGTTTCTGTAAGACTTCTTGTAAGGAGAGAGAGAGAAAGAAGATCATTTAAAAAAGCTTGTTACTGGGGGATTAAAGCTTCCTTGTTAAAGGATAAAATTACTTTCGAAACTAAATTATTCAGTTTAAACGGTCAAAGAATTGCTAATGGTTCCGATTTTGATGAACAGACCGGCAAATTAAAACAAGGAAATAAATCTTTAATAATTGGAGAAGAAAAGGTAAATGATTTATTGAAGACTTTTTCCTCAGAGGATTGGTTAGTCTCAAAAATCGAAAGAAAACCATCCACTCGTAAGCCTGTTCCTCCATTTACAACTAGCACATTACAACAAGAAGCAAACAGGAAGCTTCGGTTGTCTGCAAGAGAAACAATGAGATGTGCACAAGGACTCTATGAGAGAGGTTTTATAACATATATGAGAACTGATTCGGTTCATCTTTCCGAACAAGCTACAAGAGCTGCTAGAAAATGTGTCAGTTCTATGTATGGAAAAGAATATTTATCTAACTCACCAAGACAATTTAATTCAACTGCAAGAAATGCTCAAGAAGCACACGAAGCCATTAGGCCGGCAGGTGAGGTATTTAAAACACCCAAGGAAACTAATCTAACTGGTAGAGACTTATCTCTTTACGATTTGATTTGGAAAAGAACTGTCGCCAGTCAAATGGCGGAAGCTAGGCTAACAATGATTAATGCTGAAATTAGCGTGGGGGATGGATTATTTAAATCGAGTGGGAAAAGTATTGATTTCGCAGGATTCTTCAGAGCTTATGTCGAGGGAAGCGATGATCCAAGTTCATCCCTTGAACAACAAGAAATTATTCTCCCAAACTTAACAACTGGGACATGTCTTAAAGTTTCTAATAAGGAATCTACTTTTCATGAAACTAAACCTCCTGCAAGATATACAGAGGCTGCATTAGTTAAAGTACTTGAAAAAGAAGGGATTGGAAGACCTTCTACATATGCAAGCATTATTGGGACAATAGTGGATAGAGGTTATGCAAATATTTCTTCAAATTCTTTGGCTCCAACGTTTACAGCCTTTGCTGTTACTGCTCTTTTAGAAGAACATTTTCCTGATTTGGTTGATACTACTTTTACTGCAAAAATGGAATCTTCATTGGATGAAATATCTTCAGGTAATCTCGAGTGGCTACCATACCTTGAAACTTTCTATAAAGGTAAAAATGGTTTGGAGGTAAAAGTTCAGAAAACAGAGGGTGATATTGATGGTAAAGCATATAGACAAGTTGATTTCGAAGACCTTCCTTGCGTAGTCAGAATAGGCTCTAACGGGCCTTGGCTAGAGGGCACAAAAATTGATGAATCTGGTAATGAAATTCAGGCTAAAGGTAATCTTCCAATGGATATTACTCCTGGGGATTTAAACATAAAGCAAGTTGATCAAATCTTAAGTGGCCCATCGGATCTTGGAACTGATCCAAAAACTGGGGAAAAAGTCTTTTTAAGATTTGGCCCTTATGGACCTTATGTTCAATTGGGAAATAATGATCAAGATAAATCTAAACCAAGAAGAGCTTCATTACCCAAAGAGTTGAAAACTGATGATTTAACCCTAGATGAGGCTCTTGTCCTTTTAAGTTTGCCTAGATTGTTAGGAGTTCATCCTGAAGGAGGAGTTGTTGAGGCTGATAGAGGAAGATTTGGCCCGTATATCAAATGGATTAAAAATGAAAATGATTCTGAAAACAGATCCTTAAAGAAAGAGGATGATGTTTTTACTGTTGATATAGAACGAGCATTAGAAATCCTTGCGATGCCAAAAATGGGTAGAGGTGGTCAAGAGGTACTTAAAGACTTTGGAAAACCGAAAGAATTTAAAGAAAAAATTCAAATATTAAATGGAAGATATGGCGTCTATTTAAAATGTGGCAAAACTAATGTTTCGATTGCCAAGGATACTGATATAGAAAAATTTACCATAGATAATGCAGTATCACTTTTAGAAGAAAAACTAAAAGATAAAAAAGGCGCAATTTTAAAAAAAACAAAGATTAGTAATAAAAAAACTACAAGGAAAAAGAAAAGTTAGAAAAAATATGATTTTAAAAAAAAAAGAATTTTTTTTATTAATTTTTTTAATTTTCTTGCAATCATGCTCTGGTGGGAGGATTGGAAATTTTCTTGAAAGTAGTTTTATTGATTTAGAAAAAACAAGCAAAAATGAAGATTTACAAAATAACTTACTATATAAAAACGATATAAATTTAGAAAAAGAAAACAAAAAATTTGATGATAAAAAAAATAAAAAAATTAAAACAGTAGAAAAGCCAAAAAATGTTTTAGAAAATAAAAACGATATAAATTTAGAAAAAGAAAACAAAAAATTTGATGATAAAAAAAATAAAAAAATTAAAACAGTAGAAAAGCCAAAAAATGTTTTAGAAAATAAAAACGATATAAATTTAGAAAAAGAAAACAAAAAATTTGATGATAAAAAAAATAAAAAAATTAAAAAAATTTCAAAAAAAAGAAAAAATGAGCTTCAATCTTACAAAATAATATTCATTTTGAAAGATGTAGATCCAAAAGATCCCACTGCAGAGTTGAGTTCCATATTGAGTAATTCTGATGTAAATTTTGAAATAGAAAAGATTGAACGTATTTTAGATTCAAACAGTAAAAGTATGAATAAAAATTAATTAAAAATATTTAACAAAAAATGAAAATAACAACAAAAACTGAAGCATTAAATATTGTCGAGACCTCTTATTTAGCATCTCTTTCGTCTTTATTATGGGTTGCATTATATTATCTGCCAATTGGGGGAGCTTTATTAAGGTTGATTTTACCCCTCCCAATCATCTTGTTGCACTTGAGAAGAGGAACTAAAATTGCATTGGAAGGACTTTTAATACAATTTCTACTTTTATTCGTAATTATGGGTCCTGTTAGAGGGACTTTATTTTTATTTCCTTATGGGATTTTGGCTTTTTGGTTAGGTTGGTGTTGGTTTAAAGAAAAGAGTTGGAAACTTAGTTTAACTGGGGGGGTTTTTATTGGAACCCTTGGCTTCTTAATAAGAGTAATAGCATTATCTACTTTGGTTGGAGATAATCTTTGGGTGTTAATTACTAGAGCGAGTTATGGTCTTATAGAAAAGTTCATTGGATTATTTAATTTACCTTTACATCCCTCAATTTTGAGTATACAAATAGGTGCAATTTTATTAATAATTTTTCAAGAAATAGTTTATGTTTTAACTGTACATGTAGTTGCCTATTCTCTGTTTCCTAAATTTAAATTAACCATCCCAGATCCTCCAAGATTATTAAATAGCTTAGTTGATTTTAATAATTAAAAAAAGTAAGAATGTACAGTTCAGAATTAGGGATAAATTTTTTTGGTAATAAATCCAATAAAAAAAGACAACTTAGGAAGATAGAAATACTGAAAAAGAATATTAAAAATTTAAAAATATTTCTTATAATTGCTGGAACTAAAACTTCTCAAATTCCAGGTATTTCTGCAGCAGGTGTTAATGCAAAATCAAGAAGAACAACTGCACTCGCAGATGCCGAATTTTTGCTTGAGGGTGCTTCAAAAGATCATAAATATAAATTGCCTCTTCTCAATGCAGGAGTAACTCCTGCCCTAATCAGTCATGTTTGTTCAAAGCTTATAAATATTTATCCAGTTATTGTTCCTCTGGGAATAGGAGCAAAACCTTATTTTAATCATTTGGTTGTAGAAGATAGAAATTTGGGCCCATCAAATTGTCTTACTACTGGTAAATCGATGACAAAAGAGAGAGTTTTAAACCTCTATGAAAAAGGTTTAGCGATAGGAAAATCCTTAAAACAACCAGTTTTAATTTCTGAATCTGTACCGGGGGGCACCACAACTGCTCAGGCAGTAATGGAAGCTTTTGGTTTGCAGGTATCTAGTTTAGTAGGGAGTAGTTTATTTAAAGCTCCAAGAGAATTAAGAAGACAAGTAGTTGGAAGAGGACTTTTCAATGCAAATTTCAAGGGTGATTTCGACTCTTTTGATGTTGTCGCGGCCGTAGGTGATCCTTTCCAAGCTTTCTCAATGGGCCTTCTAATTGGTGCCAGGTTAGCAAAACAACCTGTAATTTTGTCTGGTGGAAGTCAGATGTTAGCGGTCATTTTGCTTGTATTAGAATTTTTAGATGAAAAAAATAAAGATGAATTTATTGAAGATGTTTTTATTGCGACAACTGGGTGGCTTGTGAAAGATAATTCACTAAATGATTTAGTAAATATAATTAATGAAAAATATGATGTCAAATTATTAGGTTTAGCCAGTCCTTTAAATTTCAAATCTTCAAATTACAAAGAATTGAAGGATTATGAATTAGGTCATGTAAAAGAAGGTGTAGGTGCTGGTGGAATATCATTGCTTGCTTTCTTAGAGGGATTTAAAAATGAAGAAATAGTTTCATTGTGTCAACAAAATCTGGAAATGATGAAGGGCCTAGGTCAAATTTCTTTAGAGAAGGATTGTTGAATGTTTTCAAAATTTGCCACCAGAAGAGAATTTTTAAATTGTGGTAAGCTTTCGCTCTTACTTTTCTTAAACTCTTGCAGTAATCTACCTAATAAAGTAAAAATTGCATTACAAAATTCTTTTTATCCAGAATCTTTTAAAGATGTGATTCCAAAAGATTGGAAGCAGGAAAAAATAAATTTTGAAAATATTCGACTACAAAAAAATAGAAACACAATCTTCAATTCTGACTTTACCTTAATAAATGATGGATGGATTTCTAGTATAGATTTTTCAGAATTTGAAAAAATAAATGAATATGCACTGTTAGAAAATTTAGATAAGAGATCGATAGATTTTTTGGGAAGCTTTAATCAAAATCAGAGGAGTAAATTATTTCCTATTGGCGTAATACCTTATACAATTATCATTAAAAATAATAAAGGATTAATAAATTCAGCAAGAATATCTTGGGATTTTCTTCTTTCTAAAAAATTAACTGGGAAAATTATTTTTCCACAAAGTCCCAGAATAATATTGTCAATTGCTCAAAAAATTAATTTATCTAATTCTTTAAAAAAACTCAAAAGCCAAGCAATGTTATTTGATGATAAAAATATGCTCAATTGGTTGATTAATTCTGATGCTATTGTCGCAATAGTTCCTTATAGTCTTTGTTCAAAATATTTAAAAATAGATCCAAGGCTTTCTTTAGTTTTCCCAAACCAAGGCGTACCTTTGATGTGGCATTTTCTACTTAGTCGATCAAATCTAAATAATGCAATATTAATTAAATGGATTAAATCTTTAGAAAATAAATCAATAGTAGATAAATTAGTAAGTCAGGGTTGGTATCTTCCATTCAATAGTGATTATTTGCAAAGTAAATATAAAACTGAAATGCTCCCCATCTCAGGACCTTCTGAGAAATGTTGGGAAAATAGTTGGTCTTTACCTGTCTTAACAAATGAACAAAAAATTAATCTTAAAAAGATCTGGAATGAGTCATTATCCCCATAATCTTTTTGTAGGATTTTCAATTAATAAGTTATGAGTTTCCTTTAATAAATTTGGTATATCTAATTTACTAGGACATTTAGGAACACATTCATTACATTCTTGACAAAATGAGGAATTTTTTTCTTCCCACCAGTGGCCAGCTTTTCCTATTAAATTGTATCTTTCTTTTGAAAATTCTAATTGGCCATAACCAACAGATATATTTCTTAAACGAAGTATTTCTGGAATAGGCACTTCATTTGGACATGGAAGACAAGATCTACATTGTTCACATTTGGTTGAGTTTAATCTTTCATTAGAAACTTCCTCAATTTTATTTAGGGCGCTTTTTTCAAGTTTTGTTAGCTTCTCGAATG
Organism: Prochlorococcus sp. AG-355-P16; assembly: GCA_003278525.1. GTDB lineage: Bacteria > Cyanobacteriota > Cyanobacteriia > PCC-6307 > Cyanobiaceae > Prochlorococcus_A. Next base: position 57,345 of record QCEQ01000003.1, on the reverse strand, counting down.
AGTTTCTAAGTTTTTGCGCAAATTCAAAATCTTTTTTGTTTGTCGCCCCCAAGGATAAAGTTGTAATGCCTTTTGCCAGAAGAAATCGATACCCTAATTCTAATGGATGAAAAGGCTTAGAGGCCTCTATTAAAATATCACTTGGAGAATACAATCTACCGCCTTTATCTGCAGGTGATATTGCTAAAACTCCCATACCTTTTTTTATAGCTTCCTCTGCTAAAGCAATCTTAGATTGATCTAAATAATGTAAATGAAGACTACAAAAAGTAAAAACTTCACAGTTAATTGCATCTTTAATTAGTGAATAACTTCCGTGAGAACTAAAACCGACTTGATCAACTAGTTCCCTCTCAAGTATCCAAGATATGAATTTCTTACCTTCTCCAGCAAGAGCCCAATCTAGATGTTGTTTTAAGTTGAGTCCGTGAATTGCAAGATTATCTATTTTCTCGCGATTTAAATTTTTAAGAGACTTTTTAAAATTATTTTTTAAAAAGTCAAAATCACCCTTTGCTAAAACTTTGGAAGTAATCACCCAATTTTTTTCTTTTATATTCTCTTCTATTGCTAATTTTTTTATTGAATTTCCAATAAGTGATTCAGCATCACCATAAGAGGGTGCTGTCTCTATGTGGTTAATACCTACATAGTATGCATTTTTTATTATGCTGTACATTTTTTCGAGACTTTCAGTTGCTCGCATTGTCCCTAAAGTGAATAAGCTCACTTTCGCCCCTCTACCAAAAGATCTTTTTTGTGAATTAATAATCATCTAAATATGATCAATTTCTTTTTATTTACTCTTTAATTTATTTATAGTTGAAAATCATTTAAAGTAAATTAAAGTAAATACAAAATTTTGCAAAAATATTTTTCTTAAATCTATGTTTACAGGAATAATTCAATCAGTTGGAAAACTAAGACAAGAAAAAAATATTTTAGAAATTGAAATTCTAGATAATTTATTTGATATGGCAATCGGTGACAGCATAGCTGTTGATGGAATTTGTTTGACAGTTAAAGAGATTTTTCAAAATAAATTTACTGTTGATGTTAGTGAGGAGACATTACAAAAAACAACTTTAGGAGTAAAGTCGAACCTGAATCAGATTGTTAATTTGGAGCCTGCTCTTAGGGTGTCTGACCGTCTAGGAGGTCATATAGTCAGCGGACATGTTGATGGCCTTGGAACGGTTGAGAATATAGAAAAATTAGAGAAATCTTGGCTCTTATCAATAAAGTGGAAAAATAATAATTTTTCAAAATATGTAGTTAATAAAGGGAGTATTTGTGTAAATGGTATAAGTCTTACGATTGCAAAATATAAGCAGGAAGGAGAAATATTTACTATTGCGATAATTCCTCATACTTGGCATAACACAAATCTAAATAAATTAAATATCGGTGACAGCGTAAACCTTGAGGCAGATGCACTAATTAAATATGTGGAGAAATTACTTTTATTTAATAAAAAAGGTAATCAAGATTTATCTTCAAATAATATTTCTTCCGAGTGGCTTAAAGAAAACGGTTGGTAAAATATATTTTTAATTTAATGGAATCAGATAGATTGTTTTTGACTCTTTTTTGAGATCGATTTTAAATTCCTGACCAGGTTCCAGACCTAATTTTTTGGTGTAGGCATGACCAATTAATAGGTTCCCATTGCCATGAACTTTAGTTTTGAATTCTGTCTGTCTGCCTCTTGAAGCTCTATTACCATTTTTCCCCTGACGACCATTTCCTATTTTGTAACCCTTAGCTTCAATAAGCGCTCTATAAAAACTTTTTCTTAAGATTCTTCCGCTTGGACCTACGTAACCACAACCTTTTGCTATCTCATCTTCAGATTTTTTACTTAATAATTTTGCTTTTTCGAGAAGTTCTTTTCCTTCTAGCATTATCTGACAAATTTCTAATTATATATTCTTACTAAAAAGAAGAACTGTGGCAATATAAATTAATAAAAAATATATTTAATTTTTAAAATTAAGTTTTTTATAAAAGATATAAAATAATAAATAAAATAACCCATATTCCATCTACAAAATGCCAGTACAATTCGACAGCTTCCAAAGGGAACATATTTTGACTAGTTAATCTTCCGCCCTTGACTCTCGATTGCCAAGCAATAATTAAAATCATTAAAGTGCCTAAAGTGACATGTAATCCATGAAAACCAGTTAGAGCATAAAAAGTACTTGCAAATAAATTATCGGTTAATCCAAAAGGTAAATGAAAATATTCAAATAATTGACATATTAAAAATATAATTCCAAGAAAAGCAGTAAAAAATAACCATTTTTGGGATTCAGAGTTTTTATCTTTTAAAAGTGCTTTGCCTGCTTTATGGAAAGTTGCACTACTAACAAGTAACAGTATTGTATTAAGTGTAGGTATTGGTAGTTCTAATTCATAAATAGCACCATCAGGTAATGGATTTACTGCTTTATAAGTTAAATAAGCAGCAAAGAATCCAGCAAAAGTCATTCCGTCCGCAATTAGGAAAGTTATAAGACCAAACATTCTGAAGTCGTGATGTGTTTCAGTGACTTCAGAATTATTATTTTGAATTTCTTTTGAGCTATCTAGAGTTGTCATATGATTTTATTTTAGTTCAGAAATTTCTTTACCATAACCATATGGTTCTTCAACTAATGGAGCTTCTCCTTCCCAATTTTCAACTGGAGGTGGAGAAGATGTTAACCATTCAGGTGTAAGAGCATTCCAAGGGTTATCTCCAGCATCTTTTCCATTCCTCACACTAAGGAATACATTAATTAAAAAAGGAATTGTACTTATAGCCATCAAAAGAGCCCCAAGGCTACTAATTTGATTCACGAACTGGAATTGAGGATCATATTCTGCAACTCTTCTTGGCATTCCATTTAAACCAAGCCAATGTTGAGGAGCAAAGCACAAGTTAAATCCAATAAAGGTAATGATAAAATGTAAAATTCCTAATTTTTCATTGAACATTTTCCCAGTTACTTTGGGGAACCAATGATAAATTGAAGAGAAAATAATAAAAACAGTCCCTCCATAAACTATGTAATGAAAATGGGCTACAACGAAATAGGTATCATGTACGTGAATATCGAAAGGTACCTGTGCCAAAGCAACTCCTGTGATACCTCCAAAAACAAAATTTATAATAAATCCGCAAGAGAATAACATTGCACTATTGATAGAAATTTTACCTCCCCATAATGTTGCAACCCAATTGAAAAATTTTATACCAGTTGGAACAGCAATAAATGCCGTGGCAATAGTAAAGAACAATCTCATCCAAGGGGGGGTTCCACTCGTAAACATGTGATGCGCCCAAACAACTAAACCTAAAACCACTATCCCCATTATTGAAAAAACCATTGTTGTATATCCAAAAAGTGGTTTTCTAGCATGTACAGGAAGTATTTCACTAACTAAACCAAAGGCAGGAAGGACCATAATGTATACAGCTGGATGAGAATAAAACCAAAATAAATGCTGATAAACTACGACATTGCCACCCAAGACAGGATTGAAAAAACCTGTATTAGCAATGATATCGAAGCTAAGTAGAATTAAAGTGCCAGCTAATACAGGAGTTGACAAAACAACTAATAGACTTGTTCCGAGCATTGCCCAACAATACATTGGCAATTGCATAAGTTTTAATCCTGGCCTTCTTAATTTGATAATGGTCGCGATAAAGTTGATTCCACCAAATATAGAACTGCCTCCAAGTAATAGAACGCTCAGAATCCAAATAATTTGTCCTGATTGAGGGGTAGTTATGCTCAAAGGTGGATAAGCAGTCCATCCAGCCTGAGCAGCACCATCAACAAAATAGCTTGCTACCAGCATCAAACCTGAAGGAGGAATTAACCAAAAAGCTACTGCATTTAATCTTGGGAATGCCATATCTCTCGCACCTACATAAAATGGAATTAAATAATTTCCAAAAGCACCGTTGACTACAGGAACTATCCAGAGGAATATCATGATTGTTCCGTGTAAAGTTAAAACTTGGTTATAAACATCTCTTGGCATAAAATCAGACATTGGGCTGGCCAGTTCAATTCTTATAGCGCTCGCTAAGGTCCCTCCTATTAAGTAGAAGAGAAAGCCGCAAACCAAGTATTGAATCCCAATTACTTTATGATCAAGGCTAAAACTAAAGTATCTAAGCCAACCTTTGGGTTGAAGACTTTCATTTTTAGTTTTTTGTGGATCAATTGATATTGTCATAAATTTACCTCTGGTTTTTTATTTTTGTTAAACCATTCGTTGTAATCAGATTCTTCTTCAACAATTATCGAGGCTCTCATTCCTCCATGATATGGGCCACATAATTCTGCACAAATTATCGGATATTTTCCTACCTTTGTAGGAGTGAAATTTAGGATAGTCGGTTGTCCAGGAATAATATCCTGCTTAATTCTGAACTCTGGTACCCAAAAAGCATGAATGACATCTTTGGATTCCATTTTCATTGATACTTTTTGATCAACAGGAACGTGTAGTTCTCCTGATATGAAATTGCCCTTGGGATAATTGAATAGAAATGCAAATTGCATAGCTGAAACTTCGATTGATAAATTATTTATTGCTATTTCATTATCAGAAGTTTGACTTATTCCAGCCCATATTTTTTCAGAGTTAGAACTCATCATTTCATGGTTATGATTTAGTTCTTTCATCCCTCCCATTCGATCGTAGATGTTGTAGCTATAGAGACCTATTAATAAAACAATTATTGAAGGGATAATTGTCCATACAATTTCTAAGCTTAAATTTCCCTCTAAAGCTATACCATCGCCTATCTGATCATTTCTTTTCCTGAATTTAAATAAGCTATAGATAACTGCTATTGTCATTCCTATAAAAATAATTAACCCAATAATGAAAAGAATTTTAAAAAGTTCATCGTAAATTGGTGCATTAATACTTGCTTCCGCTGGGAGCAAATTTACATTAAAACCAATCCAAAAAGATATAGCAAAAACAAGCGAAATAATTAGTATTAAATAAATGTTTTTATTTAACAATTGATTACTTAATAAATTGGATTTATATCCTCAAGATATTCAATTTTTTTAAACCTGCATCCTTTGTTAAAAGAAAAACATTTAAATTCACAACTTCTTAAGATTTATGAAATAAAAGGCGTATTATTAATAACTTTTTAGAGTTAATTGTCAGGGAAAAAAGATTAAATTAGCAAAAAATTTTTTAAATTAACATATTAATTTTTTATTAATGTTTGGTTTTTAAATCTAATTTATTATGCAAAAAAATAGGTTTTATCCATTTGATTAATAACCAATTATATAAATCAAAATATCTGACAGTTTTTAAAAGGTTGGGGAGTCATAGTGTACTCGCACTTATTGCACTAATCGTAATTGGAGGTGCTACGAGAGTCATGGAGGCGGGGCTTGCCTGCCCAGATTGGCCATTGTGTTATGGATCTTTTTTGCCTTTTAATCATATGAACCTAAGAGTATTTCTAGAGTGGTTTCATCGTCTAGATGCTTTTCTGGTTGGAATATTAATTCTTTTTAAATTTGCTCTTTCAATAATTTGGAAAAATGAAATTCCAAATTGGTTACCTAAAACTTATTCATTATTACTTTTTCTCGTTATTGTCCAGGGATCTTTTGGAGCTTTAACAGTCATAAACCTCCTTGATTCATATACTGTTACTGGCCATCTTTTAATAGCTTTTCTACTTCTCATAACAACAATTTCAATAAATCAAAATTTAGAAAATGACGACCTAGATGAGCCATTAATTTGGTGGAGATTATTATTGTTTGTTCCTCTTTCACTTTCCCTGATTCAATCTTTTATTGGAGTAAGGCTTTCATCAACTTGGTCAGCACATATTTGCTTATCTTTTAATAAACAATGTCTAATTCTAAATACTCATAAATTATTTGCTTTCCCTATTGCTTTTTCAATTCTATTAATAATTGCTACTTCAATTTATAAGAGAGATTTGCTTAATGAAAATTGGAAATATCTCTCAGCACTTTTTTTTCTCTTCTTTTCCCAAATTGCTTTGGGTGTTTTAAGCCTTAAAACAAATTTAAATGAACCTATTTTTATTATCGGTCATCAACTTAACGCCTCTTTATTTATTGCGATATTAACTACATTATTTTTTAAAAATCCTTTAACCAAAATAGGTCTAAACCACTCTCTTAGTTCCCAAATGGTTGATGTCAATTCATGAAGAGTAGTAACTTAGAAAACTTGAACTATAAATCTTCAATTAGGGATGAAGTAGTACCTTCAAGAAAAAGATTAACTTTGCCCCCTTGGCTAGAAGTGGCAAAACCTAGATTAATCCCACTTTTACTGGCAACAACTTTAGGAGGAATGGCTTTAACAGAGGAATGGCCTTTGTCTTCACCGAAGCTTATCTGCACTTTAGGAGGCGGCGCTTTGGCAGCAGCAGCAGCAGGAGCTCTTAATTGCTTGTGGGAAATGGAATTAGATAAGAGGATGAAAAGAACAAGCAAAAGAGCCTTGCCAGCAGGAAAATTGTCATCTGAGACTGTATTTTTAGCTGCCGTATCATGTACTTTGGCAGCTTCGATGCTTTTAGTAAGTGGTGTAAATTATTTGGCTGCGGGATTAACTCTTCTTGGTTTATTTAGCTATGTAATTTTATATACAGTTATTTTGAAACCTCGTACAACAAAAAATATTGTTTTCGGAGGAGTTGCTGGCGCGATACCACCTCTAGTTGGTGCATCTGCTGCCACAGGGCATGTAGGCCTAAGCGGTTGGTGGTTGTTTGGTTTAGTAATGTTATGGACTCCAGCTCATTTTTGGGCACTTGCAATTTTATTGAAGGACGATTACGCGTCTGTTGGCATTCCTATGCTCCCTTCTGTTAAGGGATCTGTTTTTACTGCTAAAGCGATTTCTCGTTACGGATGGGCAACAGTTTTAATGAGTATTATGGGAGTCTTAGCTTTACCTGAAGGAGGCCTCTTATACGGAATTATGTTATTGCCATTTAATGGAAGACTTTTGCAATTAATAAATGAATTAAAGAAATCTCCTGATGATCTTTCAAGAGCAAAGTCTCTTTTTAGGTGGTCTATTCTCTATATGTTTGGTATTTGTCTTTTGTTATTAATCTCCAGAACCCAACTTTCCGTCGAATTTGAGCAGCAATCTATGCAAATATATTTATCTATAGTATCCCTCCTTAGTAATTAAATTAGATGTAAGATGTTTTTAAGAGATAGTAAGTTTGATGAATTATATAAAAGTTAAAGGACTCTCAAAATCTTATTCAGAAATCAAGGCTTTAAAAAATTTATCAATGGAAATTGAAGCTGGAACATTATTCGGAATACTTGGTCCCAATGGTGCTGGCAAATCAACACTTATAAAAATACTCGCTACTTTAATAGAGCCTGATAGTGGAGAAGTTTTTATAAATAATATTAATCTGATAAAAAATTCAAGGAAAATTAGAGAATTAATTGGTTATGTTGCCCAGGACATTGCACTTGATAAAATATTAACTGGAAGAGAGCTTTTGGATTTTCAATCAGATTTATATCACATCAACAAAAACAAAAAATTTGAAAGGATAAAGAAATTAATAGATCAATTAGAAATGAATGATTGGATTGATCGTAAGTGCGGAACTTATTCAGGGGGAATGAAAAGAAGAATAGATCTTGCAGCTGGACTATTACATTTGCCCCAAGTATTAATATTGGATGAACCTACAGTTGGTTTAGATATTGAAAGTAGAAATATCATATGGCAACTTTTAAAAGATTTGAGAAATAATGGAATGACAATTATTTTAAGCAGTCACTATCTTGATGAAATAGATAAATTGGCAGACAAATTAGTGATTATTGATGATGGAAGAGTTATAGCACAAGGCGCTCCTACAGAACTGAAAAATAAATTAGGAGGAGATAGAGTAACTTTGAAAGTAAGAGAATTTAGTAATCAGGAAGAAGCAAAAAATATATGCCAAATTTTATCTTCAATAGATGGAATTAGTCAGATTATCATAAATGAAGCTCAAGGTTTCTCGATAAATTTTGTAGCAGATAAGGAAAAAGATTTACTTACGAAGCTCAAAGTGGAATTGGCCTTCTCAAAGTTTGAAATTTTTTCTCTTACCCAAAGTCAGCCAAGCTTAGATGATGTATATCTTCAGGCAACCGGGAAAACATTATTGGATGCCGAAATTTCTATGGCAGGGAAAAGAGACCTTAAAAAAGAATCAAAGCAATCAATGCGATAAAAAATTTTGGTTAACTAACTATAATGAGAATTAATTACTGCTAATTATGGAATTACAACAGTATAATTTATTTTTTTTATATCAAGAAACATTTGCCTTAACAAAGAGATTATTTATTCAATTAAAAAGAAGACCATCAACCCTTTTAGCTGGAATATTACAACCTATAATTTGGCTTTTTTTATTTGGGGCATTATTCTCAAAAGCTCCTGAAGGTTTTTTACCGGGAGTTGATTCTTATGGGAATTTTTTAGGAGCAGGACTTATTGTTTTTACTGCTTTTAGCGGAGCCCTAAATTCTGGTCTTCCTTTAATGTTTGATAGAGAGTTTGGATTCCTTAACAGATTACTTGTGGCTCCTTTAACCAGTAGGTTATCTATAGTTTTATCTTCTTTTTTTTACATAACAATCCTGAGCTTTGTTCAGAGTATTGTAATAATGGTTGTTTCATACACTTTGGGATATGGATGGCCCAACTTATATGGTTTAGGAATTGTGTTTGCAACACTAATTCTATTAGTTCTTTTTGTGACATCAATAAGTTTATGCTTAGCGTTTGTTTTGCCCGGACATATTGAATTAATCGCTCTGATATTTGTGATTAATTTACCTCTTCTTTTTGCAAGTACAGCTTTGGCTCCTATTTCTTTCATGCCAAATTGGCTTGGGTGGTTGGCTTCATTAAATCCATTAACTTTTGCGATAGAACCTATTAGGACTGCATATACAGAAACTATGAATTTAGAATTAGTGGCTTTACATGCTCCATATGGTGATTTAACTTGTAAGAGTTGTATATCAATTTTATTCTCTTTAACAGTTTTATCCTTGATTATTATAAGGCCTCTGTTAAATAAGAAGTTAAATTAATAAATTTATGCTTTTAAAAAATCATTTAATAGAAGTTTTTAAAAAAGCCTCTTCAGAAAATAATTTTTTGCTTAAAGAAAACATTGTTCTTAAGTGGGTCCATAGATTTGGGATTGATTCTTTAAATGATTTATTAATCCATAGTCCAGTACAAAAGGGAAATCATGAAGAAGAAAATCAAGAAAAAATCTCTTTAATTGATGAAAATCATAAAGAAGAAAATCAAGAAAAAATCTCTTTAATTGATGAAAATCATGAAGAAGAAAATAAAGAACAACTTAAACTTGAATTATCAAAAACTTTTGAAAATATAGAAGAAACAAAATGGGAATCAAATTATCTTGAAACTTCTACCAATAATGGAATATTTAACAAAGATCAAAATTCTAATAATATAAAAAAACTTACAGATATCCAGAAATTACCGTTGCCTAATATTAAAAATTTAAGAAAGTGGATTAATAACGATAAAAAAGCTAGTTAGCTTTTACATCATACCCGGCATTCCCATGCCACCCATTCCTGGCATTCCCATGCCACCCATTCCCGGCATTCCCATGCCACCCATTCCTGGCATTCCCATGCCACCCATTCCTGGCATTCCCATGCCACCCATTCCTCCCATTGGATCTCCACCTGGTCCACCAGGGGCGGCGGCTTCAGGTTCTGGAATGTCTGCCATCGCAACTTCTGTTGTGAGGAGCATAGCTGCAATAGATACTGAATCTTGAAGAGCTAATCTTATTACTTTGGTTGGATCCAATATTCCTGAATCTTTTAAATCCTCATATTGTCCTGAATTGGCATTAAAGCCTTTCTTAAGCCTTTGTATTTCAGCGACAACTACATCACCATTAAAACCAGCATTTTTTGCTATTTGTTTGGCAGGTTCCAAAAGGGCTTCTTTAACAATATTTATCCCTGTTTTTAAATCATCTGAAGATGTTTCACTTAAATTTAAAAGGTCATCTGATATTTCAATTAAAGTTTGTCCTCCTCCAGAAACAACACCCTCCTCTATAGCAGCTTTCGTAGCATTAAGGGAATCTTCGATTCTCAACTTTTTATACTTCATCTCTGTTTCTGTAGCAGCTCCTACTTTGATAAGAGCTACCCCTCCAGCTAGTTTGGCTATCCTTTCATTAATTTTATCCTGATCATACTCAGATTCAGTTATGTTAACTTCTCTCTTTAATTTCTCTACTCTTGCTTTAACTAAATCTTTAGTGTCTTCGAAGGCAATAATTGTGGTTTTATCCTTTGTGATAGTTATTTTTTTTGCTTTTCCTAAATCATTAATCGATACTTTATCTAGAGTCATCGATTTGTCTTCGCTAATTAACTTAGCCCCTGTAAGAATTGCAATATCTTCAAGGGCAGCTTTTCTCCTCTCACCAAATAACGGAGCTCTTACGGAAGCAACATTTAAAACCCCACTATTCTTATTTAAAACTAGAGTGGTTAAAGCCTCTCCTTCGATATCTTCAGCAAGAATTAGAAAAGGTGAGCCTGACTTCTGAATTTCTTCAAGTATTGGAACTAGGTCAACTAAAGTTGAGACTTTTTGATCAGTTATTAATAATTTAGGGTTTTCAAGTTCACAAACTTGTCTTTCTTGGTCTGTTACGAAATATGGAGAACTATAACCTCTATCAAAAGACATTCCTTCAGTTATATCTAATTCTGTTTCTAGTGATTGAGATTCTTCAACAGTTATTACACCATCTGAAGTAACAATATCCATTGCTTTCGAAATTATAGATCCAATTTCTTCATCACCTCCAGCACTGACTGTTGCAACTTTTTGGATATCAGAACCACTTAATGAAATACTTTTGGAACTTAATTTTTCTAACACAAAAGCTAGGCCTGCCTCCATACCTTTTTTTAACTCCATAGGGTTGGCGCCAGAAGCAATATTTTTTAATCCCTCCTGAACCATTTTCTGAGTCAAAATGGTTGCTGTTGTTGTCCCATCACCAGCACTCTCTTTTGTCTTGGATGCAACTTGTTCTATTAATTTCGCACCTAAATTAGAAATAGGGTTTTCAATCTCAATCTCTTTAGCAACTGTAGATCCATCTCTTACTATATCTGGCGAACCAAATTTCTTTTCTATCACAACGTTTTTTGCTTTTGGCCCAATAGTAACCTTTACTGCATTAGCTACGAAATTCACACCTTTTTCTAGCGCTTCTCTTGATTCATTAGAAAAACTTAACTGTTTCGCCATGTTTACTCGATCTTTAGTCTTATTCTAATCTCCCATAGAATCATTTTTAAGGGATATTTTATTAAGTGGGGAAAGCCGAATTTCTTTAAATAAGACATACAAATTAACTCAAATAAGAGTATCTTTAAGTAATGGAAGAAACTAATAATCTTATTTTTACTCTTACCGCAATCTTTGCGATTGCTATGACACTAATATACTTTCCTTTAAGATTTTTCTTGACATTAACTGCTAGAAGTCGAAGACTTAAACTTTTACAGAAAATTAGAAGGTTAAGAGATGAATTAGGCCAGCCTTATGAAAGTACATAATTAAATACTCATACCTCCGTCAATACTTATTGTTTGCCCTGTAATGTAGCTACCAGCATTACTTGAAACTAAGAATGACACTAAGTTTGCAATTTGAGTACAACTTCCTAATTTCCCTAAAGGGATAACTTTAAGTATCTCTTCAGTATTAAGTTTTTCGGTCATTTCTGTTTCTATAAAGCCTGGAGCTATTGCATTTACGTTTATACCTCTTGAAGCAAATTCTTTAGCACAAGTTTTGGTGAATCCAATAACTCCAGCTTTAGCTGCAGAATAATTTGCTTGACCGGGATTACCAATTATTCCAACAACAGATGAAATATTTACGATACTACCGCTTCTTTTTTTCATCATAAATTTTGAAGCATATTTTGTACAAAGAAAAACCCCTTTTAAGTTTGTATTTAATACATCATCCCATTGTTCCGATTTCATTCTCATCAATAGTCCATCTCTAGTAATACCAGCATTGTTTATAAGAATATCAATGGAGCCATTAATTTTTATGATTTCTTCAAAAGCTGAACTGACAGAATCCTCTCTAGATACATCAAATTTTAATTTATGAGCTTTACCTCCCGAATTTTTTATTGAATTTACAACTTCTTCAGCTTTTTCATCAGAAGAAGAGTAGTTAATAAAAACTTCTGCTCCTAAGCGGCTTAGTTCTAAAGCAATTTCTTTACCAATTCCTCTGCTAGCTCCAGTGATTAAAGCAACTTTGCCTGATAATGAATCTGTATTGGACATTATGAAATTTTATAATTTTCAATCGTAGTACTATTTGTGTAAAGATATGGCTTTTATTTATAATTGTCTAGAAAAAATTAAGACCTTCTATTGTGCACTTTTTAATACCAGCTGCGGGGAGTGGTAGCAGAATGAAAGCTGGAAAAAATAAATTACTTATTGATTTAGAGGGAGAGTCTTTGATTTATTGGACACTTAAATCTGTATTTTCTGCAAGCTCAACAAACTGGGTTGGAATAATTGGGCAGCCCAAAGATAAAAAATTATTGTTAAATTCAGCAAAGGATTTTGCCCAAAAAGTTCATTGGATTAATGGCGGTGACACAAGACAACAGTCAGTTTTTAATGGTTTAAAAGCGCTACCAAAAGATGCTAAAAAAGTTTTAATACATGATGGTGCAAGATGTTTAATTAATCCTGAATTGATAGATCTTTGTGCCAAGCAATTAGATGAAAATGAAGCTGTAATTTTGGCTACTAAGGTAACTGACACTATAAAGATTGTTGATAATGAAGGTTTTATTAAAGAAACCCCAGATAGAAATTATTTATGGGCAGCGCAAACTCCTCAGGGCTTCTTAGTAGATAGATTGAAAAAAGCTCATAAGATGGCAATTGATAAAAACTGGAAAGTCACAGATGATGCCTCACTATTCGAAATGCTTAGTTGGAAAGTGAAGATTATTGAAGGAACTTACTCAAACATAAAAATCACGTCCCCTATAGATTTGAAAATAGCAAAACTTTTTGTGAAGACCCTCTAGTTATGAAGCTGTATCGATACTAAGAATGCCATCGTCACCATTTAAGGTGGCTTCGTATCCTAAAGGAATGCAAGCATTTCCAGATATGTGGCCTATTGGAAGGTCAAAAAGAATAGGAAAATCAAACTCTTGGAGTCTTTCAATAATGCAGTTTTTTAGTAAATCTTTCCATTCAAGGTCGCAGGAATCATTAGAAAAACTTCCGAATCCAATACCAGCAATTTCAGTGAGTGTTTTTGTCATTCTGAGGTAAGTCAACATGCGATCAATTTTATAAATATCTTCATTAATATCTTCAAAAATTATTATTTTCCCTTTGCAATCTGGAAAGTGATTAGTACCAATTAAAAAAGTTGCAATAGTTAAATTAGAAACGATAATTTCTCCTTTAGCTTTCCCACCTCTTAAAGGAATTCCTCTTATATCCTCAACATATCCTTCAAAAAGTAAATTTCTTAATCTCTCAAGACTCCACTCTGGCTCTTTAACAAGGCTAGTAACCATAGGCCCATGAATAGAACCTATAAATCCTTGGGAATATTTAGATAGTAATAAAGAACATGTATCTGAGAATCCAAGCATTAAACCATGTTGCCAAGAAGGTTCTTTTTCTAAAAGTCTTGCTGAACCCCAGCCTCCTTTTGCAAAAATGATTAACTTACTATTTTGTGCTTTTTCCAGTTCTTCAAATCTAGTTAGATCATTGCCTGCAAAATAACCAAATTTTTTTGTTTGAGAATTATTTTCATTAATTTCCAAGCCCCAATTTTTTAAGATTTCCATGCCTCTTTGAAAATTTTTGTCTTCATCAATAAAGGAGCCCGGAGCTAAAATATCTATTAGATCTCCTTTTTTTAATCTAAAAACCATATTTAGAATTTATGAGGCAATGATAATTCCTAATAAGAGGACTCCTCCATAAATTGATTGATTTTTGAAGTGATTCCCAATATTTTTTATTGATTGATTTTCCTCAGGAAATACTTTTAGTATATCTCTCTGCATTAAGATTGACGTTATAAGCCAAATAGGCCAAAAAATAAAATCCATTTGATTAATAAATCCGCAAAATGCGAGAAAACTAGAAGTTAAAAGATAACAAATTTGAATAGTTATTCTTGTATTGTTCTGGAGGTTAACTGCGGAACTATTTATTCCAATTTTGATATCATATTTTTTATCTGCTAAAGCATAAATAGTGTCAAAGCCAAAAGTCCAAAAAATGGTAGCTAGCCAGCAAAACAATAAAACAATACTATTTAAATTGCCTTCATTTGCGGCCCAGGGAATTAAGACGGCAAAACCCCAGCATATCGATAAGATTAATTGTGGATATTTAAACCATCTTTTGGCAGAAGGATATATTAAAATAATAGGTAATGCTAAAAAAGCAAGTGAAATGGAAAGGATTCTTCCAGGTTGAGGTAGTGACAAAGTTAATAAGAAGCTACATAAAATTAAAATGAAAAGAATTGAATAAGCCGTTTTAAGACCTATTTTATTTGCAGCTAGAGGTCTATTCTTTGTCCTAAAAACTTTTTGATCAATTTTTTTGTCCCAAATATCATTAACCACGCAGCCTAATCCACTTACTAGTAGTCCTCCTAGAATTATTCTTAGCAACATTAAAAATGTTGGATTAGCATCTGGGGTTAAATATAAACTCCATCCAGCAGGAATAAGTAAGATCATTCTTCCAGTAGGCTTATTCCACCTCAATAATTCAAAAAAAGTACTTAATTTAATTTGTTGATTTTTATTTTGCATATGACCTATTGTATATTTCATAACTTTAAATAATTTTACTAGGATTAAATGATTTCTATTATTTAATTATCAATCTTGGGTATATTTATTAGTGGATTATAGACATCTGCATCTTAAAAAAAGAAATGATACAGAAACAAGATTTAAGATATTTTCAAGAAAAGCAAATTTTATTAGCTTCTATAGATATTGGAACTAACTCTACACATCTCTTGGTCGCAGAAATTAATCTAGAATTAAAATCATTTTCAATAAAATTCACTGATAAATCAACTACTCGTCTTGGCGAAAGAGATGAGGAGGGTAATCTTACTGAAGAATCAATCCAAAGAGCATTAGTTACTCTTAAGCGATTTAAGGAATATTGTAAAAGTAATGGAGTAAATCAAATAGTAACAGCCGCCACAAGTGCAGTTAGGGAAGCTCCAAACGGTCAAGATTTTATTAGAAGAGTTCTTGAAGAAACTGATATTCAAATAGAAATGATAAGTGGTTCGGAGGAAGCTAGATTAATTTACCTTGGTGTTCTGTCTGGAATGGCTTTTGAAGAACAGTCTTTTGTAATAATAGATATTGGAGGAGGATCTACAGAATTAATCCTTGCAGATAAAAAAGATGCTAAAGCTCTTACCAGTTCAAGAATTGGTGCTGTAAGACTTAAAAATGATTTTTTAAATAAAGAGTCTATAAATTCAGAAAGATCGAATTTTCTAACAACTTTTATTAAAGGATCTTTAGAACCATCTGTTCGAAAAATAAAAAGTAGATCTAAGGAAGATAAGCCTTTATCTATGATTGCAACCAGTGGCACTGCAACCTCATTAGGAAATTTGATTTCAGATGATTTGGGAGAATCTAAACAAAAGTTGCATGGTTATAAATTTAAAAGGGAAAATTTACAAAATGTATTGGAAAAACTTATTAAATTACCAGTTTCGGAAATCAAGAAAATACCTTCATTAAGTGAGAGAAGAGCAGAAATAATTATTCCAGGAGCATTGATATTAAACACCGCAATGGAGATGTTGAACTTTAATGAATTGATAATAAGTGAGAGGGCGCTTCGAGAGGGTTTGGTTGTAGATTGGATGCTTCGTAAAGGGATAATTAAACACGAGTTAAATATTCAAAGCAATATTAGAAAAAGAACCATAGTTCATCAGGCCAGAAAGTTTGGAGTAGATAATACAAGAGCTGAGAAAGTTATTGATATTGCATTTCAAATCTATAATCAGACTATAAATATCTTTCATAACGATAATGACCCCAAAGCTAAAGAACTTCTTTGGGCAGCTTCTAATCTTTATAATTGTGGGAAATATGTGAATGTAGGTTCATATCACAAACACTCTTGGTACTTAATAAAAAATTGTGAGTTGTTGGGATATTCTGAAGCAGAAACAAATATTATTGCTTCAATTGCTAGGTACCATAGAAAGACTCTACCCAAGAAAAGACATGAATCTTGGCAAAATTTAATATCCAAAGAAGATAAGACATTAGTTCTTGAAATGTCATTAATCCTGAGACTAGCAGCATCTCTTGATCAAAGACCTGACAAGGTGATCTCCTCAGTTCAAATAAAATTGCAGGAAAATATTCTTACATTTGAACTTTTACCTTTTAACAGAAACCATGATCTTCTCCTTGAAAAATGGAACTTAGGATTATGCCGTAATGTAATAAAAGAACTAAAGAATTTGGAATTAAAAGTTATTTAGTTTTTTTAATAAGTTCTTGTTTTGGAGTTTGATTCTTAGAAGAGTCTGAAAATAAATTGAAAATTAAGGACGAGGCGATTAGCCCTAGAAAGCCTGAAATTAAAATAAATATAAGGAATCCTACTGGATTAAAATTCTTAGATGGCGTAGATTTGTAATTTTTTTTGGAAACTTCTTCAACTATTTCTTCAATTTTCACTTCTTTCCTCTCTGTCTTGAATTCATCCATTAAAAATTCTGTATCAAGTTTGAGCTTCTGTGAAATCCTTCTAATCATTGCTTTGACAAATACTTTTTCAGGTAGTTTTTCTTCATTACCTTCTTCTATGGCTTCAAGTTGATGAGCTCCTATTTTTAAATCAGAAGCCAACTCTTCAATAGATTGATTTTTACTTAACCTAGCCTCTTTAATGAAATTTCCAATTCTCTTTAAAGAGGAATCTTCTCCTTTATTGTTGATTCCCGAAACAGATTTTATTTCTTTCAAAGCAAGTGAATTTTTACCAATTATAGTAATTAATATTTTTCTAACAACTTAAAGATTATTTATTCCTAAAGAGATGTCTATAAGATGGATTATAAAGATTTGATCTTTTTTGAGAATAACTAATTGCTGGGCTAATTATGTAAATGGTTGTTCTAATAAGTTTTTTCTCAATAGAAAATTTTTCCATATCTTTTAATTCTATTAATGATGTCCAACCATCATCCCAAGATACTCTGAATCCAACAATCACTTTAGTCTCTGGAGGGTAGAACTCTAATAGAGTTTCTTGAGACCTTTTCACGTGCCTAGCGCTTAGATAAAGACATATAGAGGAATTGTGTTTCGCAAGATCTTTCAGAGATTCTTTTTCAGGCATCCCAGTACGCCCTTCTGCTCTGGTTAAAATTATTGTTTGAGTTATGTCAGGGATGGTTAACTCGGCTTCATGATATGCTGCAGCAACTTGAAAAGCACTTACGCCAGGTACGACTTCGATTGCAATCTTTTCGTTTTTTAAAATTTCGATTTGTTCCCTAATTGCTCCAAAAAGGCTAGGGTCTCCATCATGCAACCTTACAACAGTCTTCCCTGCCTGAAATTTTTCTATCATAATTGAGGTGATTTGCTCTAAGTTAAGTGAACTAGTTTTTATTTTTTCGGAACCTTCTTTAGAAAAATCTAGAATTTTTTCAGGAATTAGAGAGTCAGTCCAAATAATGACATCTGCAATTTTTATCTTTTTTAATGCTTTTAAAGTTAATAATTCTGGATCCCCTGGACCAACACCAACAAAGGATATTTTTTTATCCATTCTTTCTATTTGCCCCACAATTTGTTCTTAATCTTAAAAAAAATATTCCAATTAATCCAGAAGAAAATAGAAAAATACTTATAAACTGAGCTATTCTTATCCCACCATCACAAAAAGGTGGAAGTCCACCAATGCATAGAGGGTCAGTTCTTAAACCTTCAATCCAGAATCTTCCAAAGCTATAACTTATTAAATAAAGACAGCTAATAAAGCCAGGCCTGAAAAAATCTGTTTTGCCTTGTTTATTAAAAATAATAATAAGGACGATGAAAATTAAAATATTCCACAATGACTCATAGAGAAATGTAGGATGAAAAAATTCATAATTAATAAATTCTAAAGGTCTATTTTGGATAGGTATAAATAATTTCCAAGGCAAATTTGTAGGAACTCCAAAGGCTTCATTATTGAAAAAATTTCCCCACCTCCCTATTGATTGTCCAAGAATAATCGAGGGTATTAATATATCTATAAAAGTTTTTAAATTAATTTTTTTCGACTTACAGAAATAGATAATAGACATTAATCCGCCAATTAGACCTCCATGGATTGCTATACCTCCTTCCCAAACTGCAAGAAAAGAAGGTATTTGAATGATGTTATTGAATATTTCAAAAGAAGTAAAAAAGTTCTCTCCGCTATATTGCCTCCACTCAAAAATTACGTAATAAGCTCTAGCACCAATTATTGAAGAAATTATTAATGATGGAAGTATTTCACTGATATACTCTGGGTTAATATTTCTTGCCTTTGCTAGTTTTTTAGAGACAAATAGGCCTATTAAAACCGAAACCGAAATAAGGAGTCCGTACCATCTAATAGTTATAAATCCTAAATTTAAAAAAGTTTCTCCTGGAGATTGTATAAAAGCTTGAAGTATAAGCATTTAATAAAGAAAGTTAGATACCTTCTGCTGCTTGCACTTTTTCTACTTGTTTTTTCTTTAATACTAAAAGTATTTGTGTTAGGCCTACACCAATGAAGAATGCAATCAATCCAATTACTCTATAAGGGCTCTGAAGTACAACCTCAGCATCTAATTGCCCAAAGCCTCCGACGTTGGGATCATTAGTAAGAGGGTCACCTGCATTAATTTTGTCTTGAGCTTTTACAATAAGTTGAGGACCAACGGGTACTGCTTCAGTGGTGATCTCACCATTATCGCTTTCTATATTGATTTTATAGCTACCATCTTCAATTGTTTCTATTGAATTGATAGTTCCTGAGGTGGAAGAAGTGAAAACTACATTATTGCTTTTGTCTCCAGTTGGGTATACCTGACCTCTACCTCTATTGCCTCCGATATGTAACGAGTATTTCCCATAGTGATATTCTTTGTTAGTCGATGGGTCAGGTGAAAGTACTGGGAAAACGATTTCTTTATTGGTATCGCCAGGTAATGGTCCAACAATGATGATATTGTCTTTCTCTTCACTGTAATTAGTAAAATACACTCCTTCTGTCTCCTCTTTGATTTCTTCGGTCCATCTTTCTTGTGGAGCAAGTTTAAAGCCATCAGGAAGCATTACAACTGCACCAACTTGTAATGGGACTTCTGAACCATCAGCCCCGATCTCTTTTAAGTCATTTTTGTAGGGTATTTTGACTACTGCTTTGAAAACACTGTCTGCTCCAACAGATTGTGGAACCTCTGCAATTGTAGGCATCTGAGCTAGATGACAATTTGCGCAGACTATTTTCCCTGTGGCTTCTCTTGGGGATTCATAGTTCTGCTGAGCCCAAAATGGATAAGCAAAAGTGATCTTTGGGTATAATACAATGCTTGAAATGAGAAGCAGAGTACAGATAAATAAACTTGTTTTTTTCATGATTTGATTTTTAAGACCTTTCATTTTTTTATGCCCACCATGGATTTTCATTAGTTCTAAAGTCAGTTTCTGACCATTGTTTGACGAGTACAGCATCATCTTCAATATCGACATGAGCTAAAGCTAAAGATAAAGGAGCAGGTCCTCTTACTACCTTTCCATTCGTATCGTACTGACTTCCATGACAAGGACATATAAATTTATTAGCACCACTATCCCATGGGACAACGCAACCTAAATGAGTACAAATTGCATTTAAACCAAATTCTCCTATTTCACCACCCTCATTAACTATTAAATAAGTTGGATCTCCCTTTAGACCCTGCACTAAACTTCTGTCTCCTGCTTGATGGGTAGCTAACCAACCTGTCTTAGTTATTGGATTCCCTAATTCATCTTTAGCAGAAGTTCCACCTCCACCTCCACCTGCTCTTAAAGGCATGAAATAATTCGCTACAGGGTAAAGGGCGCCTAATGCTACACCAGTTGCAGTACCAAATGTAAGAAGATTCATAAATTGCCTTCGACCCATTGAAGGGACATCATTGGAACTTAACTGAGTCATTCGCTACTTGGTTCTGTTATTTATTAGTTATTATGGATCAAATTGTTCAATTTCTGTTGCAAATAGATAGGACTTTTAATAATTTAAAGTAAAAATTTAGGAAGTCTTAATTAATTGATTTAAATGAACCCATTACTAGTAGATGAAGTTATACATTATTTGATTTATCGCTGGGGGAAAAAATATGATTTTAGACTCTTTAGAAGAGGAAAATTTGTGTATTTTCAAATGATGTGGGGATTTCTTGGACAGGAATCATTCCCTTTAAGTGAAGATGAATATAGAAAATCTATAGCTGATAAAATCGAGATTTTAAATAGATGTGGATATTCAGAAGAAGTAAGGGAATGGCTAAAGAAAGTCAATGCTAAGCCGAGATTAGGTAGAGCTGTCAGCTTGCAATTAAATCTTAATGAGAAGATGAAAGAGTTTTTGACTTAAGATTTTCTGATAAGTAAGTTAATCCAGTACCTACAAAAAATAAAAACACAATCGATATAGATAGCAATGACATAGTCAATGGGTCCGTTGAAGGGGTAATCACTGCAGATAATATTGCGGAGGAAATAACAACTATCTTCCAATTAGAAATCATTTTTTCTGTTGTGATTATTCCAAGAGAACCAAGAATAAATTGTAATACTGGCAATTGAAAAGCTATCGCAGTGCTAGACATTAATAAGAGAACAAAATCAAAATATCTTTCTATAGACCAAGTTGGTTCAACAATATCAGCACCGAAAGAAATAAAGAAATTTATTGCTGCTGGGACTAATATCCACCATGAAAAAATTAACCCTAAAAAAAATAGAATACCTGAACCAAAAACTGCTGGCAAGATAAGGCTTTTTTCTTGTTTTGTTAAACCGGGGGAAATGAACAAAATTATTTGATAAATAATATAAGGAAAAGAAACTATTAATCCGCTGTAGCCTGCAACTTTAATAGCTACAAATAAAAACTCTCCTGGCGCAAGTTGTAGTAGATGAATATCTCCAGCTGGGATTTCTAAAAAAGATATTAATGGCTTTATGATGAGAAAACTAAAGAATATTGAAATAAGTATTGAGTAAATTGAGTTTAGTATCCTTTGACGAAGCTCTTGCAAATGATCACTAAAAGTCATCGAATCTGATAATTTATTTTCACTTTGACTTTTACCTCTCATTATAATTTAGTTAAGATTTTGTAAGAAAAAGGTTTAAAATTACTATTGTCAAAGTCCAATTTGTTTTTTGATAAGCTTAATTATTTGCTTAATTTAGGATTAGTGGGATCTGGTAATAAGAAAGGAGGGGCATCATTCAAAGATGATTCACCATATGTTTCATATTCTCTATATCCACCCATTTTCCCATTTGTTTTCATAAGAGCACTTACGAAGGCAAGTAGCAAGAAAACAGTAGGAGCTCCAATTATTAATGCAGCTCCAAATAGATATCCAACAATAAATTCTGGAAAACTATGATTTCCTAAAAATTCATGAGTGCCCAAAAGAAAATCAAACATTTAGTTTTTAAAATTTTTTTCATTATAAACTAAATTACTGTTTTAAGATTATTTTTAATGTAATCTTCTCCTCTTGTAGGATTTCCCCAAATTATTTCTACATTTTTAAAGGAAACGCAACCTGGCCCTCCTTTTTTGATTTTTTGTAAATCTTTAATTTTTACTAAATTAACTGGTACTTTAATGTTTCTTTTTGCCTTACTAAATAAAGCAGCTAAATCTGCAGCTATTTGAAGATCCTGTTCAGATGCTGCTGAAGATGAAGACTTCAAAACTACATGGCTGCCTGGTGATTCTTGTGCATGAAACCATAAATCGCCTTTTTTTGAATACTTAAAGCTTATTAAGTCATTTTGCCTCATATTTCTCCCTACCTGAAGCTTCAATCCTGTGGGAGTGTTAACTTGAATTGGTGAAGATTGTATCTCATATGTACTTTTCTGATCTTCTCTTTGCCTTTTGATATTGATATTAAACTCGTTACAAATTTCTTCCATAATTTCTTCTAGTAGTTTGATTCTCATAAAAAGTTTTTCATGATTTAAAGAATTCAAATTTTCTAGAAGAGTAGTAAATTCTTCTAATCTTTCAATATTTGTTTTGTAAATACTTAATCTTTCTTTTATCAATTCTCTAGACCTCTTAAGTTTTTTTGACTTTTTATATAGTTTTTGACCTTTAATAATATCTCGTTTTGTAATTTCATTCGAAGTGAATATATTGTCAGCTTTTTCTTTATATACCTCGTAATTCTCTGATTTTGTCAGAAGATCATATTGTATATTTAAATTCTTTTTCTCAGTATTGGTCTGTTTAAAAATTATCCCTTCAATTTTCTTTTCCAATAATTCAAGTTTTTTTTGTTTCAGATAATAATCATAATAATTTTCTAAACTATTGCATAAATCCATTTTTTTTTCGCAATTAATTTCTTTATCAAAAAACCAAACGCAATAAAAATGATTGTTAAATATAGAAAACTTAAAGTTATTGTTTTTAAACCTATTTATCCAAATCTTCCAATTTTTAAATATCTCCTTTAAGTCCGAATCGCTAATGAAATCGATATTTTTTTCCATGATTTGAGGATTGCCAGTTTTGCTAATAACCTCTAATTGTTTTGTAAGGATAGGACTTACTCCTTGATAGGTATTTATTAAACAGTATTTCAAAGACTCAGGTACTACTGAAATTGAGGTTTTCCATGATTGAAAAGACTCATCTTCTCTAGGTTGTTTTTTAAGATTAATTGGCGGGCTAGAATAAATTGATCCTGTTGAAATTGTTCTAAAACTAGATTGACTTGATTTAATTTGTTTACCAACGGCAATTATTTTTTGTTTATTATCCAAATAAAAAATATTGCTATGCTTACCCATTAATTCAAAAATTAAATACTTATTAATTTCATCTCCAGGTTTTTTTGCAAAACTAAATTTTATGACTCTCTCGAAATCATCTTGATCAATCGAAATTAAAGCCATATACTTTAATCCATATCTTATTTGTTTAGAAAGTGTGCTTTCTCTACCAATCTTTTCTGGCTTATTTATCTTTAGTATTCTAGGAGAGTCTCCATTCCATGAAACTTCTAACCATGTTTGAGAATTAACTCCTCTGAAACATAATTGAATTGTATTAGGCTCTGGTTGTTGGGCAGTTTCGAACTTTGTAGGTAAGATATTCCTTGTCAAATAATGCAAGACAGATCTAATAGATGTAATGTCCATTATCTGGGGAACTCCTTTTTGCATTATTCCTTTTTAAATCACAAGATTTTTATCTTACTGTAAAAAATTTAATATGAAAAATCAAAAAAAACTTATTATCCTTACTGGGCCAAGCGGAGTAGGTAAAGGAACAGTTGTTAAAGCAATATTAGGTAAAGAAAATAATTTTTGGCTTTCAATTTCTGCAACCACTAGAGAACCTAGAGAGGGAGAGAAGGACGGAAAAAATTACTACTTTTTAAATCAAGAAAAGTTTAAAGAAATGATTAAACAAAATCTGTTTCTTGAATGGGCTCAATTTGCTGGGAACTACTATGGAACCCCTTTATCTTCTGTTAATGAGAAAATAAAAAAGGGATTTACCGTACTACTTGAAATTGAAGTAGAGGGTGCAAGGCAAATAAAAAATAAGTTTCCTAATTCACTGTCAATATTTTTACTTCCTCCGGATAAAAAAGAGTTAGAAAGAAGAATAAGAAATAGAGGTACAGAAAAAGAAGAGGCAATTAAAAAAAGACTCTCAAGGGCTAATTATGAGATTTCTGTATCAAATCAATTTGATTTTGCATTAACAAATCACAATGTTGATGAAACAGCAAAAAAAATAATCAAGTTAATAAAAACTTGATTATTTTCTCTTTATCAGCTCATTGGATGGAATAATAAATCTGGGAAAAATCTATTAAATTCAATAATTATTCCGGCAGTAAGGCTTAGCCAAATTGCAGCTACTACTGGGGCAGATCTGACAAATTTTGTGTTTAGAATTTTGAACATTTGTTTTATGAAAGTTTTTTAAAGATTTTAGCGAGGACCATTAAGTGTAATATTATTATCTTTCTCTCTTAAATCTCCATTTCTACCTTGCTTATTAGCAAGAAGAGGCCATTGTGCTCCTTTCACAAGGCATTTTCTGGCTAAGTCTAGGTCAATAATGATCTCAAGATCTGCTGGGTTCTTAGTCTTTTTTGACTCAATCAGATACTCTCTTCCTGACCAACCTATAATTCCAGCAATATAAATGAACAGTACTCCCGGAATAAGTAAATCTCCCTCATGACCTCTATTTAAAAGGGCTCCCCATGGCTCAAGAGGAGGTCCAATTATTAAATGTGGAAGACCATCATCTCCGCAGGATGCTTTTCCGTATCTTTCAAATCTTGCGATGTCTTTTTGAGTAGTTGCAGAATTTGCTCTCTCAATGAATTTAGGATTTTCAGAGCATTTTGTGAGGGCTGAAGCGGTATATTCAGTGCTAGCTCTATCTGCGTTTAAAGCAGGCCCATTGGCAGCTAGAGCAATTGGAGTAATTCCGAGGAACAGAAAAACTGAGGTTATGATTGAAAAAAAGAATTTCATAAGTTGCAATCTTTAATTCCTGTAGTGTGTTAAGTAAGAAATTAATATTAAAATAGAACAAGTTGAAT
The DNA here is from genome assembly GCA_003278525.1 of Prochlorococcus sp. AG-355-P16. Taxonomy (GTDB): domain Bacteria; phylum Cyanobacteriota; class Cyanobacteriia; order PCC-6307; family Cyanobiaceae; genus Prochlorococcus_A. Next base: position 32,292 of record QCEQ01000003.1, on the reverse strand, counting down.
CAAAAATGCATAAAGTTTTAGCTATTGAAACAAGTTGTGATGAGACATCTGTCTCAATAGTTTCTAATATTGGCGATACTTTCAGAATACATTCAAATATAATTGCCTCTCAAATTGAAGATCATTCAAAATGGGGAGGAGTTGTCCCGGAACTTGCAGCTAGAAAGCATTTAGAGTTATTACCTTTTGTTTTAGATAAGGCTTTAGAAGAATCAAAAATCAAAATTGAGGAAGTTGATTATATTGCATCAACTGTAGCTCCTGGATTAGTTGGTTGTTTACGAGTTGGCTCCATTACTGCAAGATCACTTTGCATGTTACATTCAAAACCATTTTTGGGAATTCATCATTTGGAGGGGCATTTATCTTCAATTCTCTTTTCAGAAAACTACCCAAAGAAATCCTTTCTTACATTACTTGTTAGCGGTGGGCATACTGAATTGATAAAAGTTGATGAAAAGAGGAGAATGCAAAGACTTGGGAGAAGTTTCGATGATGCTGCTGGAGAAGCCTTTGATAAAGTTGGCAGACTATTAGGTCTTAGTTATCCAGGAGGACCGGCAATTGAAAAGATTGCTAAAAATGGTGACCCAATGAAATTTAATTTACCAAAATGTAGGATTTCTGATAAAAAAGGTGGATTTCTAAAATATGATTTCTCTTTTAGTGGTCTAAAAACTGCCGTATTAAGATTAGTTGAGAGAATAAATTTGGATGGGAAGACCGTTCCAATTCCTGATATCGCTGCAAGTTTTGAGAGAGTAGTGGCAGAGGTCTTGGTAGAGAGAACAATAAAATGTGCAGATGATCATAGTTTGGATAATGTTGTTGTGGTTGGGGGAGTGGCTGCTAACAATACATTAAGAAAAATGATGATTAGTGAAGCCCGTAAAAAATCCATTAAAGTTCATCTAGCTCCCCTTAATCTTTGTACAGATAATGCTGCAATGATTGGAGCGGCGGCGTTGTTCAGGATCAAATTTAAGGATCATTTAAGTTCCCTTAAATTAGGTGTCGCAGGAAGACTATCAATTGAACAAGCAAATACCCTTTACGAAGAAAATCCTCCTTTCTAACTTCAATGAACAAACAACCTAAAATCGAGATTCAAGAAACAAAAAACTTTGTTGATAAAAAAGAACTAAATTTGTGGAAAAGAGGTTTTACCCCTCAAGCTGAAATATGGAATGGAAGGATGGCAACTGTCGGGATAGGAATTATTTTCATAATTATTGCTTTAATAAGCCAGTTTTCTTAATTGAACTAAAATTCATCTTCTTAAAAGAAGTTTTAAAAGATTTAATAAAAGTTACTCTTGTTCAGCTGATGAATTTAATTAAAAAGTATTCTATTTATTGGACTTGAGATAAGATTATTGATTTAATCAAAATAATTAATATTTTTATTATTTATATTTTTATATGACGCCTGAAAGGCTTGGATTACTTTGGGGGATAACTGTATTTGCAGGTGCTTGCGCTAGATTATTATCTTCTTTTACAGGATTCCCAAGTGTTGTTATTTTATTGCTTTCTGGATTATTCATCGGAAGATCAGGATTAGGACTTGTTGAGCCTTTAGATCTCGGGCAAGGGCTAGAAACTATTGTGGGGCTTTTGGTTTGTTTGGTTCTTTTTGAAGGCGGATTAAATTTAAAACTGCCTGAGGGGAATATAAGAAATACTGTTTTGAAAATTTCATTAGTAAGACTTTTTATTTCATTATCAGCTGGAATTTTTATTGCGCATTGGCTGGCGGGCCTCTCATGGCAAGTCGCAGGAATATATAGTGCCATAGTTCTAGCCACAGGACCAACAGTTGTCTCTCCATTAGTAGAACAAATAAAATTAGCTTCCCCACTCTCGGAAGTCTTAAAAGCTGAGGGGTTGTTGCTTGAACCCATTGGTGCGGTACTAGCATTACTGCTTTTAGAACTGACTTTAGGTGACCTCCGTGGGATTAATGATGTATTTATAGCTTTAATGCAAAGATTAGGGGGAGGAGTATTAATCGGATTAATCGCAGGATGGTTACTATCAGAAATTTTAAAAAAAATAAAAAATGAAGCCTCATTTGGTATAGAGCTTCAAGTTACCCTTGGATTTATTTTCCTTGTGTATGGTACTTGCGAATATTTTTTACCAGAATCAGGCTTGCCTGCTTCTGTCGCGGCAGGCTTTATTGTAGGCAAAAGAGAAGTTGTAGATAAGGAGAGATTGGATAATCTAATTGGTGAATTAGCTCAATTAGCAATAACAGTTCTTTTCCCTCTTTTGGCCGCTGACGTTTCTTGGGGTGAACTAAGTCCGCTTGGCTGGGGAGGGGTTGTTTGCGTTTTTATGTTGATGGTAATTGTTCGCCCAATCTCTATCTGGATAGCAACAACTGGGAAAGAATTGAACTTAAAAGAAAAAATAATTTTAGCCTGGTTAGCCCCAAGAGGTATTGTTACTGCAGCTGTTGCTTCTCTTTTTTCTATCAGATTAGAGCAGGCTGGCATCCTTGGGGCTGGCCGTCTCCAAGGTTTAGTTTTCCTTACTATTTTGATGACAGTCGGAATTCAAGGACTTTCAGCTAAACCTTTGGCAAATAGACTAGAATTAGGACACAAAAAATAATTTTGATTGATTAAAGACATCTTTCAATTCGAGTTCTATCGGTTTTAGTCTCTGCGAGAAGCTCCCAACTTTGAATTAAATCTGGCCCACTGAGAGATCCAAAGAAAGCGACTCTTAATGATTTCATTAATATCCCTTTTTTAAGATTATGCTTTTTAGAGATTTCGTTTATTATTTCTTTGGCTTTCTCTTTAGTTAGTTTTATAGTATTTAGTTTAACTAAATAATCTAAGATTAGTTTAAGAGATAATTTGCTATCATCGTTTTCCAGAAAATCTTGTCCTTCTTTTTGAATTGTAGGTATTAAGAAAAATGGTTTTGATTGATCAATTGAATCTTTTAAAAGAGTCATAGAGTCTCTAATCAAAATTGCTAATTTATAAGCCCATTCTTGAGATGGCGGCTCCCAATCATTATCGTCCCAGTATTTCTTTATGATCTCACTTAACTTTATTGATTCCATATTTTTTATATATTGAGAATTAATCCAGTTGAGTTTTTCCCAACTGAATTTGGCTCCAGCTTTATTTATTTCTGATAAGTCAAAAATTTCAGATATCTCTTTCAGCGAGAGTATTTCTCTATCAGCAGATTTTGGAGACCAACCTAAAAAGGCCATATAGTTCGATAAGGCCTCAGGTAAATATCCCATTTCTCTAAATTCGTCGATTGAAGTAACGCAATCTCTCTTCGATAATTTTTTCCCTTCGCTATTCAGTATTAAGGGTGTATGCGAAAAAGTTGGCAAATTAAAATTTAATGCTTTATAAATCAATATTTGTTTTGCAGTGTTCGAGATATGGTCTTCACCTCTTACTACATGAGTAATATTCATGAAATTATCATCAACTACAACTGCAAGATTATATAAAGGGTCTCCAATCTCATAACCTTTAGCCCTTCTTGACAAAACTAAATCACCACCTAAATCCTTCCCTTGCCATTTGATTTCACCTCTTATCTGATCTACCCATTTTATTTCAATTTTTTCATCAATCTTAAACCTTATTACTGAAGTTCTGCCTTGGGATATGAATATTTCTATTTCTTCTTTTGAAAGATTTCTATGTCTATTATCATGCTTTGGAGGTAATCCTTTCTTTTTTTGTTCTTCTCTTAATTCAGATATTTCATCTTCTGTTGTAAAGCACCTATATGCAGCTCCACATTCCAATAGCTTTTTGATATAAATTTTGTGAATCGAAATTCGGTCACTTTGCTTAATAGGTTCATCATCCCATTTAAGTCCAAGCCATTTCAAACCATCTAATATATTTTTTGTATATTCAGATTTAGATCGAAGAAAATCTGTATCTTCTATTCTGACTAGAAATTTTCCACCTATTTTTTGTGCATACAACCAGTTGAATAGAGCTGTTCGCGCTGTCCCAATATGAAATAAACCTGTTGGACTCGGGGCTAGTCTTAAACGTTTTTCCAAATTTTTTTTAGAAAAAACGGGACCGACGGGATTCGAACCCGCAACTTCCGCCGTGACAGGGCGGTGCTCTAACCAGTTGAACTACGGTCCCAGAGTTTTGTTCTAAATTTATTTAGAACTTCATTCTTAAAATTATCAGATCATAATACTTAATTTGTGGGGTTGTAAAAAAAAATTTATTAATTTGAGGATTTACAAAAATAATTAGTTTTTAACTGCTTTAGTAAAAACAACTATTTATTTTTGAGGTCTAAAACCAGCAGGTTCTATCAATCTAACTTGATTGCCTCTAGCAGTAAATTCTCTGCCTTGGTCACTTTGAACGACAACTCTTCCACCAGACTTTACTCTGATAACTCTTGCACGAACCCATCCTAAAGCAGCTGATTCGAGGACTTTAACTACGTCCCCAGGTTGAAGATCTAACTCCATCTTATGAAAAAATGATTTACATAATGTTGATTAAACGCGTCGTGGAGGACTTGAACCCCCGACATCAGGTTTTGGAGACCTGCGTTCTACCAACTGAACTAACGACGCATCTAAATGATTATAAGCGTCTTTGTGACCAATAAGTTGATTAATTTACAACTTTATCGATCAAAGCGTTGTTTTACGCGAGTAGCTTTTCCTACTCTATCTCTCAGATAGAATAACTTAGCTCTTCTTACTTTACCTCTACGTTCAACTTTTAGAGAGGCAACCTGTGGACTATGTAGCATAAATACTCTTTCAACACCTATGCCCTGAAAAATTCTTCTAACTGTAATAGTCTGGTTGATACCTCCATGCCTTTTTGCTATGACAACGCCCTCGTAAGGTTGGACTCTTTCTTTATTACCTTCTGTAATTTTTACACCAACTTTAACAGTGTCCCCAACATATATTTCAGGTAATTCTTTTTTTAATTGTTCATTCTCAAATTCCTTAATAAGATTAGATGCGCTTAAGGTTTGAATATTCTCAGAAACCGTATTTTGTTCTTTTTGTTCAACTGCCACATCAACTGATGCGTCAGCTTTAATACTGGTTTCTAATTCCTTCTCTTGTTTCTCTTTGGCCATTTTGGTCTTTATTGTCCTACAAGTTCTATATCTTAACCTTTTGACTCGCCTTTAGTAACCTTTTTGGTAAATGAAATTGTTTTTGAAAACATTTGGAATCCTGTTACGAGCATCCATAAAACCCCAAGGGAATTCAATATTACGTATATAAGTTCTCCATTATCTCCAAGCCATTCGCCCTCATGGAGAGACATTAACCAATGAACTTGTTCTCTAGAGTAACCTAGTAAATCTTTTGAAACCCTATAAAAAAGACCAGTAATTGAAGATATAAATAATGGAAGAAAAACCCAGGGCGCCAAAGCCTTATGAAATTGCCTAGAATTAAATAAAGTTTTCATTTTTATTTACTATTGTTATTGATAGATTTAAGGTAGCCAAGACCATAAAGGCTATTTTGAAGATATTTACCTATTACTATTATTTACTCCAATGAGACATTTTGCAGATCTTTTGTTAAATAAAAATAATTCCAAAGTTAATGATCAAGTTCCTTTTATTCAGAGGAGAAGAGGAATCGAAATAAAATCTTCACGGGAAATAAATTTAATGAAAAAATCTAGTAGGATTGTAGCAACTGTTTTGAGGGAAATTAATGATTTAATTAAACCTGGAATGAGTACAAAAGACTTAGATGATTTCGCAGAAAAGAGGATAAAAAGTTTTGGAGCTGTGCCAAGTTTCAAGGGCTACCATGGATTTCCTTCTAGTATTTGTTCTAGTATTAATAATGAGGTTGTTCACGGGATTCCAAGTAAAAATAAAATAATTAAAAATGGCGACTTAGTTAAAATTGATACAGGGGCATATTTAGATGGTTTCCATGGAGATAGTTGTATTTCAATTTGTGTAGGAGAAGTTAGTCCAAAGGCTCAAAAACTTAGCGATGTAGCCTATAAAGCATTGTATGCAGGACTTTCGAAAATCAAGGCAGGGAATACGCTTCTAGATGTGGCTGGGGAAATCGAAGACATTGTTGTAAAAAATGGCTTTAGTGTTGTTGAGGATTATACAGGTCATGGGGTTGGAAGAAATCTTCATGAAGAACCATCAGTATTTAATTTTCGGACCAAAGAATTGCCCAATGTCGTCCTTCGTGAAGGAATGACGTTAGCGGTAGAACCAATCGTTAATCAAGGGACTAAATTTTGCAAAACACTAAATGATAGATGGACCGTAATAACAAAAGATGGAAAACTATCGGCCCAATGGGAGCATACAATAGTTGTTTTAAAAGATGGTATTGAAATATTGACAGATCGAGATTTCTAGTCACTAAGGTTTGTACTTATAGATAATTTGGCAATACAAAAAATTAAAAAATTCTTTCAATGGAAAAAGTATATATGTCAAAGGGTTTGGACTAATTATTATTAAATAATTTTTTGAATTAGCTAAATCATAAATTTTTTTAGAAACGAATTTTGGACTCATTATTCCGATAGGATTTAGTTCTGATTTAAACGGCCCTAAGATGATTTTTTTTATTATTAATTTTTTCTTTGTATTTTTGTCCAGAAGATTTTTTTTGAAAGAAACTAATTGACCAATAAGGGATTTACTAATTTCATATGACGGATTTAGGGCTGGTAATATCTCTGCTTCAGATGTATTTATCCAAATCTCTTTTTTTATTAGTGAATTATTGCTTAGAGCAATATCTTCAAATAAATTTAAAAATTTGAATTTGCTTAATGCATTTATCTCTATTGATTTTTCATAATTGGAATTTTCTCTACTCAAATCATAGATACCATGGTTCAAAATCAAAATGTCTATATTTTCAAGTTGTTTTTTTAATGACGACTCCTTCCCACATTCCCACATAATCCATTCATTTGGGGATTCAAGATTTATTTCATAATTAGTTTTACTATGAGTAAATCCAATCACTTTATATCCTTTTTGACGAAACAACTTTGTTAATTCTTTCCCTAGCGCACCTGAGGCTCCAGTTATCCCTATAGTTTTTTCGTTTTTGGTTGGATTTATCATTTTGCTTGATTTTTATGAGATACCAAAGAATTAAAATAAATTTACCAAAAAAAAAAAAAATTATTTTTTATTTGATTAAAACTCATAAATAAATGTTTGTTTAGTTCTGAAAAAAATATTATCTTAAACCTATTAATAAATAATTTACTAAATTATGAGCGATATATTATTAATTGGTTCATGTGAGCCATTTAGTGGTAAGTCTGCAATGGTTCTTGGGATAGCAAAAAAACTTTTACAGAAGAAAAAAAAAGTACGCATTGGAAAACCTTTAGCAACATGTATTGAACTTACTAATCTCCCCTCAATGTCTTACGAAGGATTAATAGATGATGATGTTAAGTTTATTGGATCTACATTAAATATCGAAGAAGAGAATTTAATTTCTTCAGTAGGATTGTTGGATAATATCTCAGCTGAAAAAAGAATATTCAATAAAGACTTACTACCAGGAAAAGGTTTTGATCAGATTGAAGGATTGGTTAATGATGATTTTGAAGGTCTGAATATTTTAGAGGCAGCCGGAAGTCTTCATGAGGGTATGATTTATGGATTAAGTCTCCCACAACTAGCTAAGGATTTAGATGCGAAAGTTTTAATTGTGAATTTATGGGAAGATTGTAAAAGTGTGGATGCATTACTTGATGCGAAAAAACAATTGGGTGAGAAATTGGCTGGTGTTGTTTTAAACGGAGTTTTGCCGCAAGAAGTTGAAAAAGTTAAAAAAGATATAATACCCTCTCTTAACAATCTGGATATTGAAGTGTTTGGAGTGATGCCTAAATCACCACTTCTTAGGAGTGTCACGGTAGGTGAACTTGTAAGAAGACTTGATGCCCAGGTAATTTGTTGCCCTGAAAAAGATCAATTGCTTGTTGAAACATTAAGTATTGGTGCAATGGGGGTGAATTCTGCAATGGAATTTTTCAGGAGAAGAAGAAATATGGCTGTAGTCACAGGAGCTGATAGAACTGATATCCAACTTGCTGCTTTGGAGGCTTCAACTCAATGCCTAATTTTAACTGGTTTAGGAGATCCTTTGTCACAATTGATTCATAGAGCAGAGGAATTGGAGGTACCAATTTTAAAGGTGGAGTTAGATACTCTTTCCACCGTTGAAATTATTGAACAAGCTTTTGGTCATGTCAGAATACATGAATCAATTAAAGCTTCTTATGCTATTCAATTAGTTCAAGAGCATGTAAATCTAAAAAGAATTCTCGAAAAGATAGATTTTCCCTGCAATTTTTCAGATAAATGCTAATTTCAAATATAGGAACTTTATTATTTTGAGTCGCTCTTTAGATCTACCAACAACTGAAGGTGTTGATGCCTTAGCTCAAGAACTTGCAAAACTCCAAGATAATGGGAAAAGGAGAATTGCTTTTCTAGGTAGTAGACACGTACCTGTTGTAGATATCCACTTAATTGAGTTGATAGCAAGGTCGTTAGCAGATGAAGGACATAATATCCTTACTTCTGGATCTCAAGGTGTTAATGCAGCTGTTATTCGAGCTGTCTTAGATATTAATCCATCATTATTAACTGTTTTATTACCACAGAGTCTTGATAGACAAATACCCGAAATAAAGGATCAACTTGAAAAGGTTATGCATTTGGTTGAAAAAAGTGAAAATGATGAATTACCTTTACCACTTGCAAGCAGTCTTTGTAATCAAGAAATTATTACTAGGTGCGATCAATTAATATGCTTTGCTTTTCACGATAGTGAAACATTGCTAAATAGTTGTAGATGCGCAGAAGAAATGGGGAAAGTGGTTAGTTTGTTATTTTTTGATTAAATTAATCCATTTCCCCTTATTCAAAGATGAATTATGCTATTAATATTTAGCGTTTAATAATTTCTATGGCAGAAAGTTTTTCATTTGATGTAGTTTCTGATTTTGATAGACAGGAATTAGTAAATACTTTGGATCAAGTAAAAAGAGAAATTTCTCAGCGTTACGATCTGAAGGGCACAGATACTTCAGTTGATTTAGACAAAGAAAATATTTTTATAATCACTAATAGCCAGCTAACCTTAAACTCTGTTAATGACATAATTAGACAGAAGGCAATAAAAAGAAACTTATCTTTAAAAATATTTGACTACGGTGAAATTGAAATGGTTAGTGGGAATAGAGTTAAACAGACAATTCTATTAAAGCAAGGAATTAAACAAGAAATTGCAAAAAAAATCAGTAAAAATATCAGAGATCAAATAAAAAAAATAAATGTTAATATCAATGGTGAAACACTCAGAGTTGCTAGTAAGAGCAAAAATGATCTTCAATTAGCAATTAAACTTGTTAGTGAGTTGGAAGAGACTTTGAATATCCCTCTAAAAGCTAATAATTTCAGATAAGATATTTAATATCTCATAAAGATGGCCAATCATCCTAAATCCCTTATAAAAGAATTGTTTGTAAAGGTTAAAGAATATCCTCGTTTTTCCAAAGAAGAAATAGAGAAATTCTGCTGGATGGCGGTGCATGAGCATAAGCATGGTGTTTTACCATCTGAATATGACATTAGGGAAATAGATGAGGACCTTTATTTAGAACTTTTGCAAGAATTTAAATCAAATAACTAATTAAAAATAACTATATTTAAATTTGCAATTATTAAAAAAATATTTTAATTAAATGCCTTATTAATGCACTAACTAGTCTATTTAAATATGATTAATTAAAAGAAAAAATTTAATGTCTACATCCTTTAAAAATGTCACGCCAACAGGTCCTGGCGGTACAACAACATTATTAATTGTATTATCTTTTACAGGATTTCTTTTGCTTACCCAATCTTTATTCGTTGTCCCTTCTGGACAAGTTGCAGTTGTTACAACATTAGGGAAAGTAAGTGGCCCCTCTAGGCGGGCTGGTTTAAACTTTAAACTTCCGTTCATTCAGTCTGTATTTCCATTTGATATAAAAACTCAAGTTCAACCCGAGAAATTTGAAACTTTAACTAAAGATCTTCAGGTTATTAGAGCTACAGCAACTGTTAAGTATTCAGTAAAACCTAACGAAGCAGGAAGAATTTTTGCAACAATTGCAAGTAGAAATAGCGATGTTTATCAAAAAATAGTTCAGCCATCTTTACTCAAAGCTCTAAAATCAGTTTTTTCTCAGTACGAGCTTGAAACAATCGCTACTGAATTTGCAGTAATTTCTGAAAAGGTAGGCGATACTGTTGCTCAAGAACTTAATTCATTCGATTATGTTGACGTAAAAAGTTTAGATCTTACTGGATTAGAGATTGCTGAAGAATACAGAGCTGCTATTGAACAAAAGCAAATAGCTGGTCAGCAATTACTTAGAGCAAAAACAGAAGTAGAAATTGCTGAACAAGAAGCACTTAGATATGAGACATTAAATAGAAGTCTTGACGATCAAGTATTGTTCAAATTATTTCTTGATAAATGGGATGGAAGCACACAAGTTGTTCCTGGCCTCCCAGGCTCAGAAGGAGGAAGTCCACCAGTAATAGTAGGTGGTAGAAGATAATTTTTTAAAGTTTAAGCCTCTATAACAGTTAATCATTTACTTATTTCTTTAATGGAAATAGCTAAATGATTATTTTTTGATCGCATTAAAAGATTGATCAAAAGCTTCGATTGTTTTATCAATTTCTTCTTCACTATGCGCTAGTGACGTGAAACCAGCTTCAAAAGGACTTGGAGCTAAGTAAATCCCTCTTTGAAGCATCTCTCTATGCAACTTACCAAAAAGTTCAGCATCATTTGTTTTTGCTTCATCAAAATTTCTAACTGGTCCATCACATAAGAAAAATCCAAACATAGCGCTTACACTACCACCGTTAATAGCAATTCCATTATTTTCTGCAGACTGAATTATACCTTCAATTAATCTAGAAGTTGTTGCCTCTAGTTTCTCGTAAGTACCTTCTTGTTTGAGTAACTCGAGAGTTTTTATCCCGGCGGTCATTGCCAGTGGATTTCCACTCAAAGTACCTGCCTGATAAACTGGGCCAGAAGGAGCTACCATTGACATTATTTCTTTCTTGCCTCCATAAGCGCCTACAGGTAGACCTCCACCAATTACTTTCCCAAGTGTGGTTAAGTCAGGAGTAACACCAAATTTTTCTTGAGCGCCACCATAACTTATTCTGAATCCAGTCATTACTTCATCAAAAACTAATAAAGATCCATTCTCAGTTGTTAATTCTCTTAATCCTTCTAAAAATCCTGGTTCTGGGGTAATAAAGCCAGCATTTCCAACAATTGGCTCAAGAATTACTCCTGAAATGGCATCAGGATTCTCAGAAAATAATTTTTTTACCGCTTCAAGATCATTGTAAGGAGCAGTAAGTGTATTAGCAGTTGTTGTTCTTGGAACCCCTGGAGAATCTGGTAATCCTAAAGTAGCTACACCTGATCCTGCTTTTACTAAAAACATATCTGCATGACCATGGTAACAACCATCAAATTTAATAACTTTATCTCTTCCAGTAAATGCTCTCATAAGCCTTAAAACAGCCATACAGGCCTCAGTTCCACTATTGACAAACCTTACCATTTCAACTGATGGGACAGCATCAATTACCATCTCAGCAAGTTTGTTCTCTAAAATGCATGGAGCTCCAAAGCTGGTACCTTTCTCTATTGCTTCCTGTAATGCAGTGGTAACTTCAGGGTGAGCATGACCACAAATAGCTGGCCCCCAACTACCTATGTAGTCAATGTATCTATTCCCATCAATATCCCAAGCAAAAGGCCCTTTGACTCTATCAAACACTATTGGTTGCCCACCGACAGACTTAAAAGCTCTCACTGGAGAGCTAACTCCCCCAGGCATTAATTCTTGAGCAGCAGAGAAAATTTCTTCTGATTGGGTGCAATTTAATATGTCAGTCACAGTTTAATTAAATAAAGCTTTGAGAAAAAATTTGTCATGTTCTAACTTAGAAATAAGTAAAAATTTTGTCAATCAGATTGAAATTCTACATTATGATATTTTTATTGCGATAGTTTGGATTGTAAATAATTAATTTTTTAAGAATTAATCAAATAAAACAGGATGTCTCTAAATAACCCTTTGTTTACAAACGTTCTCAGACATTAAAGAAAGAATTATCTATTTAATTTATATTTCGAAGAAATTGTCCTCATCCTCAAAAAAATTTGAATTTATGTCGCTTAATTCAAGATTTATCATAACTGGTGCATGATCACTTGGACGTAAATTACCTCTTGGCGAGCTGTCTATGACACAACTTTTAAGTTTTGATGACAGTTCTTTGCTGAGATAAATATGGTCTATTCTCCAGCCTTTATTCAATTCAAATGCGTTATTACGGTAATCCCACCAACTCCAATGGCCAGTATTTTGTTCAAAAATCCTGAAAGAATCTATTAATCTTTTTTTCAGAACATTATTCAGTGCATTTCTTTCTATCTCGGATGCCATTATTCCTCCATCATATTTCTTTGGATCATGAATATCCAAATTAGATGGAGCAACATTAAAATCACCCATAAGACAAATTAATTCCCCCTTTTTTTCTCGCTCATCTAAAAATGTAGCTAAACAATTTAACCAATCAATTTTGTATAAAAACTTACTAGAGTCTAAAGAAGATCCGTTTGGAACATAAACATTTACGATTTTAATACCATTTATATCAGCAGAAATTAATCTTTTTTGATCCAGGAAAATTTCGATATTTTGATTAGAGTTGGCACATCCGTAGAATCCTTTTTTAACATTTTCTGGCTTTATTTTAGAAATAATAGCCACACCATTATATGATTTTTGTCCATAGACCTCAACTGAGTATCCTAATTTTTCAAAAGGTTCAATAGGGAAACTATCATCCATTACTTTCGTTTCCTGCAAACATAAAATATCTGGATTGACTTGATTAATCCAATCTATTGTTTGTGAAAGTCGGGTTCTTATAGAGTTAACATTCCAAGTTGCTATTAACAAATTTCTAACATATTATGTAAAATTAAACTAGCAGAAAATTTTGGCGTTAAAGATTTTTGAAATTAAATAAAATGAAACACTATTTCAAAAAAAAATACTCTAAAACAATATTCCTCCTTTTATTTTTAATTTCATTATTTTCGCTTAGAGGTGATCTCTTAAATGCTGAATATTTATTTGAAGAATTAGAAATCGATACCTCAACAAAAAAAGATGATTCTGGTTCAGTGATTCCAACTAATCCATTTGAAATTGTGGAAATGATTAGGAGACAAAATAGTTTAATTGATGCGACTAAACCTTCTGATGCTATAGACGATGCATTAGAGTCTTTTAATAGTTTGGAGGAAAAAGAAGAAATTTAATAAGATAAATTTTCATTTTTAAATCTTTAATATGTTAAAAAATCCAATTCCACAAGTTACTGATCCATTGCAATACAGAGCTATTGGCATTGTGAATGGAAAATTTACACCTCATGATACTGAGCAGTTAAATAAAGGTTTGATAATTGATAATGAAGGCGAAAAAATTGAAACAGTGGTACTAGGTAAAGCATTATCACTTTTAAAAAAGCATATTGATTTAAATAAAAATTATTACTGGATTGTTTATCCTAAGAATAAAAACTCTCAAAGCTTGCATTTACAGGTTGCAGGTATCTGGGATCCTGTACAACTTAACGATTTACAAAAGAATTCTTCAAAAATTAACTTCTCCAAATTATTAGAAGAATTAGATTTAAAAGATAATTATTTTTCTATAAGAGGAGAGCTAGTTTTTGTCAATAAATCAAAAAAAGAAATTGTTATTAAAATCCACACTGCTATGAAGTCAAAAAATTTAAAAAATAAAAATTTCAAGTTAGTCATAAAAGGTGAGCTTTCTCTCGAACTTCTCAATAATTTTGTGAGTTTAGATGTCAACAGAGATGGTAATTCTTTGAAATTAATAAAGTACGAAGTTATTGGAAAAAATCTCCCTGAAAATAATTAGAATGCAAAGTTGATCTTTATCGCAATTCTTATCAACAAAGAAACCTAAGATTTATGGAAGATGTTTTAATTGAATGTTCACCAGGAATCTCTGGAGATATGTTACTAGGGGCTTTTTACGACTTAGGCGTTCCTAAACAAGTTATTGAACAACCACTGATTGATCTTGGATTAAAGGATTTTTATCATCTAGAATTTATAGAATCGAAAAGTTGTTCAATCCGAGGTGTAAAGGCGAAGGTTGAGGATATTAATCGTAGTCCTATCAAAAGAACTTGGAGAAGCATTAAAGAACTTATTTCTAATGGACACTTAGAAAATAAACTAAAGCAGAAAATTTATGAGGTATTTGAATCTTTAGCAAATGCAGAAGGAAAAGTTCATGGGATCAAATCTGAGGATGTTCATTTTCATGAAATTGGTGCTATCGATTCATTAGTGGATATCGTAGGAGTATGTGCTGCATTTAATTATCTAAATCCCAAAGAAGTTTATTGTAATGAACCCATGTTAGGGAAGGGATTCGTTCAAACTCAACATGGGAAATTATCCGTACCCCCTCCTGCAGTTATAGAGTTAATAAGGCAAAAAAATATTAAGGTTTTATCAAGTTTTGACTCAATTGAGGGTGAACTATCTACACCTACAGGCATTGCTTTACTTTCTAATTTAGTCAACAATCCAGAACCTCCTTCAAAATATTCTGTTAATTCTTATGGAGTAGGGATTGGTAACAAAAAATTTCCATTCTCTAATTTGGTTAGAGTTTATAAAATTTCTTCATTTGATAATGCTTCTATTAAAAAAGAAATTAATCCAAAGTTTGAAGAAATATCTGTTCAAGAAGCATGGATTGATGACCAAACACCAGAAGATATATGCAATTTTGTAGAGAAATTGAGAATTGAAGGAGCTTACGACGTTTCTTATCAAGCTATCAATATGAAAAAAGATAGAATTGGATTTTCTATTCAAGCAATCTTACCAATAGAGAAAAAAGAATTTTTTAGACAACTTTGGTTTGATTATTCCAGTACTATTGGAGTTCGTGAAAGGACCCAATCAAGGTGGATATTGCTTAGAAGGAGAGGAGAATGTTCAACGACTTTTGGAAAAATAAAAGTTAAACAGACTTTGAAACCAGATGGATCAATAACCATAAAGCCTGAAAATGACGAAGTTTTAAGATTAAAACTTAGGCATAAAATATCAACCGAAGAAATAAGAAAAATAATAAAAGATTCCAGTAAAAAATTTAAAGCATTTGAAAACTGGAAATGAGATTTAACTTAAGTAATCAAAAATATTTTAAATTCCTTAAAAAAATTAATTTTGGTTGTTTTAAGAGTATTTTCTTTATTACAAGCTTGTCCTATTTTTGTATTTATTTTTTTGATAATATTGATCAAATTTCTTTTGATGTCAATTTTGAAAGAAATGGAATTAATCTATTTTTATCATTTTTATTTTGTATTTTAAGTATTTATCTGAACGCTTATTCATGGAAGTACATTGTTAAATGGTTTGGGGTAGAATTTAAAAGTAATAATCTAATCTCTTTTTATGTTTTAACCAATATTCTTAAATACGTTCCAGGAGGGGTTTGGCATTTTGTGGAGAGATTTAATTTTATAAAAAAAATAAGTAATTCTCAGATCGCTATATATTCGACACTTATAGAACCTTACTTTATGTTGAGTGGATCTTTTCTCTTGGCATCGATGGGATTGATTTTTTCACCATTTTATGTTTTTTTAATTGTTCCTTTAGTATTCCTAAATAGGAAATTTATTTTTCTGATATTAAAAAGATTAGGGTCTCTCAAGGGAAAAGTATTTGAGGTTATGAGACTTCCAAATTCAAAGGGCCAATTTAAAGAGAGAATAAATATTAATTCATTTTTCCCTACTAGAGCTTTATTTTTTGAAATTGGATTTGTTTTATCTAAATTTATTGGGTTTTATATTTGCTTAAATACTTTTTATACGAGTAATACTTTGAACATTATATTTTTATTGGTAATCTTTTCTTTGTCATGGTCTTTAGGCTTGGTAGTCCCGGGTGCTCCGGGAGGAGTTGGCGTTTTTGAGGCTTGCCTCCTTTTATTTGTGGGCAAAAGTATTCCACAAAATATAATTCTTATTACCTTAGTTTATTTTAGGGTTATATCTACCTCGGCAGATTTGTTCTTAAGCCTACCTTTCTTATTGAGAAAACTTTCTAAAAGAATTTAGTTTTTCTTCTCTAAACTTGGTATCAATGTAATTGATGCAATAAGGCCCAAAGTCATGATAAGAATGGCTGGTAATATTGCCTCTACCATTCTTTCATCTCCAGCATATTGATATATCCTCACAGATAATGTATCAAAATCAAATGGTCTCAAAATAAAGGTTATGGGTAATTCTTTTATCGTGTCTACAAAAACTAAAAGTGATCCTACTAATATTGGTCCCTGAAGAAGAGGTAGATGAATTCTTTGGATGATTCCTGGCCAATTCTCTCCTAGTCCAAGTGCAGCTTCATCAAGACTAGGAGAAATTCTCTCAAGACTTGAATCAATAGAACCCTTAGAAATAGTTAGAAATCGCACAAGATAACCCCAAATTAGTAAGACAATAGCAATGAAATTGAATTTTGAAGAAGAAATGCTTATTAAAGATAAAGCTAATACAGTTCCTGGAATTGCGTAACCTATTCCTGCAAGGTTTGTTATTAGTCCTAGTAATAAGCTTTTATTTGGACGTCTTGCTAGGGAAATTATTAAAGAGAATAACATCGTTATTAATGCAGTAAAAAATCCTAGACTTATGGTCCTGAATGATAAGGTAATTAATTCTATAGATAACCCTTTTTGAATTTGATCAATATTGAGCAGAACCCAAAAACATGGAATTCCAAAAGAGAAAATTGGAGGAAATAAAGATATTGTTACAGCTAAAAGAGCTCTTGTTTTTTTTAATTCCCACCCTTGAGAATCTTTAGATGCAGGATTTTCACTCCACCTCTTTGATTTTCTTCTCGAGAATTTTTCAAAAATAATTAAAGTGAAAATTATTAATAAAGCTACCAAAGATAGTCCAATCGCACTTTTTGGATTACCCTCAATTATCCAATTTTCTGCTATTCCTGTAGAAATACTTGGAATATTTAATAATGCAAATGTACCTAACTCATTCATTACCTCCATACACATTAAACTTATTCCTGTTATTAGTGCTGGTAACGACATAGGAAAAGCTATTTTAAAGAAGCTCATCCATGGCCCAACTCCTAATCCTCTACTAGCATTGATTTGATTAACTCCAAATTTATTAAAACTTTCGTTAGCAAGAATAAATACATATGGATAAGTAGAAATTGAAAGTATTAATACCCCCCACCATAAACCGGTTACTTGATACCCAAAAATACTTCCTAAATCCTGCAAAACAGCTGTTATTAGGTATGCTGGGGCGGCTAGTGGAATGAGCTGACAAATACGCAGAACTTTTCTGAACTTAAAATCACAATTTGAAAGTATCCATCCATTTAAAGTGCCTAATCCTCCTCCAAAAAAACTTGTTAGTACTAAAACTTTTAATGTTTCTAAAACCTCTTCTCCTCCAGCAATGCCTAATGAAAAATTCCCACTTAAAACATATTGGACTCCTTCAAGAAGAAAATTGATAATTGGAATGATTACTAAAAGTGCGACAATAAACGAAGTAAAATAAAAAGGTTTTAATTCGATTACTGCTTTTTTAAATTCTTTAATAAATACTCTCAAAAATTAAACAATCCTAATATTTATAATCTAATCTTTACTAAATCTACACGATGAAAGTTGATTCTTAATAGTTTGATGATCTAAGTTTTTGCCAATTAATACTATCTTGTTAGATTTTTCTTTTGTCCATTCTTCATCATCGAGGGAAAATCGTTTCCCAGATAGATGAAAAATGTGTTTTCTTTCACTTTCCATAAACCATAATATTCCTTTCGCTCTAAATACATTTTGTGAGATTTGATTATCCAAGAAATATTGAAACTTTCTTAAGGAAAATGGTTCAAGTGTCTCATAAGAAACTGATGTAAAACCCTCTATATTATTTATCAAATCATGTGAATGAGAAGAATGATCGTGTGAATGAGAAGAATGATCGTGTGAATGAGAAGAATGATTGTGCATATTGTCTTCTACATCTTCTTTATCCTTATCGTATTTAAAGGTATCTGTTTCAAATAGACCAACACTCAATATTGTTTGCAATTCAACCTTACTATTGGTGGATCTTAATATCCTCGGTTCTTTTTTGATTTTATTAATAAATTTTTCGACTTTTTTTAATTGTTCTTCTTTGACTAAATCACATTTATTTAGGAGAAGGATATCTCCGTATAAAATCTGAGAATAAGCGACACTAGTATTATTAATTTCAAAATCAAAATTCTCTCCATCAATAACAGTGATGATTGAATCTAATCTTACTTTTTCTCGAAGATCTCCAGCTGCAAAAGTCATAGCTACTGGTAAAGGATCTGCTAGTCCAGTAGTCTCGACAATCAAATAGTCTATTTTTTCAGATCTTTCTAAAACTTTGGATACTGTATTTAATAATTCACCATTAATAGAGCAACATATACAGCCATTATTTAATTCAATCATATCTTCAGAGCCCTCTATTATTAATTCATTATCTATTCCTATCTCTCCAAATTCATTAACCAAAACAGCTGTTTTTAGACCAACTTGATTTTTTAAAATATGATTTAAAAGTGAGGTTTTCCCAGAACCTAAAAATCCACTAATAATCGTTACAGGTAATAACTTTTTAGACATTTTGACGAGTTTTTAAATGAACATATTCAAATTTGTAATTTATTGATCGAAAACTTTATTTATTTCTGTAGCTAATGTTTGATCCAGATTTGTTATTCCCCCCAAATCATGTGTACTTAAGCTAATTATTACTTTTGAATAAACGTTTTCCCAGTTAGGATGATGATTATATTTTTCGCAGATTAAAGCAATTTTAGTCATAAACGAGAAGGCATCAATAAAATTAAAAAAATTAAATTCTCTCTTTAGTTGTTCATCTTTAATTTCCCAGCCGGGTATTTTGACAACTAATTCTTTCAATTCTTCATCTTGCAAAAGGTAAGGTTCCATTAAAAAATTAATATTAGTTTTTATTAATTACATTATAAATATTTTGGCTTTTCTCACCAATTATATGTACATTTAAAACCCTTTCTTTTTGATCAAATCTATGTTCCCATAAATAAACTGCTTGCCATGTACCAAGCATAATATTGCTATCCTGAAAACTCAAAGATAAACAAGTGTTTGTTAAGGATGTTTTTATATGTGCTGGCATATCGTCAGCACCTTCTTGATAATGTTTATAAGAAATTTCTTCTCTATTTTTTGATAAAGTTAAGTAGGAATTATATGGGACAATAGATTGCATATATTTTTTTAAGTCTCTTAGTACGTTTGGATCAGCATTCTCATTAATAGTCAAGCTGCAACTAGTGTGAAGAGAAGTTAAATTTAAAATTCCTGAATCAAAATTATTTTTTTCAATAAATAAATTTAAATCATTTGTTATGTCAATAAAACCCTCGCCATTAGTAATAAATTCTAATTTTGAAAATATTTGTTCCATATTTAGTAATACTCAATTAACTAATACTCTATAATGGATACACTATGTTTGTTTTATGCAAACGTCAAAATTTTTATCTTAAGATAAATTTAATTTATATATAAATTTTGAAAGAAATTCAATGGAATAAGCTGGGAGCTTATCTTAAAGAAACTCAAATATTAGGATCAATCCAAAATACACTTTATTGGGATCAGAATACTGGGATGCCCAAGAAAGGAGCCTCTTGGAGGTCTGAACAACTTACCTATATTGCAAAAATATTGCATAGAAGAAATTCTTCTGAAGAATTTTCTAATCTAATACAATCCGCTAAAAATGAATTATTTGATACTGAAAAAAATTCTAATAATAAACTCGTTATTAAAGATAAAGAAAGAAATATTAATCTTTTAATTAAAGAATTTAATAGAGCAAAAAATTTAGATCCTAAATTAGTTGAGTCTTTAGCGAAGGCTAAATCTAAAGGATATGAAAGTTGGCAAGAAGCCAAGAAAAAATCAGATTTTAAAGTTTTTCTCCCATTCTTTGAACAACTAGTCAAGTTAAGGATTGAAGAGGCAAATCAAATATCAGATCATTATTCACCATGGGAGACTTTAGCCCAACCCTTTGAGCCTGAATTAACTTTAAATTGGTTGAACAAAATGTTTCAGCCTTTGAAAGACACTCTCCCAGAATTGATTAGAGGAATAAATAAGTCAAAGAAATATCACTGGGATTTAAGTCCAAAATCTCAACAGAATTTATGTTCTAAATTACTTGATGAGTTTGGGAGAGATAAAGATCTAGTAGTTGTTGGTAAATCTCCCCATCCTTTTTCGATTACATTAGGACCTAATGATTATAGGATTACGACTAGAATTGTTGAAGGTGAACCATTATCAAGTTTTTTAGCTACTGCACATGAGTGGGGACATTCAATTTATGAGCAAGGTCTGCCATCACAAAGTCATCAATGGTTTGCTTGGCCTTTAGGTCAAGCAACTTCTATGGGTATACATGAAAGTCAATCATTATTTTGGGAAAATAGAATAGTTAAATCTAAATCTTTTTCGAAAAGATTTTTTAAAAAATTTGTTTCAGCTGGATGCACATTAAATAATTATTTTGAACTCTGGAAATCTATTAATCACTTGGAAGCAGGATTAAATAGGGTGGAGGCAGATGAATTGACCTATGGTTTACACATTCTGGTTCGAACTGAACTTGAAATAGATTTAATTGAGGGAGGGTTGCCTGCTCAAGATATTCCAGAGGAATGGAATAAAAGATACGGGGAACTTTTAGGAATAAAACCATCTAATGATTCAGAAGGTTGTCTTCAAGATGTTCATTGGAGTGAAGGTGCGTTTGGATATTTCCCTTCATATTTGTTAGGTCATCTTATAAGTGCGCAAATATCTTTTCAAATGGAAAGAGACATTGGTTTGATTGATAACTTAATTGAAAATGGTGAATATAAGAAGATAATTTTTTGGTTAAAAAATCACATACATAAATACGGAAGATCAGTTAACTCTATGGAGTTGGTAAAAGATGTAACTAATGAAGAACTATCGCCAAAGTATTTTATTAATCATTTAAGGTCTAAACTATATGATTTTTGCTGAAACATTACTTTTAAAGAATTAGGTTGGGTGTGAGGATGTAAGATAAACAAAAATAATTTCTTGATGGCAAATCTTAATCAACCCCCAAGTAGGGTTACACCAAATCTATTACATATACTAAATGCTTTTACTGATAGCTCAAATTCAGTAATTAACGCTATTGTTGAATTGAATTCTAATACTATAAATAAATATGAATTAATTACAGAAACGGGTCACCTTAAACTTGATAGGGTGGGTTATTCTTCACTTGCATATCCCTTTGCTTATGGATGTATACCAAGGACTTGGGATGAAGATGGAGACCCACTTGATATAGAAATTGTAGGAGTGACTGAGCCATTGATACCTGGATCTATTGTAGAAGCTAGGATTATTGGGGTGATGAAATTTGATGATGGTGGAGAGGTGGATGATAAGGTAATAGCAGTTTTAGCAGATGATAAAAGAATGGATCATATCTCAAGTTTTAAAGACCTTGGAGAGCATTGGCTAAAAGAAACGACGTATTATTGGGAACACTACAAAGATCTAAAAAAACCAGGAACATGTAGTGTTAATGGTTTTTTAGGGATTGAAGAAGCTGTTAAAATAATTAAAGATTGTGAAGATAGATATGAAAAGGAAATTGATCCTAAATTGGTAAATTAACTAATTTTAGTTTTCTCTAAATTGTTCAAATATTTCGCTTAGTATTTCGTCTGCACCTTGGAGCTTTAGTTTTTTAGCTAGTTCCTTCCCTACTTCTTCGGGATCATTAATATTTCCAATATATTGATCTTTAATAAGCCTTTCTCCATCGAGAGATGCAACCATACCAGTAAGGCAAAGTTGTTCATTTTGAATTTTACTATTCACACCTATTGGAACTTGGCATCCCCCTTCAAGCTCCCTCAAAAAAGCTCTCTCTGCTAGACATCTTTGACTAGTAGGTTTATCTTCTAAGACATTTATGATTTCTAAAACCTTTTTATCATCAGATTTACATTCAATACCCAGTGCACCTTGACCAACAGCATGAAGGGAAATTTCATTTGGAATAATCTGGTGAATTCTTGATTCAAAACCCAATCTCTTTAAACCAGCGGCAGCAAGTATTATGCAATCAAATTCACCAGCATCTAATTTCTCTATCCTTGTAATAACATTTCCCCTGATATCTTTAAAAACAAGATGTGGATACTTATTTCTTAATTGCGCAAGTCTTCTTAGAGAACTTGTCCCTACAATCGAACCTGGTGGTAAAGTTTCTAATTTATAACTATCATTTTTTTTGTTAACTATTAAAGCATCAGCAGGGTCTTCTCTTTTTGTTATACATCCTAATTTAAGGCCGCTAGGTAAATTTGTTGGTAAATCTTTTAGAGAATGAACTGCTATATCTGCCTGACCTACAAGCATTTGTGCTTCAAGTTCTTTTGTAAATAAGCCTTTATCACCTATTTTTGCTAAGGCTACATCAAGAATTTTGTCTCCTTGTGTTGCCATGGCCTCAACGGAAACATCTAAATTAGGAATATTTTTTTCTAGTTGATCTTTAACCCATAAAGTTTGAACCATGGCTAGTTTACTTCTTCTACTTGCTATTTTCAGTTTAAAATTGGTCATTAAATATTATTTGAGTTTTGATGAAATTTAAGTCGAATTTATTTTAAGCTATTCTTTTGCAACTTTCCAAAGCTAAAAATTATATTTAACTATTTTTATTTTATATATTCTTTTAAAACCCCATTTCTATTTGGATGTCTCAATTTTCTAAGTGCTTTGGCTTCTATTTGTCTTATTCGTTCTCTTGTTACATCGAAAATTTGTCCAATTTCTTCAAGAGTTTTCATCCTTCCGTCATCAATTCCATATCTCAACCTAAGCACATCTCTTTCTCTTGGACTTAGAGTCGCTAAAACTCCTTCTAAATCTTCTCTCAATAAAGTTTTAGAAACATCTTGCTCTGGATTTTCTATGTCAGCCTCTATAAAGTCTCCAAGTCTTGAGTCCTCTTCTTTACCTATTGGAGTTTCTAAAGAAATAGGTAGTTGAGCACTTTTGGCTATAAATCTTAATTTTTCAATTGTCATTTCCATACTTTCAGCTATTTCTTCTTCACTGGGCTTTCTTCCAAATTCTTGGCTAAGAACTTTTGTGGTTTTTTTAATTCTGGAAATTGTCTCGTATAAGTGAACTGGCAATCTAATAGTCCTACTTTGGTCAGCTATTGCTCTAGTAATGGCTTGGCGAATCCACCAAGTAGCATAAGTGGAGAATTTATAACCCTTTTCATGGTCAAATTTTTCCGCTGCCCTAATTAGACCTAAACTTCCTTCTTGTATTAAATCTTGAAATGATAATCCTCTATTCATATATTTTTTCGCAATGGAAACAACTAACCTTAGATTTGATTGAACCATTTTTTCTTTAGCTCTTCTCCCTAAAAGAAGTCTCCTCCTGAATTTGGAGAGAGGCATATCTATTAATTCAGCCCATTCTCTTACAGAAGGGAAATGCCCTTTTTCTGACTCATATTGAGTCGCCAGTTCTTCTAGTTGGAGTAAGTCAGCAATTTTTCGAGCGAGTTCAATTTCTTCATCTGGTCTTAAAAGTCTAATTCTTCCAATTTCTTGTAAGTAAACTCTTATTGAATCTTCAGTATATGTACCTTTAGGGCCAAGCTTTATATTCCCAAGGCCTTTATCTTCATCTTCAGAATCACTAAATTCATTATTAGTTTCTATTCCACTTTCACTTGAATCTGGGGACGGCTGTAAATTTTGGCGGTTAGAATTATTTTCTTTTTCAAGTACTGTTTCTAAATTGGCATTAATTTTTTTGTTAATCTTTTTTTCTGAGCTGGGCTTGGAATTCTTTGATTCTGCTGCTACTGGACACATGATTTACTCCTTTCTACGGTGAATTTAACTAGATAAAAATTTATTTAGGGCTAATTTGTACATTTAGTAGTAAATTTTCCCGTTAATTTGTAAAAAAAACTTTTTTAATGATGTGAATAAAAAAGTTTTTTAAATTGTTGAAAAATTTAAATAGTGCTATAGATTACCTAAAGTAAAAAGTCTTGGGATTTCTCAGACAGGCAGATCATTTTTTGAATTTTCAGTTAATGATCAAAGCTTCATGTCTCCCTTAAGAGCAGGATACTTACAATGTGCAAAAAACACTTTGTGGAATGTTCAACAATCCAATACTAAGAAAAAGTTTTGAAGCCGGCAAGTAATCAGTTATTAAATATCCCCTACAAATTGGAAATTTTGCTTGATACAGGCAGTAGTAATGAAAGTTTTTACTATTTAGATGGAAATAATCTTGGAGCAGAAGTTGGGGATATTGTGTGTGTAAAACTTAGAGGGAGATTATTGAATGGGTTGGTGATCTCCAAAAAAAACTATTTGACAATTAATAAAAATGAATCAAATAATGCTAGAGAGAAAAGTATAAAATATTTATTTATTGAAAGTATTTTGCAGAAAAAAATAATTGATGACTCTTGGAGAGAATGGATAGAGTCCCTAGCCTCTTTTTATATGGTTAGTAATTTAAAAATGTTTAAAACTGCATTTCCTCCTGGCTGGATAGGTAAATATAAGAAAATTTCTCAAGGTTTAAAAGATCAAATATGGATTGAAACTAAAAAAAAATTTGATATTAAGAAAAATAAATTAACCGAAAAAGAATTTTTTTTAATAAATAATTTGCCTGAAAAAGGTAATTGGCAAAGTGAATTAATAAAGTTTGGTTTTAACCATAATCTGATTAACTCAATGGTCAATAAAAATTATCTTGTTAAATCTAAAAGAAAAAAAAATATAAATACTAAATTAAATTCCTTTGTTAATGATCATATTTCAACGAAGAAACCAAATCATACAAATGAGCAAAAAATTGCATTTCAAGAATTTAAAACAATGAAACCAGGAGATGCTCTACTTTTGTGGGGCGAAACAGGTTCAGGAAAAACAGAAGTCTATATGAGAATTGCTGAGGATCAATTTCTTAAGAAAAAAAGCTGTTTGATACTCGCCCCAGAGATTGGGTTAATTCCTCAACTTATTGATAGGTTTAGTCGGCGATTTAATAATGTTGTTTATGAATATCATAGTAATTGTTCTTCCAGTCATAGAACTTTAGTTTGGAAGAAAATTATTGATGCTGATGAACCTTTAATAGTAATAGGAACAAGGTCCGCAGTTTTTCTTCCAATTAGAAATCTTGGATTAATAATATTGGATGAAGAACATGATATTTCATACAAACAAGATAGCCCTATGCCTTGTTATGACGCAAGAGAGATTGCTATTCAAATGGTAAAAAGGAATTCTGCAAAGTTAATTTTTGGGAGTGCCACCCCATCAATGAATACTTGGAAAAAGTGTATTTTTGAAAAGAATTTTAAATTGGTAAGAATGATTAAAAGGATATCCAGTAATGAGACTCCCGAAATAAGAATTATTGATATGCGGGATGAGTTCAAGAAGGGAAATATTAAAATTTTTTCCAATGAATTATTACAATTGCTTCCTCAACTACGCTTGAAAAATGAGCAGGCAATAATTTTGATCCCTAGGAGGGGGCATAGTGGGTTTTTAAGTTGTAGGAATTGTGGATATTTAATAAATTGCCCCAACTGTGACATTCCTTTATCAGTGCATCTCGGTTCACAAGGAAAAAAATGGTTAAGCTGTCATTGGTGCGACCATAAATCGAGATTGATTAATCGCTGCCCAGATTGTCATTCAACTGCCTTTAAACCTTTTGGAATAGGGACGCAAAGGGTCATAGAGTTTTTAAATGAAGAATTTCCTGACTTAAGAGTTCTTCGCTTTGATCGAGATACAACTTCAGGAAAGGATGGTCATAGACATATTCTCTCAAAGTTTTCTAAGGGTGATGCTGATATTCTTGTGGGGACTCAAATGTTAGCAAAAGGGATTGATATCCCAAATATTACTCTTTCAGTAGTTATTGCAGCAGATGGATTGCTTCATCGCCCAGATATTTCGGCAGAAGAAAAATCATTACAATTGTTTTTGCAACTAGCTGGCAGAGCGGGCAGGGCTCAAAAAAAAGGAAAAGTAATTTTTCAAACATATAAACCTAACCATCCGGTAATTTCTTATCTTAAAAAAAGAGATTATGAAAGATTCTTAATTGACAACTCGAGATTAAGAAAAAATTCTAATTTATTTCCATTTTGCGCGATTTGCCTTCTTAAATTATCAGGTGAAAATTATGAATTAACTGAATCAATTTCAAACAAAATAGCAAAATATCTACTCAATTTTTGTGAGAAAAGGAACTGGACATTAATTGGACCTGCGCCTTGTTTAATTGCTAAAGTCGGTAAAAAATTTAGATGGCAGATATTGATGCATGGTCCTGAAGGAACAAAAATACCTTTACCTGATAGATCAATATTATGGAAACTTATCCCAAAAAATGTTTTTTTAACAATTGATATTAATCCAGCTGAGTTGTAATTACATTGGTGGAAGTTGAGGCAGATCTGTACCTAATTTAAATCTATTGAACCTTAATATGTAAGCAAATATTATTATTGTAAAAATAGTAGATATCCCAATCAAAAGTTTATTGAGGCTCCAGAAAGAAAATTCAAGACTATTTATCTGACCTTGATGTAGATTCCAAGTTATTAGATTTTTTTTAATTTCTAAATTGGAATTATTTTTACTAATAAGGGTAGCTTTACCTGGGTGAATAATTTTGAAAATTAGTTCTAAATTATCAACACCCTGAATAGAATTTAGATCCAAATCTATCCTGTAAAAGTATTTTTTAAAAAAAATGAAGTTTTTTTGAGTAGTACTAATGTCTATATTTGTTGATACCCCTGCTAATTCTCCAGCGTTATTTTGGGTAATTTTAAGAACTTGCTTTGTATCTTCTAGATTGAGATTTTTATGTTTCAGAGAAAAAGTTGACTCGTCTTGTTCAATTTCTGAATCGGGAAAAATATCTTTCATTTTCTCTTGAAATTTTAATTGCCAAGGAAATTTATTTATGTATTTACTTTCTATCACAAAACTATTGGTTATTGAATCAAGTTCACTAAGATCAAGAGTTTCCTCAACTTTTACGCATCCGCTTAAGAGTGGTATTAATAATAATAGTATTAAAAAAATGATCAGTGAAAAGCCTTTCTGAAAGGGTTTTGTTTCACCAGTTGGATTCTCAGTAACATTAATAAATTTCTTTTTCTCCAATACTTCTTTTTTTTTGCGTAGTGAGTTAAGAGATTTTTTATTTATTGATGGGTCGCTTTCAAACTGCACGTTCCAGTTTTCTGGCTTTTTAATGTCAGGAGAATCTATAACTTCCATCAAATATTTTGCATTTTCTCTCGTCTTATTATCGTGAGATTTTAGTAGTTCTTTACAAAATCTTTTGGCCTCCTCCTTTTTATTAATACCGCAAAGAGCAGTAATTAAAATTGTTCTTAAATTTGTTCCTTCTTTAGTTGATAAAGGGAACGATTCGATTATGGGCAATAGAAATTCAATACAATATTGATACTCACCTTTATATAAAGCAAGTTCCACTGTTTCTAAAACTTGCTCATAAGTTTTCATTGGTTAGGCCACTATCATTGTACCTACACCGGAATTTGTAAAAATCTCAAGAAGTAATGAATGTTCTACTCTCCCATCGATTATGTGAGCAGCTTTGACTCCTTGTGCTAAGGCTCTTATACAGCATTCTGTCTTTGGAACCATACCTTCAGTCACAATTTTTTTATCAATAAAATCTCTTGCCTCTTTGAGATTCGTTTTCTCAACAAGACTATTTTTGTTATCTTTTTCTTTTAAAATCCCTTGAGTATCAGTAAGAAGAATAAGTTTTTCTGCATTTATTGCAGCAGCAATTTCTCCAGCCACAAAATCTGCATTAATATTATGGGAAATACCCTCCATGGTTGATCCAATGCTAGAGATAATAGGGATATATCCTTTAGAAATAAGAGGATCTAATATTTCAGGATTTATTTTTGTGACCTCTCCTACTAAACCATGACTCCCATCTCCTAATTCTCTAGACTGAATTAAGTTCCCATCAAGACCTGAAATTCCAACAGCTAAAGATCCTGTTTTATTAATGCCTTTTACAATTTGTTTGTTAACCCTACCCATTAGAACCATCTCAACAACTTCCATTGTTTTGTGATCAGTAATTCTTAATCCATTTTCGAATTTAGGAGAAATTTCTAATTTCTTTAACCAATTATTAATCTCGGGCCCGCCTCCATGAATTACTATCGGACAAACCCCCACTGTTGATAAAAGTGCTATATCTCTAAAAAAAGCATTTTTTAAATCATCATTCTCCATTACAGAACCACCATATTTGATAACAATTTTTCTGCCTGAGAAACTTTGTATATATGGAAGTGCTTCGCTTAATATTGATACTCTTTGAGAATCATTCATTATTAAAAATCATTAAAACTTGATTGAATTAAGAAATTAGGTTTCTACAAATATATCCCTATATTTAATAAAAGAGAATAAAATCAAATTCTTTTTTATTATCGTGGATAATAAATTCTGATTCAAGACCTTTGACGAAAAACCTGTTTAATCTTTCTTGTTTTTCAATCCATTTTTCTAGAGGAACAGCGTTTAATTCGAAACGCATTCTTAGGCCATTTTTTTCTTCCTTTGTAATTTCTTCTACTTCTATTAGTTGAGGTGGATTATCCTCGTCCCACAAATTTAAAGATTCTAATGAAGATTCAAGATGAGCTTTTATCCCATACCTCCATCTCGTAACATCTTTAACTAGTGCTGTTAATTCTTTTGGTCTATTAAATTCATTTTTTGCAAAATTTGTCTTGTCATACAACTCTACAGGAGGTATTTCGGAAGTCTTTAAACCTAATCCAATTAGAAAAATAGGTACTCCATAAAAAAAAGTGGGCACACTTAAATTCACTGAGTCTGTAAAATAAGCAGTCATCCCAACAAAAGCTAATATACCCCCAGCGGTTACGATTAAGTTTCCAGGCGACAAGTATTTCTTCATTTTGATTTAGTAGAATGATTTTAAATGGGCTAATAAGTATTATGCAAGATCTTAATACTGCGAATCAAGAAGATTTAATTTTCAAACTTGATCGAGATAGAGCATGGTTATTAGAAAATTTAGATAAGGGTAAATGGCCAGATATCAGAAGGGACCTTGCCGCGCTTGAAAGAAAAATAAGCAAATTAATTATAAGCGTTCAAGAAAATAATGTTGATATTTGATTTAAAAAGGTATTTCGTCAACTTCAGGTACTAAAGGTGAACTATCCCAACTAGATTTTTGGGCGGTTCCTTTATTTTCAAGTGACTCATTATTTTCTTTTTGATCAGACTTAATAACATCAACTGGTGATATTTGATGAATTTTTGAAGCTGTTAGTTCTGGTTGCTTTTCTTTCGTTCCGTCTTTTCTAGTGACAGAATTCATCTTTAGACGTCCCTCAATAACAATATTTTGCCCCTCCTTTAGTTCATCTACCATTTCTTGGGCAATGTTTCCCCATCCTATGATCTTGAGATCTCTGGTTGGATCTTCACTACGTAATCCTTTAAAATTAACAATCATTTCTGCAATTGGAGTTTGGTTTTCTTTGGTGTACCTCATTTCGGGAGCGCTATTAATGACCGCCTGAATTAAACAATGATTCATTATTTACTATTTAATTAAAGACATACTGATGCAGAATCAAGGAAATTGCTATAAAAATGTTTGGATCCTATCAGGAACTTCGGATGGACCTGTAATAGCTAATAGGCTTCTTGAACTTAATTATTCAGTCTTTGCAAGTGTTTTAACTTATAAAGCAGGGCAAGCTTATATTGAGAATCCAAAGTTACATATCATTACGGGGAAATTAAATAATAAAGATCAAATAATTAATTTCATAAATAAAAATAAAATCACATGCGTTGTAGATGCTACTCATCCCTTCGCCATAATAATTTCTAAAAATCTTAATGATGCATGTAAAGAGATTAATAAACCTCTCTTACTTTTTGAGAGGAAATCACTAATAAATAACACTAATAATTTTTTTTATATTGAT
Organism: Prochlorococcus sp. AG-355-P16; assembly: GCA_003278525.1. Lineage (GTDB taxonomy): Bacteria > Cyanobacteriota > Cyanobacteriia > PCC-6307 > Cyanobiaceae > Prochlorococcus_A. The sequence goes on along the minus strand of QCEQ01000003.1, from coordinate 1,867 downwards.
CATTTAAAGGATATAAATAATGTCGATATTGAGAATAAGAATATTCTTCTTGCAATAGGATCAAGATTCCTTAATGATACAGCAAGTTATTATATGAATTGTAAAGCAAATGTATTTACAAGGGTACTTCCAACTTTTGAAAGTATAACTAAAGCTTTTGGATCACGTATTAAAAATTCAAACATAGCGATACTTGAACCGACTAAAAATAATAAAAGCATTTTAGAAAAAAAACTTTGTGATTTTTGGGAGATAGATTATGTTCTATGCAGAGAATCTGGAAGTTATTCTCAGAAAAACTGGGAGAGTATAGTTTCTGGAAGTAAGATGAAGTTATTTTTGGTGAAAAGGCCGAAAGTTAAAAATGATTATTCTTACTCTTTTGATCAATATCAAAATTTGATAAATCACATAATTAAAAAATATTGATGTTTAATTCATTATGGATGTATTAGTTATGATCACAACTGAATCAAGTAAAGCAAATGCTTTGCTAATGGCTAAATTACTAATACAAAATAAACTTGCAGCTTGTGTTTCGATAAAGCAAATTTTTTCAGTTTACAAATGGGATGATGATATTGAAGAAACTAAAGAGTTTGAAATCATAATAAAAAGTAAACTAGAATTTAAAGATTCTTTAATTGATTTCGTAAATAAAAATTCCACATATGATGTCCCTCAAATTATTTACAAAAAATACCATTCTGAGATGAAATATTATGATTGGTTTAATAAGACTATTTGATTAAATCTATTTTATTAACTCTTTAAGATCAATATCTGTTCTAGATCCTAATTGGGTAATTATTTGCCCCGCACAAATTGAGGCTATCTCTCCGCATTTTTTGAGGGAACAATTGTTTATTAATCCATGGATAAATCCTCCCGCATAGATATCTCCAGCTCCTGTAGTATCAATAATCTTGCCTTTCGTTATTGACTCAATTATTTCAACATTATTTTTGTTAATGATCAGAGAACCATTGCTCCCAAGAGTTACTATGACTAATTCACATAAGGAAGATAGGTCTTCTTGGCAGCTTTCTAATTTATCATTTTTAAATAGACTTAACACTTCGGATTCATTACAAAAAACAATATCTACATATTCATAAATTAATTCCAAGAAACTCACACGATGTCTATCTACACAAAATGAATCAGACAAAGAAAGGATAATTTTTGTATTAGATTGTTTTGCAATTTGGGCGGCTTTAATAAAAGCTTTTTTAGCTAATTCGCTGTCCCATAAATATCCTTCTAAATATAAGTATTTACTTTCCTTAATTACAGTAAAGTCAATGTCTTTTGGTTCAAACTCTACAGATGCTCCTAGGTAAGTGCACATAGTTCTTTGCGCATCAGGTGTAACCAAAATGATTGAATGAGCTGTTGGAGGACCTTCAATAGTAGGTGGAGTATTAAATATAGTTTTACTTTTTTTTATATCGTCAGAAAAGAAATCCCCAAATTGATCATTTTTCACCCTTCCAATAAACTGAACATGATTACCTAATTCTGCTAAACAAACAACGGTATTTGCTGAGGACCCCCCTGAAATTTGTTTGATCACTTTGCAATTTTCTAACAATCTCTGAGATTCATCAGAATTAATTAGATTCATTGATCCTTTATCCAGATTATTTATCTCAAGAAACTCATCTTCAATATTTACAATGATATCTACTATTGCGTTGCCCAAACCAATGAGATCAACTTTTTTATGTTCAAAATGTCTAAAGGATTCCTTCATTAATTTGGAACTAAATTACCTAAGCAGTGCTCTTTTAGGACCATGAATTGGGTCTTCAATTACTATAGTTTGATCTCTATTCGCTCCCAACGAGACAATTGCAATTGGAAC
>QCEQ01000002.1 GCA_003278525.1 Prochlorococcus sp. AG-355-P16 | reverse complement strand
TGAATCAGCATCCCCTGTTGGATCAGTCGATAGAACTTTTCTTTGTTTTACCTGAGGACTAATCCTAATCACCTTTCCCTTAAGATTTTTTTGGAAACCTCCATTCTCACTACTCAATTCAACGTTCTGAGAGATAAAGACTCTATCGATGTCAGATTCATAAACCTCTATCAAAGCTTCCATTTTTTGACTAGAACCAATATCCAAAATCCCTTCATTTTGAGGCCTTTCACCAACTCTCGTGTTTATTCCAAGGATAAAACCATCGATTGGACTTCTTAGTTTTGAATTAAATAGATCTATCTTGATGTTTTTTTGATCTCCGATAAGGTTTATTTTCTGTTTTTGCAATTTTAATAATTCATCTTTTCTCCGTGAAAACTCTACAAAAGAATATACATCTTTGTTCAAAGCCAACTCATACCTTTGAATTTGATCTTTCTTTAGGGTAATTTCTTCGTTAATAGTATTAATAAGATTTTCGTTTCTTTCAAGATCAACGATTAATTTTTCTCCATTTTCAAAGATTGCTAGTATATCACCTTTTTTTACGAAATCCCCTTCATTTACTAAAATTTCGACAATTCGGGGGGAAGAACCAAACTGACTTATGGGAGCTGCCAATTGTCTAATCTCTCCCGAAGGAGAAAGTTGACCAAGTGCGGCAACAGCTGTAATAGGAGGTATGAACTCTGAAGTTATTTCCTCTTTAAATTTCGAACTAGATTTATTACTTCCAGAACAGGAAATAACAACAAGAGATATAGGGGTAAATAATAAAAAATAAATAAATAAATTTTTTAATATTTTTAATTTCATTAAAAATCGAAGAGTACTGTTTTTATGTAGTTATTGACCCATTTTTCATCAAAATATTTTAATAGAACCATGCTAGTCTTTTCATTTTTCATTTGTTGAACACAATAATTTTTTTGAAAATCTATTCTCTCTTGGATAATTTCCTCATTAACTTCCGGTTTAGCTCTCTTACTTAATTCGATCAAAATAGTGAGGTATTGATCCACAACTCTACAAAAATCATTTTTCTCAAATTTACTTTTTAAGGAAGCAAAAAATACATTATTAGAAAAAATCCCTCCCCATTTAGGAATCTCTCTCAAAGAAGTAAAAGAACTTTTATCAACTTCAGAAAGTAATTTTTCATATTTCAAACCTTGGTTTTGTGATGCCGGGGATAAATCAACAATTGCAGCAGAAACAATATCATTTATTTTTACCAAATCCATCCCAAAAATTGGGATATCAAACTTTGGATCAGGGAAAAAAACGCAGTGTAATATTTTAAGATTTTTTGAAAATTCTGCTACTTCAATATGTAACTTCCTAAAACCTTTTGCTTTATGAAATTCATTTTCAATATAAAGTTCTCTGCCAATTTCTTTAGATATTATGTTAGTTAGTTTTGGATCAATTTTTATACTCTTAAGGTCCTCAAGCATGGATCTATGCTCTCTAATATTTTGTAACAAATCCAAAATAAGAGGGTCAGTTAATTTTGTTTTAGTTAAAGATTCAGACAACAAGGCTAAAAAGTACCAAAATAGAGTTTAAAGAGAGAACCGAAATGAAAGTAGGAGATGTTAACTACTACACCCATTCAAGCAAAACTCGATGTGTGTTTGTGGACAATAAAGAATTGCCGCTTATAAGCATTGATATTTGGTGCAAAGCAGGTTCTTCATTTGAGGATGTTGATAAAAATGGCACTGCTCATTTTCTAGAACATATGATTTTTAAAGGATCTAACAAAATAATGCCAGGTGAGTTTGACCATAAAATTGAATCACTAGGCGGAGTAAGTAACGCTTCAACTGGTTATGATGATGTACATTACAATGTATTAGTTCCACCCAATAACTTTAGAGAATCACTTGCTCTTTTGACAAATATTGTCGTAGCTCCAGATTTTAATCCTGATGAATTTATAAAAGAAAAAGGGGTAGTTATTGATGAAATAAAACAACAAAATGATCAACCTGAAGAGAGACTATTTAATCATTTTTTGAAAAGGGTTTGGTTAAGTCCTAATTATGCCAATTCAATCTTGGGAACTGAACATAGTATTAAAAATTTAGAGATAAATGACCTTGTGAAATTTCATAGCAAACATTACACTACCGAAAAAATTTGTATTGCAATTGCGGGGAATCTCTCCGAAGAAATTTATAAAATTTTTGAAAAAAGTGATCTATCTGGCATAAAAAAAAGTCCAAATTTAACAAATCTAAAAAATAAATTTTCTTTAAAAATAAGGAATGGTAGAGAGTCAGTTAAGTTTGATAATTTAGAGTTTTCAAGAATAATTATGGCTTGGTTTATCCCAAACCTAAATGATCAAAAAAATATTATTGGACTTGAGATATTAGCTTCTATACTCTCTGTTGGAAGAAACAGCAGATTAGTTAGAATTTTAAAAGAAAATAGTAATCTTGTTGAATCGGTATATGTAGATGTAAATGCTGGAGAATTAGGAGGGTTATTTGTAATTGAAGCAAGTTGTGAGTCCAAAGATGTTGATTTAGTAGAAAATCAAATTAATAAAACAATAGATGAGATCTCAAATTGTAAAGTCTTGGCTTTGGATGAAATAAAAAAAGCAATAAATATTGTTAAAAGTAATTATATCTTTAATTTAGAGACATCTACACAACTCTCTTCATTCTTTGGAAATGAACTTCTTTGGGGGAGAAAATCTTCAATAAATAATTTAGAGAGTCATTTAAAATATTGGAATGACTTGGATAACTTCAAAGAGATCACAGAATATATCCGTGGAGAGAAATTTACATTAGTTGCAACCCCTGGTAAATGTTAAAAAAATATTTTTTAGATAATAAAAAAAGAAATTTTTCAACTGCTTCAATTTGGATTAAAGGTGGAAGTGATATGGATAGTACCGGCAAAAAAGGGATTAACAAGATCCTTTGTTCATTACTTACCAGAGGATGTGAAGGTTTTAATAATTTCACTCTCTCAGAATATATTGAGTCCTATGGAGCAGAGTTAAATCAAGAAATATTTGAAGATGGTATTTCAATAAGTATTAAATCCTTAAATGAACATTTCAGCAAATTATTCCCTTTATTAGACTTAATAATTAATAAGCCAATCCTTTCGGTAACTGAATTTAAAAAAGTAAAAAAATCTTCTATTGATGACATTAAAAAAAATAAAGAGAATCCATTTAATATCTGTTTTGAAAAATGGAGAAAAATTGTTTACTCAAGTCATCCTTATGCATTTAACACAATAGGCAATGCAAATGATGTCTCAAAGATTACCTATGAAGATGTTTTGCTTGAGTTTAAAAATTTTAAAAATAGAGAAAAGTATTTAATTTCAAATAATCCTGAAATAAATGGAGAGAGTTTTGGAACAATTGAAAAAAAAATCTTAAATGAAAAATCAGATCCTTTAAATTGTAATTTAAATACTACGAATAGATTTGATTACATTAATAATGATTCAAATCAAACAATAATAATGATGGGAGACCAAACTTGCTCGCGAAGAAGTAGTGAATATTTTCCTCTTAAGGTTTTGGAGTCATATTTATCTTATGGAATGAGCGCGGCTTTATTTAAACTTTTTAGAGAAAAACATGGCATCACTTACGATTTAGGTGTTTATTATCCTATTAGGAGTGGAAATGCCCCATTTTTAATTTATTTATCCGTATCTAATGATCAAGCACTTTTTGCTTTTGAACTTCTATCAACACTATGGAAAAATTTACTTTTAAATCCGTTGACTGATGCTGAAATATTTTTAGCAAAAGAAAAACTAAAAGGTTCTTTTTTATTAGGAAATCAATCACTAGATGAAATTTTACAGAGAAACATACAGTTAGTTAGTTATGGAATTTCACCAATTACTGAAAACGATTTAAATTCAAAAATAGAGGAAATTTCTTCGTTAGATATTTTTAAATTAACCAATAAGTATTTTTCAAAACCATTTCTGAGTATTTCTGGAAATAAAAATATATGTTTAGAAATTTCTAATAGGTGGAAAAAAAACTTTTAGATTAGTTTTTCTCAATCTTATCAATATCTATTAAAAACGAACCTCTCCTAAACTTTACTTCAACAGTATCTGGAGATTTAATTGAAAGGATTTCCCCAATTTCATCAATTGCCACTAGATCAGGTGGTCTTAGCATCGGCATATTATCTGAAGTCTTTAAGTAAGAGACTGGCGCAATCAACTTAACCTTATCGTTGATCTCAAATTTCATTTATAAATTAGATACATTAAGAAGTAGTATAAGCATAAAGTTAGAAAAAATATCAACGAAATGCACTGATTCATTCTAGAATCCTAGAATTGACTTTCTACAAATTAATGAATCAAAAATTTAAAACATTAATTTTATGGGCTTTACCTATACTTTTAGTAATAGCACTTTCCTACCAATTTTTATCTTCAAGCAACGTTGATTCGCTTAAATCTAATGGCACTACTATTGCACCAAGAAATTCAGCGGTAGCGAGAGTTAGTTACGGCAGATTTTTAGATTACATTAATTCGGGAAGGGTTACATCTGTTGATATTTTTGAGGGAGGCAGAAATGCTGTTATAGAGACAATAGATTCGGATTTAGATAATAAAGTTCAAAGGTTGCGTGTAGATCTTCCCGGCTTAACACCAGAACTTATAAATATATTAAAAAATGAGGGTATTAGTTTTGATGTTCATCCAATAAAAACAGCTCCTCCAGCATTAGGAATTTTAGGTAATTTACTTTTCCCGGCTATCTTAATTGGAGGTTTAATTTTGTTAGCGAGGAGGTCAAATGGTATGCCCGGAGGTCCTGGCCAGGCAATGCAGTTTGGAAAAACAAAAGCAAGATTTGCAATGGAAGCTGAAACAGGAGTTGTGTTCGATGATGTTGCAGGCGTTAATGAAGCTAAACAGGATTTGCAAGAAGTTGTCACTTTTCTGAAAAAACCAGAAAAATTTACTTCCGTAGGAGCAAGAATTCCCAAAGGTGTTCTATTGGTAGGACCTCCTGGTACTGGTAAAACCCTTTTAGCTAAAGCGATTGCAGGTGAAGCTGGTGTACCATTCTTCTCTTTATCAGGTTCTGAATTTGTTGAAATGTTTGTTGGTGTTGGAGCTAGTAGAGTTAGAGACCTTTTCAAAAGAGCTAAAGAGAATAGTCCCTGTTTAATTTTTATTGATGAAATCGATGCAGTCGGCAGGCAAAGAGGTGCAGGTATTGGTGGAGGTAATGATGAGAGAGAACAAACCCTCAATCAATTACTTACTGAAATGGATGGTTTCGAAGGTAATAGTGGAATAATTATAATTGCAGCCACAAACAGGCCTGATGTTCTAGACTCAGCACTAATGAGACCAGGCAGATTTGATAGACAGGTAACTGTAGATGCACCTGATATCAAGGGCAGACTATCAATATTGGAAGTTCATGCCAGGAATAAGAAACTTCAAGAGGATTTAACGCTTGAAAGCATTGCGAGAAGAACACCTGGTTTTACTGGAGCAGATTTAGCAAATTTATTAAATGAGGCTGCTATATTAACTGCTAGGAGGAGAAAAGACTCTATAAGTATCTCAGAAATTGATGACTCTGTAGATAGGATTGTTGCAGGAATGGAAGGTTCTCCATTAACAGATGGTAGAAGTAAGAGACTAATTGCTTATCATGAAGTTGGTCATGCTCTTATAGGTTCACTTGTCAAAGCACATGATCCTGTTCAAAAAGTGACCGTCATTCCAAGAGGTCAAGCTAAAGGATTAACTTGGTTTACACCAGATGATGAACAAACCCTTGTTAGCAGGGCGCAATTAAAAGCTAGGATAATGGGTGCTTTAGGAGGAAGAGCTGCTGAAGATGTAGTTTTTGGAGAAGGCGAGATTACAACAGGAGCTGGAGGTGATTTTCAACAAGTTGCTTCAATGGCTCGCCAAATGGTTACTAGATTTGGAATGAGTAATTTAGGTCCAATAGCTTTAGAAAGTGGTAATCAAGAAGTATTTGTTGGTAGAGATTTAATGACTAGAAGTGAAGTTTCTGATTCAATCTCTAAACAAATAGATGAAAGTGTAAGAATAATGGTTAAAGAATGTTATAAAGAAACCTACGATATAGTAAGCAAAAATAGAGAAGCTATGGATAAAATAGTTGACCTATTAATCGAAAAAGAAACATTAGATGGTGATGAATTTGTAAGCATCCTCTCCAAATTCACCAAAATTCCCGAGAAAGAGAGAACACCTCAACTTTTAAGCTAAACTTTTATTGGTTTCTTGTCTAGCACCACATCAATTAAACCGTACTCAACAGCTTCGTTTGGGGACATATAAAAATCTCTATCAGTATCTTCTTTGATAGTGTCATAATTCTTTCCAGTTCTTTCTGATAATTCAGTATTTAGTCGTTCTTTTAAGAACAAAATTTCATCTGCCTGAATTCTTATATCACTGGCTTGCCCTCTCGCACCTCCAAGTGGTTGATGAATCATTATTCTTGAATGTCTAAGGCTGCTTCTTTTACCTTTAGTACCTGCCGCAAGCAAAAATGCACCCATGCTAGCTGCTAGGCCAACACAAACTGTATGAATGTCAGGTTTTACATGTTGCATTGTGTCAAATATACCCAATCCGTCATATACGGAGCCCCCAGGTGAATTTATGTACATATAAATGTCCTTATCTGGATCCTCTGCCTCGAGGAACAATAATTGAGCAACTATTCTATTAGCAGTTTCACTAGTAACTTGTTCTCCCAAAAAAATTATTCTTTCTCTTAATAGTCTCGAATAAATATCAAAGACTCTTTCACTACCGCCAGATTCTTCAAGAACTAAAGGGATCATAATAATATTTATCTGTTTATTAGATATTAACTATATTGAGTCAACATACGCTAACCTTATTAAGGTTTACATATAAAAAATTGAAAGAAAAATTGACTGTTTCAGATAGCAAAAAGTTATTTCATGAAAAATTTCCGTACGTCATTCCAGGTTTATATAAAAGAATAGTTGATGAAATGCTTGTCGAACTTAATCTTTTGAGCCATCAAAATGAATTTACTCAAGATTATCTTTTTTGTGTCGGCCTCACCGAAACATTCAAAGAATTAATGAAAGGATATCAACCTGAAAAACACTTGGATCTACTTTTTGAATCTTTATGCAGTTCTACAAATTTTGAGGCGAAGGAAATTAATGAAATATCTAAAAAGTCTCAAAAAGAATTAAAGGATAAAACATCTAAAGATATTTTAAAATTATTAGTAGAAAAAAGTAATTCTAAACTTTATCCTTCAAGGATTTTGAACTTGGGGATATATATATTAATTTCAAACTCCCAAGATTTCAAAGAGAAAAATGAATCAGATAAAAATAAGATGACCTCTGATATTTTTGAAAAGTTAAGCTTATCTGCTAATAAAGCAGAAAAAGATATTGGAATCTATAAAAGCAGCATATCAAAAATGGAACAAGCAAAAGAATTAATTGAAGAGCTCAGAATTAAGGATAAGAAAAAAACCCAAAAAACAAAATAACTATTTTTTTAATCTTTTTTTATCTTTCCAAGAGACATAGGATATATAAATTACAGCTAATGTTATGAATACGAGCAAAACAAACGATGTTAAGATAAGAAATTTATTTATATAGACTTCATAAGTTAAAAATGAAATCATATGTCAATGGATCCGTCCCCATTTCTTCCCCAAACAACCATAGCAATTGAAAAAGTAAAAATAGCAGCCAATGCTGCCCATCCTATTTGAAAGATCATTAGAATTTTGTCGTTTTTATAAATATAACAGAACTTAAAAATATTTTTAATAAATTTAAAGCTAAAGTTAATTTCTCAGAAACAAAATTTTCTCAATAGAATTGTAATAAATTAAATTGGGAAGGTTAGTTTTAAACCATAGTACAAATATAGAAGGTCTAATTCCAATACTTCAAAAATTAGCACTGGAAAATAATATCAAGACCATAACTCCAGCTGTTATTTCAAGAGCCAGGGGAAGATCCTCTAAATTGATAATTAGATTGTCAGTTAAAACTATAAACGGATATAAAGCAATCGCCAGAAAGGGTAATACAGCTCAAGAAGTTTTTATTTCAACAGAGTTAAGTAAAGATAAATTAAAAGAAATCATAGATCTTTATAATAAAAAGTAATTAAATTAAAGGTTATTAGAAAATAGTTAGGAGAGAACAAATGAAATTGTTATTAAATTTTTTTATGATTTTATTAGCCTTTTTTTCATTTAGTAATAAATCATTATCACTTACTGATTACCAAATAAAAAGATTTTGCGCAAAGGAGAAAAGAGTATCTTTGTGTATCAAAAATTTACAAGAGAAAAGATCTGATCTCCAAAAAGGAAAGCTAATTGAAATACCTGTAACCCCTTACAAAAGGTAATTTGAAATTGAATTTAAATTTCAAATTCTGATTCGAAAAGATTAAATGCATTTTTATAGCTTGTGAGAAGTTCTTCAGAATTATTAGAAAATCCCTGTCGTTCGTAATCTTCTTTTAATTCATCATATAAGTAAACCACTTTGTTAAAGGCGCTCATGTATTCTTTTTGTATGTCTTCATCATCGATATCATAGATTTTTGCCAGTACTAATTCGACATTTTTTTTTGATGAATATATTTTTCTCTCAAAATCTTTATTTAACTTCCTTCTTTTTTTTGCCATTTAAAATTTCTAAATACAGATTAACAATACTCAAATTCATAGATAAATTAAATTAAAACTTATAAAATAAAGATATAGTTTCCAAATCAAAATAAAACCTCTACATTCCAAATAAATCATTGGATGATATGAATAAAAAAGAAACAACAAATCCTAAAGAACTGAAAAACCAAAACTATGAAGCCAAGAAAATGAATACTTCCTCAAACTTAAAGAAAAAGAAAGATAAGGAGCTTCCATGGTGGGTAGAGTTATTATTTGTTCAAATAGGATTACCAGATAAATTACTAATAAAAATATTAAAAGCCAAAAAAACATCTAATGAATATATTAAAAATGAAAAAAAATCAATAATAATAGTTTTGTTTGTAATTACTACATTGGCATATTTTTATCCAGTTATTAAACATGCAAAAAATAAATTAGATTGTGAAGCGATTGCTAAAAATTATATTATTAAAAATAAAAATACAATCGGAATTAATAATAGAGAAATAAAAATGTTATCTACAAATTTTTGTTATGGTGGCGAAGAAATCTATGAAATAGAAAATCTAAAAAATTAAATTTTGAATTATTCGCTATAAATAACATCTCAATATTATGATAATAACTTTAAGTTTAATATAGTTTAAATTTTATTCCTATGACTGATATAAAACAAAAGAAAGAAAACGTAAAAGTGCATTTAAAAGATTTGAGGCAAAACTTAAAGAAAATGCATTTGCAAGTTACGGAAGAATTAATATTACCGAAGCCAGGTGATGTAAAAGACTTGATGGATAAAATGGATAAACTATTAAAATTAATAGAATCAAAATAAACTATAATTTAAATAATTTGGAATCATCAAAAGTTAAAAAAATGAAAATAATAAAACAAGTTCCTATGTTAATTCTAATCGCAATTTTCTTAATTTCTTGTAGGACATCCACTAATAAAGATTATCCCACAAATAATTTGGAAAAAAATATTGAGAATAATCCTAATTCAGAAAAGAAAAGAATGGAAGTAAAGTTTTCTTGTGGAGAGGATGGTATTTCAGAATACTTAGATGATGGATGGAATATTTTAAAAGAAGAATCCCAAGAAAAAATTTGTACCTGGAAATCTATTCCAGCCACAAAAGATTGCAATATGGAAAAAGATAAAGGATGTAAAATAACAAAGCCAGATAAAATAGGTGAAGAGAAAATTTATTTATTGGAAAAATAAATTTAATATATGAATCCAAAATCAGAACATTTAGTTGATTTAATTTTTAAGAAATTAAAGACTTATGAGAAGAAAAATATATTTTTAGAAAAAGAAAGTTTGAATAAATTTATTCTTTCACTTTTCAAAGAAAACTGAATGCAGGAGTTATTTAACTTAACTGCTATAGTTAAATAAATTTTTTAGTTAATATAGATATGAATAGTTTTTCATCATTAACTTTTATTCTGTCAATAATTTTTATAATAAGTCTTTATTTTTTATTTAGGGTTACTTCTAGTAAAAAGAATTAAAAAATATTTTCGTATCTTTCCTAGATGATCGGATCATCTCTTAGTAGCAAAACCGTATGCTTATTTAAACCATCATTAATCCACTCTTTATATTCTTCTAGAACACACTTTTTATCAAAATTATCTAATAAATTAATTCTTTTTTTTGCATTATCTAGTGCCAAACTAATACAGAATTTATAATCACTGGAGTTTTCTTGCATTAGTTTTTATTGAATTTTAGTAAAAATAATTTCTTATTCTGTATTGAAAATTACAATAATAAGCGTTGATTTAATAAGAGTATCAAACAATACGGAAGAATTTTTAATATATTTAGGATAATAGCTATATTTATAATAATTCCATGTCATACGAAGCAGGCAGTAAAGAATGTAGACATCTAATTGAAGCCAAAGAAAGCCTTCTATCAGCATTAGATGCGTTAAGTAATATACATTCGACCGATCTAATACAAATCCAAATTAAAGAAATTTATAATAAGTTAGAACAGATGCATGACAATAGAAAAAAAATAGAATCAGCAACAAATTATCTTTAATATAATTAATTTAACTGAAAGCTCTCAAAATTAGCTTTTTATCTTTGCAACTTTTTTTTCTAATAGTAAATCCATTAAAGCATCAAGCTGAGCATGTACTTCCTTTGCTTCATTAAGATCTGGCAACAAATCTTCTTTGATTAGCATTTGATGCATTTCTCTAAGCTCTAACCTTATATATCTAAGGTGAGAACAAACTTCCTCTCTCTTAGTTGCACTCATATTTCCTTTATATTCTTTACATTATACAATATGATCTTTTTTGACCCCCTTACAAGTTTTGTCAATTTAAAAAATTTTTCAAACCCAATAACATATCAAAATCTTTTAAAGTCGAATTGTAGTAGTATATCCTTCATGAAAAAGAAAAAATCAAAAAAAAAACAAACTAATTCAAATTTAAAAGATCAAAAATTAGGTCAAACAAAAAATTCCGCGAAATTAGTACTTTTTGTTTTTGGGATAGGTCCAATTATTGGCATAATAATATTTTTATACAGTAAGGGGTTTTTTAATTCACCAACTATTTAAATCTTAAGTAATTAAAATTAATTTTTAAAATAAATTAACTTTAAAAAATTTAAAAATAATTATTGAAATTTTTTAATGAAAATATCCTAAATTCTGCCATTTTCCTTGCATTTTCAGGATTAGATATCAAAAAAGGATGATCTGATAAAAGTTCTAATACCTTATCTATCTTTAATCGTATATCATCACAATCAACATTTTCCCATTCCTCATCAAATGACATCGCAAAGCTATCAGCATTATCATATAGTTTATCTTTCATAATATTTCGAATTTAAATTTAGAAAATTTCAAAAATCAGAACCAAACTGAAAAAGTAATTAGAAGAAGTATTTAAAACTATCCCAATGAGTATTTGAGAAATAACTTTAAATGAGTGTTATTTGAAATTATACTTTAATCCTACTATTTAAATTTATGCATAAGTACTACTAATCAAAACCTGATTTGATTTGACAGAAGTGTTACAATATTGACATATGTAAAGACTTATGGAAAATAAAGTTAAAAGGATAGGATATCTTCCTAGAAAAAGAGTACTTGAAATTATTGATGAAATATCCAAGAGCGAATCTATAAGTAGATCTAAAGTAGTTGGAATATTAGTTGAGGAAGCATTAGATGCAAGAGGAATTGCGAATTTTGGATATAGTAATGTGAGCAAGTCAAATATATTCAAGTCGGATAATTTTAAAGATCTCCAAAATGAAAATGCCCACTTAAAAGATGGGGAAGACGAATTTGTTGATGACAGTGGTTACACAGTTTCATCCCACAAAACTTTAGACCGCTCAATATCTTCTGCAGATATAGAGTTAGCAAATAAAATAAACATTCTTAAGGAATCAGGATTAATATAACTTTTATTGAGTATTTACTTTATTTTTTAATGCATAAAATTGGTTAATTGTTTATTCTTAGTCAAGAATAATATTCTTTTTACATAATTCGAATATTAAATCCTTTCTAATATTAATTTTGTAATTAAAAAATGAAAGATATTAAATGTCCTTCATGCGGCAAAACTTTCCGAATTGATCCCAGCAGCTTTGAAGAAATACTTCTTCAGATAAAAGACGAAGAATTTAATAAACAAATAAAAGAAAGACTTATCTTGGCTGAAGAAGATAATAAAAAAGCTTTGGAAATTTTAAAACGTGAGTTAAAAATACAGTTAATAGAGCAGAATATGATTAAAGAGTCTGAGATCCAAACTCTTGAATCTAAATTAAAAATAGCTGAAGAAAAGAAAACAAATGCCCTAAATGATTTAAAAAATCAAGCAACAACTAAAATTAATTTATTGAATAATGAATTAATCAAGTTGAAAGACGAAATTAAAAACCAGTCTTTAATTTCAGAATTATCTTTAAAAAACAAAATTAGTGAAGCTGTTACTAATTTAGAAAAAGAAAACTCATCTTTAACAAATTCCATTGAAAAGATGAAGCTTGAAAATTCAATTAATGAAAAATTAATTGAAGAAAAGTTTAAAAGCAAAATTAGTGAGAGAGACCTGACTATTCAGGAGTTAAGAGAAATGAAATCTAAATTATCTACAAAGATGATAGGAGAAACATTAGAAATCCATTGCGAAACTCAATTTAATCTGAATCGTGCCTCTGCATTTAAAAACTCATATTTCGAAAAGGATAATGATGCCACTTCAGGAAGTAAAGGTGACTATATATTTAGAGAATTTGATGAAAATAAAACCGAAGTCGTATCCATAATGTTTGAGATGAAGAATGAAAGTTTAAATGGAACTAATAAAAGAAAAAACGAAGATTTTTTAAAAGAATTAGATAAAGATAGAAGACAAAAATCTTGTGAATATGCAGTTCTTGTATCCCTTCTAGAACCAGATAGTGAACTATATAATGCTGGCATAGTAGATGTTTCTCATAGATTCCCAAAAATGTATGTCATAAGACCTCAATTTTTCTTGCCCATTATTTCTCTGCTAAGAAATGCATCTATGGAAACCTTAAAATACAAATCGCAAATTGATTTAATGAAACGTGAGAATTTTGACATAACAAATTTTGAAAGTACTCTTGAGCAATTCAAAAATGCAGTTGGTAAAAATGTTTCACTTGCCCAGGATAGATTTAATGATGCAATTTCAGAAATTGATAAATCAATAACGCATCTACAAAAAACTAAAGAGGCTTTAGTTCTCTCAAAAAAACATCTTTTATCTGCTGACAGCAAATCTCAAGATTTGACAGTAAAGAAATTAACTAGAAATAATCCAACCATGAAGAAGAAGTTTAATGATTTAAATGCTTTTGAAGATGAAGTAGCCTAATTAAAAAAAATTTTTAAATTAATAATAATTAAAAATATATTTAATTTCTAACTTATAAATATATTATAAATAATAAATTTCATAGTAAAAAAAATAATGTCTATCAACACTCCTATTTTCAGTATTGCCAAAGATCTTAATGTCGAAAGTAATAGAATATTATTAGCCTGCAAGAAACTTGGAATCAATGCAAAAGGTGCAACAAAAAGATTAAATCAAGAAGAATTAGAAAAAATTAAAAGTTATTTTGAAACTGGCAAAAATGTTTCAGATGAGGTGATCAATTTAAATAAAGTTAAAACTAAAAGTAGTTCTAAAAAAATTGTAGAAAAGGTAAAGATAAAATATTTTGCTAACAGACTTATTCGTAAATCTTAAATAAAAATAATTTTTTTTAATTACTTAAAGGAATAAGCCACAGAAGAAAAAAATAATAATTTATTATAAGTAAAAATACTTAAATGAGCATAAGCGCAATTTTTAATTCTCTCGAAAAATCCTGGGAAAGAGATAATATTCTTTTAAATATTAAGAAGGGTTTAGGGACAGATGAGATAGTTAATCAATTTCTTAAGAAAAACGAAAGACAAATTAAAGAATTAAATTCTTTATTAAAGCCAGAAGATATTGAATTATTAAATCAAGTAGAAAAACTCTCAACTTGCGAATCTAAATTAATAAATGAGATTAAAAATTTAAATTACTTAGAAAATAATGAAAATCATCGCATTATGAATAAAAAAAAGATTGTGTCATCTAATAGAGTTTATTTCGACAAAATAAGTTTATTCATGATTAATTGGAGTAATAAATTTGTAGTTATTGCTTTACTAACAATTTCAGCCATAGCTTTATCAAAACAAGCGTGGGCATAATTAGCTAAATTGTCTTCATTGTAAGAGATGTAGTTTTGAGAACTGAACAAGAATATTTAATTAATTATAAAGATGGCAATCTTTATTGTGAACTTGCTGATATTTGGATTGATCCAAGCAAGCCAGTAAAAAAGGCATTAATAACTCATGCTCATTTTGATCACTTTACATTTGGCTGTGAAGAATACATTTCTACTAAGGAAACTGCGATACTTCTTAAAGAGAGAGTTGGAGATAATATCAAAATTAAGACTTTTGAATATGGAGAAGAATTTAAGATAAATGGCATTAATATTTCTTTTCATCCGTCCGGTCACATCCTTGGATCTAGTCAAATAAGGTTTGTTTTTGCTGAAGAAAAATGGCTAATTTCAGGTGACTTCAAGCTTCAAAAAGATCAGACTTGCAAAGAATATGAACTAGTAAAAACTGATTATTTAATAAGCGAATGTACTTTTGGTTTGCCAATATTTAAGTGGGATAACTCAAAAAAAATAGCAAATGATATTTCAAAATGGATTACTAATACACCAGAAAAAACTTCTTTACTTTTCTGTTATTCACTTGGAAAAGCTCAGAGATTGTTAAACGAAATTAGTCAAACAAACTTTAAAGGCAATATTTATTCCCATGGCAGTATTTACAAAATGAACAATATTTATAGGGGACTTGGAATTGATATTAAAGATACTATAAAAATTGAAAATAAAAAAAAGATAGATGAACTTAAAGGTAGTCTAATATTATTACCGCCATCTTTAAGTAAGGGTTCTTATTTAAAAAATTTCAAAAACATTCAAACAGCTTTCGCGAGTGGATGGATGTCAATAAGAGCTCTAAGAAAAAGATCAGGTTATGATAAAGGATTCGCAATATCTGATCATGCGGATTGGGATGGAATTCTGGAACTAGTAAAAAAGTCTGAAGCAAAAAATGTATTTTTTCATCATGGAGATAGTGAAGCCTTAACTAAATATTTAGTTGAAAAGGAATCAATAAATGTTCTTTTCTTTGGTAAATAAATATGAGCTTAAAAAAATTTTCAGAATTATTTGTTGATTTAGATTCAAGTAACAGTACAAATAATAAAATTGAAGTTTTAAAGAATTATTTTTTATCTAATGATCCAATAGATAATTCATGGGCAATTTATTTACTTACTGGGAAAAGTAATAAGAGATTTATTAGTGGAAGATATTTAAAAAATCTTTTTTCTCAAATATATGAATATCCTTTATGGCTAATTGATACGTGCTATTTAAAAGTTGGTGATTCTGCTGAGGTAATAACGTTATTACTTAAAAATAAAAGTACTTCCAGAAAAAAGGAATTATCAAATATAAGTCTCAATCAATTACTAAGCAAAACAATGCCTGATTTATTAAAACTTAATGAGGAGGAAAAAAATTTACAAATTAAAAATATTTGGGAAAGATTGCCTCAAGATTACCATTTAATTTTCAATAAAATTCTTACAGGTACTTTTAGAGTAGGAGTCTCTATCGGATTAATTACAAAATCAATATCAAAACTAATTAATATTGATGAAGAAATTATTTCTCATAGGTTGATGGGTAATTTCAAGCCTTCAATTGATTCATATGAATTTTTAATTAATAAGAACATCAATCGTGAAGAATTAAATTCCAAACCATTTCCATTTCTTCTAGCGAATACTATTGAAGATAAAATCTTCAAAAATTCAATAAATGATTTTCAATTTGAATGGAAATACGACGGTATAAGGATGCAATTAATTAAAAGATCAGGCAATGTTTCGTTATGGACAAGAGGACAAGAATTAGTCAATGAATCTTTTCCAGAATTAGTAGAGAAAATGTCCCATTTAAAAGATGATTTTGTTCTTGATGGGGAATTATTAGTTTGGAATTTCAAAGAACAAATTGCCTTTGATTTTTCTTTACTTCAAAAAAGAATAAATCGAAAGTCTCCTACTAGATCAATCCAAATAAAATATCCAATTATTTTTATTGCATATGATCTTTTAGAGATTAATGGGAGAGATATAAGAGAAATTAAACTAGAAGATAGAAGAATTGAGTTAGAAAAATATTTTTCAAAATGGCAAAATAAAACTGAGAATAATATCTCTGATATTTTTAAAATATGTGATTTAATCTTTCCAAAAGATTGGCCTGATGCTTTAACTTATAAAGAAAAATCTCGAGAAAATAATACTGAAGGATTAATAATTAAAAAAAAGACTTCTGTATACTCCTCTGGTAGAAAAAAAGGTATTTGGTGGAAATATAAAGTTGATCCTATGCAACTGGATGCTGTTCTAATTTACGCTAAAGGCGGTAGCGGTAGAAGAGCTGGTCTTTACACAGATTACAGTTTTGCATTATGGAAAGATGAAGAATTAATTAAATTTGCGAGTGCATATTCTGGTTTAACGAATATTGAGATTAAAGAGCTAGATAAATGGATAAGAAAAAATACAATAGAAAAATTTGGTCCTGTTCGATCGTTAAAACCAGAAATGGTTTTCGAAATATCTTTTGAGAAAATACAAATTTCTAAACGTCATAAATCAGGCATAGCAGTACGGTTTCCAAGAATAACAAAATGGAGAAAAGACAAAAAAATTAACGATGCAGATAGCCTAGAGAATGCTTATGAACTAATGAAAAAAATATCATGAAAAATATTACGAAAAATAATAAGCAAAATAATTTAATTTCTAAAATTAAACAGTTTTTCTCCACAAATGGATGGGAGCCACTACCCTATCAGATCGAATCTTGGGAAGCATTTTTAAATGGAGAGAGTGGAATAATACAAGTTCCTACTGGATGCGGCAAAACTTATGCTGCATTAATGGGACCTCTATCAAAGATAGAAGACCCCAAAAATAATAAAAGTGTGAATATATTATTAATAACCCCTTTAAAAGCACTAAGTAGAGATCTAAAAAATTCCATACAAGTAGCAGCTTTGCATTTTAATAAAGAAATCACTGTTGAAATTAGGAACGGGGATACAACCCCATATGAAAAGAAAAAGCAACTAGCTAAACCACCTAATATTCTTATTACCACTCCAGAGTCTTTATCTCTTTTACTTTCTAATAAAGAATCTAATAATCTGTTCAAGGAGTTGTCATCAATAATTATTGATGAATGGCATGAATTGATGGGTAGTAAAAGAGGAAACCAGTGCGAGTTATCTTTAAGTTGGCTAAGAGGTAATTTAAATAATTTACAAATTTGGGCAATGTCTGCAACTATTGGAAATATTGAAGAAGCAGCAAGAGCAATAGTTGGGATGAGCGCTATTAAACCCAAAATTATAAGTACAGATATTCAAAAAAAGATAGAGATTATAAGCGTTTTGCCAGAGGAGGAAACGACCTTTCCATGGAGTGGCCATCTAGGAATCAGAAGTCATTCTACACTTTTAAAAATCCTAGATAAAAATAAAAGCACCTTATTATTTACCAATACAAGAAACCAATCTGAAAGATGGTATCAATGTCTTAAATTTTTTCTGCCAGAGATGGAAGACAAAATCGCACTTCATCACGGCTCCCTCGATAAAGAAGAAAGAAAAAGAGTTGAAGAAGGGGTTAAAGACGGATTAATAAAATGGGTAGTCTGCACCAGCTCTTTAGATTTGGGAGTTGACTTCCAACCTGTAGATCAAATAGTTCAAATTGGTAGTGCAAAGAATTTAGCTAGACTTATCCAAAGAGCGGGAAGAAGTGCTCATAGACCAGGCGGGAAATCAAAAATAATTTTTATGCCTACTAATTCTTTGGAGTTATTTGAGATTAGTGCAATGAGAAGAATAATAAAAAGTGGTATATCTGAGGAAATTAGACTTCCTGAATTATCTTATGATGTACTTCTTCAACATCTAATAAGTTTGGCATGCGGAAATGGCTTTGATCCGATAATTGAGAAAGAGAGAATTAAAAGTTGTTGGAGTTATAGAAACTTAAAAGATCAAGATTGGAATTGGTGTCTTGACTTTTTAGAATATGGAGGAAAATGTCTTAAAGCATACCCAAAATATAAAAAGATAATTAAAGAAAAATCACTAAATAATAATGAAAACTTTAAATATTTTGTAAAAGACAAATCTTTAATAAGAATACATAAGTTCAATATTGGGACAATTACAAGTGACAAATTTGTGAATGTTAAATATATGAAAGGGAAATCCTTGGGAAATTTAGAAGAGAATTTTGCCTCAAAATTAAATCCTGGAGATACCTTTTACTTTGCTGGTAAAATGCTTCAATTTATAAGAATCAGAGATATGATTTTATACGTTAAAAAATCAACCAAAAAAAGTTCTCTAATTCCTGCATGGGTTGGAGGTCAAATGGCAATTTCTGATTTACTTTGTGAAAGTTTGAGAAAGGAAATAGATATATGCAATGAATCAGAAAATTATGATTGCTCGAATCCTGAACTAAATTCATTACGCCCAATATTGAAGAAACAAAAGGTTCTTTCAAATATTCCAAAGAAAGATGAATTCCTTATAGAAATATATAAAACCAAGGATTTATCAACTATTTTTGTTTTTACACTTGATGGCAAATTTGTAAATGAAGGAATTGCATTTCTATGGGCTTTAAGATTAGCAAAATTAAAACAATCTACATTTAGTATTGCTGCTAATGATTTTGGATTCAGCTTAACTACCTCAGAAGATTATGATTTTTCCATAATTAAAAAAGAAGCTGATTATTTTTTGGATAACAAAAAATTAGAGAAAGATCTAGAAAATGCAATTAATTTTTCAGAATTAACAAAACGTAGATTTAAAAATATTGCCCAGATAAGTGGACTAGTTAATCAAAATAATCCAACCAAGACAAAAACTTCTTCTCAACTTCAAATAAGTTCAAGTCTTTTCTACGATGTCTTTACTAAATATGAAGAAGGCCATCTTTTGATAAAACAATCGCATCAAGAAGTTAAAGAATATCAATTAGAAAATAAAAGAATATCTAGATCATTAGAAAGATTAAAAAATTTAAAAATGCTATTAAACGAGATAAGAACTCCAACTCCTTTTGCTTTCCCTCTATTAGTTGAAAGACTTAAAAATACTTTAAGCAATGAACCAATAGAAAAAAGAGTAGAAAAACTTATAAAAAAATATAGTGATTAAATGAAAAGAAGTTCTTTTAAATTTTGTTGGAAAGATACATTGTTAGAGATGCTTCCTTCAAGAGCGTTATTTCTACCAAAAACAAAAGAGTTGTTAATATGCGATATTCATCTTGGCAAAGCCGAGTATTTTCAGAAAAATGGTATACCTCTTACTAATAATTCAGATAAAAACAATTTCGCAAGAATAAAAAAAATAGTAAAGAAATATAGTCCTGAAAAGTTAATAATATTGGGAGATTTATTCCACAGTAAATATTCAATAGATAAAACTCTTCAAAAAAAAGTTGAGGATCTTCCTGAACTATTAAAAACTAACGTTGAACTAGTCCTTGGAAATCATGATGTAGGTTGTGATATTAAAAACATAAAAATTTTTGATATTAGAAAAACTAAAAATATTACTTTTAGCCATGAACCAGTTGATTTAGGCGATAATAAATCATTGAATATTTGTGGACATTATCATCCAAAAATCTATTTAAAAAACAAAGGAGATAAATTATCTTTCAGGTGCTTTGCAATGGATAAGAATAAAAATACTTTATTTTTACCAGCATTTGGAGACTTAACAGGCGGATATCCTTGCAAAAAGTCATTTAAAAAATGGGCAATTGTTTCTGAAGAAGAAATTATCGAAATTAAATCTTAAGAAAAATCCTAGTGAAATGAATTAAATTTTTCATATAGATATCCCAATTGATACTTAAAAGTCTCGTTTAGTTTTTTTATCAATTAATTTGAATTAATTAATCTATTTTCTACTAGTAAAAATAGGTAATAAAACATTAATACCGCTAATGCCCCTTTCTTTAGCAGAAAATCCACGTTATAAAAAAAATAAACACATTTTATAGAAATGAAAAAATTAATAGCCTTGATTTTATTTCCATTTCTTGTCATCCCATTCGGGGCAAAAGCAAATGATAATTTTTCCGTTGAGATAGAGGCACTTACACTTGTAATGGAGCAATATAAGGAAGATACTGAAGCAAGCGTTGAATTAGACATAGAAGATAAAAAGCCAAGTTACATGGCTCTCAAACAAGACGAATGTAATGCAACTGTTGAAGTCACTGAAAAAACAGGATTAGAGGTTGTAAATACTGAATCTTTCGATGTAAATGTCTGCCTGAAAGAAATCTATAAAGTAATCAACTAAATAAGCAGTTTATAAAAATATAATAAAAACAAGCAAATTAAAGAGGTCTTTTACTTAAAGAAGGTAAGACCTCGAGACCTAACAGAAAACTTTGGAACGGGTTCTGCATACATAATTGATAACTACAATGAAATTGTAGAGGTGTAATTAAAAGTACAAAACCTAAAATTATTTTTTAATTAATTATTTCTTCTTTGATAATGTTTTTGATTCTTCTCTAGACATTAAAGCTTCGATTTGAGCAAGAACTTTCTGAAGTTCGTCCGTTTTTGTAAGAGATGCTTCTGCTACTTCTCTTAATTTTTCTAACTGTTCTTTAGTTTTATCCATGATAAATAAATTAGAAATTAACCACTTTTAAAAATGGTTTTAATACAGATTTTTCACTCCCACACAGATCCATATTCTCTCTTTTTTTTATAAAGTCAAATAAATTTTCCTTTATTAAGGTTTTATTAGGACTTCCAATTAATTCTTTATTTATTATTGAAACCATAAGATTACCTAAATAGAAATACTCTTAAATTATGAAGTAAATACAGGCAATCCTATTGTTGCAGTTGTTATGAGAGCCCCTGCAAAAATCAAGAAAGGTAGAAAAGGGTAATTTTTCAAAGATAAACTTACTAATTCGAAATAACTATATAGGTATTTATACTGTTTGTCTACCCTTTATCCGTTTTAAAGCTAAAAATCTTTCTTTTAAAAGTAAAAATTTAACATCAGCCAAATTTACCTGATATGTATTCCTGAGTGGTTTTTTCTTTTGGAGAGTTAAAAATTTTCTTTGTTGAGTCGAATTCTGCAAGATAACCAACTTTACCTCCATCGCCATCTTCGTATTCAACCGCATTAAAGAATGCAGTCATGTCACTGACTCTTAAAGCCTGCTGCATATTATGAGTGACGATTATTATTGTGTAATTCTTCTTAAGTTCATGCATCGTCTCCTCAATTTTTAAAGTAGAGATTGGATCTAAAGCTGAACATGGCTCATCCATTAGAATTATTTCAGGTTCAATTGCGATGGTTCGAGCAATACATAATCTTTGTTGTTGTCCTCCGGATAAGGAATAGCCACTATCATTTAATTTATCTTTACATTCACTCCATACAGCAGCTTTTCTGAGCGAACTTTCAACCAGCTCGTCCATATTCCCAGTAAAGCCATTAATTCTTGCCCCAAATGCAATATTTTCGTAGATGGATTTTGGGAAAGGATTTGGTTGCTGAAAAACCATCCCGATTCTTCTTCTAACTTCAACTGGATCTACTCTTTTGTCATAAATATTAGTCCCATCAAAGAGAACAGTTCCTTTAAGTGAACAATTAGGGATTAAATCGTTCATTCTATTCAAAGCCCTAAGAACGGTTGATTTTCCACAACCAGAAGGGCCAATGAGTGAAGTTATATCTCCCCTTTTAAAATTACAAAAAACATTTTTTACTGCTTCAAAAGTGCCATAACTAATAGAAACATCCTCAAGAGATAAAATGATATTCTTTGGTATTTTTTTATTAGTTTTAATCATTTATACTCTCTTAGTTGTCTCAGTAAAAGCAGCTAATATCCTTGAAAATATATTTACTGATAGTATTGATATAACAAGAATAAAGGAAGCTGCCCAGGCTAATTTATTCTGCGCATCATAAGGTTCAAGAGCAAAATTGTATATTAATACAGCCAAAGAACCCATCTCGTAAAACAAATCTTCAAAACCTACTATGTAGTAGTAAGAAAATAAAGCAGTAAAGATCAAAGGTGCTGTTTCACCTGCTGCTCTTGCAATCCCAAGCACAACACCAGTAGCAATAGATCTAAATGCTGAGGGTAAAGTTATTTTTAATATTGTTGTATACATACTTGCTCCTATGCCTAGAGAAGCATACCTTAATTCATTTGGAACTAACTTTAAACCTTCATCAGTAGTTTTTATAACTGTAGGCAACATCAATATTGAAAGAGCCATACCTCCAGCCAAGCCGCTATACATACTTCCAAATAAGATCTTTGTTGAAACGATTAAGGCATAAATAAATACACCTGCAATTATTGAAGGAACACCCGCTAAAACATTTACTCCGAATCGAATAAATTTTGAAAAAGGCCCACCTTTTGAATATTCAGCCAGATAAATACCTCCCCCTACACCTACAGGTATAGCGATAATTGAAGCAATAGTTGTAATTATTAGTGTCCCAATTAATGCAGGATTAATTCCTCCTGCATCTAAATCATCTCCAGGAGGATTTGGTTCTAAAGTAAATAGATCAGAATTTATCTGAGCACCTCCTTTAATAAGAATATATGTAACCACAAAAATCAAAGGAAGTATAGCAATGAATGCACAAAAAACTGATAAAGAAGTAAAAAATTTATCTCCTACATTTCTTGATAGTTTTTTCTGGTAATAAAGAGAATTCATAATTATCTAATATTTGAGACTAAATTTTTTAACTAGCCATTGAGCAAAGATATTGACAACTAAAGAAAGAATCATAAGTACAAAAGCTGCATAAAAAAGGGATGAGACCTGACTTCCATCAGCTTCACCAAACTGGTTTGCAAGCATAGAGGAGATGGTATATCCAGGCGATAATAGTGACCAACTAAATGCATTAGAATTGCCAATAATCATTGTGACAGCCATAGTCTCTCCCATAGCTCTGCCTAGAGCTAATAGAACACCTGCCATAATCCCTGATAATGCTGCAGGCAAAATTACCGAAAATATAGTTTTCCATCTACTTGCACCAATTCCATAGGCTGCATTCCTAAGCTTTTTAGGAACTTGATTAAGAGAATCTCTAGCTATCGAAGTCACAATTGGCAAAAGCATAACCACTAAAATTATTATCGCTAAAAGTGAATTCCGACCTGCAGGCTCCGAACTGAATAAAGGAATCCAACCAAAGAAATTATGTAAAAAGGCAAAAAAGTCTCTAAAGAAAGGTTCCATAACAAAAATTGCCCATAATCCCAATACAACAGATGGTATGGCTGCTAGTAATTCAACAAATGAACCAACTATTTCTCTGACAAATTTCGGAACAAAATCCTCTGTTATAAATATCGCAGTTCCAACGCCTAAAGGGATAGTAATCAATAATGAAAGAAGAGAAGTAACTAATGTCCCATATATTGCAGTAAAAGCTCCATATTCATCTTTTACTGGGTTCCATTCAGAAGTAACAAGAAAATTCAAGCCATACCTAGAAAAGGATTCAAATGACTGAATAAACACTACTAAAATAATCCCAAATAACACTACTGCTACAAGACTAGACAAAACTAGGGTTGTATTTTTAAAAATGATATCTATATTTTTTTCAATCCCGAATCTTTTACGATTCTTGAAAAGAATTAATTTCTCTTCCATTAAAAAAGTATATTTATTTAAATCTACTATTAAATATTGTAAAAGACTTTAAGAGGGGTTAAAGGTATATGAAAGTCATGATAATTTGACATTTATTGGGAAATTTAAAAATTGAAAGAATTAAATATCAAATTATTTTGATATATCTACTTTAATAGCTCAACTGCTACAACAAGATTTCCTAATAATCCGTTCAAAATATTAAGCTGTTCTTTACTACCAAAAGCTATTAAAACCTGACCTGGTCGAAGGATGAAATTACCTCCAGGATTAGTAAACAACTTTTCATTTTCTTTAATGGCTAATATTTTTGCTCCACTTTTTTTTCCTATTCCAAGTTCAGAAAGTGATCTTTTCTCTGCAGTTTCAAAAAGACTAATATCATTACTTAATTCAAATTCTTCAATCTCACATTCACTTCCTGCAAGCAGATCAAGAAAGTCAATAGCAATAGGTCTTAAAGCCATTGATGCCATTGCTCTTCCTGCTGCAATATAAGGGCTTACAACTATACTTGCACCAGCTAATCTCAACTTACTTGCAGCTTCTTCGGTTCCAGCTCTTGCAATTACTCTTATAGAACTTCTTATTCCTTTAGCGCTTAATACGACATATAAATTAGCAGCATCATTAGGTAAGGTAACGACCAAACTTTTGCATTTTTCTAGTCCTGCCAGTTTTAACGTCTCATCAAGCGTTGCATCAGCACAAAGAACTTCTAAATCATTTTCTTCAGCAATTTTTTTTCTATCTTCATCACTCTCAACTACGATAATAGGAATATTTTGGGTTTTTATTTGATTAGATATTTCCTGACCTACCCTCCCATATCCGCACAAAATTACATGATTTTCCATTTTTCTAAGAAGTCTTTTGAAACGTAATTCGTTTACTCTTTGAAAATAGCCGGATTCGAATAATCTAACAGCTTTTTGAAAGGTAAATTGAATAAAAATCAATCCGCCTACGATTACTAAAACAGTTACGATCCTGCCTTCAGGACTTAAAGGTTGAACTTCTCCAAAACCAATAGTGGTTATTGTGATTAGAACCATCCATAAGCAATCACTCCATTCCCATCCCTCCGTTATTCGATAGCCAATTGCGCCTAAGAAAAACAGAAAGAATAAAGAATAAATAAGACCAAACCAAGGCCTTAAATAATCTTTAATAAAATAGAACTCAAATAATCTAAGCTTCATATCCCTTATTATCGTTAACTATTCAAAAATTTCAAAAAAAATTTTCTATTATGTTCCTAAAACTATTTATTTGTTTAAGTGAAATATATATTAAGCAGGATAATAATATTTATTTTTGTAGCTGTATGCATTAAACAAATGATTACTGTCTCAGGTCTTATTTAATGCTTCATTAAAAATTAATTTATGGTTTTACTTGTACTGATTCAATAAGAAAATCAGAAGCTGCTTTTAACCAATCAGCGACTGTAAGACGAAGATCAGGTTGAGAATATACAAGCGCAACAATAATTCCAACTAAGATTATCTTTACCATGGAAATTCAAATATTCTTATGAATTAAAGCACAAGTATTTACTAAAAAGAACCTTAAATTTATAAAAAATAGATTAATTAAAATTTCTTTAATTGATTAAACAAGTATTCCACCCTTCTAAGATTTACACCTAAATCAGATTGCCCTAATCTTGCAGCAGATCTTATCTGAATGATCCCTTTAGATCTATCTACATAACTTCTTACATCAAGCTTTAAAATTTCAAGGTCATCAGGAAATCTAAAAATCAAGCTTTTACAAACACCTCTCCAGTAATTCCTTCCACTTTCTATGACTTCTGTACGAGGTAACCCTTCTGCTAGAGAAACAAGTTGAATGAACTTTTGATCAACATTTATTAGTTTCTTTTCTATTAAGACACTATTTAATGGATTAGTTATTGGAGCAAGACCTTGGATGGAAGAAACCATATTTTTTTAGAACGATGTAGATGTTATAACCGATTTCATATATAAAGTGAGAGGAGAAAAGTAAAGAATTTTCCCATAAATTTGATCTCTTTATAAAGATTCCTTATTTTGTGATCAAAATTCTAAAATTTGAGATTTTTAATTGTTTTTTTTGATAGAGATGGTTGCCTACTTTGTTTATTATTTAGTTTCCTAACCCATAAAAAAACTCCCACAAACAAAAAAATTTCAACAATAAATCCAACCGATATTAGACTCATTTTTTATCCTCTTTTTTCTTGTTGGTGCCCTCAATGTATGGCACAAGAATATTTAATAACCACTTTTTAAATGAATTTAACGATTTCATAATCTATTTACTTGCCTTTTCTCCACAAACTCCTCCCTTTAATGAGATCCTCTATATTTGGCCAAGCTGCTATTAATTCTTTAAGTGCCTTTCTATTAGGAGTATAGAAAACACATGACAATGCACTTATTACATAAAGTATGAACCATAACTTACTTTCTGAATAAGCTAAAAACAAAGAGAAAAGAAAACTTCCAATAAAGAAAAAGAAAAATGACCTATTTAATATTTCTAATGGGGTTCTTTTAAGTCTGTAAAATTTAATCTTTTTACTATCTTCTTCAGTATTTTTCTTAAATTTACTTTCGTACGAATTAATTATTTCTTCTTCTAGAACTTTTTCATACTCTAAATTATCAATTGGATCGCTTTGATCCTTTTTATCTATCATTGGTATCTATACAATAAAAATATGGTAACTAATTTAAGGTATTTTAAAAAGTATCAAATTTTATCTGTTAACTGGAGCTATACGAACAGATCATGGTTTTGAAAATAATTCAAGATTGTTTTATTTATAAAAGATAAATTAGTCAAAATATTCTTTTTAATTTTTCCAAAACTTTCGGTCATTTAAAATAATCACATCTATAAACTTGATAGCATTAATTAAATTGGAAGGCAATATCTAAATCTAGAGTTAAAATGGTTAAGAGATTTTAATAATAATCTATATGCAAAGGTATTTGATTTCCTACGAATTTACAGATGGCGAGGATCAAGAAGAAGGGGCAGAAATGCTAATTAACTGGTATGAATCAGGTGGTCCCCAAAACAGACCTGAAAACTATGAGGTTCATTCTTGGATTTTTATGGTTCAAAATGGGATAGGACATTCTGTAGTAAGTGCAGATTCTCTTGAGACAATTTGGAAGCAATGGCACCCCTGGAGAAGGTTAATGGATATAAGTATTCAGCCGTGTATGGATCTTGATGAAACAGTCGGATTATTCAAAAAACAAAAAATGAATACACGGATAGTCTAAAAGTATTTCTAACTTCTAAATATAAATTTCTTTTTAGTAGCGCCTAATACTACATATATACTTCACTGCGTTAAAAAGGATAAGATTAATTTTCCATGATGAATGATTCTTATCACATTTACTTCAAAGGAGAAATTCTTTTCAAGAATTTAAGTAAAGATGAATTTGAATTTGTTTGGGAAAAACTTTATACATCTTATATAAATGCCCTAAATAAAGAGCTAACCTACGAATTAGTTAGCGAAAGCAATATTATAGAGCCGACCTTTAACCTTGAGCCATCTTACTAAATCAAGAACTAAATTCTAGGTTATGAATAAAACAAGAAAAGCTGTCTCTTTTTTATTTTGAGGTACTCTTTCTCTTCTTTAGTTATATCTAAAGCAATTTTATTTGCCTCAATTTCGACATTCGAACTATAAATTTCAAATTTTTCCTCTCTTTTAAATAGTGCAACGATGCCAATATCTGTTATGAACCAAATAAAATGATCAGTTTCTCCAATTGGCTCCTCTTTTAAAGAGTCAATAATCAAATCACAGGTTGAGTCCACTTAATTATTCTGAGAGAGATTTTAATTCCCACCGTTGCAATATCTTACAGCCTCAGAATTGGTACCGCCATCTTCAATAATTTCGGCAACACATTTATTGAAAAGTTTAGACTCTTTTTTTACTGAACAGAATCCAAAAGCGATCGCAGCTAAAGCTATTGCAGATACGAAACTAGAACCAAGTTGTATAAAACCATAGGCAAACATAATGTTTTTCTTTCCAGAACATTTTTTTGAATCCTTTTTTTCTTCTGTCATTTAAAAATTTTTTAACTTAGCCAACCCTATTTGATTAGCTTTAGGTTTGAGAAATATTTGCATAGAGTAAACCGAATCAAGACTTAATTTAAACAGATGAGACAAATTTTCAAAAATTCAAGTTTCCTTTTATTTTTCTTAACTTTATTTGTCAATTTGATACATCATTCAAAAATAAATTTTTTAATTTTTTATCAACACTAGTTTCTAGAAAAAATCTTTTTTATAAATATAAAAGTAATGATCCCACAGTTATAACAATAGATTATGAAGCATCTTAAACTATATTTAAACTTTTCTTGATGAAGTATTAATGTTAAAAATTATTCCAGAAAAGCTTGTTTTGATCATGCTCCCCAAGAGTTATCCACTTTTTTAGTGTTTTTCAACAGGGTTTTCCACAATATGTTGATTGAATTAAATTTTCTATGTGCAAAATAAAATATTTTCTCTTTTTCAAAAAATATATCCACATTTTGTTTTGATGATCAGTATTATCGGATATGTTATTTTTTTTAAATTGAGTTTAAAATCATGAATATTAACAAAATTAAAAAAAATCCGACTTCTGAAATCAAAGAAAAAATTAAAAAATCAAAGTTTGATGTACTTACTAACGAAAATGATTTTTTAGTTAAAAATTTAAAAAAAGCTGGATAGTCTCCTAGATTCCCAAAGTTATTTTTTTCAAGCAATCTCTTTAATTTATATTTTGTTTTTAAACATTCTAAATTAGTTCATAAAATATAAATTTTCTATTAAAAATAAAAAAATAGTAATCCCACAATAAACATTAAAAAAAAATATCCGTTATATTAATTGAATCTCAATATGAGATCAGATTAGAAATATAAACGGTAAATTTATAGAGCTTATTTTAATTATTTATTGCTTTTTTTTCCTATATTTGAAACTAGTTTCAGCTAAAAGATGGATACCCAAGAACTTAAATTCAACTACAAAAAGCTTTTAAACAAAGCTGCTCAAGCAAACGGTCGTAAGGAAACTGTTTCTTACTTAAACCGTGCTGCTAAAATCAAGTCAAAACTATACTCAACTTCAAAAGTAAATTGCTTCAGATGTAATGGAGCAGGTTTTCTAAGAGTTTCATTAGATGAGACTAAAACATGTCTATCTTGCTATGGGAAGGGTTTTTTAATTAAAGAAATTCAGCAGGTTTAAAAATTTGATTGTTCATGAAAGATCTCATTCAAGCTCACAAAAAATTAATTAAAACAGTAAAAGAACAAATGGGATTTTCTGATTATGGGATGTACTGGTTGGCTTTCCTAGAAGGGGGTTTAACAATATGGTTGCTGGATAGAATATTTTTCCACTGGTTAAAATTTTAATTTTTATCTATGTTGAAAAAATTCTGCAGGTATTAAATTAATTAATTTATCGAAACCATTTAAAAAGTTGTAGCATAGTGGAAAACTAATATGCAATTACTGGGATTAATTCTTCTTCTAGCTAGTAGCTGGTACCTATGGAAATTAACATCAAACTTTCTTGATGAACCAACAAAAAAAGACCTGACAAATAGTTTTAATAATCTCAAAAATAAATTATCTGAGGGGAAACAAAACTTTTCTAAAGCAAAAATAAGTGAAGCTTGGGAAAAATACAAAGAAGAAGGTGGATCTTTATCTAATAAAGAAAAAAGCTAGTGGACTTTTTTATTATTACAAGTCTCACTAAAGATATTTCTAGAATTGATCTAATTGGTATTTTGATTGGTCATTTAATTTTTGGTGTTGCCTTGACACAGCTTTTAGATTGGACGTGGTTAAAAAACTTGATGAGTGAAGAAGATAAAACAAGGATGCTTAAAAGCTATACATGGAAAGATTTATTAGTAGATGGAGCAATTGTTACGGTAGTTCTAGGAATAATCTTTTTGATAATTAGCATTTTTCTATAAATGAACGTAACTTACATCCTTTTAGTTTTTTTAATGATGTCAATTGTGATTTTCACTCAAATAATCAATTCCTCCGATAAATCAAAATAAATGACCGAAGTAACTAGCAACTCCTCAACTGGGTGGTACTTAATCGCTATAGTTAGCACTCTATCTTTTTTAGCCTTAATTTACTTTGGACAAAAAAGATAGAGTAAATTTTGAAAGACTATTTAAATTCATAAAAAAAACTCTGCAACTTCAAGAGATGCAGAGTTTTAAATATTAAGTAACTGATTTATATAAATCTATTGATTATAAAACCTTTTTTCTTAATCAAAGAAAAAGGGACCGATGAATGTGATGAAGATACTGAATTCACGGCCCCTTTCATAACCGCATTTTTCGGTAGATACGACAATGAATCACCTCCTTTACTAATGTTTTTTTAAAGATAACTAAAACAATAAAACAAGGAAAGAAATTCGTTAAAAATTTAAAAGTTTTTTAACAAATTAACAATATAAATCTCTTAAAAATAAAAATTATAGTTATTACCATGGCAAATCCTCTCCATTGGCATGCCAAAACGTACCCGAGTTATTTTTATTTAAAGAATCAATACGTTTTAAAAGGCCATTTGCTGATTCTTCAGGACTAATTCCATTTCTTGTAAAGCCAGTCATTCTTGTACTCACTAAACCAGGATGCAAAATAGCTACATAAATATCATCTTTTGATAAATCTATAGAAAGTGATTTTGCTGCCATTGACAAGGCTACCTTAGACATCCTGTAACCATAAGAACTTCCAGATGAATTATCTTCAATAGATCCCATTCTACTTGTGATAAAAGCAACTTTAGAAGATCTTTTTAAAAGGTGTCTTAGTGATTGGGTCATACATATTGGGCTCAATGCATTAACTTCAAATTGCCGCAAAATACTTTTTTTATCTAAGTTTTCAAAAGAATTAAATTCATAAATTCCTGCATTATGTATTAAGCAATCTAAATTAACTCCAGATAGTTTTTTACACAAATTTGTTATCGACTCATCAGAAGAAATATCTATATTCTCTTCAATTCTCACTCCTAAATCTCTAAGTTCTTTTGAAGCTTTCCTACAGGTTGCAATTACATTATCTCCCCTCTCATGAATTTGCCTACATAGTTCTAATCCAATACCCCTATTTGATCCTGTAATTAGAAAAGTCGACATCTCTAAACTAAAAAAAATATTCCAAATCCAAATATAGAAGAAAACGAACTAAAAAAGAAAAAATTTATAAAATTCCTTATTAGATTTTTTAAAGTTATGATAAGTTAGGTTATTAAAAAAAGGATTTATAAAAGAAAGCAAAAATATTTTTATCATCAAAATTTAATGTATGGAAATTTTCAATCAAGAATTTATACAAGAGCTCATTAGGTTAACGTGGAGAAATCCTGCTTTCATGGCTATAGCTATTGCGTTAGTTTGGCTTATCCCACAATTATTTATCAGAAAAATAATGGCAAAAAAATATGAAAGAAGAAAAATAGAAATTCAGAAAAATAAAATTCAGAAGCTTTACCCAACTAATACTCCTAAATAAGATTTTTGTTTATAAGACGATTTAATGAATCAAAAAACACTTTTTGCATCTAAGTAAAATATGACCTACAAAATAATTAGAATTGATGGGAAAGATGACGAATTCACAGCTCAAAGTTTTGATAAATATTCAGATGCGTATGATTTGTTAGAGGAACTATATGGAGATTTATGTTGTTCAGATGCTGATTATGGAGACATAACCTATTACGATATTGTGGAAAATAATTTAAAAAATATTAATGGAGAATAAAAAATGGGCTCCATCCCAAGAAGAAAATTTAGGGGTAATAACGAGTGTATATGAATTCATTAAAGAAGAACTTCTAGAACTTCAAAAAGAAACTGGATGTCCCGATTCATTTATTTATGATTTTATTGGCAAAATTCAGAATGAATGGCATCCTGAATCTTGCCACTCTGTAGTTAGAAATAAAAAAAAGAGTTAGAAAATATTAAATCTTCAACTCAAATTTATAAAATTTCTCTAATATAATTTGAATTTAAAAAAATTAAATCATGATTATTAGAATACTAGGTATCGTACTTATTCTTGGTACGATTGCATACTATGGTTTAGTTTTAACTGGCCAAAGCAATCTTTAGTTTTTCCAACTTTTAAAATTTGTCATGAAATGGCCTCCTACTCTTTGTTGGACAGCACCAAAAACTATTAATGGTAATAGGCATTTTCAAGTTAAAGCTTATGGTGGTAAAAATGATGATAGATGGGTTGATATTTTTCCTACCAAAAATAAAAAAGATATTAAAAGGATCCTATGGACAAAACTAAAATCAGAATGGACTTCTGGATGGTTAAGGCTCCCAAAAGATAAAGATTAATTTTCTATGTAAACAAATATTATTAACCAGAAAACTGTAAAAAATAATACCTAATACAAAAAAAATAACTTCTAAAATTTTTAAAATTCAATTAAATATGAAGCCAGAACCGAAGAAAAAACTCCCTAATAAAAAAGTTATAAGTTCAGCAAAATTTGAGGCTAAAGAACAATTCACAAAATCTGCATTAGAAAATTTAAAAACAGAAAATGAAAGGCTTGTTAATTCACTAAAAAAATCTGGGGAAATTAAAGAATCAAAAAAAAAATAGACTTACGTTAGTAAAAAATTTTTATTATGATATTAATTTTAAAGTTTGAGAAATGATTGAAAAAATCTCTCTAGCAAATTCTCATTTACCTCAACTTATTGGGTTCGTACTCATGTCGATTGGTTATACATTAGGCAATAAATTTTACCTTCCTGAAATTAAACAAAAGTAATAATTTCAATACTCTATCTAACTTGGAGAAACAAGACTTTAAAACTAGTATTGCAATTTAATCAGGTCAACTCTTGGAAAATACTGACACATAAATGTAACATTAAAGTTCTTGAAAAATGTGAAATCAAAAGAAAAAGTAAGGATTCATACTAATTTTTTTTAAATATGTTACATTAATTAATAATTGAAGTTAAGGTTTCCTCTGTCAATAAAGCGGAATAAGGAAATGTTTGATACATACAATTGTCATTCACTTTTTGGCTTACTAAATGATCACATACGAAATCTAAAAAATGGATGCACTTACTAGTTTTATTGTTGTTATCGTCGCAATTACAATTCAATTCTCTTTATACGCCATCAAAAGGTTGCAGGAACCTTTAGAACCCAATTATTTAATAGATAAAAATTCGAAAAAAATTAAAAACTACATGGGTAAATTTTGGAAAAATGCCGAAATAACAAATGGGAGATTAGCTATGATTGGTTTTTTAGCTTTGATAATAAACTACGGTTTTTTTGGGTGGATAATACCTGGCTTTATTTAAACTATCAATATATTAAGGTCTTAAAAAAATAAATCTCTCGTTCAAAACAAACTCTCCTTTTTAAAAAAAAATTTTTAATATAAGAAAAAAAAGCAATTGAGTAATTCTGATTTTGATAAAAATGGATTGGACAGCTATGGAATACATTGGCTTCAATATGTTGCTTTTGCTGTCTCTGGTTTTGCTATATTTACAACTTGGGCATTTTTTTATGATGAAAGATTCCACAACTTTGTAATGAGTATTTTCAGGGTTATTAACTGTAGTGGATTCAACTGTAATGGAGCATTTTAAAATTCTATGGCTAATCCAGATCAAAAAACAATATTAATTGATAATGCTTTTGAGGAAATAAAAAACATCTGTATAAATCTTCAAAAAGATACTGATGCTTCGAATTCAGAACTTAAAAGTTTACTAAAACTAATTATTAATGAATGGGAAGAAAAAGAGGAACAAAAAACTGGTTTTGGATTCAGGTAAAATTAGCCACTATATAAGAGGAGACTTAGGCCTCAAATCATTTTAATATGGACAGATTTTTTCTTTTAAAATTTAATATTTATAACTTACATTTTTTAGAAAGAAATTAAAAAGGAATGAATCTCAAATAGAAGACTCATTCCATATTTAGCATTAGTTTTATCTAGATTTAAATTTTACAACTTAACTCCTCTGGTGGACTGTCAATCATTAGATCCCTCCTATTAAACAAGTCAAACCTACTACTTACCTATTAAGAAAGTAAATCAGTAAAAATGCTGATTTATTATTTTCTAAAATGTTTGAATTAAAGATGCCAATTCTGGTGCATCTAATAAAAGTGCAAAAAATGTAAGCACAACTAATAAAAATATGGAAAAGTAGAACTGAATCATGCTTCAAAATTACTTAAAAAGAATTTTTTAAGTTGTATAAAATAATGCTTTGTTTACATAATTAAATTTCTCTAACCATAGAACTTTAATTAGAGAATAATTAAGATGCTTCAGGAGAAAATATTGTCCTATTTTTTTGCCAATACTCACAACCTTTAAGTAAATGATCACCCTGTGGTATACGTTTTTCGTATTTAGGACAGATCAAGATAGTAGCAAAAGTTTTTGTAGTGCTGTAGCGAAAGTGATTGCAAGTAATACAAATCTTTGTGCGTTTTCGTTTTAGGGTAGATTCTTTTAGATATTCCCAATTTGACGGATTTACCTTGATCATGATTACTGGAATTTATTAGTAACAATTTGCCAACCTCCTGAAATTAATTCATTCCATGTTTCATTAGCACACTCAATAGAATGAAGTCTTGAATTTTTAATTTGGGCTGGTTCACCTAATTCATTTGCATAGAAAAGATGAGTATATACTTTTAAGTTATTAGATACAGATTTCTTATAACTCTCAAAAAAAATTAATAAACCACTTTTTTTGTTAAACAACCAGCCAGTTGGGGGGTCAATAAGACTGCCACGATAAAAATAAGTCCGAACATTAGCGACTCCTAAAGTCATAAAGATAATACAGTTGTACTACTAATATAAATGTACTACTTGTAGACGTCAAGTATTCCTCTGGCAATTATTTAAATACTAAAATTACTTTCCAGAAATAATCAGCCGTAAACTTCTTATTTGGTAATAGTGAATACAAGTAACTCCTTGAAAAGGAAAATATCATTTAAAGAGTATCTCCAAAAGAATGCAATGTATCGAAATCCCTTCTATTTAGGATGGAACAAAGGTTGGTCTTTTTTATTTTTTTTAGAGGGCGGCATTGCAAAAATTGAAGCAAAAGGTTTTGGTATTTCTATTACAACAAAAGTTGATAAAGGAGAATCACCCCTAGAATCTGCGGATAGATTAGTCTCGAAAGAGCAAAGGATTAGAAAATCAAGATATTATTCTTGGGTTAAATCTATTAATGAAAAAACAATAAATTAACCAATACTTAAATTTCTAAAGTAATTTGTCGACAATCAACTTAAAATAGAAAAAAGTCATTTATTTTTCGTGTCCAATAAATTTTATGAATGGTGGAAAAACCATAGAAAAGTTGTAACCTATGGAGCTTTTATCATCCTGTTTGGTTTTTATTTATCTCCTATTGTCAAAGAAGCAAAATACAATAACCAATGTATTAAGTACTCTACTAAAGGAGCTTTAACTAAATTTAATAAGGACGATATAGGAGAAACTTTACTAGAAGAAACAGGTTTGAATATTGATGAACTAGCAAAGATTGAAGGTTATAAGAATTGCATTAATTAAAAAGTTCGCAAAAATTACGCTGAGTTTTTAATGATTAAAGGTATGTTTAAGCTTATTTTATTAATATTATTATTTGGATTTATATCAACAAGTCCAAAAACAAGATATTTGCTTGGCATAAATCTAAAAGAAATTTCTTCATTTCTTTTATGGACAGTTAAATATGAAGATAGAGAAAAATGGATTATAGATAAACCAAGTTGGATACCTAGCCAAAAACTTAGGCCATCGTATTAAATGAAGACTTATTTAGAAGAACGAATTGAATGGTATGACGATAATTATAGAAATGGTAATGCTTTAATCTCTGATAAGCAGTTCGACCAACTTGAAAAAAATTTATTAAGAACAAACCCTAATTGTGATTACTTTAAAAAGAAAAATAAACTAGTCTTACCTTCATTAGAAAAGGATTCAATAGATGAATTTTTGAAAGGATTATTAGTAGATACCAGATTATTAATTGAACCAAAAATTGATGGTTGTGCTGTTGCTTTGCAATATAGGGATGGAACCTTTGAGAAAGCAATTTCAAGAAAAGGGACAGACGTTACTAGTAAACTTATTAAAGTCCAAGACATTCCCAATAATCTCCCTATACGAGGAGTACTTCAAGTTAGAGGTGAATTATATGCACCCAACCAAAGTCCAAATATCTCACAGAGAATCGCTTCTGGATTTCTAAGAGCTAAAGAAGGATTTTCTGAAAGTCTTAGCTTCTGCGCATTTCAAATACTTAATTCAACACTTAACCAATATGAGTCCAAAAAGAGTCTTTCAAAGCTTGGCTTCACGATCCCTCAGGATATTTCATGCAACTTTACGAGCCAAGTTGAAGTATTTAGAAAACAATGGCTAGAAGGGAAGCTTTTTAGTAAATATCCAACAGATGGAATAGTAGTAAAAATAAATTCTAGAAAATTACAATTGATTAGAGAAAAATCAAATTTAGATTATCCTTATTGGCAAGTGGCAATAAAACGCTAATGGAATTAATTCACCAGATTTTTCCTACTTGGCATATTTACTTGGATATGTTTTTGGTTGGCTTTGCAACTTATGGTTTTCTGAGAATTAAGAAAAAAATAAAAACTAAATAAATAATTTATTAACAAAGTTTTTAAATCATCCGCTTTCCTTAAGCATGGATTTAAGTTGTTCGCTGTCTAATTGTTCGAGATAATTTCTCATTGCCAACCAAGATCTTCTGCTTTCTAACTTTCCACTTTGTTTAAATAAATTTGCGGAAACTTGATCTATCAGTTCTTTATGAGTCATATTTATATTCTTCATCAAGTTCAATGACAACACCATTAAAAAATTCTGCTAATAATTTTGACGGGTCTTGCATAGATATCTTTCTATCTAGTTTTGATAGTTCCTTTTTAATTGGATTTAAATTAGTCATACAGATTCAGGTAATTCAAGTTCTTCAAAAGTCCAACCTTCTAATTGAAGGTCATGCCATTTATCCCAAGCATTATCAAGATACATTTGAGTGGATGATTTAATTGCCATTGGCTCACCAAGATTATTTGCATAATATGTATGAGCAAAAATTCTCATACTATTTCTTGGAGATTTTTTATTCCTTGTAAATAAAATTAATCTGCTGCGGTCTGGACTAAGCAGCCAACCACTTGGGGACTCATTACGATAACCGTAAGAAAAATTAGTCCAAACATTAGCTCCTCCTAAAGTCATTACATAGTAATACATGTGTACTATTAATATAAATACATCAGATATGGGTCGTCAAGTATTTTGGTAAATAAATTATTTACACTTATAGAGTATAAAAACAGCTCAGTTATTTCTAAAAAATAAAATACCTACCAAAAGCTTGTTATAGCAAGCATTTTGATAGGTAACACCGGATCTCCGTCAGTTCTCTGTTGCATCGACCTGGAAATGCCAGAAGAGGATTCAAAGTGGGCTTTCGTTTCCGATTGCAAGATCGGTTTACTACCGCATCACGACAGTCTCCTCATGTCGAAAGAGAGTCAGATCAGAGCACATAAAGAAGAACTTAACCAAAGATTCAGTGACTTAACTCTAACTTATTTTTTTATCCATTTGGAGATGGCCAAATGTCTCTTACCATAGTTAATAAAACTTGTGCCTCATCATATCTTTCTGAATGCGTTTTGCCATTTAATAAAAATGTAATGTGAGCCATTTTTCTTCCCAGAATTTCTCGAGATTTGCCATAAGAATGAATATTAGAACCCTCAATTTCAGATAACATTTTAATTCTGGTTTCCATTGAGATTGGGAAATTCTTTTTTAATCCCAGTAGATTTATCATAATTGCCCCTTCACAGTTCATTTTGATTTCAGGTGGCATTATCCCAGAAGAAATGCAAACATATTGATCAAACTGACTTGAAGTGCAAGCTTCAATAGAGAAATGAGCCGAGTTATGTGTTCTAGGAGCTATTTCATTAATTAAAAGACCATTATCTCCATAGAAGAATTCAATAGCTAAAACCCCAACGTAATTAAGTTCATTGACTATTGATGAGAAAATATTTATTGCAAATAAGTTCAAATCATATTCATTTATTCCAGGTGCAAGAACCCAATCACAAACATGGTTTGATTGGTATGTCTCAACTATTGGAAAGAATCTTATCTTACCGGTCCTATCTCTCGAACCAACAAGAGCCAGTTCTTTTTCATACTCTATCCATTCTTCTATCAACCATTCATCAGAATTATTCTTTGTTAAAAAAGAATCTAAATCTTCTTTTGTCTTTATTTTTCTGTTCCCTTTGCCGTCGTATCCACCTTTATTTGATTTTGCCATTAAAGGAAAAGTCCAATTATTGATTTCCTCATCTGAGAGACTTTTAAAATCTTCAATACTTATCCATTTTGGACATGGAATATTCATTCTATCTATTAATTTTTTTTGAGAAAACCTATCTACTAACGGCTTAATTGCATTAAGGCTTGGAACAAAAATATCGTTATTCTCAATTAAATTTAAT
Source organism: Prochlorococcus sp. AG-355-P16 (assembly GCA_003278525.1). Taxonomy (GTDB): domain Bacteria; phylum Cyanobacteriota; class Cyanobacteriia; order PCC-6307; family Cyanobiaceae; genus Prochlorococcus_A. The sequence goes on along the minus strand of QCEQ01000002.1, from coordinate 130,257 downwards.
TTATCAATTTTTATCCATTCATTTTCAAAAATTATTTTTTCACACTCATTAATTAATGATTTATTACCTCTTATCTTTAAAGGATCAGCTTCTATGACATGATCAGCTTTTGAAACAGCAGGATCATCACAAGATTTTGTTTGCACACATACTTCTAAATCTCTTTTTTTTGCTGCCTCCGTCAACATCAAAGCCAGTTGGCCACCTCCAATTATTCCTAGGGAATAATTTTTCTTAATATCGTTTATGTTTTTTTTTAAACTCATAGCATGATTTTATTACCATTTCTAATTCTTAACAACTGAATTTTTAAGTATCTAGAGCTTAGATTTTGCTAATATATAAATTATTTGAACCCAAATAGCTATAAATTTTACTAGGTAATCAATTGTGAATAAGAGACAAATATTAGTCCCATTAGGCGATAAGTCATACGAAGTAACACTTGAAGCAGGGGTACTTAATAATATCAGCGAAGAACTCTTAAAAATTGGAATAACAAAGAATAGAAAAATACTTGTCATTTCAAATGAAGAAATATCAAATTTATATGGAGAAAAATTCTTAAAAAATTTAAAAGATAATAAATTTCAGGCCAAAATGTTCCTTATCAAGGCTGGAGAATCATATAAAAACTTAAAAACCTTAAGTGAAATATATGATGTTGCATTTGAATTTGGCTTAGATAGAAATTCAATAATTATTGCCCTTGGAGGAGGAATTGTTGGAGACGTAAGTGGTTTCGCAGCTGCTACTTGGCTGAGAGGTATCGAATATATTCAGATTCCAACAACATTATTATCAATGGTTGATTCATCTGTGGGAGGCAAAACAGGAGTAAATCATCCAAAAGGTAAAAATCTAATTGGAGCTTTCAATCAACCTAAAGCAGTTTTTATTGATCCGGAAACTTTAAAAAGTTTGCCCAAAAGAGAATTTAATGCAGGCATGGCCGAAGTAATAAAATACGGAGTAATAAGAGACAAAGAACTTTTCGAATACTTAGAAATTGAAAAAAACAAGAATGGACTTATAAATCTCAAGAATGAATATCTAATTAAAATAATTAATAGTTCAATAAAAACAAAGTCTCATATTGTTTCTCAAGACGAACATGAAAATGGTGTTAGAGCAATATTGAATTATGGTCATTCTTTTGGTCATGTTATTGAAAATTTATGTGGATACGGCAAATTTCTACACGGTGAGGCAATATCAATTGGTATGAATATTGCTGGGGAAATAGCAATTGAGAAAGGGTTATGGTCTAAAGAAGAATTAGAAAGACAAAAGAATCTTTTGAGGAGTTACGATCTTCCGATAGAGATCCCAAAAATAAATAAAGAAGATGTTCTTACAATACTTATGGGCGATAAAAAAGTTCGTGATGGCAAAATGAGATTTATATTGCCGAAAGAGATTGGTGCAGTAGATATATATGATGACGTAAAGGATTCATTATTTTTAAAGTTTTTTTCTTAACGCAAACAGTTTGAATTTATATTCATTTCCTTCTCCTTAAACTTATTAAAAACAAACCACTTGAAGTCACCTAGACATACAGGATCCACGAGTCTAAGTAATGCCTCTCTTCTTAAAAGAGCATTTGATAAATCCTCCATAAATTCCTTCTGAATTCCATAAAGTCTCTCTGCCAATCCGAGTGCCAACAAAGCTTCTCCTTGTTTAGTTATTCCAACAGTATTAAATCCAAGAGTCTCAGCATCATTTATTAAAGTTTCTATGCAAATATGAGATGTTAAATCGCAATTTCCAGGAGAATCTAGGACATTATTCATCATTTTTTGATTTTCATAAGAAACTATCGTCCCATCAGAATTCTTAGAGTTGTAGTATTTTTTAGCTTTTTTAGCGTAATCAATTATCAATAAAATACCATTATTAATTTTTCCATAAATAGCTTTTAACCATTTTGAGTTTTCTACATGCCATTCTGTAGTCCATCCTTCAAGAGCATCTTCAGGCGGAATAGTGATTCCCAACTCACTTTTAGCAAGTTCAATACTTTTTCTTAATTCACTTGTAATTGGCATTTCATCAAAATATAATTTATGAGATTTTTTATCTATAGAAACTGCTTGTCGAAGTAATTTTCCTTTTGAGAAGATTATTCTCTCTACTGGCAAAGCATCCAAAACCTCATTTGCAAGCACTATTCCATTTATATTATTTTCCTCTACTTCATCCAAACCTTTCCATAAAATATCAATACCTAAGTTTAAAAATTCTTCCAATTTATTTTTTTGTTTTTCTACCATCCCTTCATTAGGTTCAATAATTACAAAAGAAACTCCTTCCAAAAAATTCTTGTTATTTTCTAAAAAATATTTAATTAATCCACTCATAAAGCTTCCATCTCCTGCTCCAAATTCAATTACAGCTAATTTCTGATTAGATAAAAAACTATTTTTGAACTGAATCAACCAATCTTCTATTTGTTTACCAACCAAAAAAGCAAAATCATCAGATAAAGAGGGTGATGTAACAAAATCTCCTCGAACGCCTAACTCAGCTTTACCGCTGCCGTAATAACCATTAATAGGATCATTTAATGCGAAATTCATAAAGTCATAAAAACTTATAGTCCCACCCATTTTTATTATTTTTTTTACTAACCAATCTGGATTATTCGCGGGTAAGCTATTCATCGGCGAAAATATAAAAAGACAGAACTTATTTATGCCTACAAAGATTAACTATTTATTAGGAATATTTCTATCTATATTAGTTTTAATTTCACATAAACCCGTTTTCGCTATAAATAATCCAAATCTCTTACCAGAAGAAAAAACACCAGTAATTGATTTAGCTAAAACATTAAGCCCTAATCAGAAAAAATCTTTAGAGGAAAAGCTCAATAATCTAGAAATTGAAAGTGGGTGGAAAATTAAATATTTATCTCAGTTTGAAAGTTCACCTGGTAGTGCAATAAAGGACTATTGGGATTTAGATGAGACAAGTTTGTTGATAGTTGCGGATCCTAGAGGGGGAAATTTGCTGAACTTTAACGTCGGAGAGGCTTATTTTAATTTTATGCCAAGGTTATTTTGGGTTGAACTTCAAACAAGATTTGGCAACCAATACTATGTTAAAGATCACGGTGAGGATGGTGCAGTATTAGATGCAATTGATTCAGTAAAGATTTGCCTAGAAAGAGGAGGATGCGAAGTTGTCCCTGGCCTACCCAAAGAGCAATATGTATGGACTTTATGTACATCGATTCTTGGGGGTTTAGTAGCAGGTTTTGCATCTGCCCCAAGAAAAGAAGGTCAAGTCATTTCAATTGGATTTTTAGCTCTTCTTTCTCCTTTATGGGGAATGTTATTTGGAATTTTTGGTTTGGCACCGATAATATCCAGAACAAATGATTTATTACCTTTATTTAAAAATGGTTTAGCTTTTACAGCCGCAGGAATTGCGGGTTATATCTTGTCTCAAACATTATTTTCAAGATATGAAAAGCCCAATAATACTTAAAATATGATCAGAGATATTTAATCCTAAAAAAATTTATCTTCTTCGCGAATTTCACCAGACTCTGAATACCATCGATGAGAAACATGCCTTAATTCCTTATTTTCAAACTCAATCCATGAAAAGTTAATTAGCAATTTCCCATCTTCATCAGTTTTATATCTTGGTACTACAGCAGTGTTGAAATAAATTGTTCCTTTGCTATCAATTTTAAACATCTCTCTTAAACCAAGATTTCTTTTAAGGCGGTTGTGCATATGACCAAAAATTACAAGATCAACTTTTCTTCTCTTTTGTATTTGATAAATAGCAGCAGACAAATCTCTATCTCCCCAATCTAAAGAGGGTAATTTCCAGTCTTTCCCACAAATGCTTTTAGGTTCTGAACCTAAACCTGAAGGACCAGCATGAGACATAATTATTAGAGGTATTTCTTCAATAGTCTCTTCTGAACATTTGATAATTTTATTTATTGAATCTTGTTCGGTTATAGGTCCATAAACGCCTTTAACTTCTTTTGAAAGATAATAGCCGCCGCCAGAACTACATGGTCTAGCAGACAATAAATTTATTTGATTATTAAAAACTTTCAAATCCCATGCACAATATTTTTCACCAAGAACACGTATCTGCTTTGAGAGAGTTTCGCCTGTAGAATCTTTCCCTCTATCATGATTTCCTAAAATCACAAAAGTAGGAATTTTGATCTCATTGATTTTTTTAATGATTTTGACACTTCCATCAGAAATATCACCAACAAATAAAACAATATTTGGGTTGATAATCGATAAAACTTTCAAGTCTAGTTCAGACCATTGACCATGACAGTCACCAACAATAGCAATTTTTAAATTTGTCAGAATTTTTTCTGTTTAAAGGCATATAATCTATTTAGAGATATTCTAAATCCTGACCAGTATAACTTCTACTGCAAAACAGAAATCAGTTCAAAACGAAGAGGATTTGATTTCTGAAATAAAGGAGCGTTGCGGAAAAGCTAATGCAATTATTCTTGCGCACTATTATCAAGCCCCAGAGATTCAGGAAATTGCAGATTTTATTGGCGATTCATTAGATCTATCTAGGAAAGCTTCAAATAATGACGCAGATATAATAATTTTTTGCGGTGTGCACTTTATGGCCGAAACCGCAAAAATACTTAGCCCTAATAAAACAGTCCTAATACCAGATATTGACGCGGGATGCTCATTAGCAGATGATTGTCCTTCAGATAAATTTCAAAAATTCAGGGAAGAAAATCCAGATCACTATGTCGTAAGTTATATAAATTGTACTGCAGAAGTAAAAGCTCAAAGTGATCTGATATGTACAAGCAGTAATGCAGTCTCATTAATTAAAAAGATACCTGAAGATAAAAAGATTATATTTGCGCCAGATCAGAACCTTGGGAGATGGGTACAGAAAAATTCAGGAAGAGATCTTAAATTATGGCCTGGCAGCTGTATTGTTCATGAATCATTTAGTGAAGAAGCACTTCTAAAATTAAAATATCAAAATCCAGGATCAAAAGTAATTGCTCATCCTGAATGTAGTCAAAATTTACTAATTCTCTCAGACTTTATTGGATCAACAAGTAAGCTGCTTGATTTCGTAAGTAAAGATCCATCTAAAACTTACATGGTACTAACTGAACCTGGAATAATTCATCAAATGAAAAAGAAAGAACCTAATAAAATTTTTATTGAAGTTCCCGATGTAGAAGGTTGTAAATGTAACGAGTGTCCATATATGAAATTAAATACTTTAGAAAAAATTCTTGATTGTTTGAAAAATAATTCCCCGTCTATTGAACTAGACCCAGAAATAATAAGAAGAGCCTATGTGCCAATAAAGAGAATGCTGGATATGAGTAATTAATTTAATGAAAATACTTTATCTTCCTTATTAATTTTTAGGAATGCATTAAGGTTTGTGGTGTCGGGATTAAATGCGCTTATCTGATTCTTTCTATTAATTATATTTATTAGCTCTTTTTCACCAGCTCTATATTGTTTATCTTTTCTAGTTCCTATCTCTCTTTGAAGTATAGGGTTTATATTCATTCTTACTTCTATGTCTGGAATAATTCCAGATTTGTTTATATCAGTGCCGTTCGGAGTTAAATACTTAGCGACTGTAACAGTTAGACCTGAACCATCAACTAAAGTTCTCATGGATTGAACTAGACCTTTACCAAATGTTTTCTTCCCAACTAATTTTCCTCTTTTGTTATCTTTTATTGCACCTGAAACTATTTCACTAGCACTAGCAGAACCCTCATTAACTAAGACAACTAAGGGCTTTTTTGTTAGAGCTTGACCGTTTCCTTTTTTTGTTTCTTTTAAACCATCTTTACTTACTGTACTTACTATTACTCCTTTATTAATGAAGTGCCTTGAGATATCAATGCTTGATTCTAATAAACCTCCAGGATTACTTCTCAAGTCAAGAACATATCCTGCGACTTTTTTTGTTTCTAAATCCTTAATAGCATCTCTAGTTTCTTTGGACGCATTTGCATTAAATTGTTTAATTCTTACATAGCCAATTGATAAGCCATTTTTGGTTTGATTGACTTTACTTGTTACAGATTTTATTTCAATTTTTTCTCTTGATAAAGTCTTAAAAAAGGTTTGAGAACCTCTAAGAATTTCAAGCTTTACTTTTGTACCTCTTTGTCCTCTTATTAATTTCACGGCATCCTCAATATTCATACCTTCAGTAGAAATATCATCTATGGATAATATTTTATCTCTAGCTTTAATTCCAGCATCAAATGCAGGGGTGCCCTCTATGGGAGAAATAATTATTAAATCATCAGATTCTTTATCTTTAACTATTTGGATACCAACTCCAGTTAATTCGCCAGAGGTATCAATTCTCATTTGATTAAATTCCTTAGGTTCTAAAAATCTTGTATAAGAATCATCTAAATTAGAAAGCATATCTCTAATCGCATCATATGCTTCATTGCTGTCTGAATATGTTTTTGATAAAACTTCTTTTCTTAGATTAATCCAATTGGACTTTTGAAATTTGCCGTTTGAATCAAGAAAATCCCTATATACAATTTGCCAAACATGATCAATTACTTCTTTATAACTATTATTTAAAACTGTTGCCTCTGCAAAATTATTTAAAAATAACCCAGAAAAGGATGTCGCAAACAGAAATATATATTTTTTTTTAAGCAATTTTCTTATCTTCAAATAATTCAATATTTTTTATTATAAAAAGAATTTATTTATAATTCAAAAATTTGACAAATCCTTAAGGATCAATCCACTTCCCATCATCCTTAATAAGTTGGATTAAAGCATTAACACCCTCATCTTCAGGTACTCTTTTTATCTCTTCTTTTCTTCTATATAAGGCAATAGTTCCTTTACCTTTTCCAACATAACCATAATCAGCATCTGCCATTTCTCCTGGCCCATTAACAATACATCCCATTATTGCTATATCTAGACCCGTCAAATGTGAGGTAGCGTTCCTAACTTTATCTACAACTTCTTCTAGATTGAAAAGTGTTCTACCACAACTGGGGCAACTGATGTATTCAACCATTGTTTTTCTTAATCCTAAAGATTGCAAAATTGAATAGCACACTGGTATTTCCTTTTCTGGAGCTTCTGTTAAGGAAACCCTGATGGTATCTCCTAATCCCTCTGCTAAAAGCGTTCCAATTCCAGCAGTACTTTTAATCCTTCCATAATCACCATCACCAGCTTCGGTCACTCCTAAATGTAAGGGATAGTTATATCCTTCTGAGTCAAGCCTATCTGCAATCATTCTGTAAGCTGCCATCATGACCGGAGCCCTTGAAGCTTTCATAGAAATAATTATGTTATGAAAATCAAGCTCATCACAAATTTTGACGAACTCCATCGCAGATTCTGTCATTCCTAATGGCGTATCTCCATAAGTAAAAAGCATCCTCTCAGATAGAGACCCATGATTAACTCCAATCCTTAGAGCTTTGTTTTCAGCCTTTAAAACTTCAACTAAAGGGGTAAATCTTTTAAGTATTGTTTGCTTAATAGTTTCAAATTCCTCATCTGTATATTCAGTTCTTGTAGGGTCTGATTTTTCAAAAACAAACAATCCAGGATTAATTCTTACTTTATCAACATGTTTTGCAACTTCCATTGCAATTTTCATACCATTATGGTGAACATCAGCCACCAAGGGGGTATTGATATTATTTTCTAGTAATTTTGCCTTTATATCTCCTACTGCTTTGGCATGTGCTAAGGAAGGGACAGTTAACCTTACTATTTCACAACCCACATCATGAAGTCTTTTGATAGCTAAGTAAGCATTCTCGACATCCATAGTATCTTCATTTATCATCGATTGAACTCTTACTGGATAATCACTTCCAATAGCTATATCACCCACCATTACTGTTCTAGTTATCCTTCTCTCAATATGAGTTGAATATCTTTTGGAGAGACTATTAACCTCTTTAGATTGAGTTAATGACATTAAAATTCTTGATATTCAAAAAGGATTTCACTAAATTATACGGCATATAGTTTACCACTTACATTCTCTAGGTCTTTCAAAGTTAGATGGTAAGGTTTATTGATTTCTTTTGAAGGAAATCTCAACAAATAAGATGGATGAAAAATTACCATAATTTCTCTCCCATCTTTTTTAATCCATTGACCTCTTAAATTACTTATAGGATCTTTAACTTCTAAAATAGCTCTCATAGCAGTAGAACCAGTAAGTAATATAAATTTTGGATCGACTAAATTTATTTGCTGTAATAACCAAGGTTTATGAATATTAATTTCTCTAGCAGTGGGTTTTCTATTATTTGGTGGACGACATTTAATTACATTACAAAAATAAGCATCCTTCTTATAATCAATTCCAGCTTGCATTAATAATTCGTTTAATAACTGACCAGATTTACCTACATAAGGTTTTCCCTCTAAATCTTCCTGGGCTCCAGGTGCCTCACCAATTACTAACAAATCTGCAAATACGCTTCCTCTCCCAATTACTAACCTTTTCACCGAAAATAAAACTTTAAATATTTTTATCTTAAGAACTCAAAACATGAAAATAAAATAGATTAAGAAAATGAACTAAATTAAACCATAGTGTGATAGTTTTATTTATTGTTAATTTATGCATTTGTCATTATTAAAAGTCATATTTGAAAAGTCATAAGTCAATGAGTCAAGCTAATTTATCTGATCGGGCACTTTCAATTGAGCCTTCTCTTACATTGCAGATAAGTGCTAAAGCAAATCAATTATCTGCAGAAGGAGTAGATATTTGCAATTTAAGTGCAGGTGAACCTGATTTTGATGCCCCAAAAGAAGTTATAGAGGCTACAAGTAAAGCTATATTTGATGGATTTACAAAGTACGGGCCCGCAGCAGGGAATTTAGATCTCCGAAAAGCAATTGCAAATAAACTTCAAATTCAAAACGATTTAAATTATGAATTTGAAAATGTAATGGTCACAAATGGTGCTAAGCAAGCAATATATAATCTTTTCCAAGTATTGTTAAATACCGGAGACGAAGTTATTATTCCTTCTCCATATTGGTTAAGTTATCCCCAGATGGTTAGGTTGGCGGGTGGGAAGCCAATTTTTACAAATTCTTCTGCAGAAGATGGATTCAAAATAAATATAGAAGATTTGAAGTCTAAAATTTCCTCAAAAACAAAATTTATAATTATCAATTCTCCTAATAACCCTACTGGAAGAGTTATGTCAAAGGAAGAATTATTACAAATTGCCGATTTAACTAGAGAAAATCCAAATATCAATATTCTTTCTGATGAGATTTACGAACTAATCCTTAAAAAAGAATTTAAACACTACAGTTTATCTTCATTAGCAAATGACTTAAAAGATAGAATTTTTATAATAAATGGGTTTGCGAAAGGATGGGCTATGACTGGCTGGAGGATAGGTTATTTAGTAGGTCCCAAAGATGTAATCAAAGCATCCTCAGCATTACAAAGTCAAAGTACAAGTAATGTTTGCTCTTTTGTTCAAAAAGGTGCTTTAGAGGCTTTAAAAATTAAAAATGAGTTTTTCTCAATGATAAATAGCCATTATGATCAAAGAAGAAGACTTCTCTATGAGGGCCTTAATAATATAAATGGGATTTATATTGAAGAACCTAACGGAGCATTTTACGCATTTCCAAAATTACCCAACTCCTCAATTACTTCTGTTGATTTCTGCAATAAAGCTCTTCAAGATTACGGATTAGTTGTTGTACCTGGAAAAGCTTTTGGAGCTGATCAATGTATAAGAATATCTTGTGCAGCTTCAGAGAATAAAATAAAAGATGGACTTCGGATGATTGAAAAAGCAATCTTTAAATACTATTAATTTAACTAAGTTATGTTTAATTTAAAGAATTTCCTCCTAAGTTCATCTCTATTATTTTCTGTTCTTTCATCACCTGTATTCTCAAATCCCAAAGTTTTAAAAGTTGGAGCAATACCTGATCAAAACCAAGATGTTTTGGACAAAAGATTTAATTTATTTTCAAAAGAATTATCCAAACAACTAGATGTAGAAGTTAAATACATTCCTGTTATTAATTATGTTGCAGCAGTAACTGGATTTAGAACTAAAGATTTAGATTTAGTTTGGTTTGGCGGTTTATCAGGAGTTCAAGCAAGATTACAAACACCTAAATCAATTGTCATAGCTCAAAGAGATATCGATAAGGAATTTAAAAGTGTTTTTATAGTAAATAAAAATTTAGAACTTAACTCAATTTCAAACATTAAAGGACTTAAAAAACTAAGGAATTTAAGATTTACTTTTGGCTCTGAAAACTCAACTTCTGGAAGATTAATGCCAGAATATTTTTTAAATCAAGCAGGGGTAGAAATTGAACATTTTAAAGGAAAAAAAGCAGGTTTTAGTGGGAGTCATGATGCCACTATAGCTTTAGTTAATAGTGGGGCATTTGATGCTGGAGCTTTAAATAAACAGGTTTGGGAAAACAATCTTAAAAATAATCCCAAAAGAACAAGTAATTTAGAATTGTTCTGGATCACACCAAAATATGTTGACTATCATTGGGTAGCTCAAGGTGATCTTGAAAATAGATTCGGGGAAGGGTTTACAAAAGAACTTAAATCAGTAATTCTAAATTTAGATATAAAGCAAAAATCACATAAACAGATATTAGATATGTTCAATGCAAAAAGATTTATAAAGGCAGAATCAAAACAATATAAAAATATAGAGGAAATCGGGAAGAAATTAAATAAAATTAGATGAATAATACTGTTTTAGAATTAGAAAATATATCTTATAAATATAAAAATGATCTGATCCTAAATAAAATAAATTTAAAAATAAATTCTGGGGAAAAAATTGCACTTTTAGGTAAAAGCGGTTCAGGAAAAACTACACTTATATCAGTACTTAATGGCACTATAAAGCCAACTCAAGGTGAGGTTAAATTATTCAATGAAAGTTTCGAGGAATTAGATAGAAAGCAGAAAAGTAAAATAACAACTATATGGCAAGATTTAAGATTAATAGAAGATCTCTCCGCAGAACAAAATGTTAATTGTGGACTACTGGCGGAAAACAATTTTTATTTCGCTTTTAAAAATTTACTAAATATAAGTTCTTTTAAGAAGGCGCATAAATATATGAAATTATGTAGACTTCATAACTCTATTTACGACAAAAAAATCAGAAAACTATCTGGGGGGCAAAAACAAAGAGTGGCTATAGCTAGATCATTAATTCAAGAATCAAATATATTACTTGCAGATGAGCCTTTTAATAATCTAGATCCCAAATTGATAACAACAATTAAAAGCCTTCTGCTAGAAAATGTAGATAAAAATAATACAAAAAAATCCCCAAAGACGGCATTAGTTGCATTACATAGATTAGATTTGCTGAACGATTTCGATAAAGTTATTGGATTAAGGGATGGTAGAATTTTTTTCAATATCAAAAGAAATAACTTAAAGAAGATTCATTTAGAGAAAATATATTAATTAGTTGAACAAATTAAAATTAAACTATACCTCATTATCTTTTCTTCCAATTTTGGTATGCATACCTCTAGGGTATCAATTAATAAACAATATTCATTTTGGAGGATTTAAATTATTCCAAGAATTCTTAATTTCTGCATTAAATCCCAAGATCGATAATGAAATTATTATTACCGTAATTAAGCGATTAAATGAAACTATTTTAATTGGTTTTTTAAGTTGGTTAGTAAGTATTATTTTTGGAGCAATTTTTGGAATAATTTCCTCAAATATTTTTTATAAAATCTTTAATATTCCAAATTTTTTCTACCGCATAATAAGGTATTTTCTAACAATAATTAGATCTATACACGAAGTGGTTTGGGGAATAATATTAATGCAAATATATGGAATAAATTTTTCGATAGGAATAATAGCTATATGTATACCTTATATTGCTGTAAACTCAAAAGTTTTTGCTGAACAATTAGAAACTATTGACTACAAAAGTTTTGAATCTATAAATCAAATAAATGCGCCTAAATTTTCTTCTTTACTAACTTTAATATGGAATCCAATAATAAATACATTTAAAAACTTTGGTTTATATCGATTAGAGTGTTCAATAAGAAGTACTGTGATTTTAGGACTTTTTGGGATTGGAGGAATAGGTACCAGTATTTTTTTATCTTTCCAAACTTTGAATTTTAGAGAGTTATGGACTTATTTATGGTCCTTAGCAATTTTGATAATTCTTTCTGGATTAATATTCAAAAAAATAAAATTTAATAATACAAATAAAATCCTATCTATTTTTTTTATTTCAGTTTTTTTTATAACAATTTTATTTTCTTTTTCATATTTTCTTTATTTTATTTTTAATAATAATTTTGAAAATTTTAATTCCGTTAGTTCTCTTTTTAAATCAAGTTCAGATTTAGGATTATTTGATTTCTTAAAACTTATATTAGAAACAATAATTTTAAGTCTTTTATCAACAGGAATCGCAATTAGTTTACCTCCATTAGTAATAGGAATTTTTAACAACAATAGTTCTAAAATTTTTATAAAAATTTTTGCATTTTTATTACGTTTAATACCTACACCTGTAATACTTCTAACTCTATTAACTTTTAATAATCCTTCTTTATCTTTAGCAGCTTTAACATTAGGTCTCCATAACGCTGGTATTACTAGCAAATTACTTTTTACAAATCTAGATAGCCAAGACAAGAGAAATTATATTGCAATGAAATCTCTAGGAATCTCAAAAAAGACTAGTTGGCTTTTAGGTTTATTTTCTCAACAAGCAAAAAGTTACTTAGCATATTGCGCTTATAGATCTGACATCATTATTAGAGAAACTGCAATTGTTGGGGTTATTGGAAGTGTTGGTCTAGGTTGGCAATTGCAAGAATCACTAAGTTCCTTCGCATGGCAAGAAGTCACCATAGTTTTGATAGCTTATAGCTCCATTGCAATAGTTGGCGAATTAATAAATGGTAAAATCAAAAATAGTTTAACTTGATTTGTAAGAATAAATTGTTAAATCAAGTAATTATTTTTTTCCGGTTATAGTGATTAGTTTACCAAAACAGCTTGTTGTAATTGGAGATAGCTCAGTTTATGGATGGGGAGATAATGAGGGTGGTGGATGGTGTGAGAGGCTTAGAAAAGATTGGGGTAATAACCAAAATGGGCCAGTTATTTATCAACTTGGCGTTAGGGGAGATGGGATAGAAAAAGTTTCATCTAGATGGGAAAAAGAATGGTCATCTAGAGGAGAAACAAGAAGAAATAAACCTAAAGCAATCCTACTAAATGTAGGTCTTAACGACACTGCAGCAATTGGTCAGATAAATGGAAGACATCAAATAGATATAGATGGATTTGAATATGGATTAGAGAGGCTAATTAATGAAATGAACTCTAAAACAAACGTATTTGTGATTGGTTTGACGCCAGTTGACGAAAGCAAAATGCCGTTCGCAGGATGTCTATGGTACTCAAATGATTTTTGTAATTCTTATGAAAGGAGAATGGAGGAAGTATGCCTCAATCAAAATGTCCCATTTCTTCCTACTTTTAAAGAAATATACTCTGATAAAAGGAGTAAAAATTGGATTACGCATGATGGAATTCATCTAAATTCCGAAGGTCATTTCTGGCTTTTCCAAAGACTTAAAAGCTGGGAGATTCTAACAAAATGGAAGGAATCTTAGGTCTTTCCAAATATTATTAATTTAGAAAATATGAATATAAAATAAGAGCAAAGATAGCAAAAACAGAAGCAATACTTGTCTGAATAGCATTTACCAATTCATTACTTAATTTATATTTGTTTTGAAATTTAGCACCAATAATACTTTCAGAAAGTGTTGCCAAGAATCCAGAAACTACAACAACTATAAAATGATATTTTGTAGAAATAATTGATAGACGAAGCATTATAAAAGCCATAAATATTGATCCCAAAACACTAGCTAATGTTCCTTCTATACTTATTCCTCCTTCAGTTCCCCTATCCACCTTTTTAAGTGAAGTAATTAAGTAAGTGTCTTTACCAAATCTTTTCCCAATTTCGCTACCAAAAGTATCCGCCAATTTTGCAGCAAAACTTGCAGCAAAACCTACTTTAAACATCACTACATTAGCAGCATTAAATTTGGTCATAATGGCAAGAAATAATCCTGTAGCTGCTGAGCCCCATACATTCTCAGGACCTCTTCTCCCGCCTCTTTTTTCAGCAATTCCTCGTGCTTTTTTAAATTTAAAACCTATTTTGGTAACGAGAGATCCAAATAATAAATAAATTACAACTGACATCCATCCCTGCCAAGACAAACATCCCCACAAAATTGTGCCTAAGATGCCTGCACTTACCCAACCACTTTTCGTCATCAAAGGAATCCTGCAAAATATATAAATCAAACTAAAATTAGTGCAAAAACCTATAAAAAATTGATTTCTAATTAAATCCATATTTATCTAATTCTTTAATTTCAAATTAATTCTCCACTGATTTAGAATTGATGATGCGTTAATACTAGCCGTTGAAGTTCTCAAGATAGTGTCTGAAAGCTTAACAAAGTTAATATTATTTTTTTTAAAAAAATCAATTTCTTTAGAGGACCAACCTCCTTCAGGGCCAATTACATTCCAAAAAATAACTCCTTTTTTATTTCCAAATTCTGGTTGTTTTCTTAACCATTGATTTAAGTCATATAGTGTTTCTTCTCTAGTTATAGAAATTGAAACTCTTTCTTGATTATCTCTACTTTTTAGCCATTCAATAATATCCATTCCATTTAAAATAGAAGGTTTCCATAACCTCTCACTTTGCTCAACAGCTTCATTGATAATTAAATTCCATCTCAAAAGTTTTCTAGAAAAATTTAAATTTTTGTTTACCTGTCTTTCTGAAAATAATGGCTGTATATAATCAATTCCAATTTCAGTACACATTTTTAAAATATCCTCAAAACCACTTTTTGGTATAACAACAGCTATTCCTAATAAGTGAATTTCTCGTTCTTGAAATAAGTAAGGTTTTTTTGATTTAATTATTTCTAAGCAATCATTTTTAACTTTTATAGCTTTCCATAATGAACCCTCTCCGTTAGCTATAAATATTTTTTTACCATTTTTTATCCTCATTACTTTATTTAAATAATGAGCCTCTTCTTTAGAAAGTTCTAAATTATTGTTCTTAATATTTTCAATTCTTTCATGGGAAATAATTAATCTTGTTAAGTCTTCCATCTAAAACACTTAATCTTTGAAAACTAAATCTTCATGTTCTTCAACTGACCAATCATTATTTTCACCCCCAATAATTAACTCTTCAATTTTTACATAATTATTTGATATCTCATTCAAAGAATTAATTAATATGTCTATTGAAATGGAGTCTGAAGTTCCAAAATCAACCCAACATCTTCCCCAAAGATTTTGATATTCCATAATTCCTAAATTATGCATTAAGGCTGGAAGAGATGCATTTTTTTGGTCATTATCATAGGACATCCAACTTAGATCGGAACCCTCTTCATGAGTTTGCAAATTTTCAGAATTAAATCCACCTAACCTTCCTAAAACGTACCAACTATCAAAAACACCATCTAAATAATTTTTTTCGTCTTGAGTTGGTGATTCTGAAAACCTGATCCATATCCAACAATTAAAAGGATCAACTTCCCTAAAAATAATATTCATATTGACTAATATCTTTTTAGATCTACAGCTATTATAAGTAAGTTATTACTAGATTCAAATTCATACCTATAACTTAATTAATAATGCTTGATTTAAAAGAAATATCTTATCAACCCCAAACTGGTGAAAGAAAAATAATAGACAATTTAAATTTAAAAGTTCATGAAAATGAAATCATTTTAATTTGCGGCAATAGTGGTTCTGGGAAAACAACACTACTCGAAATAATAAGCGGATTAACAAATCCGCAAAAGGGAAAAATTACTTGGAAGAATAAAATTTTGTCTTCTAGACAAAGAAGATGGTTTTGTGGAGTGGTATTCCAATTTCCTGAAAGATACTTTATAGGTACAACTATTGGTAAAGAATTAAAAATAGGCCATAAATCTTTAAGAGAAAAAAATATAGAAATAGTTTTAAATAAAGTTGGTTTGAAAAAATTTAATCTGACTCAACCACCAGAGCAGCTAAGTGGCGGGCAACAAAGGCGGTTAGCTGTAGCAGTTCAACTACTTAGAAACCCCTCAATTCTTTTACTTGATGAACCAACTGCTGGATTAGACTATTCAATGAGAAATGATGTGAAGAATTTAATTCTTGATTTAAAAAATAAAAATACAATTATTATTGTTACTCATGAACCTGCCTTATTTGAGGGAATTCCTTCTAGGATATTATTCTTGGAAAAAGGGAAAATCAAAAATTTTATGAAAGAAAATCATGCAGGATAGGATAGTTCGGGCTACTGCAGCCAATGGAGGAATAAGATTAGTTGCGGTCTTAACAACAGAATCTTCTTTAGAAGCAAAAAAAAGACACGGCCTTTCTTACTTAACCACCTGTATCTTAGGCAGAGCATTTAGTGCTTCACTCCTTTTAGCAAGCTCAATGAAAATAATGCATGGGAGAGTCACTTTAAGAGTTAGATCTGACGGACCTTTAAAGGGATTACTAGTTGATGCTGGTAGAGACGGGAAAGTTAGGGGTTATGTAGGGAATCCTAATTTAGAATTGGACCTAGTCAAAATAGATTATAATAAATATTCTTTTGATTTTACAAAAGCATTAGGTACAGGATATTTAAATGTAATTAGAGATAGTGGATTTGGAGAACCCTTTACAAGCACTGTTGAATTAGTAAATGGGAATATTGCTGAAGACTTAGCTTCATATTTATATCATTCAGAGCAAACTCCCTCTGCTGTATTTATTGGAGAAAAAATTCAAAATAAAAGTGTTATTTGTAGTGGTGGCTTATTAGCTCAAGTTTTACCTAAAAAAGATACTGACCCTCTGCTAGTCTCACTACTTGAAGAAAGATGCAAAGAAATTAATTCTTTCAGCGAAGATCTATTTAGTTCAAAAGATAATCTTCTTGAGTTAATTAGAAATATATTTCCCGATATTGACGATAAATCAATCTCTGAAAAAGCCCGTTCCCAAGAAGTTAGTTTTAAATGCAAGTGTTCGAAACAAAGAAGTTTAAATGCGATGAAAATGCTTGATAAGAGCGAGTTAGAGGACATCCTCAAGAAAGATGGCAAAGCAGAGTTGGTTTGTGAATTTTGTAAAAATAAATATCTTATAAATTATGGAGAAATTAAATCTATGATAGAAAATAAATCATAAAAAAATTACGCCTAGCCATAAAATAACCATGGCCGGAATACTTTGAATTTTTTGTATTGATAAAGAGTTGTTTGATACTTCCTGAATGAAAGAATTACTTTCAAGCAATCCACCAAATATTAATCCAATCGAGAGAAAGGTAACACTCCAACCCAGAGAACCTATAAATCTTTTCCCTGATTTAATTTGAGTATAGGTAAGTATTAATGTTGAGATAGAGAGTAAAAGTCTATTATTAGAGTCTGGACTGATAAATAACAAAATTAAAAATAATAGCCCAACAGATATTTTTATTGAAAGATTATCAAATGAGGGGGTAGTTATTTTTGGCAGACTATACTGACTTGAATTGTTAGAGTTATTATTTAAATTTTTTATCTTAGAAAGAAGTGGGAAGTTATTATTGGTAAATTGATTAATTTGTTTTTCTTTTTTTGAGGCACTCACAGCTTCATAGCTTACATTTCCTGATTGCCTGGCTTTTAAACTACCCATGAGTAATTGATCAAAGGAAGATTCTATTTTCGCTTTTAAAATTAAGTCTTCACCAGCCTCTTTAACTTTAATATCTCTAGCCTTCTGAATATCCTCAAAAGCAGCACCTTCTTTTACACCTAAAATTTCATAAGGTGATTTTTCGTTATTATTTTTATTACTGTTTGAATCCAAAATTTTTTACTAATACTAATAGATTAACTAATTTTATAATCCATTAGGACTTTATAAAACAATTGGTTCGACTCCACTAACAACGGGGGCAACTTTGTTTAAATTTAATTGATTATTATCTTCAACAAACTGATTTAGATTCCACTCATTTTTGAAAAGAATAACTGGCCTATTCCAACAATCTTTAACTATTTTACAGTTGAATATTCTGCCTAGTTTTTCAATAGCTGGCCATCCATCAGAAATCCATCTAGCCAATTGATATGGCAAAGCTTCAAGATTTGCATCTACACCATATTCACTTTTTAATCTGTGAGTTACTACCTCCAGCTGCAATTGACCAACGGCTGCGAGTATAGGGTCTCTTTTACTCTCATCAAAGTCATAAAGAATCTGAACAGCTCCTTCTTCTCGAAGTTCATTAACACCCTTTCTAAAGTTTTTAAATGCTGAGGGATTTGGATTTCTTAGCCAGCTGAATATTTCAGGACTAAAGGATGGTATGCCCTCATATTCCAGATGAGCACCAGTATAAAGAGTATCTCCAATAGAAAACATCCCTGGATTATTTAAACCAATAACATCTCCAGGATAGGCATCATCAACTACTTCCCTATCTTGACCAAATATTTTTTGTGGTCTTGATAATCTGATTGTTTTCCCAGTTCTGGAATGTTTAACTGACATATCCTTTTCAAATTTGCCACTACAAACTCTTATAAAAGCAACCCTATCTCTGTGCTTTGGATCCATATTTGCCTGAAGCTTAAAAACAAACCCACTAAATTCATCGCTTGCAGGTTCAATATCCCCTTTATTACTATTTCTTGAAGTTGGTTTTTGTGCCATTTTTAAAAAACTATCTAAAAATGGCCTTACGCCAAAATTAGTCATGGCAGATCCAAAGAAAACTGGGGTTAAAGAGCCATTAAAAACTTTTTCTTTTTCAAATTTCGATCCTGCCTCATCAAGCACCTCCAATTCTTCAAGTGAGTTTTCAAGTAAATCTCTCTCTACATATTTTGATAACTCTTTATCTTCAAGACTTAATCTTTTCTCATTCGATTGTTTCCCTCTCACAGCTTTATCAAATAAAATAACCTCTCTTGAAAATCTATCAATGACCCCTCTAAATTCCTCGCCACTCCCAATTGGCCAGTTTATAGGTAGGGTATTTAATCCAAGTTCTGATTCAATTTCATCAAGTAAAGAAAATGGCTCTCTTCCTGGTCTATCCATTTTATTTATGAAAGTAAATATTGGTATTTTTCGCATCTTGCAAACTTCAAACAATTTTCTAGTTTGAGGTTCTAGTCCTTTAGCCGCATCTTCCAACATAACTGCATTATCAGCAGCAGCTAATGTTCTATAAGTATCTTCGGAGAAGTCTTGGTGTCCTGGTGTATCTAATAGATTAATTACAGATCTTTCATATTCAAATTGCAATACAGTTGATGTAATAGAAATACCTCTTTGTTTCTCAAGTTCCATCCAGTCTGAGGTGGCTTTTCTCTGATTACCCCTAGCTTTTACTGCTCCTGCCTGTTGAATGGCACCTCCATACAAAAGAAGCTTCTCGGTAAGAGTGGTTTTCCCAGCATCTGGATGTGAGATTATAGCAAAATTTCTTCTTTTATTTACCGCATCCAGTATTTCTTTATTATTTAGAATTTTAGTACCTAAGCTCATTTATATAATATAAGGGCCTTTCACTTAGTTCTTAAACATTACCATAGACTATTAAATAATTTTCACCTTCCTCAAACACATGTAAAGAGGATAGATCATTCTCTAAGATGAAATTTTTTAACTCTTTAAAAGTATAAGAAGCTCTTAAAGAGGCATAATAATCATTAGTTAAAATCTCATTATATTTAGTTGAACATTGTGCTTTGAGTTCTAAAGCAGACTTTTCATCTAATGGCCTTTTTAAGTCCTTGTGAAAATTTACAGTAATATTACTAGATAAAATTCTTATTGTGTTGAAGAAATCTTCAAGATTGGTAATGTGATGAATCAAACTGTTGCTTACAAGTAAACTAATTCTTTTTTTAAATAAAAAATTATTTGATTCAATGTCTTTGATGTCAGAACAAATGTAGCGTAAATTTTTTAATTTTTTTTGATTATTTGAAATTCTTTTATTATATTCTGCTCTCAAAATCATCTCTTTAGAACCATCTATTCCTACGACTGCAGTATTAGGCCATTTTATTGCTAACTTCTCAGAAATATTTCCTGGGCCACATCCTAAATCAACTATTAAATCTTCTTCACCTAAAGAAATATTTTTTTTCAAAAGATATTGATTTATTTGATTAATTAGATTAACTTCCCCTTCTGAAAAATCAGCTTCGTCATAAGAAATGACCTGCTCTTTTTCTTCCATTAATTCAGGTTCGGGGACTCTTTCCATATCCTTTCTTGAAACAAAGATTTCATATTAAACATAATTCTACACAAACCGTTAAATAGTGGTAAGAATAGTTGCAGACGCCACAGGTAGAGTTATTCTTCCAGTACGGGTTATTTACATACGTTTTTTTTTATCGTGACTGTTGCACCAAATAAAGCTTCTTCAGAGAGCAATTCCAATAATCTTAAAAAAGATGATTTTCCAAAGACTGCTCCAGCTGCTTACCCAGTTTTTTTCAGATCTTATAGTAGAAAAACTTCATCTGGCAAAAGGGAGAACTGGAGCGAAGTAGGCCAAAGGAATTTATCGGGATTAAAAGAATTAGGAAAACTTTCTGAAGAAGAATTAATCCTAATGAGAGAGATGCAAAGTAACCAAAAAGCTCAACCTTCAGGAAGATGGTTATGGATAGGCGGAACCCCTTGGATTAATAAGAACCAAAATTTCTCAGGAGCATACAACTGTACCTCAACAAACTTAATTGATTGGGAAGCCTTCGCATTAATGATGGACTTAGCAATGATGGGATGTGGAACAGGTGCAATAATTGAGCCTCATTTTATAAATAATCTACCTACGGTAATTAACAAAATAAACATTAAATCAGTCAGTGAAGTTGGAATAACTCCTAAAGACAAAAGAGAAGAAAAGTCATCATTAGAAATTAAAGGAAAAGATCTTCATATCAAAGTTGGAGATAGCAGAAGAGGATGGGTAGACAGCTATAAATATCTTCTTGAGGCATCAAGTAACGAGAGTCTTGAAAGAGAAATTGATGTTTATATTGATTTGGAAGATATTAGGCCTGCGGGAGAATCATTAAAAGGTTTTGGTGGTATGGCAAATCCTATCAAATTGAAAGATCTTTACTCTAGAGTCGCATCACTTCTTGGAAAGGCAATTGGTAGGAAATTAAGTACAGTAGAGTGTTGTTTATTAATTGATGAAGCTGCAGTAACCATAGTTGCTGGGAATATAAGAAGAAGTGCTGGAATGAGACAATTTGCTTCAGATGATAAGGAAGCCGCATCAGCAAAAGAAAATTTATGGAGTCAAGATGAGAATGGTAATTGGAGAATAGATCCTGAAAAAGATGCCCTCAGAATGGCCAATCATACTAGGGTTTACCATACAAAACCCACTTACCAAACTGTTTTGGATGCAGTAACAAAACAATTCCATTCAGGTGAGGGAGCTATTCAATTTGCACCAGAAGCAATCGCAAGGTCAAATGCAGATATTCTCAAAGATGATGAATTAAGAAAGGAATTTATTGAAATCTACTCAGAACAAGGCAAGGATGAGGCGAGAAATTGGATAAACAGTAGTTATGGTCCTTTCTCAGAAGAAGAGTTAGACCACAGGATGAGCCGATATGGACTTAACCCTTGTGGGGAGATCTTGGGAAATGATTTCCATTGCAATTTAGCTGAAGTTCATTTAAATCAGATTGATCCAGGAAATTTTGAAGAGCAAAAGAAAGCTTTTAAAGCAGCCGCTCTTTCTGTAGCATGCTTACTTAATCATGAATTTGAAGTTGAGCGTTACAGAAAAAGTAGGGAATATGATCCTATCGTAGGAGTAAGTTTCACTGGATTATTTGATTTTTGTGTCCATGCCTTTGGGACACCATGGTTGAAATGGTGGGAAGCAGGAAGGCCAAATAGCGAAGAAGGGAAGGCCTTCAAAGAAAAGGAAGCTAAATTCTTAGATTCTTGGAGAAAAATAGTAAAAGATACTATATGGGAATATTGTGATAAGCATAATCTAAGGAGACCAAATAGATGCACAACAGTTCAGCCAGCTGGAACTAAAAGTCTTCTTACTGGAGCAGCTCCAGGTTGGCATCCTCCAAAGGCTCAAAGATTCATAAGAAGAATAACTTTCAGGAAAAATGACCCAATCGCTTTAGCTTGCATGGATTATGGTTACTCAGTTGTTCCATCTCAATCTGATAAAGATGAAAATGGTTGCTTGCTCGATAATCCATTTGATCCAAGATGTACAGAATGGTTAGTTGAAATCCCTACAGAAGTTAGTTGGGCAAATATAGACGGCGCAGACCAAATAGACATCAATAATTTCTCAGCATTAGCTCAATTTGATTTTTACATGCAAGTGCAGAAATTTTACACAGAGCATAATACCTCTGCAACCGTAGAATTTAGAGAAAATGAAATCGAGGATTTAGCTAAGGCTATTCATAATGCAATAGAAAATAATGAGGGATATATTTCAGCAGCATTGCTGGCTAGATTTAGTGCTAACGCTACTTTCCCGAGATTACCCTTTGAACCAATAAGTAAAGAGGAATATATATCATTGCAGAATAAAGTAATTGAAAGGAAAGTCAATAACGATTTCTTTGACGCTCTTAATAAATATGATGTTGGAGAACTATCTGAAGCAGGACCAGCGGGTTGTGATTCAGATAAATGCTTGCTTCCTCTTGCTAAACCAAAAGATTAAATTTTGAATAATTTGTAAATAAAAAATATAAATTAGTTTTTAAAAATTTAATTTATGGCTACCTCTTAAATAGGGACATAAATTATTTATGACATTAAGCTTAAATATTGGTAACTTGTTTAATGATTCCTCCAGTCATGCATTGGTGGATGAGCTAAGAAAAAGAACATCAGAAGAGGATATCTTAGATTTTGAGGAAAAATTTAACTCCAAAAACGAAAAAAATCTACACGTATATATATGTAGATTTCTAAAAAATAGATCAATATCCAGGGGACTAGCCTCTAGATGGTTAATAACCATAATTGAAAACAGAGAATCAAAAATTGAAGCTTTGCAAAAATTAAATAGTTAGGTCAGCCCTGATAGTTTCCATAGAGCAATTCCAAAAATTGAGAATCCCATAATAAAAGTAAAAGCCAGAGCATTTACCAATTGAACCTTATCATTCATCCTGTTTGCGAATGGTAATAATTGGGCAAATAATGGAGTCTCTTCAACTATTGCGGATTTTTTTACTGTAGGTTTTTTGCTTCTAGAAAACATAAAACAAATTTTATAATCTTAAGAATTTTACATTTAAAAGTTCATTAAAAAAAAAATACTTCTCAAAAACGAACAAAATGTAACCTGTAAGAAACTATACAAAGAAAAAGATAAATTTTTTAGTAAGTGCCTGCTTCATTATTAAAGTATTAAGTTTATTTATTAAAGATCTAGACAATTAGTTTTACTTAATGTTAGTATAATTTTGTAGCAACCGCTACCAAAACGTTCAACTTGCTTGTAGCAAGCCGCAAATCGACTTAGGCCATGGAACGGGGACTTAAGCGAAACCGGAGCTAAAAAAATGACTCTAATTTACAGAGGACAAAAGTACGTCCAGAACAAAGAAGTTGCTAAGAAGCAGCATAACGAACTTACCTACAGAGGCAAAGCTTATACAAGTTAGTTCACTTTTTTAAAAATAAAAAAAAGCCACTTTTAGTGGCTTTTTTATTGTCTAAACTTAAACTAAAAATCACTTAATACTGCTCATAATCATTAAACTAATATGATTAATTGCATTTATAGATTTGATAACCATGGCAGACCAGAAACCTTTATTTAAAGCACCTTATGACATAAAAGATGTAAGTGCTCTTTTTGCTATAGTTGCATTTGTTTTAATAATTGCTGCCATAGTCGGTAACAACTTATTTGGTTTATTCCAAGAAAACGTGAATTTCGGATAGTGGTATTAGCAAGCGTTTAATTTTTATTCAACAAGCTCAATTACATAGATGGTATCCTTACAATTATTTTTTTTGTCCCACTCTTTAGCTGTATCTGAAGTCATTTCAGCTTCAAGTGCTTCCATATCTAGGACGTTCATAAGTAAATGAGATTTATGTTCGCCCGCTTGTACAAACTCATATTTTGAAACTACTTCTTGACCCATTGCTGTTATAAATCCAGAAACGTCGGTTTTGAATTCTTCAAAAGTGCAACTAAAAGTTGAAATGATGAGTGTGTTCATAAAAAAAGGAGCTAATTGCTCCTTACTGTAAATCAAATTTCAATCATTAACTATGAGTAGACTTTGGCGACTATTGGACCAGCTTCTTCATCAGTAAATACCGGTGTGGTTTCCCAATTAAGGAATTCACCCCATTCAGCTGCATGCTGATATATTGCTTTTGGATTATCTGTTTTTAAGACTATCCACCCTTCTAGCGATCCTGGAGCATGATATCTTCCAATCATCTCAACTCCAGGATAATCTCCGCCTCCACCAAGAAATTTTTCCGCACCTTTTTGATGATATCCAGTCTTAAATGACCAATGTTGAACGTAAAGCATTTTTTATTTTATATTGTCTATTTATTAGTAGCAAGAAAAATAATTCTTGAGAATAAATATATTTTAATTGCCCTTATTTTATTTTCTTTTTCTCTTTGTTTCAAGAATACTCAAATATTGAAGTAGGAAAACAGTAGCTAAATTTTCTAGCTTGTGACTAACTTTCTATGCTAGGCTAATCAAGTTCAAAAAAATGAATAGCCCTGAGGAGGGGTGGTCGAGTGGTTTAAGGCTCTAGTCTTGAAAACTAGCGTGTCTGCAAGGGCACCGTGGGTTCGAATCCCACCCCCTCCGTATTTAGAGAACCTGCACAAGGTGTCATATTCCACCATAAGCAGGCAAAATTATTTTAATCGTAGATATAAAGCCATATTTGCAAGATTTAAGAAACTCAGCCTCGTCATAGCCCTCCATAAACAGTCAGGTAGGGACAATTTTTTATTGGGGGATTTACTGTGGGATTTATTAAAAAATACTGGGGGATTGAATCAAAATTACAAGTCGATCTAAAATTGAGGAAATAAATCCTCTTTTAAAATTATTTATGTTGAGAAAAAAAGAAAAACAAACTTTAACAAGACTCTTCCTTTTAGGAGTTGGTGCTCCAATTGGGCTTGATCGTTTCTACGAAGGAGATGTAACAGGTGGATTCTTAGCAATTTTGGGCTTTCTTGTCGCTTTGATAACCGTAGTGGGTTTGTTAGTATGGATCTTCCCTTTTATTTCCAAAACTTTTCGTTTGCTGAGAGAATTTGAAAATGCAGAAGATTAAATGAAACGATAAATTAAGTATCTGCAAAGAAACTTATCTTTAAGATTAAATTTAAAGAATCAAATCTACTAGGAGATTTACTGGGGGATTTGGTTGATCCAGTTCAATAAATATCGCCATATACATTCATAGAGTTCCGTTTGAGCTTAATAAAAATCACCCCCCCCCCTCCGTTTTAATAAAAGCAACTATAATTCAACCGAATAATAAACGCTCTTTTGGTACGTCTTTGTTAGTATTGTTTTTATTTGGACTATGAATAAAGGCTTCGCCACAGATACTTTAATATCCAAAAAATTGAAAAAAAAAGTAATTTCAAATGAACCTCAAGGAAGATTAATATCTTGGTCTCCTTGGCCACCAGCTAATTTTCAAACACGATATCCTGCTTTCCCTTTTGTTCTTACAATATTGATTATAGTAATTGGGCAATGGTATCTTTCTCTACTCAGGTGACCCGAAACTCTTTTTTTTATTTAAATTAGGATGAATTAAGTCTAAGAATTTATTTTGTTTTTTTCAATTTTATTATTTGCCCACTTTCAAGCGGCAATCATCCCAATTTTATTAGGTATTAGATCGATCAAAAAATTCAAACATATAAGCGAGAACAAATTAATACCTTTCGGTTTTATTTTTTTAGGCTTGGCATCGATTTCTGAAATGATAGATCATACCCAAACATCTTGGATTTATGTAGATCACTCCTCTTTATTTAATTGGCTATTTTATTCTTTCCTATCTTTAGGTCTAACATGTTTATCAATATCAGTTATAAAAAATAAATTTATTCAAAAAACTAATTTTTGCATTTCATTATGTTCAATAATCTCATATTTTTTATTTGATAAAAATATTGCTCTTCTTTTTCAAATAATAATAAGTATCCTTCTAATTATTAATTGGCAAAAAGTTTTTAAAGATTGGCTTTTTATTCTTTACCCAATATTTGGTATTATTTTTACGACTTTCTTTGGCACAAGGCTTTCAATTAGTGGCGATCAATTTTGGCATGTTTTAATAGGCCCATCTGGAACAATTAGTGTTCTAACCTTTTATTTAGTATTAAAGAGATCGGAAAAAAAATTTACTTAAGATTCTTATGAAAATATTTGTATTTGTAAGTTTTATAATATGCTTAGTTACAATAATCTCTCCAATTGAAATCTTTGCCGATACGGCACTTGATGTTTACATGAATGATTTTTATTCTAAATCGAATGAAGCTAGCCAAATTCTTAAAGAAATCGAAAATAGTTTAAAAGAGGGATCAAGGAAAAAAGTATGCTCTAGGCAAAGAGAGGCGGCAAGATTAGGTCTATTAGCTAATAAATCATTAATAAAAGCCTTTGAAATAGAGGGGGCTAATCCGCCAATGCAAGCAATAAAGGCAAGTCAACAAAGATGGGAATCTATTCTGAATGAGTGCTGAAGAAAGTCAGTAAGTCTATAAATCTTTTTAAATTTGCATTCTTACAGATTTACTAATAAAGGGTATTTCAGGTTCAACTCCATAAATGCATCTAGAAATCGAATAAATAAAAATACATAATGTAAATATAAAAATAATTGAGCCTAATTCAACTATGGGAAATAATCTCAAAAGATATGAAATTATTATCAAAGCAATATCAATAAGCAATGCTTGGCAAGCGTTGTATCTTACGAAATAAGGAACTTTTGGATTTCTTGCTAATCCAGCAAACAAAATTATAAATAGTAAAAAACTACCAAAAGGCAAAGATTTTTCAATTATTGCTATTGGAAAAGTAAGGAATAATAGTATTTTTAAAAAAGAATATTTATAGAACAAATAATATCCAAAAGGTATAGATGCCTTTAATGGCAAAGTATATAAAAATACTGATGAGAGTCTCTGGAATATCTGATTCAATATATTGTTGAAAAAATTATTAACATTTTAACCTAAATTTTCTGAACTTAACAAAAGTCCTAGTATCGGAAAAATGAATTTTGGCATATGGTGATTAAATATTAGATAATAAATTTAGGTTCATAATTCAAAATGCGTATCCTTCATACAATGCTGAGAGTTGGAGATTTAGATAAATCCATTGATTTCTACGTCAATAGATTAGGGATGAATCTATTAAGAAAAAAGGATTACCCTCATGGAAAATTCACTTTGGCATTTGTTGGTTATGGCTCAGAAAAAGAAAATGCTGTAATTGAATTAACTTATAACTGGGACAAAAAGTCAGAAGACTATGAGCTTGGAGATAAATATGGTCATATAGCTATTGGAGTAAAAGATATTCATCTAATTTGCCAAGGATTAGAAAATAATGGTTGTAAAATAACAACCAAACCTAAAACAATGAAAAACAGTACTACTATCTTGGCTTTTGTTGAGGATCCTGATGGTTATAAAATTGAACTTATTGAAAGAGATTAAAAGCCCGGAAATTTTTAAGTTAATAAACAAATAACTAAAATTTAAAAAGATTGAATTATCAAATATATCGTTTTCAATTAGCGAAAAAATTCCCCTAAGTTCACATTGGATGGATTCTGCTGTTTCAATTATTGTAAAAGATTATTTCTAAGACGAGGAATTATTAAAAATAAAATTAAAATTTTAAACAATCTATATTAAATCTAAATAGAATGAGTAGACAATCTATATGGATTTATATATCATAGAATTATCTTATAAAGCTTATGCCCAGTAATTGGTCAAAAATAAGAGATGAATGGCTTGATAGAACCGCGGTTGCGAAAGATGATGCTAAATGGGCATTAGAAGCTTTAATTAATTCTGAAGAAGAGTTATTTGAAATAGAACAAAAAATAAAGAATAAAGAGGACGCTTTAAGCCAAGTAAAATTTTTGAAGAAAAAGGTTAAAGAAACTATTTCCTCTAAAGAAATTAGTCTCGATGATATTGCATTAAACACTTCAAATTCAAACAAAGTACAAATCTCAGTACCATCAAATCTTACTTATCTTTTGAAAGTTTGGGCCGCAGCAGAAGGAAGAGATCTATCAAGTGTTGCTTTTCAATGTTTAGAAACTGGTATAAGGGAAATGAAAAGCAAAGGTTCAATACCTTCAATAGCAGTAAATAGATATGACTCAGCCTGTCAAAAGAGGATTGCACTAGCAGAAGTAAACAATCTATTGGAGAAATACGAATTAGCTCATGATGAAATCAAATAATTATGAATAACAGAAAAATCATTAAAGGATACAAAACTTTAATATCATCAAGATTTAATGTAGATAATTCTGTAAATAAATTCGAAGATGGAATAATTTATACTCTTTATTCTGATGCATTTAATTCACTTAAAGTTGGTTTTGCTGAAAATGATAAGGTACTAGAAAAAAAATTATCAAGTGAAGCGTTGATATTATTGGATATGAAAAAAGGCAAAAAGAAAGATCTATGTTTATTAATAACCACTCTAAATGAACTTGGCATTAAATATTCAGACAATTTTTATTTCAAATACTCAGGTTCCTTAATGAAACATTTATCTACTCTAGGTTGGCCTGTTGGAAGATCACTTTATAAACAAAGAAAGATTAAAAAAGAACTTGTATGTGCATAAATTTAAATGTAATCGCACTCTAAAGTTTCTCTAGTTTCTCTATTTGTAATTGGATTAGTTCCAGTAGCACTTTCACAAAATTTCCTAATAATATCTTTTGGCAAAAAAACATTTGTGAAGTCTGCGCCTTGTATTTTTACATTTTCAAACTGGGTACTATAAGCAAAAGAATCCTCCAAGTTAGTATTTGATAAATCTGTACCATCTAAAACAGCCGAGTCTAAAGTTACTTCTCTTAAGTTGGAGTTACTTAAATTAGTATCTTTCAATTTTGCTCCATAAAGAGTCGCATTTTGGAGCTCACAACCTGACAAATTTGCGTCTTGTAAATCAGTCAAATAGAAAGTTGCTCCTTTTAAATCAGATCCAGAAAAATCAGCCCCTATCAAAGATTGTTTACCATAATCCAACGCAGCGAAGCTTCTAGAAGGGAGGGCTAAAACAACTATTAAAAAAGTTAAAATTATAAATCTCATTTGTTTGAGTAATATTTCAATAAATTCTAACTTCTTAAGTTGAAATCTAAAAATTAATTATTTACTGAATGCTATATTTATTGAAATAGCAAATCACGAAATAGGTTTTGGATATAATTCCTTATGATGCAATTGTTGTTGGTTCTGGAGCTACAGGAGGAATAGCAGCACTTACATTGGCAGAACAAGGCATCAAAGTTTTAGTAATAGAAGCAGGGCCTCAAGTTAAAAGGGATGAAGCTAGTAATCATGAGCCAAAAAATACATTAAAAAGATTATCAGGAGTCATAACAAAAAAACATGCCAATCAGTGCCAACATCCTGGTTATTGGAAAAATAATCCTGACTTATATTCAAATGAATTGAAGCATCCTTATGAGTTCCCAAAAAAAAAGCCATTTCTTTGGACACAAGGTAAACAATATGGGGGGAGATCATTAACTTGGGGAGGTATAACATTAAGACTTTCCTCAGAGGACTTTCATCCGGCTAAAAAAGACGGATTCGGGCCAAACTGGCCTATTTCTTACGAAGAAATTTCCCCGCACTACGATTTTATTGAAAATTTCTGCGGAATTTATGGACGAAAAGATAATATTAAGGAGGTCCCAAACGGTAAATATATTGGTGAAATTCCTCTCACAGAAAACGAAAATGTTTTTGGCAGCAAAGTTAAATCAAAATTAAACTATCCGTTCATCCAATCAAGAGGATTTGACCGTAATTCATCTGTAAAAGAAAAAAATTGGCCAAAGTCTTCTAGCGTAGGAAGCTCTTTAAAAAAAGCTTTAGATACTGGAAATGTACAAATAATCTCTAATTACCTAGTGGAGTCTTTTGAGATTAACAAGATAAAAAAGCTTGCCTCAAAACTAACAATTGTAAACCTAGAAAATGGACACAAAAAAGTATTGGATTGTGATTTGATTCTTCTTTGCGCATCAACAATTTCAACACTGAGAATACTACTGAACTCAGAACATAAATCAAATTCCGCAGGGTTTAAAGATAATTCTGGGAAATTAGGTAAATACCTAATGGATCACATATCTATCTGTAGATTTTTTTCAGTCCCAAAAGCAAAAAACTCAGATAAATCACTAGATAATCCTCCCGATCTTTCTGGAGCAGGCAGCTTCTTTATTCCTTTTGGCTCAAATTTACCAGAAATTGACGACATAAATTTCCATAGAGGTTATGGAATCTGGGGGGGAATTGATAGATTAGGGATACCTAAATTTTTACAAAAAGACGCAAACAAATCCATTGGCTTTCTTATCGCCCATGGTGAAGTCCTTCCTAGAGAGAAAAACTCAGTTTCTCTCTCAAGAAAAACAGATGAATGGGGAATACCAATTCCCTATATTGAATTCGAATGGAGCGAGAATGAGTTAAATATGGCAAAACATATGGAAAAAACAATACAAAAATCAGTCAAAGCTGCAAATGGGAAAATAAAAAATATTGATGAACTAATGAATATTCCATTAGGGAGTTTATTTACAAAAAACTTGATAGCACTTTCAAATAGTCCTCCTCCCCCTGGATATTATATTCATGAGGTAGGGGGAGCACCAATGGGGTTAAATGAAGAAAACAGCGTAGTTGATAAATTTAACAGATTGTGGTCATGTAAGAATGTACTGGTACTAGATGGTGCTTGCTGGCCCACATCATCTTGGCAAAGCCCCACACTTACAATGATGGCCTTGAGTAGAAGAGCCTGTTTAAATATTAAAAAGACTTAGAGGGTGTAAATAATTGATTTAAATAAATTTCTGAGACAGAATTATCTGTACAACCGTTTTGAACGAGAAAAGTAGCTAATGCTGAATTTATAAGCTTATATTGATCCCAAGTCGGGTTGCTTAATACGAAATCTTTCATAGTGTTATAAAGAGTTTCAGAAAGCTCTGTTTCTAATGAGACTTTATTTGAAGAGCACTCTACGAGTTTCTTATCAGTTAAATTTTTTTTGTTAATTTGATCCATTAATTTATTTTTCTACATCAATAATAATGATATTTTTCTCTAAAAATATCAAGAAAAATCTTCTGGTAAACTTTTCAAATTATCAAATAAGACTCATGTTATAAGTGGGATTTTAAAAAACTTCTTTTTCAAATAAGGAAATTGAAAAGATCCTAAAAAAAAGTCAACAATAATGTTGAAGTCCTGTTTTTTTTGAAAAATACTGCCATTTCTATTCCAGTGTGGATTTGGACGTGGAAAACAACCTGCAAATTGTGGAAAATCTAGCTCAAAATACTTCCAGGATTTTATATTAAGAATGCTTATATATACTGAGTCTATTAAGACTAACTCGAGAAAGAGACAGGTGATTCATTGATTTCAACGGATTTTCTTAAGATTTAGTCTTTATTAGGCAAGCGAAGCGTGACAGGTCCTAAAGGATGTTTTGAATTTGGATAAATACTGTGATGATGGTGATGGTGATTATATTCATGTTTATGAGCCTCTAAATGTTCATGTTCTAAGTAATCACCTCCTTCTATATCTGATTTTTCTTGATTATGAGATGGCATTTGATTTTGTATTTCACAAGCACCATTACATTCAGGATCACATAAATCACAGCTGATACCCAAGCCCTCTACATGGTCATGATGACTTTCTTGGACCATTCCAACTTCTTTTTCAAAGCCAAATAAATTTGATCTATATTTACAAGTTGAGCAATTCATAAAATTATTACCTTCGTTATTAAGAATCTCTTCAATCCTTTCTACAAAAGTGTCGACCACATAAGACTGTGATGAAAGATATTTTGCATGTATAAATGAAATATTTGGATTATTAATCGCAACTAAATCACTTTGCCTTTTTATTCTTGTGACAAGGACACCTGAGAAAAGGAAATAAGGGAAAACAATTATATTTTTATAACCAAGTCTCACAACATTTTTCAAGCCAGGTTCAACAAGGGGGAAAGTTACTCCAGAAAAAACTGTTTCCCCCCACCCTAAACCAATACCCTCTACGATCATTCTCGTAATTTTTGAAACATTGGAATTTGCATCTGGGTCAGAAGAGCCTCTACCAACAACAACTAATAATGATTCTTCAGGTTTGAGATTATTATTTTGTTTAAATACATCTTTTACTCTTTCACAAGCGGCACTAATCATTAAATTATTAATACCTAATTCTCTTCCATAAATTATTTCAATTCCTGTCTTACTTGAATAATTCATAAGCAGGCTAGGTATATCATTTTTCACATGGCCAGCAGCGAAAAGCATTGCAGGTATTGCAATTACTTTTTTTATAGAAAGATCTTTTAACTTGTCTAAAGCATCAACAATCGAAGGTTTAGCAAATTCCAAGAAACCATATTCAACTAAAAAGTTTGGATATCTTTTTTGGATGAAATTAGTTAATTCTTGAAATTCAGTAATGGCTAATTTATTTCTACTACCATGTCCACATATAAGTATCGCGACTTGATTATTTAACTTCAAATCTAAATTATCCAATTTCAAATTATTACTTATACCATAATACTAAAGAACAATATCATGTAGTGAAAAATAATAACTTGCTTGAAGTTCCAAATACCAACTCAAAGGATGCAAAATTAAAGAAATTAATTTATGACGTGGATGAATCCTTATTTAATGAGGATAACTATTCTCACGCAAAATTCGAGCACCTTTGCGTGTGTAGTGGAGGTACAACTTCTAGCTGTGCAAAAAATGGTTTTACAACTCTTGATCTAAGAAAAAATCACAGCAAAATTCATCTAGATAGAAAAACCAATTTAGTAACAATTGGAGGAGGTGTAATAATGGGGGATCTATTAAATCATTTACAAAAATATAATCGAAGTTTTCCAATCGGACTCTCTAAACTTCCTGGAGCAGGCTATATACTTACTGGTGGAGTAAGCCCTCTCAGTAGAACCTACGGATTAGCAATTGATAATATAGAATCAATAAAAGGTTTCTTGGGTAATGGCACATTTATTTCTTTAAAAAAAAATCAAATAAATACAGAAGAACAATTAATTTGGGAAGGAATTAAAGGCGCAGCACCCTTCTTTTCAATTATTACCGAAATAGAACTTAAGACTATCCAATCTAATCCGATAAAGGTTATTGAAGGATTTGTAAATATAAATGAACTTTCAGAAATAATAAAACTATCAGAGGAATTTCCAGAAAATATTAGTCTTCAATGGATTTATGCCCAAAAAATTTATATATATATTTTTGCTGAACTCAATAATTTAGAGGATAAAAAAACAGAAGAATACTTAATGCTTTTAGACAAATTTCCCGCTCTAGAGAAACAATTTTATGAAAACTTTAACAAAATTAATTTTTTTCCAAAGGAATTGAATTTATATCAGCTGAATGCAAATAACCATTCTGAGGTAATTAGTCTTCTTGGAGAAGATTTAAAAAATGATATCCCAATTTTTATAAAATGTTTGAGTAAAATAATGGATAATAAACCAAATAATTCCTGTTATATTGCTTGTCAACAATTAGGTGGCAAAACTAAAAAGTTAAATCATGGAGCAAGCTTTTTTGTTCA
Organism: Prochlorococcus sp. AG-355-P16; assembly: GCA_003278525.1. Taxonomy (GTDB): domain Bacteria; phylum Cyanobacteriota; class Cyanobacteriia; order PCC-6307; family Cyanobiaceae; genus Prochlorococcus_A. The sequence goes on along the minus strand of QCEQ01000002.1, from coordinate 96,150 downwards.
TAGAAAAAGTACTTGGAAACCATGGATATATGCATCATGGAAAAAAAATGATCTTCAAGAAAAAGAAGTCGCTCTGGAATGGATTTATAAATCATGGAGCAAGCTAAAAAGGTTTTATCCAAATATTCACTTGGCCCAATTGCATAATCATTTGAATTCTCATGAAGAAGAAATTACATTAGCCTTTGGAAATAGAATGAATGAATTAAAAACTTTAAAGAATATTTTTGACCCACAAGGTATTTTGCCTCCTCTTTGAGGTAACTTCTTAATTATAAAGAAACTTAAAATGTCAAATTTCTCAAGATATTTATCTAAAAATTGGTTAGATGACCCAAAGTCAAATATTCTCTCTGGCTTAGTTGTTGCTTTTGCCATGATCCCAGAAGCTATTGCTTTTTCAGGTATAGCTGGAGTAGATCCTAAAGTTGGCCTTTTTGGTGCATTTTGCTTATCTATAACAATTGCGATTGTTGGAGGAAGAAGGGGGATGATCACTTCAGCTACAGGTTCAACAGCTCTTTTAATGACTGGACTTGTTGCTTATGGAGAATCACAAGCTCCTGGATTAGGAGTCCCGTATCTTATTGCAGCTGGAATATTAACTGGAATATTCCAAATTCTTTGGGGATATTTAAGACTTGCCTACCAAATGCGGTTCGTTCCAACAGGAGTATTAAGTGGATTTGTAAATGCATTGGCACTTTTAATATTTCAAGCACAACTACCTCAGTTAGGAATAGGCATTAAAGAATCAAAAGGATTAGTTGAACAAACTATCAGTCAATATCCAATTAACTCTCAGATTCCAGTAGTTTGGATTCTTGTAATACTAGGATTAGTAATTATCTATGGGCTTCCAAAAATCACAAAAGTCATTCCATCGCAACTTATCGCAATAGTAGTAATTACTCTTATAAGCATATTCTTTAATCTTGATGTCCCAACAGTCAGCGATTTGGGTAAATTACCTGATGGATTACCAAGTATTTCTCTCCCTTTTGGATCAATAGAAAATGGGAAAGTACCTTTTAGTCTTGAAACATTAGGGATTATTTTACCAACTTCACTTGCAATATCTCTCGTGGGTTTAATGGAAACCTTTTTAACTCAAGACATTTTAGACGATGTAACTGATACAAGTTCTAATAAAAATAGAGAAGCAAGAGGACAGGGAATCGCCAATATTGTGGCATCCTTATTTGGTGGGATGGCAGGATGTGCCTTAGTTGGGCAATCTGTTATGAATACTGAAAATGGTGGTAAATCTAGATTATCAACCCTCTCCTCAGGTATATCTCTTCTAATTATGATTATCCTCTTGAAGTCTTGGATTGGAGCAATACCAATGGCTGCTTTAGTAGCAATCATGATAACGATCGCGATAAGTACAGCAGATATAAATGGATTAAAAAATATTAGAAAGATACCTAAAAGTGATACTGCAGTAATGCTTATGACTTTTGCGGTTACAATGCTCACAAAACCTCATAATCTTGCACTTGGAGTTATTGCTGGAGTAGCATTAGCTGCAATCCTTTTCAGCAGAAAAGTCGCAAAAGTTATAACTGTCTCAAGAACTAAAGAAAATAATTTGACTACCTACAAAGTAAAAGGACAATTATTTTTTGTAAGTAAAATTTATTTCTTACAAGGATTTGATATTCATGAACATCCAGAAAATATTGTAATTGATATGTCTTTAGCTCATATTTGGGATCAAAGTGGCGTTGTTGCTCTTGAGCAAATTATTAGAAAGTTCCAGAATGGTGGTTCTAAAGTTGAAATTGTAGGATTAAATAAAGAAAGTCTTAACTTATTTGAAAGACTAGGTGGTGTGGAAAGCGCTCATTAAAAGTTAATTAAGACTAACTTGTTGATAACAGAACCAAAGCCATTGTTGAAAAAGCAAATTCCTATGAGACCTCCAAGCGGTTTTTGAACTATTTGGATCAAAATTTTTAGGAGGAGGAACATCTCCCTTTTCTTTGTCTCTTTCAATTTCACTAATAATTCTATGCACCGTATATTCAGGATGGCCTAAATGCATAAGTTGTTTTTGATCTTTAGATTCAAATATTGTATATCCAACTTTTTCTCCATAAGCCAACAAATTCAATTTCCCTTCTTTTTGGGCTTTCTCCATTTCCAAATCTGATAATCCAGCAAATCTACTTTGAGGACAAATAAATTCATCATCTTGTGTTCCCATCAAAGGGTGTCCAGGAACAAGACTTTTTAAAGGGAATACCCCAAATAATTTCCTATCAAAAACTTTCTTATCGACCCCTGCCAAATAAGCCAGCGCAAAGCCAGCCCAACATAATCCAAGAGTACTCGCACAAGAATTTCTGGCTTCATTTACAATTTTTACAAATTCATCCCAATACTTAACCTCCTCAAAGGCAAGGTGTTCAATAGGTGCTCCAGTAATAATGATTCCATCTAACGGTTCTGGATTATTTGCTTCTTCCCAAGTAATGTATAGATTATTCAGATGATTAAGATCCCAAGTTTTATAAGAGTGAGTTTTAAGCTTTATCCAAACTGGCTCAATTTGAAGGGGAGATAAACCAAGTGGATGTAGCAAGTTAAATTCATACTGCTTTCCTAAAGGCATGATATTTAAAATTCCAATCCTAAGAGGACGTATATCCTGTCTTTTTGCCAATTCTGGTTCGATCCAAGAGATATGATTTTTCTCAACATCACTAATCTTGTGATAGTTACTAGGAATTATTAAAGCCAATAAATCTCCTTTCCTAATTGATTTGTGAAAGTGCTTGTTCGAAATCTGCTTTTATATCATCAATATGCTCAATTCCTACAGAAACTCTTACCATAGTGGGAGTAACACCTGCAGATAGTTGTTCTTCTTCAGATAATTGCTGATGAGTTGTTGAAGCAGGATGAATTACTAATGTTTTTGAATCGCCTACGTTAGCAAGGTGGCTCGCTAATTTTAAGGAATCAATAAACTTTACTGCATTTTCATAACCCCCATTGAGAGAGAACATAAGCATGCAACCCATTCCCCTTCCAGAAGTATATTTTTTGGCACTAGAGTAGTACGGATCAGATTCTAGGCCAGGATAATTAACACTACTTACATTAGAATTAGAATCTAGCCATTTTGCTAATTCAAGAGCATTAGAAGTTTGTCTTTCTATTCTTAAACTGAGAGTTTCCAAACCCTGCAATAGCAAGAAAGAATTAAAAGGACTTTGAGCTGATCCCCAGTCTCTGAGGCATTCAAGTCTTGCTCTTAACGCAAAAGCTATATTTCTATTATCCGGTACTCCCAAAGATTTGCAGATATCACTACCGAAACCAAAAGCATCCCAATGAACGAGACCATGATAAGCAGCGCTTGGCTCACTCATTAGTGGAAATTTACCATTTCCCCAATCAAAGGTTCCGGCATCAACAATAACCCCTCCGATACTTGTTCCATGTCCACCGATCCATTTTGTTGCACTTTCCACAACAACATCGGCTCCAAAATCAATTGGTCTTATTAAAGCACCACCAGCACCAAGGGTATTATCAACTATTAAGGGAATTCCATTTTCCTTCGCCAAAGCAGAGAGTCCCTCAAAATCTGGGATGTTGAATCGAGGATTTCCCATTGATTCGACATATATTGCTTTAGTTTTATCATCAATTTTATTTCTAAAACTATCGATACTATCGCCATCTGCAAATTTAACTTCAATTCCTAATCTTGGAAATTGTACCTTAAATTGATTGTAGGTCCCACCATATAGAAAAGAAGTAGAGACAAAATTATCCCCTGCAGTCATACAGTTCACTATTGCCAAGAATTGAGCAGCTTGACCTGAGGATGTTGCAAGTGCTGCCATACCTCCCTCCAAAGCTGCCATCCTTTTTTCGAAGACATCTGTGGTGGGGTTCATTAGTCGAGTATAAATATTTCCAAATTCTTTTAGTCCAAAAAGATTCGCTCCATGCTCTGCATTATCAAAGACATAGGAACTTGTTTGATAGATGGGTACTGCTCTAGAATTTGTCGTTGGATCAGGAACTTGTCCTGCATGTAACTGAAGTGTCTCGAACTTTTGGTTGCTCAAAATTTTTTAAATAAACCTATATCTATTTAACTTAGAAAAGTCCAAAAAAAAAACAAAAAAAAGATAAATATTTATAAATCCTTTTTTAATGAGGGGTAATTTTCTTTCATATATGTACTCAAATCCTCTTTTATCGCAGATCTGAGTTTCTCAATATTTTCAGATTCAATTATTGGAAAAGTTTTATTAGCCTCAGGATCTTTTTCAGCAATTGATTTCCAATTCTTATTAACATCTTTTTCAGAGTTGTTTAAAACTTCATCAAAGTTGAAAACCTTGTCATTACTTTTAGCATCTAATTCGCTAAAAGCTTTATTTATAAGCTCTTTTCTATTTTTGAATAGATTTTTAGCTTTTAAAGTATCTGGAAGACCCATAACTGGTTGTAATTCCTTGAGAAGTTTTATTTCCTCTTCAATTAAGAGTGTCCAAACACCATATTTATTTTTTGGAAGATTAGAATTGCTAAAAATGTTAATTTCATCAAGGTAAAAATTTAACCATAGATAATAAGATTTTTCTTCAATAGTTTTTTTAACGGATATCTTTTTATTTTGGATCTTTGGGAGTAACTTTTCTGCCTTCTTTAAAAACTGTCTGTCTTCTCTCTCTAAATTTATTAATCCCCATCTTTGACTGTAGTCCCATAAATCTTCGTATCTTGTTAAGTCTTCTTGATTCCAACCAAGAGCTTTAAGTTCATGAGAACGATGAGTTAATTCCTTTTTCAAAAAAAACCTTTTAAACCATAATAATTCTAACCCTGCAATCAAGATTAGTAAATAAATTAAGAACTTTACTTTCTAGCAAATTAGAAAAATAATCAATTATTAAAATATTTATTAATAATTTTCAATACATTGATATAACTAGGATTTTTTTTAGAAATTTGATTGATATATTTGTTTGTTTTAAGGGCATTTTGCTCTTTGTCAATAAATAATTTCTTATAAAAGTTTTCAATATCATCAAAAAGATAATCTCCTTTTAATTTTTCATTTAGTTCGAAAGATAATTCAGATTTCACAGATTCTTGGCAAAAATTAGTGATTTCTTCTGAACTAATTAAAACCTTATAAATTTCTTTTTTTTCTTCTGAATTAGCATTAAAGCATAAATAAATCAGATTAATCATTGAACAATTGTTATTTTTAATTTTGAATTCTTTATAAATGTCTGGCCAAAATTTTAAAGATTTTAGACCTTCTAAACCTCCTTGACTGAGAGAGTATTTATTACACCAATTTACAAATTCTGAGACATCTTTTGGACATCTGTTGAGTTGCAAAAGCATATCTGATAAAACTTGTCCTGCTTGAAAATTACGTGTTGGTTTTCCTTCAGTTGGTAGAGTCATACTTCCTAAGACATCAGCCTTAACAGCATTTAATTGAGAAAATGTATAATCTCCTTTTTCGCAAAATTTATCATTAATTATTTCCCTTGCACAGATTATTTCTTGACCATAACCAAGTTCTTTTAATGAAAGATATTTATTCTCTAATTTATTTTCTTTTCTAACTTTTATTGATACTGATGCGGCCTGATCTAAACATTGAGTTAACAAAATCGTATTAATGCTAGGCAGCATTCCAGGCTTATCGGAATGAAAGTTATTTACAAAACCTGCAAATATTGATGAGATATTTTTTATTGATTTTATATATTGACATTCAATATTGTGAACTCCAGGAGAAACTTGAATTTTCGGTGATAATTGATTCAAAATGCGTGCTCCTATTAATGCTGTTAGCGCATCAGGATGGCAGAAATTTGCAGTAAAACTATCATTAGGATTTCGTAAAGCTCCGTGACGATGAAATCCTGTAAAAAAAGCTAAATCTGGATATTTATTACAAAGAATAAAAGGGTTTTTATTTTTATTATCAATACAAAAAGAACCGACTAGACAGCCAAGAACCACATTTTCTCTTTTTAAATTTTTTCTAAGTTCTAAAGCATTTTTAACATCATCTTGTATGTGATTACTATTTGAAGCAAGAATAACCATTTCACAATTCAAAAGAAGATATTTTAGATCAAAAGACTTTATTTTCCCCTCTGAAGAATAATTCCCCATTCTCTTAATCTTTTCAATAATCTCATTATCCATATCAGAAATAACATCATTTGAGAAAGCACCTAACAAATCTCTATCTTCCCTAGGAGCCAAGAGAATATTATTTGATTTTCCATGCATAGCACAGTTGTATGCTAGTGATGCAGGATATAAACCAACACTGTAAAATCCAACTTTGCTATTCTCTATATCTTCAATCAATGAATAAAAATATTTTTCATCTTTGATGTTTTCTACGAAATTATTCTTCATTTTTGGAAACTCTTGATAAATTTTTTAATTTCTTACCTATACCAACATTTTTCTACATTAAAGCAATTTTTGACCATAGCAAATTATTTATTGAAAATATTGAGTTTTTTAATTTATAATTTCTGAGAAAGTGAAAATTAAAAGGGAAATAATTATAAATATGGAATATAAGGCAAGTTATTCAAATGAACAAAATCAATTAATTTCTTCTAAAAATATCTTATTTATTCAAGACATTGACGGAGTTTGTATCCCATTAGTTAAAGATCCAATGACTAGAGAATTAGAATCAAAATATATCTATGCAGTAAAAGAATTTGCCGAGGAATTCTTTGTATTAACTTGCGGGGAACATGAAGGTCCAAGAGGAGTTAACAGAATAATAGAGAGGAGTTTAATGAGCACTACTGAGCCTAAAAACAAAGAACTATATTTAAGAGGTTTAGCTGCCTGTGGAGTAGAGTATCAAGACAACAATGGTGAAATAAGTTTTGAAGGAGTCTCAGAAAAAGAACTAAATTTTTTATCAAAAGTACCTAGTTTAATAAGACCAAAATTTAATTTCATAGTTAAAGATATTTTTCCTGAACTTAGCCCAGAAGATATCAATTTTCACGCGGTAAAATCAATTTGTGAAACTCGCTTCTCGCCAACGATTAATTTCAATAGTCTATTTGATTTAGTTCATGAAGATTCTGATAAAAGAAAGCTTATTCAAATTAGTTTTGAAAAAATGATGAATGAAATCATTTTAAAAGCTGAATCCGAAGGCCTCAAAAACTCATTTTTCCTTCATATTTCACCAAATTTAGGTAATAAAAATGGCAGAGAAACAATTAAACTTTCTTCTCCAGATGATATTGGATCAACAGACATACAATTACTTATTAAAGGAGCAGTTAAAGATTCTGGAGTTTTATTTCTTTTAAATAAATTTATTGCGGATAAAACTGGTAAAGCTCCTTTTGGGAGAAATTTTAATTTTAGAAACTCTCCAAATTCTGTTAAGGAAAAAATTGATTTATGCAAAAGAACTATTCAAAAAGAAGATATGCCTTTGATTGTAGGAGTTGGTGACACAGTCACATCAAAAAAAAATAATGATGAAAAAAGTTATTCAAGAGGAGGAAGTGACAGGTCTTTTCTAGAATTAATACAAATACTAGGTGATGAATTTGGGATTAAGAATAAAATAATTTTTGTAGATAGTAGTTCTGGTGAAGTTGAAAGACCCTCTACAAAAAAAACTGGTTTAATAGGGATCAGTGATGTTCATGACAATTTAAAATTTGACATAATTTTTAAAAATGGTCCCAAAGAATACATAAGTTGGTTTATTGAACTTGCTAATAAGAGATCAAACTTTAAAAAAAATAGTTGACTTTTAAATTTTCGAATGACAATTTATTAATAATAGATTTATGAAAGAAAAATTCCCCCCAATATATAAAGAACCTATAGAAACATTGCAAATTAATATAGGTTATAAATGCAATCAGGCTTGTAAGCATTGTCATGTCAATTCGAGTCCCCTAAGGACTGAAAAGATGTCCAATGAAATGATATCTCTTATTCCAAAGATAATTCAAAAATACAAAATCAAGACTTTAGATATTACAGGTGGTGCGCCAGAACTTCACCCAGAATTTAAAAATCTAATAACCAGTTTGAGCACAAAACAAATTGATATTATTGACAGGTGCAATTTGACAATTTTCTTTGAAGAAGGTTATGAAGATCTTCCTCAATTTCTTGCAAAGAATAAAGTGATAGTTACTGCTTCACTACCGTGTTATGAAAAAAATAATGTTGATTTTCAAAGGGGTTTTGGGGTTTTTGAAAAAAGTATTAATGCCATAAAAATTCTTAATGATTTAGGCTATGGAAAAAAAGAAAATGGATTACAGTTAAACCTTGTTTACAATCCTGTAAGCCCAATTCTTCCTCCTTCTCAGGAAATATTGGAGAAGGATTATAAAAAAATACTATTCGAAAAATACAATATCGTTTTTAATAATTTATACACAATAACTAATATGCCGATAAATAGATATGAAGAATCTCTTAGAAGAGAAGGGAAACTAGAGACTTATTACAAATTACTAAAAGAAAATTTTAATGAAAAGAATTTAGAAAATCTTATGTGTAAAAAGACAATTAGTGTTAATTGGTTAGGAGAAATTTATGATTGTGACTTTAACCAACAAATAAATTTCCGAGAGGATAAAGGACCAAAGACACTTTTTGATCTATTGGATGAATCATTTACTTTTGACTACGGGGTAGCTGTAAAAGAACATTGTTTTGCTTGCACTGCAGGTGCTGGGTCAAGTTGTGGAGGGACTTTAAGTTAAAACCTACTAAATGCAATTAGGACAAATAGCTCTTACATTTAAAGAGGATTCAATTAGTTTAAACCCATTAACTTTTGCTGCGACTTTGCCTGCTTCTAAAACTTCTTCATTTTCGAATTCTTCTGTTCTTCCACACCTAATACAAATCAAATGATGATGGTCCGGTGTGTCGTTACTAAGCAATTCATATCTGTGTCCACCCTCACTGAGTTCTAATTCATGAAGCAAACCCATTTGTACTAAAAGTCTTAAAGTTCTATAAATTGTTGCTAGTGAAACTTTGGAGCTTGTTTTAACTAACTTTTCATGAACCTCTTCAGCACTAAGATGCTTTCCAGAGCCAATATTTTCAAATAAATTAAGAACTTTTAGCCTCTGAGGAGTTAATCTTTTCCCGTCTTTATGTAATCCATCACCAAGAGGAGATGTGATGACTTTGTATTGAGAGGATAATGACAAAATTAACCCATGGCTATTCTCAATAATAACTCTAGATGAGAGTAAAACAACTTATTGATTTAAAATGTTTACTAAAGTTCTTCAAAATATTATGTTAAATGTATCTTTATATATAAATGATGAATGATCAAGAAATCTCTTCTGATAAATTATCATCGAAAGTAAACGCCTTGATAATTATTGATATTCAGGAAAAAATAATAAGGCAAATTTTTAATAAGGATTCAATAATCAAGAACATTAAAAAGCTGATAAATGCTTACGAAATTTTAGAAGAAAACATATTTATATCTGAACAGAACCCACTCAAATTGGGAGAAACGATCCCTGAATTATTACCCAAAGCTAGATTTAAAAAGATTGAAAAGATGGAATTTAGCTTAGCTAATATACAAGATTTTTTAAATGAACTTAAAAATAAGAAAATTAGTAATTTGATAGTTTGTGGGATCGAAACGCATATTTGCATTCAACAAACTGCCTTAGGTTGTTTACAAAAAGGATTTGAAGTTATTCTCATATCAGATGCCATGGGAAGTCGAAATATAGTAGATCATGAAATAGCATTACAAAGAATGAATCAGAGTGGGGCGATCTTAACAACAACTGAATCAATAATTTTTGAATTATGCAAAACTGCGGATAGAAAAGAATTTAAAGAAATTAGAAATATAATAATTAGTTAAAGAAAAATAAAGACTGGTTTGTTGTTTAGAGATAATTTAAAATTTTATTAGAGATAAATTTTTAGGTTTTATTTGAATATGAAATTAGTTACTGAAAACTTCCTTCTGGCAATATCTATTTTTTTTATTGGAATTTTATTGTCGATAATAATTTCAAAAGTTTCAAAAATATTCTTCAAAAAGATCTCCAAACGTACAAAAACAAATTTTGACGATTTTATTTTTGAAGTCATCTCTGGAATTATTAAACCAATAGGTTTTCTCCTCTCATTTTATTTTTCAATTGACTATTTTTTTGCTGATGAAATAACTTTTATCTCTGTATTATTGAATATTCTGAAATTATTTATATTGATAATAATTATCAAAGCTCTCAATAAAGTTTTAATAAGATCTTTAACAGAATCGACATTGAAAATTAATGATTCCTCAATCAGTTCAATGATATCTTCACTTACTCCATTAATAAAAGCATTTACATGGACTATTGGTTCAATCTTTTTCTTACAAAATATAGGTGTTCAAATGACTGCTATTTGGGCTCTACTCAGTGCAGGAGGTATTGGAGCAGGATTAGCTTTGAAAGATCCAGTTCAGGAGTTTTTTGAATACATAACGATTTTGCTTGATAAACCTTTTCAAAAAGGTGAGTTTATAAAATCTGATGGCGTCCTTGGAATGGTTGAGAGGGTCGGAGTAAGATCCTCAAGAATAAGAAGTATCAATGGAGAAGTTATAGTAATGAGCAACAGCGCCCTTACAAATGGAATAATTTCAAATTACGCACAAATGGAAAAAAGAAGGTTAGTGCATAAATTAGGAGTTGTTTATGAAACCTCTCCAAAACTTATGAAATTGATTCCAATAATAATAAAAAAAATAGTTGAAGAGACAAAAGATGCTTCTTTTGATAGGTGTCATTTCACAGATTTTGGTGACTTCAGTCTTAATTTCGAACTTGTTTATTACATACCAACTAATAATTATCTTGCTGCAATGGAAGCTCAACAATCTATAAATTTAAAAATTATTGAGGAATTTGCTCTCAATAATATAGAGTTTGCATTCCCAACACAAACCTTAAATATTGAAAGTAACAAATCCAAATGATCTGCAAATATCTTCACTTAAAATCCAAAGTTTTGAAGCCAACTCATCACTATTTGCTTCATCACTAACGTTACTTTCAACTAATTTATGTTTTTTTCTAGCTATAAGTTTATTGCTTAAATATATGAAACCAACATTATTTAAATTTGCATCAAGGACAATCTCAGAAAGAATCTTTCCAGCATTTTCTATACTTTCAGAAATTCCCAAAATATTTTTTGCAGCTTTAGAAAAAATTAAATATCCAAAGAGATTAAAACGTTTACTGTATCTAAAAAAACCCGAATCATCATTTGGTATTACGAGACCAGGAGCCCAAGTTATTACAGAAATTTTACTGGAGGATATTTTTAATTTTTTTTCAAGTTCTTTAGCAAACAAAATATTACATAACTTACTATTTTTATAAGCTTCATCAGCATTAAAATTTAAAAATTGACCAGTTACTTTTTTTCTAAAATCAAATAGGTTATTAAGTCCCGCTTTCTTTCCTATATTGCCACCTGAACTTTTGGGGTCGTGAACATCTGATGATGTAATAATGATTCTAGATTCTTCTTTATCTCTAATAAAATCTTGCAGTACATTTACCAAGTAAAAATGTGAAAGATGATTTACAGCAAAAGTTAGTTCTATGCCTTGTTTTGATACTTTAGGGTAAAAAGAGCCTGTATATTGTAATCCTGCATTTAAAACAAGAACATCTAAAAAAATCTTTTTACTAAAAAAGTAATCTTTTATTTTTTTAATATTCTCTAGATCTGAAAGATCACAATTTTCAATAATATTTAAAAATTTACTAAGGTAATTTTTATCAAAATGTTTCTCAATTTTTTTGAGAAATTCATTCTTTCTAAATTCGTTTTTTATTAAAACATATAAAATATTTTTCGTCTTCAGTAAATTAATAATGGCAAAAAACCCTATTCCTGAATTACCTCCAGTAATTAAAATATGTTTATTTTTAATCATTAAAATTCCTTTATTTTTTTTATGATAAAAAAATAAATAATGTTTTTTTTATTTTGTAATCTTATAAATTATTGTTAAAACACTGAAAACTTAGTCACTAGTATTTGAGTAATTTGATTATTATTAATCTACTCTCATTACAAATATTGGATGAAATATATAACACTTGAAGCAGAAGTAATAATTTGTTCCAAAAATTTCTTTAATTATAAGATTTATATTTAATGTCAAAAGAAAATATGCCAGATATTCTTGTTTTGGGTGCAGGGCCTGCAGGTATGGCAATTGCCTCAGCTTTAGGGAAGGAAAAATTAAATGTTGAAGTGCTCTCTCCAAATGGGCCTGATGAACCTTGGCCAAACACATATGGCATTTGGGGGGAAGAAGTTGATCAACTCGGGCTTCAGGATTTACTTGAATATAGATGGAAGAATACCGTAAGTTTTTTTGGGCATGGCGCTTTAGAAGAACAGGATGACGAGAATAAAGCCACGGAACATTCACTAGATTATGGACTATTTGATAAGAAGAAACTCCACAATTATTGGTTTAATGAATGCAATAAGTCTTTTATTAAATGGCATCAAGGCTTTGCAAACAAAATACATTTTGAAAAATACAAAAGTATAGTAACTACAAAAGATGGCAAGACTTACTCTGCAAGATTAGTAGTAGATGCAACAGGATATGATCCTGTTTTTCTTAAATTAAAATCGTGTGGTCCCTTAGCAGTCCAAACTTGTTATGGAATAGTAGGTAATTTTAGTAAACCTCCACTTAAGAAAGGGCAGTTTGTATTAATGGACTATAGAAATGACCATCTTAACGATGAGCAAAAAAAAGAACCTCCCACTTTTCTTTATGCCATGGATATGGGTGATGGGAAATATTTTCTTGAAGAGACATCTCTTGGTTTGGTAAATCCTCTAACAATGGAAAATTTAAAAGAGAGACTAGAGAAGAGGCTTTCTTATCGAAATATATCAATCACAAGCATGCAGCACGAAGAGCTTGGCTTATTTCTTCCTATGAATATGCCAATCCCAGATTTCAAACAACAAATACTTGGATATGGTGGTGCTGCTTCAATGGTACATCCTGCATCTGGATATTTAATTGGTAATGTTTTAAGAAGAGCTCCACTTGTCGCAAAGGCAGTCTCAGAAGCAATTAAAAACAAAAATCTAAGTACCTATCATATTGCTAGAAAAGGTTGGGAAACTTTATGGTCAAAAGAATTAATTAGGAAGAAATCACTTTACCAATTTGGATTAGAAAAACTCATGAGGTTTGATGAGAAACTATTGAGAGAATTTTTTGGCAGTTTTTTCCAACTACCTAAAAATCAATGGTATGGGTTTCTAACTGATACTCTTTCTTTAAAAGAGATTGTATATGCAATGTGCGTAATGTTTATGAAGGCTCCATGGAGTGTAAAGAAAGGTCTTATGATTATGCATGGAAGAGAATTTAAAATGTTAATTAGGATAATATTTCCAAACATATAGTTAAAAAATGAGAACCATATTAATAAGTGGAGCCAGTAGAGGTATTGGACTAAATATTGCACATAAAGAATTAAAAGAAGGCAATAGAATTAGTGTTGGAATAAGAGATTTAGAATCATTAAAAGGAAGTGCTATTGATCCAAAAAAATGGCCAGAAGGTAAAATTATAATCAACTACTATGATGCTTTAAAAAAAATTACAGCCGAAAATTGGATAAAGAATACCGTAGATGAATTTGGAGGATTTGATTCAGTAATAAATTGTTCTGGAGTATTATCTAAAGTTCCTTTCTTATACAAAGATAGTGATGAAGAAGATATTTTAAATACATTAAATATCAATTTTTTGGCAATTTGGCATTTATGTAGGCTTTCTTGGGATCATTTATGTACCTCTGGGAGAGGAAGAATTATTGTTTTAGTTTCAATGAGTGGGAAAAGATCCAAAGGTGATTTAGCCGCTTATTCTTCTTCAAAATTTGCTTTGATGGGATTATGCCAAACAATGAAAAATAAAGGTTGGGACAAAAATATAAGGATTTCTGCAATTTGCCCAAGTTGGGTTAATACAGAAATGGCCCAAAATATCTCTTCTCTAGATAAATCAAGCATGACACAGCCTGAGGATATTGCAGAAATATGCTCAACTATTCTGAAGTTACCTACCCAATCAGTTCCATTTGAAATTGCCTTAAATTGTAATTATGAAATTTAACCTAAATTGAAAATTAAGTAAGCCATGGAAAGCATTGCAATTGCAATAAATAAACCTTTTATTCGATTAGTTAATAATGAAAAAAGAGATAAATCTTCAGAAAAGTATCCTCCAAAACTACCTGTAATAAATAATATAAGCATTGGTAGAGATGCCATTCCGAAAGAATAAGATATAGATTTTACAAACCCAAAATTTAAATAATTAAAAATAAAAGAACTTAATGAAAACAATAAAAAAGATGCAAATAGAGTTATGGAAACTTCAGCATCTAAAGTGTGAGGTAAGGCACCCTTTAATTCAAATTGCTTTTTACATTCTCTAATTTGTCTTTTAGAAAGCTTTAAATAGCCAGTTTCAGGAATTCTTTGCGACTTATATTTTCTTAGTAATCTTGCTTCAAGAGTTTCTGGCTCCTTAGTCATAATTGATGTTAATAATTCATCTGGCTTTAATTTTTTAATTTTCTTTTCTAGATTATCCGTTTTCCCAATCCTATAAAGGTCTCCTACTCTAATAAGGTAAACATATCCCGACATTTGCGTTGTAAAATTAATATCAATCCTACTTAGATAATACTAAAAGAATTAAGGAAATTAAAAGTTTTTACAATATGAAAAACGATATTTTATATTCATTTCGAAGATGTCCATATGCAATTCGTGCAAGATGGGCCCTGTTAATTTGCGAAATAAAAGTAGAGATAAGAGAAATTGATTTAAAAAATAAACCTCTAGATTTTTTAAATAATTCAAAGACGAAAACGGTTCCAATTCTTATAAAAAAAAATAGTGAAGTTATTGAAGAAAGTCTTGAAATCATCCTGTGGGCTCTTTCAGAATCAAAAAAGGAAAACATCAAATTACTTTATTTTCCTAAGAACAAAAAGGAAGATATTTTAGAAATAATTAATGAAAACGATAACGAATTCAAATATCATTTAGATCGATTTAAATATGCCACAAGATATAAAGATAGTGATGAAGAATTTCATTTCACAAATGCGATTAAATTTATAAAGAGATGGAACGAACTTCTTGCCGAAAAAAAATACTTTTTTGGAGATAGCCCAACAATCGCCGATTGGTCTATTTGGCCTTTTGTAAGACAATTTAGAATCGCTTGTGAAAGTCAAAAAAGAACAAATTATTTTGAATCCTCAATAAAAAACTGGTTAGATTCGTTTGAAAAAAATAGAGAATTTAAGTCGTTAATGTATAAATACGAATTATGGGAACAAAATTCTAGGAAGAATTATTTCCCATCAAATTAACTTTCTAACAACTTCCTTTTCTCAATTATTCTTGCTAACTCCAAAAAATATCCTGCGGTCCTAAATTTGCCTATATTTTTTTCCTTAAAATCAAGATCGCTTCTGATTTCTGCAGTCTCCGCCATAAGCAAATCTAAATCATTTGATCCAAGACTATACAATTCACCAAGTTCGATTTCCCTTCCAAGTAAATGACTCCTAAACCACTTACCTTTATTTTCTTGAGGTGGAATATCGTAGGGTGTATATGACATTAAAATAAAAATTTAGGCTTTTTACTATTCTAGGGTTTTTATTGAAACTTTTTCATCTCTACTTTGTTAAAAATCAATGCGATAGAGAGAATTGCGAATGTAATTAAGGCACAAATTTCTGTCCAATAATCTAACCCAATTTTAGAAATCATTAATGGTGCAAGAACTGTGAACAGTCCCCCAGAAAGAATTAATTGAGCAAATAGCTGTTTTGATGTAAAAATTGGTAAAGTCTTAGAAATATTTTTAGGATCTGCAAGCCTTAAAAGAAGTAACCCAGAAGCTACTACACCAGTGGAATTACCAAACTCTATCAAACTTTTTTCAAACCAATAATCATCAAAAATAAAGTATGCGAAATAAGCAATGCAGATTAAATTCCAAAATAAACCGAAAATAGTAAACACTAAAATAAGTATCCAATTATCAAAAACAACTGCAATATCTAAACTGGCCATAGCTGTAAAAATCAATAAGTCTGTTGATAAAATACCAATCTCCCTTTGCAGAATATTTGAAATAAATTCTGTATTTTTGGTTTTTTCTAAAATATATCTAATAAGGAGCGAACCTATAAGGATAAAAGGAAATACTGGTAGTGAAAAAATAATTTCCCTCGAAAAATCACCAAAAGAAATTGAAATATACCTTAAAAATTTAAGAAGCAAAACACCAAAAGAAATTGCCAAACCAGAGAATCCAAGATTTATTATAAAAATTCTTAAATCTGCAAAAATTTTAATCTTATTTTTTCCATTTAGAGTATCTTCTCGTTCAAGAATTTCTTCAGTATCTGAAAGGCCTAAAGTTCTACCAATAAAGATAAATATGCTCCCCAATATTGAAGAGGATAATAAACCCATTGTTGCCATAGCCAAACCAAGATCTAAACCATTTGGGAAACCGAGTTTATTAAAACTTTCACCGATTATTGATGCAGCTCCATGACCACCCTCAAAACCAACCTCTATTAGACATCCCATGAGAGGGTTTGCTTCCATAGATGGAGGTAGAAAATATTTAACAACTAGACCGCCAACAAAAAATTGTCCGAAACCTAGAGAAAGAGCTAATAGAAATTGATTAAAAATTGGTTTAACTAAACCATTTATATTTGGAATAGGTCTTCCCATCATTAAAGTTGCGAAAACTAAAGATAAAAGAGGTGTAGGAAAATTACTCCAAACATTGATTGTTTCTTTTGGCAAAAAATGTATTGCTCCAAATGGACCTATAGATATACCTAAAATCCCTGATATGACTGCTATTGGCAATCCAAATCTCTCAAGTTGAACAGCTAGTTTTAATTTCCTCCCAAAAATCAACAAAAAAAATATAATTAATAATCCCAAAAAACTTATCAATAGAGAATTTGAAAAAATATCTTTATTCTGCAGAGAAAAAATATTCAATGATTTCAGAAACATATAATTCTAAATCTAAATTAGCAAACAAAATTTTTCAAATAAAAAAGGCCCTTTAAAAGGGCCCTTGATATAAATGATTAACTTGAGAATTTAATCCTTAAGAGTAATTGTGGCACTATCAATATTACTAATAGCATTTGTAACTCTCTTGAAATCAAAGCCTAATGCTCTTAGAGCATGCCAAAGGTGGCCTTGAATAAAGAAGAAACCAAAGTAGTAGTGAACATTTGCTAACCATGCCCTTGATGTAAACTCACCATCAGGAAGATCAACAGTATCAATCCAATATGGAGAAATACTAAACTTCAATTCAAGTGGTTCACCAAAATATTCAACAGGATAAACAGTTGTATTTGCTGCACTCCAGAAAGCTGCAATAATAGCCATCCAGCCTATACCTGCTAATGACCAAGATAGAACAGCTTCTGCTGATAGGAGACCTTTACCTTTGAACTTAGTAAATTCTCCCACCTGCTTAGTAGCGATATGCCATGCACCACCTGTAATCTCTACAAAAGCTAAGAATGCATGACCGCCCATAACCTCTTCCAGACTATCGATAGTCAAAAAGTCTGTTTGATGATTCCAAATTTTTGCTAAGTTTAATTCGTATTCAACTTGTCTTACAGCGCCAATAGCTGGATCATAAATTCCATGGACTCTGGCCCATTCAACGAAAGCAATAACTGCAAATCCTAAGAAGAGGAGATGATGTCCAAGAATAAATGTCAATTTGTCAGGATTATCCCATTCAATATTGAATTTTCTTGCTCTAGCAATATCTGAATCTTCTAAATTTCCTGGAAGAAGTAGAGAGTGTAAAAGTCCACCAGCAGCTAAAACCATAGAAGAAACTAAGTGAACGATTGCTATCGCAAGTACAGGTTTAGTATCTCCCATAGCAACGCCATTAGCGTCAAACCCTATTCCTAGAGTGGCTAAGTGTGGAAGAACAATTAAAGGTTGATGACCCATAGGAACACTAGGATCGAATCGTGAAAGTTCAAAAAGGGTGAAAGCACCAGCCCAGAAAACAATTAATCCTGCATGAGCTACATGAGCAGCGATAAATTTTCCTGAGCGATTAGCTACACCTGAATTTCCAGCCCACCACCCGTAAGTGGTATCTGGATTACCGTAGGTTTGCATTTAGGAAATGATTAGCTTAAACGTTTTGAGAATACTTTAATTTTCATCAAACGGTTGAATTCACAACAAAATTGTAAAAATTAGTAATCCTAAGAAAAAAAAATTAATTAATTTCCCAAAAATATTAAATTTAGAATAAGTTAGATTTCAACAGCAAAGTTATTGCTAGAGAATAGATTACATATCAATTTAAAAGAGTTTTAATTTTAATTTTTTTTTATTAAATTTCTTTTTGCTGACATTAAACGATGTTTTGTTTCATTAAAACATCCTTTTTATTGCCTCATACTCAAACAATTATTAAATATGAGATAAGACATCTAATATTATGACTACTTCTCAAGAGTCTTCTAGAAAATTTTCACTAGAAATGAAATCTGAAGTTCATTACAAAAAGGCTGCAAAATCTTACAGAAAATCGAAACAATATATAAATATGGTTAACTTATATCCAACTTTGCAAAACACTCTTATTGAGTGTAAAGATGAGAATCTAATCGAATAAATATTTTAAATGTTTTCCCAAATTAATCAGGATAATATCATTTTTTAGGCTGCGATATTATAGTTTTCCTCAGAATAAAATTTATTAATTATTTCTCTGCACATTTTTACATTGTAAAGGGCTTTGGGTTTCCAAGGTTTTTTCTGACCGAGTGGAGAGCTTTTCCAATGAATCCCAGGCTTGAGTATTCCATTTTCACGTAAAAAAGAAAGTTTAATTTCAGTTATTCCCAGTTTTTCAGAGGTCAACTCAGATGAGCTCCACATATCCCCTAACATTGAATTAAGTAAATATAATTAATCCTTGATAACGTTAATTTTATTTTTTTGAAAGGGGTAAAACTTTTAAATAATTATTAAGTCACAAAAAACCTAGTATTTACAAAGAAACGAGATTTGAAAGATTTTATCAAATTAAGAAATATTAAATAAAGAATCTTCATTAATGAATATCTCATCGATACCCTTTCCTCGATTGATGGATTTATAGTTATCGTATTCTTCTGTAATCGATTGATGCTTTGAAAGATTGATCCAACCCTTCTGCCAATTTCCAGTATTTATTAATTCTTCATAAGTAGTTTTTAAGTTAATTTCAGAATCAAGGACTGAAACCATTAAAAAAATAATATTTCCTTTTTCCTTAGTCTCATTTACTAAAACAAAATGTCTTAATCCATTTATAGGTTTATTAGAAGTCCAGTAATTTTCCATAATTATTTTTTCTTAATGTTCCCCTCAGAATTTTTTCTAGATATTTTCTTATATTCATTTCTAATTTCGTCTAATAAAATTTTTCTTTTATCCATGTAATTAAGAGAATCTTGTTTTGTTAAGTTATATCTTTCTTTTTTAGTTAAATTCATCCACTTATTAAGATTCTTTTTATTGAAAGTTGTTACTTTTTTAGAATTAAAAACTTTTTGTTTTCTATTTAATTTAAGAAAATTCCTTAAATTAAAAAAAATAATTATAAAAAGAAAAATTATCACTATCTTCAAGAACATCACTTTACAAGTAAGTTATTGTTTATCCAATTTTCTAATTTAATATCATTCTCAAAAGATATAACCTCTCCTTCGTTCCCATTACCTGATTGATCAAAGAGCCTTATATTAAATTCACCTTTAACTGCCTCATCATCACCAATTACGATAATACTTTTAGATTTTAGTTTATTTGCCTTTTTAAATTGTTTAGAAAATGAGGCTCCACTTAAATCCAACTCAACTATCAAATCATAATTTCTTAATTTTCTAGATAAATCCAAAGCTAATGATTCAGCAATTAAGCCTTGATTAATAATATAAATATCAGTATTTCTTGGAACTTCAAGCTCCTTTCCTGCTAGTAGAATTAATCTTTCTAGACCAATTGCAAATCCAATTGCCGGGGTATTTGGCCCTCCCATTTGTTTTATTAAATTGTCGTATCTTCCTCCTCCGCAAACTGTAGCTTGAGAACCTAAAGCACCACTAGTGATTTCAAAAGCTGTATGGGTGTAATAATCTAAACCTCTTACTAAATTAAAATTTTCCACGTAAGGTATTTTTAAAACTTCCAATTGTTTTTTTAAGTCTGAATATCTGTTATGACTTTTTTCAGACAAAAAATCAAATAATCTTGGTGCATTTTCAAGCACTTTTTTTGTTTGAATATTCTTTGAGTCCAAAATCCTTAAAGGGTTTTTAGTAATCCTATTCTGAGAATCTAAATCTAGAAAATCTTTATTTATTTCTAGCCATTTTAAAAAGGATTTTTGAAAATTTGATCTGTCATTTGTATCACCTAAAGTATTTATTTCAAGATTGAGTTCTTTTATTCCTAATTTTCCTAAGATATCCCAGGCTAAAGCAATAATTTCAACATCACTTCTAACTGAATCATGCCCTATAAACTCAACGCCTAACTGATGAAACTGTCTTTGTCTGCCTGCTTGAGGTCTTTCATATCGAAACATAGGACCCATGTACCAAAGTTTTTGAAGAGGATTAGACGATATTCCATTTTGTATTAACGCTCGTGCAACTGAGGCTGTTCCTTCGGGTCTGAGAGTACAGGATCTCTCCCCCCTATCAAGAAATGTATACATTTCCTTACTGACAACATCTGTTCCTTCACCAATTCCTCTTATAAATAATTCGGTCATTTCCAATATTGGTGTTCTTATTTCTTTGATGGATGCTCTTGAAAGCTGTTGCAATACAATTTTCTCAACGTTTTGCCACTTTATTAATTGATCAGGCAACAAGTCTACTGTTCCTCTTAGATTTTTTAAGTTATTCAAAGTTCTAAAAAATAATTCAAAATTTTTAATTCCTCTAGAAATTAATCTTTGATTGGTTATTTTGTGAGACAATTTTAATTTAACATTTTGAAAAACTATTGGGAATTAATAAAAGTAAAGAGAATCAGCATTGTGGTACAAAACCAAAAAAAATTGCTTTTGGAATAGCACCTCTTGGTATAGTTTCAATAGGAATAGTGCCAATGGGAGTAATAAGTATTGGGGTAGTACCAATGGGTGTATTTTCTTTTGGTGCAGTAGCAATGGGAATAGTCAATTTATCAGTAGTTGGGATGGGAATTATCTCTGCCGGTGTTACTACTATGGGAATATGGGAGTATTCGCCTAATTCTCAAAACAACCATCATAATCATTCCAAACAAATTTCAAATTCAAATAAGAAAAATATGATTTCAGATTTATTTAACACTAAACAAGAGGCTGAAGAAGCTGCCTCAAAATACGGAAGTATTGGAGCACATAAAATGGGTAATAAATGGATGCCTTGTAAGATGCACTAAATATTTACCTAGTCAAAATATTTATTCAGTATTAATTCAAAATCTCTACTCTAAAATCAAGATTTTTTGCCTCATCAGTAGTTAATTTTCTTGACCAAGCTCCTTGCACAGGATTATTCCATCTGAACCCAGCATTTTTAGCTAAAGACCTATCTTCGTAACTAACCAAAGCCTTGTATAAAAACCTAGGTTCAGTAGCTTTAAGTAAAAGTTCCTCTAAGTTGTCGCATTTTTTGAAGACCTCAGATATGTAAAAGCAATCAGATAAAGCTCTATGTAAATTCCAAACTGGTATTGAAAAAGAAAGGGCTAGATCAGTTACTGATGGTCTTATTTTTAGTGATTTTTGAAAAGACCAATTAATATCCTCTAAACTACAAATCCATTTTTTATTAATTTTTGGCAGTCTTCCTTTCCCAAACCATTTCTTATCAAACTCTACATTATGCGCAACAATGAAATCGGAATAATCTACTAGTTTCAAAAAGAAGTTCAATCCATCTTCCCATGGTTGAGAAATATTAGTTACTTCAGCAGATATACCATTAACATGTTCGGCTTCATTATTGTTAACTGGGAATAAAAAAGAAACTTGTGATAGCACGCATTTAAAAGATACATCAAACAAAATACAACCTATCTCTATCACTTCATCTTTATTTTCGTCTAAACCTGTTGTTTCAGTATCAAGAATTAAAATTTTTTCAATTTTTTTACTACTATTAGCAACACTCTCTTCAGCTGGATAACTGATAACTTGATCTTGAAGAATATCCAATTGATTTAATTCTTTTTTATTAAATAGTTCCAATTAGCTGAAAACACTCTCATTTATATTGACGCATTTAATCAAAATTTCTCTTAAATTAATATAAATTAAGAAAAATGGTTAAAAAATAATTTTTAAAACACTTTTAGTTTATGAAAGATGACTTTTACAAAATATCAATTTAACAATTTTTGTTATTGGCCTTCAAATCCTAAAAAAATTGTTGAATTTATTGGTGGAAGTTATTTAGCTTCTAAACCAGATTTAACTTATAGAAGATTCATAGAG
Organism: Prochlorococcus sp. AG-355-P16; assembly: GCA_003278525.1. GTDB lineage: Bacteria > Cyanobacteriota > Cyanobacteriia > PCC-6307 > Cyanobiaceae > Prochlorococcus_A. The sequence continues at coordinate 73,451 of QCEQ01000002.1, read as the reverse complement.
AGTTTAATTAGTAAAAACTATGCAGTACATGCATATAAATACACTCCACAATTTGATCACCAACAACTTGCTATAAAAGCATGGAGGGATTTCAAAAATTGCCGAATATCTTTATCCAAGAGGATAGGAGCATCAATTCCTTCAATAAGGATTGGTCATAGTCTAGGCTGTAAACTTCATTTAATCTCCCCTGATGGTGGAAGAAATTGCGAAAAGTTCATATCAATTAGTTTTAACAACTTCAGCGCTAACAAATCAATTCCTTTATTGAAACAAATTTCTAAAAAACTAGAATTTAATAGTGAATTTAGCCCAAGCCCTGAAAGAACTTTGCAATTAATTGAAAAAACATATAATCAAAAAAATAACTTCCTTATCAAATTCAACTCTGACGAATTAGATCAAACAGATAAATTATTTTCTTGTCTGAAAGCAAGAAAAGAAGATAATTCTAAGGGGGTAATATTAAAAGGTACACACACTATAATTGCAAGCGCAGGACTAAGAGAAAATTTTTTAGGAGACTGGGCCGATGATGAATTCAAAAGAAATACTATAAAAAAAATTTCCAATTTAATTGATGAATCTTATTAGGATAATTCTTTCAGCTTTTCCAAAACAGAGCTATCTTCAAGGGTGCTTATATCACCACTAATTTTTTCTCCAGCAGCCAAAGATCTTAAAATTCGCCTCATAATTTTTCCACTTCGTGTTTTCGGAAGAGAGTCAGAAATTATAATTTTTTCAGGCTTTGCTATGATTCCAATTTCATTAACAACATGTTTCATTAAATTCTCAACCAATTCTGAAGAACCGTTCACGTCTTTCTCTAGAGATACAAAAGCAACTATAACTTCACCTTTTAAATCATCTTTTCTTCCAACCACTGCAGACTCGGCAACTGATTTATGACTTACCAAAGCAGATTCTATTTCCATTGTTCCTAATCGATGTCCAGAAACATTTATAACATCATCAACTCTTCCCATAATCCATATATATCCATCCTCGTCAATGCGGGCTCCATCTCCAGCAAAATAAACATTTTTTTCTCCTTTAAAGGAAATATATTCCCAATAACTATCCAAATATCTTTGTGGGTTTCCATGAATTGTTCTCATCATTCCTGGCCAAGGCTTCTTAATAATTAAAAAACCGCCCTCATTTTCCTTTACCTTTTCTCCATTCTTATCAACAATTTCAACTTCAATTCCTGGTAAAGGGTAAGTAGCTGAACCTGGCTTTGTAGCAATAACCCCTGGCAAGGGGCTTATCATCACACCACCTGTCTCAGTTTGCCACCAAGTATCAACAATAGGGCATTTATTTTTCCCGATAACATCTTTATACCAAATCCATGCTTCAGGATTAATGGGTTCTCCAACTGTGCCCAAAAGTCTAAGACTCTCCAGATTATATTTATCAGGGATTTCACGACCAGACTTCATAAATGCTCTTATTGCAGTTGGGGCAGTATAAAAAATAGAAACCTTGTATTTTTGAACAATTTCCCAAAAAGCCCCTAAATTAGATGGTCTTGGCACTCCCTCAAACATTAAGGTTGTAGCACTATTAGATAAGGGCCCATAAACTATGTAACTATGGCCTGTAATCCAGCCAACATCAGCAGTACACCAGTAAATATCATCATCTTTTAAATCAAAAATCCATTTGAATGTCAAATGTGACCAAAGATTGTAACCACCTATTGTATGAACTACACCCTTGGGCTTCCCAGTAGAACCTGAAGTATAAAGAATAAAAAGTCTATCTTCGCTATTCATTATTTCTGGTTCACACTGATCTTTCTGATCTTTTAATAATTCGTGCCACCATAAATCTCTACCATCAACCATAGAAATATTTTTTTTGGTTCTTTGAACAACAACTACTTTTTCAACAATTTCATCTGCCCCACTTTTAATTGCCGCATCAACTGCCTGCTTAAGTTCAATCACCTTATCTTTTCTAAAGCCACCATCTGCAGTAATAACAAATCTGGCATTTCCATCAATTAATCTGTCTTTTAAAGCTTCTGAAGAAAATCCTCCAAAGACAACTGAATGAGGTGCCCCAATTCTTGCACAAGCTAACATTGCAAACATAGCTTCAGGAATCATCGGCATATAAATACATACCAAATCTCCTTTTTTTACGCCGATTGACTTTAATGCATTAGCTGCTTTACATACCTCTTTTAGAAGTTCTTCGTAAGTATATTTTTTGCTATCTCCGGGTTCACCTTCCCATATAAGTGCAGTCTTTCCTCCGAGCCCTCTCTTAATGTGTCTATCTAAGCAGTTGTATGTAATATTGAGTTTCCCTTCTTTAAACCATTTAAAAAAGGGTGCATTTTCGCTATCTAATACAGTTTGAAATGGCTCAAACCAATCTAATTCAGATTTTGCAAAAGATCCCCAAAATTGAATAGGATTATCTAATGCTTGTTTTTTTAGTCTTAGTAATTCTTCTTGAGAACTAATATTTGAGTTTTCTGCAAATTTTTTTGATGGAGGGAAAATTCTCTTTTCTTCAAGTATGTTATTGATTGAATTTTTTTTATCTAATGACATTTAATAAATCTATGCTTAGTAAACTTAATCGAAAAAATAATAGTTTTCAAAAATTTTAATATTAATTTAGCTGGAATAATTTATTTAATAGTTCTAATAAATACGACTTAGAACAAATTCTGGAAGAGCCATTAAAGCCCTTTTATATTCAGAATCAGGGAGCCAAACTAGAGCTTCTTTAGAAAGCATTGCAAAATCCTCAGCTAGTTTTCTGGAACTTTCGATAGCTTTAGAATTCATAATAATATTCAGGGCATCATCTAAATCATCTTTTTCGGCAAGTTCTCTGTTGATAAGAACAGACAATTTCTTATTTTCTTCTAGAGCATATAAAACTGGAGCAGTAAGATAACCACTTGCAAGATCGCTCACAGCAGGTTTTCCAAGTTGCTTATCATTTCCAGTAAAGTCAAGTATGTCATCTACGACTTGAAAAGCCAAGCCAATATTTTTACCAAAATCGTACAAAGAGGTTAAATTTTTGTCATTAAGACCACTCAAAACTCCAGCAGCTTTAGAGCTATTTGCAATTAATGATGCAGTTTTACAATAGCTTTTATTAATGTATTTTGAAAAAGATTGAGCAGAGTCGAATCTATTCAGATTTTGTTTAATTTCACCTTCAGCTAAATCCATTATTACTCTGCTGAGTAATTTAACTACATTTACATTATCAAGATTCGCAAGGTGCCAACTTGCCTGAGCAAATAAGAAATCACCTGCTAAAACAGCTACTCTGGTATTAAATCTGCTATGAACTGTATCTACACCTCTTCTGGTAGAAGCCTCATCAACAACATCATCATGAACTAATGAAGCTGTATGAATCATTTCAGTAATCTCAGCGAGCCTTTTATGTTTACTTGTTAAATTAAAGTCAGGAGATATTGCTTTTGAAATCAATAAAACAATACCAGGTCTCAACCTTTTTCCCCCAGCACTAAAAAGATGTTCTGCTGCGGCTTGAAGAATTGGGTGACCAGCTCCTATAAGATTTTTCAGTTCTAAAATAAGATCATCAAGATCATTTTCAACTGGTTGTAGTAGCTCTGTTACTGTGTTCATGATTGACCTCTTATATATCTTAAGGAATCAAACATTACTTCGGAGGTTAACCAACCTAATTTCTTTATTAATTCCAAGCCAAAATTTTACTTTCTTGGAAAACTCATCTCTTTCTGAAGTAACAAAAAATTTTACATTTTCGAAAGAAATACTCTCATAGCGGTCACTTTCTGGAATAGCAAAAGATTCATTAAATTTTTTTATTAATGCCACCGATGGATCAATAATATTTATATTTGAATCTAATTTTTTTCTTAAAAAGTCATAAATTAAAGGATAGTGACTACAACCAAGTATTAATTCTTCAATTTTTTTGTTAATTAGTGGTCTTAAATATAAGTCTGAAAGACTATTTAACTTAACAAGATTTAATTTTTCTTTTTCAATTTCTGAAACAAATTCTGGACATTCTTGCTGAAATACTATCGTATTCTCTTTTTTAGCATTTATAGCTTTCTTGTAAAATGAAGATCGAACAGTTGTTTGTGTTGCTAGGACACCAATTATTTGTTTATCAACTATTTCCGATACTGAGTTTATAAGGTCAAAACAAGGGACCTTTAGATTATCTTCTAGGATATCAAGCGCACACGCATTTGTAGTGTTACAAGCAACTAAAAGTGCATCCAAATTCTTATCAACAAAAAAAGTACAAATCTCCTTTGCAATTAATCTTATCTCTTTAGAATTTTTGTTCCCAAAAGGTATTCTTTTTGTATCCGCCAAATAAAAAACTTCTACACCTTTACGTGTTTTTAGTAAAGAATTAAGGATAGTAAAACCACCTATTCCGCTATCAAATATACCTATTTTTAGTTTCACCCTACTTTATCAAGATATTCGAGGATGCCTTTTGAAATTGCATAGGCTAATCTTTTTCGATGAGTTATTTTTTCTAATCTTCTTGCATCTAATCTTCCCGTTAAAAAACCAATTTCTACAAGGACCGCGGGCATCCTAGTATTTTTAATTACATAAAATCGACCTTGCTTAACTCCTCTATCAGGACTCCCAGGGGAAACTCTTAAAATTTGTTTTTGAATTCTTTTCGCGAGTAATCTTCCTCTCCACCCTCTGTAATAAAAAGTTTCCAATCCATTAATATCCCTTCTTTTCCCTCTTGAGGCATTTGCATGAATACTTACAAAAATATCTGCATCCGTATTGTTAGCAATGGAAACTCTTGGAGGTAAATCCAAATCAACGTCATTTGTTCTAGTCAACCTTACTTTGACACCTTTTTCAGAAAGTAATTTTTTAACTATTTTTGAAACCTCTAGAACAACATCTGTTTCTCTAATACCACCAATACCTATTGCTCCTGGGTCAGGTCCTCCATGCCCTGGATCGATTACAACCTCAAACTTGTTTAGTTTTACATCTGGTAGTTTCAAGTACCCATAATTGTTTTTCTTTTTATGATTTAAATTTTGATTTGCCTTGTTATTTCTTCTTTTCTTTTCAACTATACCTTCACCAATCTTTTTAAATGAATATTTTGGGTTAAATAGTTTAATTCTCCATCTATTTTGATCTAAGCCAACCATTTGCCAAGTCAAAGGTTTCAAATAAGTCTCTTCCTTAAATTCAATTACTAGTCTTGTTTTACCCTTATTTGGTTTACCTAATCTAATTTCTTTTATTGGGCCATTACCTTTTATTTTTCTAGGATTTTTTAATTCTCCTGGAAAATCTACCCAGAATCTATCTCCTGATATTTGGTTAGCCTTCTGAAAGTATGCCTTTAAATTTGTATTTGATTTAGTTCTTAATTCTAAAACCCCATTAGTATTTATACCCCAAGCCGCAAGAGCACTTGAAGATTTAACTGGAAGAATTGAAGAATTTAAAAATAAAAAAACGGATAAATAACGAAAAAGTTTATTATCTAAAAACTTTATCATTAGTTTGAAAACAATTTATTTTTTCTATGTTTAAGGCTTGGCATCTGCTCCCTAATTTTCTTTACTCTTTCTTTATCGGCAGGTGCTATGGCCGCTCCCTGAGTTTTTCCAGCATCAGATAAAACTGTACCCCAAGGGTCAATTACCATTGCATGCCCATGACTTTGCCTTCTTCCATAATGAATCCCAGTTTGAGCTGGAGCGACTACATATGCTGTATTCTCAATTGCTCTTGCTTGTAATAGGATTTGCCAATGATCTTTTCCAGTAAATGCTGTAAAAGCTGCGGGAATCATAATTAGCTCTGCACCATTAGAAGACAAGTATCTATAGAGTTCAGGGAATCTAACGTCGTAACAAATCGATAATCCTATTTTGCATAAACCTGGGACATCTACAACAGGTGGATGCTCTGCTCCAGATAAAATAGTGGATGATTCCTTATATAAATTTCCATCTGGCAAATCAACATCAAACAAGTGAATCTTGTCGTATTTTGCCAAAATCTGTCCATCTTTCCCAAATAAGACTGACCTATTAAAAGTATGACTATCATCACCGGCAGGGACAGGATACCCTCCTCCCAAAAGAAATACTTGATATCTTTGTGACATAGTTTTTAGGAAATTTGCACACTTCTCTGACAATTCAGAAGCTAATCTAAGTTTTTCATCATCTCCTCCTAAAAAAGCAAAATTTTCAGGCAATCCTATTAACTCAGCACCTCTTCTAGCAGCTAATTCAATCTGTTCTTCTGCTTCAGTAAAATTTGCTTCAACATTTGAAGTACTTGTAATTTGCAATGCAGCTACCAAAAAATCAGTCAAGACTTTACTCCTAATGAACCAATTCGTAAATCATGAGGTACGAATCACACCTCTTTCAACTTGAGCTGGAACAATATCTAAGCAATCAAGTTCAGAGCAACATTTAAAATCATCCTCATAATCTCCAAGACTTGTCAATCTTTTGCCATGGGTTGCTGTTTTTAAACATTTCAAAATATCATTTTTCCAGACATCCCAAAGTGCCAAAGCAGCTTGTAATTCGTCATTCAGAATATTAATTTCGAAATCACAGTTCTGTTTTAGGTATGAGGCTAAAGCACCAGCAGCTAGAGAATCCTCAAGTGAATAAGAGCCTTCCCAACCACTACCAAGTATTAAAACATTTTCACTTTTTAATGAAATGATTTTTTCGGCAACTGCTTTCCTATTTGGGAGACCCATAGCAAATAAATGCTTAGCATTTTGAACTTTTTGCAATGATTTAGTCCCATTAGTCGTACTCATAAATAGTCTTTTACCATTAACAACTTTTTTTGTAACCGATAAAGGGGAATTTCCTAAATCAAAGCCCTCAATCTTCTTTCCGCCTCTCTCTCCCAGCATTAGTCTCTTTTTAGCTTCCCACTTAATTGCAGATTCTTTTAATAAATCTAAATCTGCAAAAACTTGTATTGAATCAGCTCCATTTTTTAAAGCCCAAGAAATTGTGGTTGTAGCTCTTAAAACATCAATGACCACTGCAATATCTGGACTATTTTCAGGAACATCCTTTGCAACGTGATAATAAGTAAGATTAATAATCAAATCCTTTTTTCTGGCTTTATTATAGAAAACAGTTACTTAATTTGATTATTTTTTTTTTAAAAACAAACTTATTGATAATATAAAACTAATTTGTTTTTACAGAAATCTTATCAAGTAATTAATTTGAAAATGAATAATATCCGCACAATAAAAGGTGGAGTTAATTTAAAAGGAAAAGTAAAAGTACCTGGAGATAAATCTATTTCTCATAGAGCTTTAATAATAGGAAGTATTGCTAAGGGTGAGACCATTATTGAAGGGTTCTTACATTCTGAAGATCCACTTTCAACTGCTGATTGTCTAAGAAAGTTAGGTGTAAATATACCAGAAATAAAAAAAAATGAGCCTTTTACTATTTCAGGATTGGGTCTTGATGGATTTAAAGAGCCCAAAGAAATTATGAATTGTGGAAATTCGGGAACCACCATGAGATTATTAATGGGGTTACTTGCCGGTCAAGAAGGCAAGAATTTCATCTTAACAGGTGATATTTCTCTTAATGAAAGGCCAATGGGGAGAGTTGGAAAACCGTTATCAATGATGGGTGGCAAAATTTTTGGTAGAGAAAAAGGAAACAAAGCTCCAATCTCAATTCATGGGAATAAATTAAAAGGGTGTGTTATAGGAACTCCTGTAGCGAGTGCTCAAGTAAAATCTGCAATCTTATTAGCAGGCCTCAAAGCTTCTGGAACCACTTCTGTTATCGAACCAGCATCTTCAAGAGATCATACTGAAAGAATGTTAAAAGCATTTGGAGCAGACATCAGTATCAGAGGAGAATTAGGAAGGAATGTAGTTATCAAGTCAGGGGGTAACTTAACTGGCCAGAGAATATTAATTCCTGGAGACATAAGCTCTGCTTCTTTTTGGATGATTGCTGCATCTATTGTTCCAAATTCAGAGGTTTTAATTCAGAATGTAGGACTAAATCCCACTAGAACAGGGATTTTAAATATAATGGATTTAATGGGGTGTGATTATGAGATTTTAGATAAATCGACTATTGCAGGTGAACCTATTGGATCTATTAAAGTAAAGACTTCAAATAATTTAAGATCATTCACTATTGAAGGAGATATTCTCCCAAAACTTATAGATGAAATTCCTATCCTTACTGTGGCTGCCTGTTTTTGTAATGGAGTTTCTCAAATTAAGGATGCACAAGAATTAAGAGTTAAGGAGACAGATCGATTAAAAGTCATGGCACGACAGTTACAAAAATTCGGCGCTGAAATAACAGAAAAAGAGGATGGGTTAATTATTAATGGGCAATCAAAATTTCATTCTGCGGAAGTAGACAGTGAGACAGATCATCGAGTAGCAATGAGTCTTGCTATTGCTTCACTTCTTGCCAAAGGCACCTCAAAAATTATGAGAGCAGATGCAGCTAGCGTCTCATATCCCACTTTTTGGGAAGAGCTGGCCAAACTTACTAACTAGCCTAAAAAGTTTGTCTGAATTAATAGAAGTTTTAACTAAAGATGGCAGTTTCTCTTTAAGAAGTGTGTTTTTTCAAGAGAACTTCCATAGTTTATTGGGCGCATTGGAGGAAACAAAGTCAAAGTTTACAGATACTTCTAATTTGCAAAGATTTAAGGGGGAATCTCTTAATGTTTTAGATATATGTTTTGGGTTAGGGTACAATTCCGCTTCTTTGTTGGATGAATTAATTAAACAAAAATCGTATTTAAATTTGTATGCGTTGGAGATTGATAAAAAGCCTCTTGAATATTCGCTTAGAAATGAATCTTTTTTAAAATTATGGGATCCAAAAGTCAGAACAATATTTGAATCTCTTTATCGAAAAGATTACTTTGAGGATCAATTTTTTAAGTGCAGTGTTTTATGGGGTGATGCTAGAGAAAAAATCAACATTATTCCTTCATCTATTAAATTCGATCTGATTTATTTAGATGGTTTTTCTCCTCAAAAATGCCCACAAGTATGGACAATTGAATTTTTATCTAAAGTCACAGAAAATCTTAATTCTCAGGGGTATTTAATAACTTTTTCTTCTTCAGCGGCAGTAAGAAAAACTTTAAGAAATCTTGGATTAGAAATTTTTACTATTAAGCCAAGTTTTAAAAACAGAACTTTTTGGAGTCAGGGAACTGTCGCAATATCAAAATTTGATAAGAATAAATTGAAACCAAATTTGAATTTTGAAAAGTTATCTTTAATGGAAGAGGAACATCTTTTAACTAAAGCTAGTATTCCATATAGAGATCAATATTTAAATGCAAGTAAAGACGATATAATCAAAAGAAGATTAGATGAGCAATTTTCCTCAAATCTTTTATCTACAAAAAAATGGAGAGAGAAGTGGGGAATGACGAAGTTATCCGTTAAGAGTTAGATTTAAATAAGGATTTCAAATAAACATGTTAAGCGTTGCGATATTAGCTGCAGGCAAGGGCACTAGGATGGAAAGCTCGTTGCCAAAAGTTTTACATAAAATTTCTGGGAAAAGTCTTCTACAAAGAGTAATTAATTCATGTGTCGAATTGAAACCTCATCAAATTTTCATAATTACTGGACACAAATCAAAAGAAGTACAAAAGTCAATCCCAAACGAAAAAAAAATCAATTTTGTTATTCAAGAACCCCAATCAGGAACAGGTCATGCTATCCAGGTACTTTGTAGAGAAGTAAAAAAACATGAAGGGAAACTTTTGGTTCTTAACGGCGATGTGCCACTCATTAAGCCTAGTACTTTAAAAAGACTTTTATATTTACACGATTCAAAAAATGCTGATGCTTCTTTAATTACTACAAAGAAAAAAAATCCGCAGGGATATGGCAGAGTTTTTTTGAAGGAGGATTTTATAGAGAGAATTGTTGAAGAAAAAGATTGCAATGATATAGAAAGAGAAAATCATTTAATAAATGCAGGTGTTTACTGTTTTAACTGGGGTAAATTGTCAAAAATAATTAATACCTTGCAAAGCAATAATAAGCAAAAAGAAATTTACCTAACCGATACAATATCTTTGCTAAAAAACTCCCTAAGTCTAGAGGTGGAGGATAATGGAGAGCTTCAAGGAATTAATAACAGAATTCAATTATCAGAGTGCGAGGAAAGTATTCAGAATTCAATTAAAGAAAAGCATATGCTTAATGGTGTAACTTTTATAAATAAAGCAAGTTGTTCAATTAGTGAAGAAGCTGAAATTGGTAAAGATGTAGTTATAGAAGCTAATACACATATAAGAGGAAATACCAAAATAAATAGTCATTGCATTATCGGACCAAATACTTTTATTGAGAATTCTAATGTGGGATTAAATTGTGAAATTTCAAACTCTACTGTTTATGCTTCTCAGATAATGGATTATATCAAAATTGGTCCTTATAGTCACATAAGACCTAATTCCAAAATATCTTCCTTTAGCAAAATAGGTAATTTTGTTGAAATCAAAAATAGTCAATTAGAGGAGGAATCTAAAGTAAATCATTTAAGTTACATTGGCGATTCTATTATTGGAAGATCTACAAATATTGGAGCAGGGACTATTACTGCAAATTTTGATGGTCAGAAAAAATATCAAACAAAAATTGGTAAAAATTCCAGTATTGGAGCAAATACAGTTTTTGTAGCGCCAATAAATCTAGGGGAATCAGTAACAACAGGAGCTGGATCAGTCATCACAAAAGACTCCAAAGATAATTCATTAGCAATCTCAAGAACTAAGCAAGTAAATATTGAAAATTGGTCCAGAAAGAAATCCTGATCTAATTGATTAATTCAATAATTTTTTCAAGTTGCCAACATCGGCTACCTTTTATAAGAATAGAATCACCTTTTTTTGTAGATTTATTAATCTCATTAGGTATATCTTTAATATTATTGAAAACTAAAAATTTTTTCTTATCTTTTAGATAATTGATGTAAATTTTTTCATTTTTTTTATCACAAATAAATAAACACTTTTCTATATCTGAACTATTTATTAAGTTGAATATTTCTTTATGATATTTTTCGGATTCTTCTCCCAATTCTTTCATGCTTCCAAATATGAAAAATTTATTTCTCGGTTTTTCAAGTAAATTTTTAATACATGCTTTTACTGACTCAGGTGAGGCATTATATGATTCATCATATATTGTTGTTTTTACTGATTTAAGAATTTTATTCCTTCCACTTAAAATTGCAAAATCAAATTTATTAAAACTTACAAAATCAATGCCTAGCTCTTTGGCAACTGCATAAGCAAATAAAAAATTTGAAGCATTGTGAAATCCCTCAAATGAAATTTCAAAGATATTTTCTTCAATTAAAATCGTTTTATTTGAAGGATTATAAAATCCTCGCAAATTACCATCTTTTTTGAAACTCTCCTTTTGATTTTCTATATTTAATAGTTTTACTTTTATAACTCTACCTTTCCAGAATTCTTTTAAAGTTTTTTCTAGGAATGGATCATTTGCTGGAATTATTACAACTCCTTCAGGATTTAAGAACTTACAAATTTCACACTTTGCATAAGTGATATTTTTTTTTGAACCCAATAATCCAATATGAGCTGTACCAATGTTAGTAATAACTGCAATATCGGGTTCGCTATATTTAGATAAATTCTCGATCTGTCCAAGACCTCTCATCCCCATCTCAAGAACTAAAGCTTTATGTTCTATTTCTGTTGCAAGAATAGTAAGACCAACGCCAATCTCATTATTGAAATTTGCATGAGATAATTTAATTCTTCCAAGTTTATTTAAAACTCCACCAATCATTTCTTTTGTTGTTGTTTTACCCACTGAACCAGTTATTGCGACTATAGGGATATTTAATTTTTTTCTTTTTAACAGAGCTAATTTTTGGAATGCTTCTAATGTGTCATTCACAACCCAGTAAGGAAAATTACTAGGAAGTAATCTCTGCATCCCTTTTTTAATTACTACTGATTTAACTCCTTTATCTAAAACGTCTGGAAGAAAACTATGTCCGTCAAAATTTTTACCCTCTATAGCTATAAAAAGATCATTTTTTAATAAAGTTCTACTATCAATACTTATATTTTTAAAATTAAAAAAATCTCTTTTACCCTCGCTTAGATTTTTAATATCCCCCAAAACATTGTTTAATTCTGATAAAGAGAATTCCATTAAAAAATTAAGTCATACTTTTTTTAAAGATGGATCAGCCGATTGTCCGTAAGAGAATTTTTCAACTTCAGCAAAATCTGGAGATGGTTCTTTTATTCCACAAACGTCTTTATACATAATTTCGTATTCGAGTGCTGATCTTTGCCAACTAAACTCTTGGCTCATTGCTCTTTTTTGCAATAATTCCCAACTATCTTTATGCCTAAAGGCCTCCCAAGACCTTACTAAAGATGTATAGAAATCTATAGGTTCAAAGCGATCGAAGCAAAACCCAGTGCCACTATCATTTTCCGGATCATGAGGTAAAACTGTGTCAACTAAACCTCCCACTCGCCTTACTATTGGAATAGATCCATATCTCATAGCAAGTAGTTGACTAATGCCACAAGGTTCGAATCTACTTGGCATTAAAAATGCATCAGAGCCGCCATATATAAGTCTTGATAAAGAATCATCATAGGTAAGAAACACTGAAAATCTTCCTGGGTAATCTAATGCAAGTTGCCATAATCCTGACTCTAAATATCTATCTCCTGTGCCTAAAACAACTATTTGTGAATCTGTATATGCTAAAAGTCTTCTTGAAACTTGAAGAAGTAAGTCAACCCCTTTCTGATCAACTAACCTACTTACCATACCTAGAAGATATTTTTTAGGATTAACTTCGAGACCCATTTCTCTCTGCAAAATTTTTTTATTTTCTAACCTATTCTCTAAATTCTTAATACTAAATTTTGCAGGTAAAACTGGATCTTTGGCTGGATTCCATTCATCAAGATCTATGCCATTAAGAATTCCCCTCAATTTACCTGAAATGTAATTAAGTAATCCTTCAAGGCTTTCCCCATATTCATGGGTTTTAATTTCATCTGCATAAGTCGGAGAAACAGCATTTACTCTATCTGCGTACAACATTGCTGCAGCCATTGTGTGGTCTCCATGCATATACCAAGGACACCAAGTCATTTTTTCTAGTTTCCATCTCCATGGGCCTTGGTATTTTAAATTATGAATTGTGAAAACAGTGCTAATTTCGGGGTCCTGATGCATCCACACAGGGATCATTCCAGTATGCCAATCATGGCAATGGAGAACCTGAGGTTTCCAACAATTCCAGGCAAATTCTGCAGTAGCACTAGCAAAAAATGTAAATCGCCAGTCCTCATTTTCACCTCCATATATTTGGTCAGAGTCAAATGTTGGATGCCCCACTAGATAAATCACATAATTATGAATAGGATGTTTCGCTCCATATACGGCGAAATCATTGCCCATTGTATTTGCTCTGAAAACTGGTTCATTCGATACCTCTAAAAGACTCCATAATTTTCCATATCCTGGAATTATTACCCTTACATCGTGACCAAGTTTTATCAAAGATGGAGGTAGCGAACCAACCACATCTCCCATACCTCCAACTTTGATCATTGGAGCACATTCAGCAGCGGCAAGAAGAATTCTCATTGATAATTATTTAAAAAGTTCTTTTGAAAAATAAACTAAGGTGTCCATTTATGGTCAGAAAAGTCTGGTGGACGCTTTTCAAGAAAGGCATCTCTACCTTCTTGAGCTTCTTCAGTTGAATAGAATAATTGGGTTGTGTATCCAGATAATTCTTGAATACCAGCAATCCCATCATTCTCTGCATTGAATGAAGCTTTAAGAATACGAATAGCAGTTGGACTATTTCGTAAAATCTCTCTTGCCCAGATTACACCCTCGGCTTCTAATTCTTCAATCTTTGTAATTGCATTTATCAAGCCCATCTTAAGAGCTTCCTTGGAATTATATTTTCTACATAAAAACCAAATTTCTTTTGCTTTTCTTTGACCAACAAGTCTTGCTAAATAACTAGATCCAAACCCCGCATCAAAACTACCAACTCTTGGACCTGTTTGACCAAATATTGCATTTTCAGAAGCGATACTGAGATCACAAATTATATGAAGTACCTGGCCTCCTCCAATTGCAAAGCCAGGAACTAAGGCGATAACCACTTTAGGCAAACTTCTTATTAATCTTTGAAGTTCAAGTACATTTAATCTCTGCTTACCTTCATCATTTCTATATCCATTTTCACCTCTTACACTCTGATCACCTCCAGAGCAAAAAGAATAAATACCTTTCTTATCAGGTCCCGCCCCTGTAAACAGAACTACACCAATAGTTTCATCATTTTTTACTATATTAAATGCGTTAATAAGTTCATCTACAGTTTGTGGCCTAAATGCATTTCTTTTTTCAGGCCGATTAATTGCAATTCTCGCAATTCCCTCGTCTGATTTGTGAAACAATATATCTTCATAAGATTTGCATACTGACCAATTTAAAGTTGTTTTACCGGGTAATACTTGCATGAAACCTAATTATTTAAAAATAGAAAATGATAAATTTAACTGCCAATTATTTTTTCTAGCAGGGCATTTTTTTCACAAATTTCACTTTCTGGATCAATGTCAACTTTAATTATTACAGATTTCTTGATAGAAATGCTCCAATCGAATGCCTCTCGTAATTTTTTAAAATTTGCCACACTCTTAAAGTTTACTTGATAACCCTCTGCGAGTTTTGACCAGTTTATTTCTTTTGGCATAAGAAAAAGTTTTTTTAATTCATCTTCTTTTAAATTTTCTTTATAAATACGATTAAATATATTTCCGCCATTATTATTTATCAAAAGAATTGTTAAATTCATGTCGATTGAATTTTCAATCAGCCAACCATTTATATCATGGATGAAAGCCAAATCTCCGGTCACAAGAAGTAGAGGATTTTTAATTTTAGAAATACCTAATGCAAGAGATAAAGTGCCGTCTATGCCGGAAGCTCCTCTAAAGCTGAAACAATTTCTTGTTAAAGTACCATTCTCAGAAAATGTAAGCCAATCTCTAATCGGGCTACTCGCGGAGAGCATTATAGGATTTTCAGCTGGCCAAAGTTTTGGAACAAGATTTGCAAGCATATACTCAGTAATTTGATTATCTTTAGTAATTTGCTCTTTTAGAATTTTTTTAATCTGCTCGCCTTCCTCTATTAAATCTAAAGCCATCGGAGTAAGAGACTTTTTGCTTTTTTCGTTAATTGATAATTCTTCTAACAATAGAGTAGTAAAATTTGATAGCCCAAAATCATATTCAAATGATTTTTTTATAGGATCCAACTTTCTAAAGTTTTTTTCTTTTATAAGAATTTGAATCCCTTCGAAGGTTGTTAAAAAATTCTCCAAATCAATTGAGGATGACATAGGACCAAGCCTCAAAAGTTGATGACAATTTAGTGAATTTTTATTTTTTCTTAAGACTAATTCCCAATTAACAACTAAACCTCTCAAATCAGAACAAACGCCAGAAACAGGATCAGCAAATACTGGCCAACCAGTAATTTCTTGTAATTTCTCTAAAGATTTATTGAAAGAAGTTAAATCATTTATGGAACCTTGATAGGGACCCACCAAAATAATGCCGGATTCATCTAAATTTAAACTTTTTGAAATTTCTAAGAATTTGTTTTTATCAGACTTTATTTCAACCTCCTGAAATATGTATTTTTTCTTTAAATAAATTCTCTCAAAAACCTCTAAAACATTTTTTTTATTCAAAAATGAAATTGCTAAAGGCTTATCAACAGGAACATTGAAATGAATAGGACCAGGGAAGCTTGATATTTGTTTCTCAATAATTCGAACTAAATTTAAGATTTCATTTTCTTGTGTTTCATGAAGCCCATTTAGATTTGTACTTAAAACTCTTCTGCAGACTGAACTCAAAAAATTTTCTTGATTAACTGTTTGATTAGCGCCACAATTTTTTAATCTTAAGGGTCTATCAGCAGTAAGAAATATAATACCTTTACAAGATCGGTCTGCCTCAACCGCTGCTGGCAATAAGTTACTTACGGCAGTCCCAGAAGTGGTAATTACTAAAGAAAGATTACCCGATGCAGCAGAAATTCCAAGAGAGTGAAATCCTGCAGATCTCTCATCTATTGAATTAAAAATATTTACCAGTCCTAATTTATTTAATTCTCCAGCAGCTATTGCTAAAGGTGCTGATCTACTACCAGGACATATTATTAAATTTTGAACTCCTATTTTTATAAGAAGATTCAAAAGTTGTAAACTTCTAAGAAAATTTTTGCATTCAATAGATGATGTCATAATTTATATAAATGCTTTGGGATTTCCTTATAACTGAATTAAATAAAACATGTCTACAACACAAGAAAAAAGAAATTCAATACTAAAGGATTTAAAAAATCTTTTAATCTGGATATCTATTGCTTTAATTATACGATGGCAGGTTATAGAGCCAAGGTGGATCCCATCCGGTTCAATGCTTCCAACTCTTCAAATACAAGATAAAATTCTTGTTGAGAAAGTAACACCCAAAATTACATCCAAATCAAATCTTTCAAAATTAAAAAATAAAATAGTTGTTTTTAACGTCCCCGAACAATTAATTAATGCTGGTTATGAAGCAGATACTGCACTAATAAAAAGAGTAATTGGAATACCTGGAGACAAGGTAGAAGTAAGAGACGGTAACCTTTACTTAAATGATATCGCTCAAGAAAATTACGTTTTTGACAAAAACATTAATTATTCTATAGGGCCTTTTATTGTCCCAGAAGAGTCATTATGGGTGATGGGAGATAATAGAAATAACAGTATGGACTCTCATATTTGGGGATTTTTACCCTATGAAAAGGTTATTGGTAAGGCTATTTTTAGATATTGGCCATTTAATAAAATTGGACCTATTCGGTTCCCTGCCCTTAATAATTTAAATTAAAGGGTACGTGATGTTGTAAGGTTTTTATATCTTGAAGTTGTAGAAATGTTTAATCCAGAATTTCTTGCTACTGAAAATAATGATCCAAATGATGAGAATGACTTAATACAATATTTACAAAAACAATCTCCTGAAGTTTTGCAAAGAGTAGCAAAATCAGCTAGTGAAGATATTCAAGAAATTATTAGACATAATGTTCAAGGTCTTCTTGGAATGCTTCCTTCAGATCAATTTGATGTAAAAATAACATCTTCAAAAGACAACATTGCTAATTTACTATCTTCTGCAATGATGACGGGATATTTCTTAAGACAAATGGAGCAAAGAAAAGAGCTGGAACAAACTCTTAAAAATGATGAAAACATGTCTATTGAAGAATAATAGTTTTAAAGATTTACTTCTTCAGGAATTATTCCTAGTTCAAACAACTTTTTATATAAACCCGTCAAAAATTTATTATCCTCAGGTAGTTTATCCCACTTTTGGGAATTAATTTCATTAATTAATTTTTGACAATCTTCTATTGTAAATTTTATAGGTGCCGTAAAATGAGCTGGAATTAAATATTCCATATCTTCAAAAGACTTGATATTTTCAAGCCATTTAAGTAAAACTTCTTTTGAACGGGGAAAAATTAGTTTTTGTAAAACTGGTGCCACTTGAATCTTAGGAGTATCTTCACCCATTATTTCAACAAGAGATAATTCCCAATCTTCGTCCCATAAAAAGGGATAAATACCGAAATGAGATCTCCAATTTCTAAGATCTTTTTTGAACGAATACTTAAATATTTCTTTTAAAGGTGGAATATTTAATTTACCTGGTTTTAAAAAAGATGAAAATAAGACTAACCTTTTCCAGCCTTTTTTTCTTTGTTCAATGGAGTCAATCAAAGGTTCATCTCCTCTCTCTCTAGAATGAAAAAGAAGTGGAGTTGGGTCAAAATTAAATATCTCAGGTGGCGTGGCGTCTATTCCAATTATTGCGTCTGTTACATGAAGAGTTTTCGTAGAATAATGGAAACAGCTTATCTCCTGATATCTTCCAAGTCCTAAATTCAGTGGGCCCAATGAAGACCATTTAAATGAGTTCGTATGTGGAGTACCTTCCTCAAACAGTATTCTTGATCTTTTTGATGGAATTCCTAGAAAATCTAGTGGAAGATTGATAGGGAAACTCCACTGTCCAGGACAAAGCCAAATTTCTGCATCTTTAAAAATTCTTGAAAGAGCTGGCAGTCCGATTTTATGTTCTAGTCCGGAGGCGCTTGGTAGAATTATTGTTTTTACTTTGCCGTGAATCGCAATTAATTTTTCTAACTCATTTATTAATTCTTTTGTAGGAGGCAGTGGGTTTATTAGCATCAACCCATTATCAACCTTTATTACCGTCATTCTTATTGGAACCGCAACATAATAAAGTCCTTGTATTTGTTCTAAGGACCATATTTGATCAGGAATTAATTCTCTTAAGATTGTTTTCTTTTCCCCATAAGGATATAAGGGAAATAATGGCCACCAATACCAATTTTTATTTAAAGTTTCTTCCACCACTATCATTTATAACCAGCAAAAAATTTCTTTAACTTAAATATTCCGTATCTTGGAGCGAATAAAAAAGCGAATAAAAATATAAAAGTTTGTGCTAATACAATTGATCCACCTGTTTCAAGATCAAACCAAAAACTAATGTAGATTCCTATTAGGCTCGAGATAATTGCACTTAATACTGAAATTATTGTCATATTGTCAAACTTATCCGTAAGTAAATATGCTGTAGCCCCTGGCGTAATCAACATCGCAACTACCAAAATAATTCCAACAGATTGCAAGCCCACAACTGCTGCCAAAGACAAGCACGTGAGGAGTAAATAGTGAAGAAACAATACGTTAATTCCAACTGTTTTTGCATGCCTAGGATCAAAACAATAAAGCATTAAATCTTTCCTAAAAATTGATAAAAGGATTACTACCAAAAATGAAATGAATATGGTTTGTTTTACATCTGAAAGTGATATTCCTAACGGACTGCCAAAAAGGATAGAGTGCAGATCAATATTACTTTTAATCTTAGAAACCAATACAATTCCAAGAGCGAAAAATCCAGTAAATACCAACCCAATAACAGTATCTTCCTTAACCCTAGATTTCTGCTTGATAAACCCTATCAATGCAACCGAACCAACTCCAAAAATAAATGCCCCTAATGAGAAAGGAAGACCTAATGCATAAGCAACCACAACACCGGGCATTACTGAATGTGAAACTGCATCTCCCATTAAAGCCCATCCTTTAAGAGTTAAATAACTAGATAGGAAACCACAAACAGCTGCCA
Source organism: Prochlorococcus sp. AG-355-P16 (assembly GCA_003278525.1). Taxonomy (GTDB): domain Bacteria; phylum Cyanobacteriota; class Cyanobacteriia; order PCC-6307; family Cyanobiaceae; genus Prochlorococcus_A. The sequence goes on along the minus strand of QCEQ01000002.1, from coordinate 54,087 downwards.
CTAATGAACTCATAAGAAGTGCTTTTCTCATAAAGTCATGAGTTAAAGGATCTGTTATGAATGAATCTAAAGTTAAAAAAGAACAGAGCTCCATAAAATTTAAAATTTAGGATTCAGGTCCAAACAAGAAATCAGGTGAGATTCCTCCAAAAGTAGTTGTAATATTTTCAGGAGTAAACACTTCAGAGGTCTCGCCATAGGCTACAACAGTTTTATTTATTAAAAGAACCAAATCACAAAATTCACGAACATGAATCATATCGTGCGTTGATAATAATATAGTTTTCCCCTCATTTTTAAATTGAATAAATAATTCCGAGATAAGTTTTTCAGTTCTTATATCAACACCTGAAAAAGGCTCATCAAGGAGTAATATTGACGCCCTCTGCGCAATTGCTCTAGCTAAAAAAGTTCTTTTTCTTTGACCCCCAGATAAGTTTCCAATAGGTGTAGATAAATGATCAGTAAGATCAACTCTCTCAATAGCATCTTTAACCGCGTGAACATCAGACTCTCTAGGACATCTAAAAATATTCATCGAACCATATCTTCCCATCATCACAACATCCCAAACATTTATTGGAAATTGACTATCAATTCCCTCACTCTGAGGAACATAGGCAATTGTTTGATCTTTTTGAGCAGATCTTACAGACTCTCCATTAATTCTAATTTTTCCCTTTGAAATATTTACAAAGCCAGTTAAAGCATTAAAAAAAGTTGTTTTGCCAGCCCCGTTCATCCCTACTAACCCACAAATCTGGCCAGGTTTTAATCTTAAATTGGCATCATACAAAGCCACCTTACCGTTGTAATCTACACAAATATTTTCTGCATCAATCCTAAAGTTTTGATAATTGATTGATTCCATAATTCAAAAAAGCCCTTTTTTAATTAAATCCAAATTATGCTCAAGCATTTTTATATATGAGCTAGCAGGCCCACTATCATCAGATAATGAATCAACAAAAAGATTTCCTCCAAAATTAGCCCCAGTTTCCTTTGCAACCATCATTTGAGATTCGTTACTTACAGTACTTTCGCAAAATACAGATGGGACATTTTTTTCTTTAACTAGTGAAATTGTTCTTGTCATTCTTTTCGGCGTAATTTGACTCTCAGCATTAACTGGCCATAAATAAACTTCCTCTAATCCATAATCATTTGTTAAATACGAAAAAGCACCTTCACAACTTACTAGATACCTCCTGTCTTTATTTAAGTTATTAATAAAAAGTGAGAATTCTTTATCTATTTTAGAGAGTTTATTTTTATAAATTTTTCCATTTTCTTCAAATAATATCCTTTTGGATGGCCTCAATTCTGATAAAGAATCCACCAGAATATCTACGTATAGGATCCCTCTTTTTGGAGAAATCCAGGCATGAGGATTGGGTTTCCCTTTGTAAAAATCTTCACTAATAAAAATAGGATCTAAATCTTCCGCGACAGTAATTCTTTTAACATTTAAATTAGAAACAAATTTTTCAGCCCATAATTCAAATCCAAATCCATTATCAATAAATACAAAAGCATTAGAGGCATTTACCAAATCGCTAGGAGTTGGTTGGTAGCCATGAACTTCAACTCCAGGTTTAGTTATTGATCTAACAATAAAATCATCTTTAGCAACATTTCTAATTATGTCCGCCAAAACAGTAAAACTTGCTAATATTTCTTCTTTACTTTCATTTTTATTTGATATTCTCTTGCATGAGCCTGAAGTAATAGAAAGAAGAAGTAATAAACTAATAAAAAGAATTTTTTTTCTCATATTTAACTTTCAAAATAGATTATGAACTAAAAGATATTTTCATAAATGGTTTTCTAAGATCAGAAATAAATCCTTGCCAATTTATTTTTTCTTTTTCAAAAGCTTTTTCAACAATTTTGTCAGAATTTTTCTTTATAAAATCCAAATCAGGTTCTTCTACTCCTTTTGTTATTGCCATAAAATCAGCCAAAGAACTTGATACTACTCTTGTTAAATAAGCAGCACTGACAGCCTGAAATGTTCCAGAGACAAGCCAATTTGGTCCATGTAATTTTGTTATGCCAATTAGAGTCTGTCCACTCCATTCAATAACTCCCTGAGCAATTGCGGTCTTTAAAATCTCTTTAGAAACTTTATCTAAAATTTCAGGAGACCAATTACATCCCCATATAGACTTAATTTCTTTAATCATTAATGAATTTAGTACTGTCATTGCCATAACATCAATTGATGGGATAGGAGATAAGAAAACAGTTGTCGCGACAAGAATTTGATTTTTTCTTTGTATAACTTTTAACTGCATTCTTCTTATCCCTTCAATTTCAGATTGCCAGGCAACATGAAGTTCTTTCAAAAGCCTTTTTTTTGTATTTTCAATATTTTTAGATGAACTTAAGAAAAACTTCCTTAACGAAAAAGGTATATTTATTATTTCATTCTTATTCACATCAAAAGTAATAATTTTATTTATAAAATCACTTGAAATTTGCGACTTTAGATCTTCTATCTGATTTTTGGCTTCTATTTCGTTGGACGTTAAAGCCACCAACCAGATTGGCATATTTTTAGGAAACTTTTCAAGCCACAAAAAATCATTTGCCGACAAAGGCAAGTTTAAAAAATACAAAATTGCATCACTTTTCAAAGCTTCTTCTGGAATAACTTGAGAAGAATTATATTTAGGCAGATTTTCATAAAAATCAAAGTCAAACTTATCTACTTTAAAATGACTTTTTAAAACAGACTGACAACTTTGATAATCTTTTTGTCCAATGCAACTTATTTTTTCTTTTTCAAATCTATTAAGAGTAGATTCAAGTGTTTTTTGTCTTTTTGAATTCTGTTTTTCTAATTCATTTGTTGCTTCAAGTTCTTCAAAAAAATTTAAATCTTGATTGCATAGATTTATCCAACCATCTAGATTATTTGGCTCATTAAATTTAGGCTTTTCATTCTTCAAGTAAAAATATCCCCCCAAACACAATGCAAAAAATCCTATTGAGCCTCCTGCATAATGAATTAGGTCACTGACAAACCATTCTCCAAAACCTAATAATAATAGAATAATAATTAGATTTTTTTTCGGAAACTTTATGAAATCCTTTAAAAGGTTTTCTTTACTAATATCAAACACAATACTTTATTTTTCTAATTTTATTTTAATGCAAGTTATGAATGAGAAAAGCAAAAATTCATAAGTCGTTAATCAAAAGATAAAAAATTAAGGCTTTTTCAAAGACTTATTGCATAACAAGATGCTAAGTTAATAGACTATTTAAATAACTTAAGAAACATCAAGATGTCTAATTCAAATTTCAGCAATAATCCTGGACAAGAAAATTATAGGGGTCGTTCTAAAAATGAAAGATCTAATTTCCTGGAAAGGTCTGGCGGCAGAAGAGATGGAGGAGGATTCCGCATAAGATTAAGTGATAACGAAATGAAAGCTGTTAAATCAATACAAGAGGCCTTTCAATTGAGATCTACCGTTGCAGTTCTAGGTTTCTCTGTTAGAACACTTAGCGAAATGCTCAAAGACGAAAAATTGATTGAATCAATAACAGAATATGCAAAAAATAATAAAAACTCATCTCCGAATAGACAATCACAAAATCCTTATGAAGAAAAGACAAAAACAGTGCCTGACCCTTTTGCAAGACCTGTAAAAAATACATCAACTGAAGAGATCCAATCTAGCGAAGTAGAAGAGGATGGAAAATAAAAAAAGAATTCTTTCAGGAGTTCAACCAACTGGTGATTTGCATATCGGGAATTGGCTTGGGGCCATAAATAATTGGGTTAAGCTTCAGGATCAATATGAGACATTTCTATGTGTAGTTGATTTACACGCAATCACAGCTGCATATAAACCAAAAGAATTATCCAAGAATACTCTTACTACTGCAGCTTTGTATGTCGCTTGTGGGATAGATCCAAAGATATGCTCAATTTTTGTCCAAAGTCAGATTTCTGCACATTCAGAACTTTGTTGGATATTAAATTGCATGACCCCAATAAATTGGATGGAAAGAATGATTCAATTTAAAGAAAAGTCCATCCAACAGGGGAATAATGTATCTATTGGATTATTTGACTATCCAATACTTATGGCTGCTGACATACTTCTTTATGACGCTGACTTCGTACCAGTGGGTGAAGATCAAAAACAACATCTTGAACTTGCCAGAGATATTGCACAACAAAGAATTAATGCCAGATTTAGTAAGGATAAAAATATTTTAAAAATACCTAAACCAATTATTATGAAGAATGGATCAAAAATAATGAGTTTGATTGATGGTTCAAAAAAAATGAGCAAAAGTGATCCTAATGAAGGAAGTCGAATTAACTTATTAGATGCTCCTGAAATAATTACGAAAAAAATAAAAAGAGCAAAAAGTGACAGTTATATCGGTATAGAATTTAACAATCCTGAAAGGCCGGAGTCTCAAAATCTTTTGATGATTTATTCAATATTATCTGGCAAAGAAATTTCTCAATGTGAAAATGAATTTTCCGAGATTGGATGGGGGACATTTAAAAAACTAATTACTGAAAAACTTATAGAATCTCTAGAACCTATTCAGGAAAAATATAAAATTTTAATTAATGATCCGTATCAGTTAAATAAAATCCTTGATGAAGGGAAGGAAAAAGCTGAAGATTTAGCAAATAAAACATTAAAGAGAGTCAAATCAAAATTAGGATTCTTTGAAGTGGAGAAATAAATTATGCCAATAATTACCTTACCTGATGGTTCAAAAAAGGTTTTCGAAAAATCCGTAACTATTTTGGAAATTGCAAAGAGTATAGGTGCTGGATTAGCTAAAGCAACAATTGCTGGAAAAGTAAATGATATTCTCCTTGATGCAACTATTCCTATAAGTAAAGATTCCGAAGTTGTAATCATCACATCAAAAGATAAAGAAGGAATTGAAATAATAAGACATTCATTTGCTCACCTCATTGGTCATGCAGTTAAACAAATTTATCCAAATATTAAGATGGCTATTGGGCCTGTAATTGAAGATGGTTTTTATTACGATATTTTTTCTGAATACAGATTTACTCCTGAAGATTTGATTAAAATTGAAGAAAGAATAAACAGCTTAATCAAGACAAACTATGATGTAGAAATTCTTCAAGTTTCTAAAGAAGAAGCAATTAGAACTTTTAAAGAAAGAGATGAGACTTTTAAATTACGAATAATTGAAGATATTACTGATGAAGGCCTAATTAATCTTTATAAACACGAAGAATATATCGACATGTGCAGAGGGCCTCACGTACCAAATACTAGACATTTGAGACACTTTAAATTACTTAAATTATCAGGTTCGTATTGGAGAGGTAATAGCGAAAATGAATCATTACAGAGAATTTATGGAACTGCATGGGCAAAAGAAAAAGAACTCACTGACTACTTAACAAGAATAGAAGAAGCAGAAAAAAGGGATCATAGAAAACTTGGAAAAAAACATTCACTTTTTCATATACAAGAAGAATCTCCAGGCATGATTTTTTGGCATCCAAATGGATGGATAATCTACCAAGTACTGGAAAAATACATAAGAGCAATTCTTAAAAAAAATGATTATTTAGAAATTAAAACCCCACAAGCAGTTGATAAATCTCTTTGGGAAAAATCCGGTCATTGGGAAAAATTTAGGGAAGATATGTTCACTACTGCATCAGAAAATAGAACTTATGCAATTAAACCAATGAATTGTCCATGCCATATTCAAGTATTTAATCAAGGTTTAAAAAGTTATAAGGATTTACCTATTCGTCTTGCTGAATTTGGTTCTTGTCACAGAAATGAGCCCTCTGGCGCACTGCACGGCTTAATGAGAGTAAGAAACTTTACTCAAGATGATGCACACATATTCTGCACAGAAGAGCAAATTCAAGAAGAGGTGTCTACTTTTATAGAACTTGTTTTCGAAGTATATAAAACTTTTGGTTTTGATGAGATCATTATCAAATTATCAACTCGTCCTGAAAAAAGGGTAGGTAGTGAAGAGATTTGGGATAAATCAGAAGAAGCTCTTACCAAAGCTCTCGACAATAAGAATTTAGAATGGGAACTCCAACCAGGTGAAGGTGCTTTTTACGGCCCAAAAATAGAATTCTCATTAAAAGATTGTCTTAATAGAGTCTGGCAATGTGGAACTATTCAGGTTGACTTCTCAATGCCTATTAGATTGGATGCAACTTATGTAGATATTGATAATGAAAAAAGAAATCCAGTTATGCTCCATAGAGCAATTCTTGGATCCTTTGAGAGATTTATAGGAATCTTAATTGAGCAATATGAGGCAAAATTTCCAATTTGGCTTGCTCCTTGTCAAATAATTTTATTGAGCATTACTGATAGAAATATTGAAAAATGTTTAAAGTTTAATGATTTAATAAATAATAATGGTTACCGATCAAAAGTTGATATTAGGAACGAAAAAATAGGATATAAAATAAGAGAGGCAACTCTCGGGAGAGTTCCTTTAATTGGAGTTATTGGAGATAAAGAAGAGGAAATTAATTCTGTCGCCTTAAGAGCTTTGAATGGGAAAAATTTAGGAATTTTCAATTTACCTAATCTATGCAAATTAATGGATGAATTAATAGAAAAAAAAGGAAGAATTGAATAAAATCAAATATATGAATTTTCTCGCTTGTGATCTAGGAGGTACAAAGGTTCTATTAGGAATATTCGAAAAAGTAAAAAATAATAATTCGCCTAAATTAATATTCAAAAAGAAGTATATATCTTCTAATTGGAATTCATTTGAACTAATTTTAGAAGATTTTCTAAAAAATGAATGCAAAAATATTACTCATCCTTCTTCTGCATGTTTCGCCGTAGCTGGTCCTTTATCTAACAACAAAGCAAAAATTATTAACTTGTCATGGAATATTTCTGGATATGCTTTACAGAATAAATTTAATTTTAAAAGCTGCGAACTAATAAATGATTTCGCAGTCCAAATTTATGGAATACCTTATTTAAAAAAAAATCAATATTCTACAATCCAAAATGTGACAAAGCCTAAAGAAACTAACAAAGATTTGCATACCATTGTTGGAGCTGGGACTGGCTTGGGAATTTCAAGAGGAATAATATCAGAAAAATATGTAAAAGTTTTAGCTAGCGAAGGAGGACATGTTGAATTTTCGCCAAAGTCAGAATTAGAATGGGAACTAAAAGTATGGCTCAAAAAGTCTCTAAATGTTGAAAGAATATCTTGTGAGAGAATAGTTAGTGGTATTGGTTTATCAAGAATAGCTGAATGGAGACTTAGCAAATCTGATGCTGAGGACCATCCGCTACAAAAATACTTCCAAGGAATGAAAATTTCTGATTCTCTAAGAAAAGAACTCCCTAAAAAAATTTGTAATCTTTCGAACGAAGGTGATCAGCTAATGAATGAAGTAGAGGAGATTTGGGTAGGAGCTTATGCCTCTTTATTAGGAGATATTGCTCTTCAAGAACTTTGCTATGGCGGGTTATGGATCTCTGGAGGGACAGCATCAAAACATCTAAAGAACTTTAAATCAGATTTATTTATGAAACGATTCTTCGACAAAGGGAGATTAAAAGATATTCTTAAAACAATTCCAATTAAAGTAATTTTAGATGAAGAGTATGGACTTTTTAGTGCAGCCTGCAGAGCAAAAATGCTTTTGAAAACTTAGTAAGAAAATGTCTAACCCTGAAGTAGGTAAAAAAATAAGAGTAACGGTTCCTTCCACAACTGCAAATTTAGGGCCTGGATTTGATTGTCTTGGCGCAGCATTAGATTTGTATAATGAGTTCATTTTTACAAGAATTGAAGGTGGTGGAGATAGATTTGATTTAATAATGGAAAGTGCAGATGGTAATCACTTAAGAGGAGGACCTGAAAACTTAGTCTTTAGAGCAGCTCAGAAAGTATGGGAAAGCGCAAATATGGATCCTTTTGCACTTGAAGCAAGAGTTAAGTTGGCAGTGCCGCCAGCTCGCGGACTTGGAAGTAGTGCTACAGCAATTGTTGCTGGACTAATCGGAGCAAATGCAATAATGAACTCTCCATTGCCTAAAGAAAAACTCCTTGAACTTGCCATTGATATAGAGGGTCATCCTGATAATGTAGTTCCCTCCCTTCTAGGTGGGCTTTGCTTAACAGCTAAGTCCTCTTCTCAAAGATGGAGAATCATTAGATGTGATTGGCACGATTCAATTAAAGCTGTTATAGCAATACCTGCAATGCGTCTAAGCACAAGCGAAGCAAGAAAGGTTATGCCTAAGAATGTACCTATTTCTGATGCAGTGACAAATATGGGGGCACTTACTTTGTTGCTAAATGGTTTAAAAGCAGGAAATGAGGAACTTATAAAAGAGGGAATGTTTGATAAGCTACATGAACCCTACAGGTGGAAACTTATTAAAGGTGGACTAGAAGTCAAAGATGCCGCACTAAATGCAGGAGCTCTGGGTTGCGCAATTAGTGGGGCTGGACCAAGTATCATAGCTTTGTGTAAAAAAGAAAATGGTAAAAATGTTAGTCAAGCCATGGTAAAAGCATGGGAGAATTCAGGTGTAGCTAGCAGAGCACCTTTCTTAAACGTTCAAAGAACAGGCAGCCAATTTAGCACTATCTCTGGTAAGTAGTTTTACTTAGGCATTTTTAATGTTATAGTCTCAAGCTAGTACAACTTCAACTAGAATAAAAAAATTATTCATTCTATAAATGAATTTAGAATCTTTTCCTTGGCTATCATCTATTGTTTTACTGCCTTTAATTGGGGCATTAATAATGCCTTTCTTGAGTTCGAAGGAAGGAGAAGATAATACACTCCCTAGAAATATTTCATTAAGTTTTTTATTTATAGATTTTTTACTTATAATTGGCGTTCTTTTCCAAAAATTTAATACTACAGAAAGCTCTTTGCAACTCGTAGAGAGAACTTCTTGGCTACCCTCAATAGGCTTAGAATGGTCTCTTGGTGTAGATGGTTTATCTGCTCCGTTAGTTGCTTTGAGTGGATTAATTACATTTCTATCAGCTGCAGCAAGTTGGAAAATCAAGAAAAAATCAAATTTATATTTTGCTCTTTTATTAGTTCAAGCAGCAGCTCAAGCCCTAGTTTTTCTCTCTCAAGATTTTCTATTATTTTTCTTAGCCTGGGAACTTGAGTTGGTTCCGGTATATCTTCTTATCGCAATTTGGGGAGGGAAAAAGAAGTTATATGCAGCAACTAAATTTATTCTTTACACAGCCCTAGCATCTTTACTAATTCTTATAAGTGGTTTAGCTCTTGCCTTGAGTGGAGATACCTTTACTTTGAACATTACCGACTTAACCAATAAACACGTAACAGGTAGCCTAGCATTGTTATCATATCTCGGATTTTTAATTGGTTTTGGAGTAAAACTTCCAATCTTTCCACTACATACTTGGCTTCCTGATGCGCATGGCGAGGCTAATGCACCAGTATCTATGTTACTTGCCGGAATACTTTTAAAAATGGGCGGCTATGCTCTCTTAAGATTCAACGTTCAAATATTACCTGAAGTACATCTTCAAATTGCACCAGCATTAATCATTCTTGGAATCATTAATATAATTTACGGTGCACTAAATGCATTTGCACAAGATAATGTCAAAAGAAGAATAGCATGTAGCTCAGTAAGTCATATGGGATTCGTTCTATTGGGGATTGGCGCTGTTGATGCTTTAGGGATCAGTGGAGCAATGCTTCAGATGATAAGTCATGGACTTATTGCTGCAGCCATGTTTTTCGTTACTGGATCTTTCTATGAAAGAACAAATACTCTTTCAATTCCAAATATGGGTGGATTAGCAAAAGTCCTACCAATAACTTTTGCCTTTTTCTTGGCAAGCTCTCTAGCTTCTTTAGCGCTACCTGGCATGAGCGGATTTATAAGTGAAATAACTGTATTTTTAGGTATCACAAGTCAAGAAGGGTTCAGCTCTATCTTTAGATCAATCACAATTCTTATAGCAGCTATAGGTCTTGTCCTAACTCCTATATACCTTTTATCAATGTGTAGAAGAGTATTCTTTGGCCCTAGAATTCCTGCATTAGCTACAGTTAAAGAAATGAATGGTAGAGAATTGACGATTGGGTTCAGTTTATTGTTGCCAACTTTAATAATTGGTTTTTGGCCTAAAATTGCCATAAATTTATACGAATCTTCAACCAACGCTCTCAGTCAGCAGCTTACTTTAGCTAAGTTGGTAGGATTAATACCGACTTTAATTTTTTAAACTATTTTATAAATGGATACCTCAATTTTTAAATATGAAGAATTACCGGAATTCAAAAAATTTACACCAGAAAACATTAGTAAACAATTTCCCAAAGTACTAGAAAATATCCACGAAGACTTTAAAAAAATTGAAAAAAATTTATCTAATTATTTGATCCAGGATGATTTAAATTGGGATAAGGTAATTAATCCTTTAAATGAAGTCAATGAAATCCTTAGATGGAGTTGGGGAGTAATAAGCCACCTAAATGCTGTAAATAATTCTGAAAGTCTTAGAGATATTTATTCAAAATTTCTTCCAGAGATTATTAGCTTGAGTAATAAATTCGGACAGAGTAAAATAGTTTACAATTCTTTAGTCAGGCTCAAAGAAACAAATAATTTTGATCAAATCAGAAATAGAATTTTGGATAAAGAAATTCTTGAGATGCAACATAGAGGAATTTCACTCCAAAAAAATGATCAAGAAAATTTCAACAATATTTCAGAAAAGCTTGGAAAGTTATCAACAGACTTCAGCAACAATGTTCTTGATGCCACTAATAAATGGTTTTTGATATTAAATAAAAAATCTGAAGTTGATGGCCTTCCTGAACGAATACTTGAATTGATGGCAATTTCTGCACACAAACACTTAAAAAAAGATCAAGAAGTTGATATCAAAAATGGTCCATGGAAATTAAGTCTGGATATTCCAACTTATACTTCATTTATGACATATGCCACCGACCGTAACCTCAGAGAAAGACTATATAAAGCATTCGTTGGTAGGGCGTCTCATGGAGAAAAAAATAATTCTCAAATCATTGAAGAGATATTATCTCTCAGGACTAGAAAGGCTAATCTTCTAGGTTATAAAAATTGGGCAGAACTAAGTTTGTCAACGAAAATGGCGAAGGAAATTAAAAATGTTGAAAACCTTTTAGAAGAATTGAGAGAACCCGCGTTCAAAACCGCAAAAATTGAATTAGAAACGCTCGAAAAGTTTTCTAAAGATCACGGGTTCCCAAAATCGCAGAATATTGAGCCATGGGATATTAGTTATTGGTCTGAACTTCTTAGAAAGGAAAAGCTTAATTTGGATCAAGAGTCTTTAAGACCTTGGTTTCCGTTAAATGATGTTTTAAAAGGTTTATTTAAATTAAGTGAAAAGCTTTTTGAAATAAAGGTTGTCGAAGCAACTGATGAAGCGCCTCTTTGGAATGATGACGTTTTATTTTTTAATATCCTTAGTAAGGAAAATAATAAGCTAGCATCCTTTTACCTCGATCCATACTCGAGGCCTGAATCAAAGAGAGGAGGGGCTTGGATGGATGAATGTTTGAATAAAAATAATGTTGGGAAAAATACCCTTCCTGTAGCTTATCTGGTTTGCAATCAGACTCCACCATCAAAAGACAAACCTAGTTTGATGAGTTTTGAAGAAGTTCAGACACTGTTCCATGAATTTGGTCATGGTCTTCAACACATGCTTACTACAGTAAATCTTCCTCAAGCAGCTGGCATCAACAACGTTGAGTGGGATGCAGTCGAACTTCCAAGTCAATTTATGGAAAACTGGTGTTTTCATAAAAATACACTTATGAATATTGCTAAGCACTACAAAACAGGAGAAAAATTATCCGATGAAAATTTTGAGAAGCTTCTAAAGAATAGAACTTTTAATTGTGGTATGGCTACTCTCAGACAAATACATTTCGCAATTACAGACCTCAGATTGCACAGTAATATTGATAAAAACGAAGGTAAAACAGCAAATGAAATAAGAAGAGAAATTGCAAAACAAACTACTGTTATTGAACCAATTCAAGATGATCACTTTCTTTGTTGTTTTAGTCATATATTTGCGGGCGGATATTCTGCAGGATATTACTCATATAAATGGGCTGAAGTTCTAAGTGCTGATGCATTTTCAATGTTTGAAGAAGCTGATCTAGAAAACTCTGAAAATTTAAAGTTAATAGGAAAGAAATTTAAAGATACAATACTTAGCTTGGGAGGAAGCTTACCTCCATTAGACATATTTAAACTATTTAGGGGAAGAGAGCCACAAACAGATTCCTTAATAAGACACTTAGGCCTATCTGGAGCTACATAACAATTTCATCAATAATTTTTTCTACCACAGATATATTTCTTACAAGGTTTCTATGTTTATATACTTTTACTGATATTTTTTTTCCAAAATTTAAATTTGTCCACCAGCCAGGAAAAACCATCATATCCCAATTAGTAAAAAAATTTATACACTCGATATCATCAAGAAAAAAATCATTTTTTGCGAGTTCTCTTAAAAACTTACTATTTATTTTCATTTCTGATATTCCTCTGAAAGGGTATTTAGGTATTAATTGAGCCATCAAAGTCCCTTTGTGAGGGGCACCTATAGATATTAATCTTCTTGTTCTTTTATACCCATTAAATTTTTGAAGCCAGTACCTACCTATTATTCCTCCCATAGAAAATCCCAAAATATCTATTTCTTTTTCTAAACCATATTTCTCTAAAATTAATTCGTTTAATTTATAAGTCAAATCCTGAATTGAAGTCATCCCATATGAATGCTTAAGAGTTGGGGCAAAATATTCAATGCCAATATCATCAAGTTTTGAAGTAATAGAAGAAAAAATACTTGAAGTATTCCAAAGACCATGAATCAAAATAATGGGATTTCTTTTTTCCAATACTTTAATTATTTTCAAGAATTCTTACTATTGAAACTTTGCCATCGAAACCTGTGATTGGAGGATTACATTTTGTCAAAATAATTTTAACTTTAGAAAGCTTAAATTCCTGATTAATAATTTCTAAAATTTCGTTTGAATATTTTTCGATTGTAAAACAATATATTTTGTTTGATTGATCTTTTAAAATTTGAACTAATTTTGAATAATCAACTGTTTTTTTTATATCATCATTTACTGTACAATCTTCAAAATCAGTCCACAAAAATATATCTAAAATAAATAGTTGTCCTAATTCCCTTTCTTCATTAAGGACTCCAACCCTAGCCCAAAGTTTAATATTCTCAATTTTTAAGAAAGTTTCCACTTTAAAAGTTTTAAAGATCTTTGTGTATATAGATAGCCTTTCCTGATGAAAAATCATCAACTATATTCCCATTACCTTTTAGAAAATATTTATAAGTTACCAATCCTTCTAGACCTACAGGTCCCCTTGGTGGAAGAGTTTGAGTAGATATACCAACCTCAGCTCCGAATCCATATCTAAACCCATCTGCAAACCTAGTAGAGCAATTATGAAAAACACCTGCACTATCAACTACATTCATAAATTTATTGGCAGTATTTGAATTTTCAGTAATTATTCCATCTGTATGTTTTGAACTATATTTTTGAATATGTGTGATTGCTTCCTCGAGATCATCAACAATTTTTATCGATAAAATTAAATCCAAATATTCAGTTTTCCAATCTTCTAAACTAGCCTCATACTTTAACCCTAATTCAACTGATCTCTTATCTCCAATTAATTTAACATCATTAGAATTAAACAAAGGGATGGCCTTTTCTAAAAAAGCTTGTGCGATATCTTTATGGACTAATAAGGTTTCGATAGCATTGCATGCTGCAGGATATTGAATTTTACTGTCCAAAGCGACTGATAAAGCCATCTCCATATTTGCCTCAACATCTATAAACAAATGACAAATTCCATCAGCATGGCCTAGAACAGGAATTCTTGTATTCTCCTGTATAAATTTTACTAATTCATTACTTCCTCTTGGAATTATCAAATTAATGTATTTATCAAGATTTAACATCGCCATACTATCTTTTCTGCTCGTTAGTAAACATATTGAATTTTTATCAAGACCTGCTTCATTTAAACCTTCTTGCAATGCTTTCACTATTGAAGTATTTGTTAAGTTAGCTTCACTTCCACCTTTTAGAATTACTCCATTACCTGATCTTATTGCTAATGAACTAATCTGCATTACGGCATCTGGCCTTGATTCAAAAATAATCCCTAAGACTCCAATTGGCACAGTTTTTCTTTCTAAGATCAACCCCTTTGAAAGCTCTCTATATATTTGAACTTGATTTACAGGATCAGCCAAGTCTCCAACTTTTCTTACTCCTTTAATTCCTGAATTTAATTTTGATTTTGATAACTTTAATCTAGAAAGTAAAGCCCTAGAAATACCCTTTTTTTCTGCACTTAAATAATCCGCATCATTAGCATCTAATATTTCTTTAGAATTTTTTTCTAGATAATCAGCCATAAAATTTAAGGCTTTAATACGATTTTGATTTTCAGTCTGACTTATTTTTATTGATGCCAAACGAACTTTCTCAGCTTTTTCTAGAAGATCATTACCTGGTTGAGGAACTTCAAAGATATTAGCCATAATATTTTTTAGTTAATCTAATAATAATTCAAATTAACGATTCTTTAAAGTAAATTTCTTTCTGGTTTAATATCTAAAAAATAATTGAACTTGACTTTTCCAATCTCCATTGGAATCAAAAGAACCTAATAATTCTAAGTTTGGATTTGCCTGGAAAGTCAAAATTCCTAAAGGTGATATATCATCTCTACCTGGAACCGCTTGAAAGGCAAAATTTATTGCATCATTAATATCAAGCCCTATTTCAGCTACCCAAGCTTGAGAAGAAAATTCCTCATTAGAAGATGATTGACCATCATTCTCTATAGCTAAATTTTCATTGGAAAAAATATTATTTAATGAATCATTATTTTCTATTAATGCTGGATATAGAGATAACTGAAATCTTTCACTAAATGCATCAGCATTATTAAGTTGAGAAATAAATGCTCTATTTATTAAATTTGCAGAGTTACCTCCAATTAAACCAATTATTTGTGATCTATTATAACTTGGAGTACTTCTTAATTGGATTCTTTTATTTTCATCAGCAAAAGATAATTGATCTAAAAATCCTTCATAAGATGCTTCAATTTTGATAAGCCTTGAATTGCCAATTCCAAATGATCCCAAACCATTAGAAGTCGCATTTACATCAAGATCACCTGAGAGGTTTGAATCCTGATTATTTTCACTTATAGGTATTATAGAATCTGGAACTTTACTAATCAGAGAAAAATTAATGAACGGAACCACTCCACTTCTTGATGCAAATAAAATATAATTATCTTTATTTTTATCAAGTTTAAATGGAGTAGTATATAAATTAGCTCTACCTTTTTTAAGATAAATTAGACCTCTTGCATTTAAATCTTTTCCTACCGCACCATTTATAGTAAGGTCTAATTTGGTATCTAAATAAGCTTGAACTAACTCTGAATATTGAAGTTTAAAATCTGGACCAAGTTTTAATTTAAGATTATTAAAACTCAAATTATCCAAATAATTAGGCAAAGTTTCTCCTAAAAGAACTGAATTCAAAATTGTTTCATTTGAAATAATTTCAATATTCTTATCGTTATTCCAATAGAGTTCTGGCCAATCTTTTTTATCCTCTTTTCGCATAAGATTATTTTCTTTTTTAATTTTTTGATTAGTGCTATTAAAGTTTATAAATCCATTATTAAAAGTTAAAGACCCTCCCAAAACAGGACTTTCAAATGATCCAATTAAATCGACATCTGAATCAATTAAAAAATTAAAATTATCTTTCTTTAAAGTAAATCTATTCGTTTTCAAATTAATTTTTGCCTTCTCGGAATCATTCTTACTATAAAAAGGCAAAGACCCTTTTATAAAAATTTTTCCAGAATCTGCAGTCTTCGCTTTTAGGTTATTGATTTCTAAAGAATCAAAATCAAAAATTATTATGCTATTGATATCTTTAATTATATTTTTAAAAAAATCAATTTCAGAATCTTTAATTACTACAAATCCATTTAATAGAGGTTTATTTAAGGTGCCTTTTAGAATAATTCTAAGATTTACATCACCTTCTTTAAAGGTAAAATATTCATCAGCAAAAATATCTATTAACTCAATAAATTTTCCATTCCCAAGCAATCTTAGATCTAAGTTATCCGATTTATTTATAGGTATTGATCCTTCAATATTAATTGGGATTTCAGAATCATTTATTAAAAGTGAAAAATCAATTTCAAAAATAGATTTATCAAATTCAACTAGTCCTCTATCAAATATTATTGTGTTATTTTTAATTGATGAATTATTGGAAGAAATTTCACTAGAGAAAGCTTTTGTATCAAGATCATAAAATAAATTCATATCTAACCCTCCAAGAAAATCTCTCGGTTTGTTTAGAAAGATATTTGCAGTACTTAACGGTAATTTATTAATAATTAAAGAACCTTTCCCTGTTAATAATCCTCCTTCCAAATCAATAGAAAATTCCTCTTTATTATTCTTGTAGTCATCTTTAGGTATATCAAGATAGGCATTTAATTTTGCATTCAATTTATAATTACTCGGTCTATCTCCTTGAATAGTAATTTTTCCATCGTATCTACTTCTAAATTTATTTAAATATTTTTGCAAATTAAATTTGTCCTCTAGCACATTACTATTTTCAATAAAGTTATTTATAAAATCGATCCTCTCTTTAAATGATGTATTATCATTATTAATTTCCAAATCGTCCAAAATATTCGATTTACTTGTGGGAATAAGTTTTTTATTATCAAAGTTAAAAATATCAACTGCGGTAAGGATGGTCCAACTAGTGCTTACATTCTTGAATTCTGAATTAATAAAATTATTTTTATTTGAATCATATTCGACTTCAATTACTCCTCCATCAATTGGATACAATGAAGAATTTATATAAAAATAATTATTTTTGACGCTGAAATCAAATATTGAATTGGCTAGACTGATATTTCTATATTTACCTAAACTCCAAGCAAGTCGGCCAACTAGCGATGACTGGTCTGACGAAATTGATCCTTCACCATTAATAATTCCGTCAATTTTATCGAATTGATTTTTGTTTAAAGACAATTCAAGTTCATCAAGAGGAAAATTATCCGCTTGCCAGTTATAACTATCTTCCTCTTTGACAATACCTACAGTCCCTTTATTTGAGTTAAATACTCTTATAAAATTTGCATTATCTAGTTTAAGATCAGAATCAAACTTAATTGTAAGAAATGAAGGGATTGGAGAATATCTATTTTTCATATTTAGCAGAAATTCATTATTTATATTTTTAATATCTCCCTCCCATGTCTCTCTAATACGGATACCTTTAAAGTGCGGATAATCAACATTAAAATTTATAGAAATATCAGGATCAGTAATTTTCCCTTTTAATTCTCCTTTAGCCGTAATGAAACCTCTTATATCATTTTTTCGGAAAATATTTAAATTAGATAATTGTGTTCTATTTATTTTGAAACTAGTATCTATATCACCAAAATTAATACCTCTCCTATCAAACCAGAAGGGTATATTACCCGATAATTTGATATCTGGATTTAGGCTATTAATGTATCCAATACTTCCTATTAGATTAATATTATTGGAACTTTTATTAAATGGTACATTGAGATTAAAATTAGAAGTCAAAGTTCCATAATTTAATTTTTCAGAATTACCAATTAAATTATTATCTTTGCAAAAAAACCTAGTTGAATCTGAATTTACATTCTCTGCTAAATCTTCTGGTTTTATTTTTAAATTTGTAAAAGAAAATCTTCCTTCACAAAATGTGCGCTTTGATGATTTACTAAATTTAAAGTTAGATTGAAAGGTACCCTTTTTAAAGCTAATTTTTCTATTACCAATAATATATTCAGAATTCTCAAGATCTAAACCCTTAGAAAATAAATCCAGTTTTAAAAAGTCTTGATTTAACTTTGTATTAAATTTAAATTTTAAAAAACCCTTTTCATCAAAATTTGATTTTACATTTGCAATGATTTGTCTATTTCTTGACTTATAAATAACATTTCCTTTTACTTTTGTTTTTAAACCTGCATTATTAAACTTCAGATCTGAATATTTATTTAAGTTAAAGTTCAATTCATACTTTGATTGTGATTTATTTGTAATTCGATTATTTTTATAAGATTCGTCCCTTTTAAAAAAATCTCTGTCTATATTTATAGCTACTTTCTTAGGACTTATTTTTACAATCCATTTTTGTTTAAAAAAAGATCTAAAAGGCATAATGCCCACATATACATTTTTGGCTGTAATTTCAGAATCTATATTTTTTTTATCATTAATTTTTGAATTACCCAAAGAAATTCCTAGAAATCTAATCCCAACATAATCACCTAAATCAACATTTTTATCTAAAAGATTCTCAATACTTTTTTCTAGTTCTAATTTCCTAGAACTATAAGTTTCTTTTAAAAAATTATTTAATAAAAAAGTGCCCAAAAAACCTATAGGCAAAAGCATCCCTACCAAAATAATCTTAGTATTTAAATTTAGAGATCTATTTTTTTTCAAGTTAGAGCCCAAAAATAGAGTAGGCTTACAAAATATAAGAAATTAATCAGGTCAAAGCCACTAAATGTCTTTTTTTGAACTATTAGAGAACACACCCAAATTTTTTGGATTCTTTGGAATATTTCTTTTCATTTGCACAATAGCAACTTTTATATTTAATTTTGGTTTTAAATTTCGACTAATTGGAGCAACTATCTTTTCATTATTGCTTTCTTTGAGTAGTTGGGCATTTATTCAAAGTTACTCCGAAAAGGTTTTAATAGAAGGTGCAAAATATGTTCCAATAGTTTATGACAATGGGTTCGATTTGATTATTGCTAAAGCAAATGATGACTTTCCAGAAGAATCTATTGAGCCAACTTTAGAACAATTATCGGAAAACTTAAGGAAAGGTAGTAGATCTGGTGCGAATGTAAAAATAAAGATAAGAAAACTTGAAAAAATTTCAGATGGCGTAAGTAAACCAGTGGTTATAGGAGAAGTTCAGAAAAATGTCAAAATGAATTAGTCTCTCAAACAATGGAAAGAAAAACCTTTATAGATTTTTTGCCAACTAACTTTAGGCATGAGAAATCTTTTTTTATTCAAAACAATCTAACTGACTTTGAAAAATTAAGTAATCTTTCAGACCTAGATATAAATGAGATTCAAAGAAAATCTTCACTATGTACATTGAATAATCTTAAGAAAATAAGAGCTATAGCTATTTTTAAAAAAGAAATTGGAATTTCTCCACCGCAAGCATATCTACTTTTACATTGCGGTATATCTTCTATAAAAACATTATCACAATCTACTCCTTACGAATTAGAACGCAAAATTGGCAGATTAGAAAGAGCTCTTAAAGTAAAAGCTAAGACAGAAACAACTTTTACTCTACTAAAAGAATGGATTAAAAAAGCTAGTCAAATATAAGTCCATTTTAAATCTTGGTTAAAAAAATTTTTTAATGTAGAATTTAAAAAAAGTTTGTAATAATGAAACCTTTTTTATTTTTGTTATTTTTGTTTTCCAATTCTTTATACCCTGTTTTTAGTCAATCTAACTTATTAGAAAGTGTAAAAAAGAATCCAAACGAAGCTAGAAATTTATGTAACAAGTTTAGAGAGTTTAATTCAAAAGGAATTTCAGCTAGTTCAGATAAAGCTATAGAGTATGTATCAAACAAAAAAAAGTTAACTCCCGTTAATGCAGAGATCTTTTCTATTTACGTCATTGGGCTTCACTGTCCAGACATTATCTAAAGCCTAAATGTCTGGTTCAAGATGGTTTGACAAGTCTCTAATACTTAGAGATGGAGTAAAACTTATATCAAGGATTTGGTTACCTAATAGTGATGGGCCATGGCCTGCATTATTAATGAGACAACCTTATGGCAGGGAAATTGCTTCAACTATTACCTATTCTCATCCTAAATGGTGGGCTTCCAAAGGTTATATGGTCATAATTCAAGACGTTAGAGGTATGGGTTCTTCTGAAGGAGTCTTTAATGGTTTTTCTCAAGAAGCTAGCGATACTTCAGAAACTCATGAATGGGTAAGGTCACTAAAAGAATGTAATGGGAAACTTGGCTTATATGGTTTTTCATATCAAGGATTTACTCAACTAACCGGTGAATTAAATTCAAAGCCGCCCGATTGTTTATCTCCAGCAATGACTGGGATGAATATTAAGGAACATTGGTGCTCAGATGGAGGAGCATATTGGTGGCATAACAATATTGCATGGGGACTTCAAATCGCAGCACTAAAAATGAAAAAAGAAAATAATTTTTTTGAGTGGGGAAAGATAAGATTAGCATTAGAAAATAAAAGTTATTTAACGGAAGGAATTGAAATTTTAAAAAAATATGATCCTAATAGCTTTGTTTTGAAATGGCTTAAAAATTTAAATAATGCTCGCCCATTTGAAGAATTTAAACCAATCTCAATATGGATGAAACAACCTATGTTAATTATTGGAGGACTTTGGGATCCACATTTAAAAGGTGCCTTTGATCTTTATAAAAAATCTAAAGAAGCTGGTGGAAGCCCAGAGATTATTATTGGGAATGCAACACATCTAAATTGGTGGGAGGGATCACAAGAAACTTTATTAAATTTTTTTGATAAACATTTAAAATTAGATGAAAATTTTAATTCTAAGAATTTAAAAGACGAGAAAAAAATATGGAATATTTCATTAAATAAATGGGAAGATTTAGATAACAAATTTAACCCTGAATTTATTTTTGGACTCAAAAGCGATGGTACAGCAAATGTAGAAGTTGAAGATGGAAGTCTTACCATAAATTCAAAAGGATCAGGATGGTTCACAATTGTTCATGACCCATGGAGACCTACTCCATCTGACGGTGGACATTTAGGTCCAAATCCAGGAAAGTTTAACAGAAGCACTATTGATAAACGACTGGATGTAGGTGTTTTTCAAACCAATTCTTTTGAAGAAGATCAATATTTAAAAGGAGTCCCCACATTAGAAATCCAAGTAAAAAGTGATCAGCCCAATTTCGATATCTGCCTTGCTTTATCTCTTGTTGAAGAAGGTAATGAAAAGGTGAATCAATTTTCAACCGGATTCTTAAGGGTTAAAAACTCCAAAATAAATGAACAATGCATTTATCAAATCACAATGCAACCAACAAATATTTGTTTGATTAAAGATAGCAAGCTTCGCTTATCTATATCTGCAGCAGCTTATCCCGCTATTGGAGTTAATCCTGGATTTGGGGAGGGGAATATTGGATCTCCTTCAGCAAATCATAGAGTTATTACTCTAAGTTTTAGCCTTGATAAAACATTTATGAAAATGACCCCTTTTTTTATAAATAATTAATTTTTTGGTTAATCATTTGATATTATTAATCGTTAATATGTACCAGTCATGATCGAGACAATTCAAGCAGACTGGATTAAATCAGAAGCTATCAACCTAGAAAATTGTTGCAATGATAATCCATTAAAAATATTAGGTCCTCATTTTTATGAAGAACAATGGGTAATTAGGGTATGGATGCCTGAAGCCGACGAAGTTAAAATAAATTTTAAAAACAATACCTATAAGGCGGAAAGCATAAACCATAAATGGCTTTTTGAAGCTATCCTGCCTGAAAATCCAAATCACAATTACGAAATAAATATTTCACGAGGAGGGATCACACATACACAAAATGACCCTTGGTCATATAGAGAAGAGTGGATGGGAGAAGTTGATAGACATCTTTTTGCAGAAGGTAATCATCATCATATTTGGGAAAAAATGGGAGCACATCTCATTGAAGAAAAGAATCAAAAAGGAGTCATGTTTTGCATTTGGGCTCCAAATGCAAAATCAATCTCGATAATTGGAGATATAAATTCTTGGGATGGAAGACATCATCCAATGCAAAAAAGATTAGGGGGAATTTGGGAACTATTCATGCCATCAATGCAAGAGGGCGACACATATAAATACGAAATAAGAACACAACAAGGTCATATTTATGAGAAAGCTGATCCATATGGTTTCCTTCATGAAATCAGACCTCAAAATGGTTCAATAGTTTCAAAGTTGAAAAACTTTAATTGGAATGATAGTTCCTGGATTTCAAACAGAGATTCTTCTAGTCAAATTAACAAGCCAATTTCAGTTTATGAAATGCATTTAGGGAGTTGGCTCCATGAATCAACAGATAATAAATATCTGGAGGACAATGGTGAAGCAAGAGACCCAGTACCTGCAGCCGATTTAAAACCTGGAACACGATTATTAACATATCCAGAATTAACCAAGAAACTAATCCCTTACGTAAAAGAAAGAGGATTCACTCATATTGAACTAATGCCAATATCCGAACATCCTTTCGATGGTTCATGGGGATACCAAGTTACAGGCTGGTATGCACCAACAAGTAGATTTGGCACACCAAATGAATTTAGAGAGTTTGTAAATAAATGTCATGAAGAGGGCATAGGCGTAATTCTTGATTGGGTGCCAGGTCATTTTCCAAAAGATAAGCATGGTTTAGCATTTTTTGATGGCTGCCATCTTTATGAGCATGGAGATTCACGAATAGGTGAACACAAAGAATGGGGAACCCTAATATTTAATTACAGCAGAAACGAAGTAAGAAATTTCTTAGTGGCAAATCTCGTTTATTGGTTTGAAGAATTTCATATTGATGGCATAAGAGTAGATGCTGTAGCTTCCATGCTTTACAGAGATTATCTACGTCCTGATGGAGAATGGATACCCAATGAAAATGGTGGGAATGAAAATACAGAAGCCGTTAAATTTCTTCAACAGGCTAATCATGTACTCTTCCAACACTTCCCAGGTGCACTTTCTATTGCTGAAGAATCAACAACTTGGCCAATGGTAACCAAACCAACTGACATGGGAGGGTTAGGGTTTAACTTGAAATGGAATATGGGATGGATGCACGATATGCTTGACTATTTTGAAATAGATCCTTGGTTTAGGCAATTCCATCAAAATAGTGTGACTTTCTCAATTACATATAACTATACAGAGAACTTTATGCTTGCACTTAGTCATGATGAGGTTGTCCATGGCAAAAGTCATCTTTTGCATAAAATGCCTGGCGATGACTGGAAGAAATATGCAAATACTCGAGCATTACTAACTTATATGTGGACCCATCCTGGTAAAAAAACAATATTTATGGGAATGGAATTTGGGCAAAGACAAGAATGGAATGTTTGGGATGATCTACAATGGGAGTTACTAGAATTTGAGCCCCATAAAGGTATCAGAAACTTGATTGATGACCTAAACGTTCTTTATAAAAATGAACCTGCATTATGGAAAAATGACTTTGATCCTTATGGATTCCAATGGATAGATTGTAATGACAAATCTAATTCGGTTATAAGTTTCATGAGAAGAGAAAACGATACCAATGAGTGGCTTGTTGTTGTTGCTAACTTTACACCTAATACTCATGGGTCATACAAAGTAGGTGTCCCTGTGGAAGGATTCTATAAAGAAATATTTAATTCAGATGGCTCTAGATACGGGGGCAGTAACAAAGGAAATATGGGGGGTAAAGAAACTATAAATTACAATATTCATGATTATCAAAATGCTCTAGAACTTGCTTTGCCCCCACTAAGCGTGAGTATATTCAAACATCAATCAAAAAAATAAGAAGGCTCATTTAACCTAGTGCTTCATATAAATGTTCATATAACGCTTTTGCTCTGCTTTACATTGTAAGATTTTTAAGTTGGATTTTAATTTTTTTAAAATATCGAATTAAAAAATGGGTCAAGATTTACCACTACTACTTTCTGCCGCATTAGGTAAAAAAGTAAATAGGCCTCCAGTATGGATGATGAGGCAAGCAGGAAGATATATGAAAATCTATAGAGATTTAAGGGAGCGTTACCCAAGCTTTAGAGAGAGGTCTGAAAATCCAGAGCTATCATATGAGATTTCAATGCAGCCTTTTCATGCTTTCAAACCGGATGGTGTGATCCTTTTTTCAGATATTCTCACACCTCTCCCAGGGATGGGCATAAATTTTGAAATAATAGAAAGTAAAGGTCCAATTATTGAGGACCCAATAAGAACTCTTTATCAGGTAGAAAATTTAAGAGAATTGAATCCAAGTGAGAGTTTAAGCTTTGTTGGGCAAGTTCTTTCTTCACTAAAAAAAGATGTGAATAATGAAGCAACTATTTTAGGTTTTGTTGGTGCGCCTTGGACTCTTGCTGCATATGTAGTTGAAGGTAAAAGCAGTAAAAATTATTCCTTAATAAAATCAATGGCTTTTAACGAACCAGATTTACTTCATAAACTTCTTGATCATTTTGCAAAATCTATTGGTGAATATCTTAAATATCAAATAAAATCCGGAGCTCAAGTAGTACAAATATTTGATTCATGGGCAGGCCAACTAAGCCCACAAGATTACGATATTTTTGCTGGGCCGTATCAAAAAAAAGTTGTTGAAATTGTAAAAGCAGAATACCCTGAAACACCAATAATTCTTTACATTTCAGGAAGTGCTGGAGTCATAGAAAGAATGGCAAAAACTGGGGTAGATATAATTTCATTAGACTGGACAGTAGATATTGAAGAGGCTTGTAAAAGAATCCCCAAAGGGATTGGGATTCAAGGTAATGTAGACCCTGGCATTTTATTCGGAAACAAAGAATCAATAAAAGAAAGGATAGATAATACTTTCAATAAAATTAAAGACAGGAAATATATTCTTAATTTGGGTCATGGGATTTTGCCTGGGACTCCAGAAGAAAATGCTCAAACATTTTTTGAACATGGAAAAAAACTCACTTACTAGTCAAAGTCTTGGCATATAAAAAATTATTAATAACAGGCGCTAATGGATGTGTTGGCCAATATTTAGTTGATTGGTTTTTGAAAAACACAAAATTCAGGCTTTATCTCATGGTAAGAGACAAAAGTAAGTTACCAATTTCTGTTCAAGAAAATAAAAAAGTCAAGTTAATGGTTTGCGATATCAGGGAATCAAATAGGTATAAAAAGGAAATTAGTCAAATTAATTACCTAATACATACTGCTACAGCTTGGGGAGATCCAAAAAGAGCCTATGAAGTAAATATTAAAGCTTTTGAAGAATTACTAGAAATGCTTGATGTTGAAAAGTTAGAAAAGATTATTTATTTTTCAACAGCTAGTATTCTTGATACCCAAACAGAATTAATGAGGGAATCATTGATTTATGGAACAGAGTACATTCGAACAAAATATGAATGTTTCCAGAGACTTAGAGAAAGCTCATTTGCAGAAAAAACATTTGCTGTTTTCCCTACCTTGGTTTTTGGAGGGAATCTTGGACAAAAAAGTAAATATCCTGTGAGTTATTTAACAAGTGGATTGAAAGAAATTAGGAAATGGCTTTGGTTAGCAAGATTTTTAAAACTTGATTCTAAATTTCACTTTATACACGCTAATGATATCGCCCAGATATGCGGGTTTCTAATAAAAAATCATAAAGAAGAGCAATACAAAGGCTTTAGAAAATTTGTGCTAGGTCAAAAATTCATTTCAATTGATGATGCCATAATTACACTTTTAAACAAACATAATATGAGGAGATTTTTTGCGATACCGCTTACAAAAAAAATTCTAAAAATATTATTAAGAATTCTCCCCATCCAAACTACTCCTTGGGATAGCTTCAGTATCAAAAAATATGACTTTAATCATGTCCCCATCACTAATCCTGAGACTTTTAAACTTAAAAGTTATGCAAAGTCACTGAATGATATTTTAAGGTTATCAAAGTTACCAAGCTGTAATAACAATTAAAATTCTCGCAGTTAGGTTACCAAAACCTTGTAATATGTATAGATAAGCAAATTTTTATTATGTTACGTTCAATCTTTGCAGGGTTATTTGCAATAGTTTTAACTCTAGGTTTAGGTATTTCATCAGTTTCAGCTAAGACTGTTGAAGTAAAACTTGGAACAGATGCTGGAATGCTTGCATTTGAACCAAGTACAGTAACCATTACTGCTGGTGATACAGTTAAATTCGTCAATAATAAACTTGCCCCTCACAATGCTGTTTTTGATGGGCATGAGGAATTAAGTCATGCGGACCTAGCTTTTGCTCCAGGAGAGTCTTGGGAAGAAACATTTGATACTGTTGGAACTTATGACTACTATTGCGAGCCACACAGAGGCGCTGGAATGGTAGGTAAAGTTATTGTTGAATAAATCTTCTAAATAGTTAAACACTTTTATTTACTTAATTTTTTTAAGGTCATACCCAAATTTTTGATTAATGAAAATAGTTCCAAGCGAATTCTCAAATTCTGCTTGGAATTGTTTTATTTTTGCTAAAGAACTTGCTTATAAAAATTATCAACAAAATGTAGATGCTGATAATTTATTGTTAGCTCTTATTAAAGATGACAATATTACAAAAAAGATTTTTAAAAAAAATAATGTAAATCTAAAAGATCTTGAGAGGGAAATAATTTCTTCATTAAATGCGAAGGCAAAAATGAAAAATAAACAAGATAATTTATATATTGGTGATACTCTTTACAAAATATTTTTGAAGGCGAATGATATTAAAGATACTTTAAAAGATGTAGTGATATCAACAGAACACTTAGTTTACGGTTTCACTTATGATGATAAGTATAGATTTAAAATTTTAAATCAAAAAGGTATTCCAGAATTTCTTGAAATTATAAAGAAAATGAAGTCAGATCCGGCAGTAAAAAATGAATTTAATAGTTCTAATGAGTCCTTAGAAAAATATGGTATTGATCTAACTCAATCTGCACGAGATGGGATTTTAGACCCTGTTATTGGTAGGGATGAAGAGATTAGAAGAACAATTCAAATATTGAGTAGAAGAACAAAAAATAATCCAGTTCTTATTGGAGAACCTGGGGTTGGGAAAACAGCCATTGTAGAAGGGTTAGCTCAAAGAATTATTAATGGCGATGTACCTTCAGCGCTACAAGATAGGAAACTAATTTCATTAGATATGGGTTCACTTTTAGCTGGAGCAAAATATCGTGGAGAATTTGAAGAAAGAATAAAAAATATTCTAAAGAAAGTGAAAGAATCAGACGGTAAAATTATTCTTTTTATTGATGAAATTCATACGGTAGTCGGTGCAGGCGCTAGTGGAGGTTCTTTAGATGCAAGCAACCTATTAAAACCAATGCTTGCGAGAGGAGAACTTAGATGTATTGGTGCTACAACTATTAATGAACATAAACAACATATAGAAAAAGATCCTGCTTTAGAACGAAGATTTCAAAAGATAAAAGTTGATGCTCCTTCAATAGATGATACTGTATCAATTTTAAGAGGATTGAGAGAAAGATACGAAGTTCATCATAGTGTGAGAATTTCTGATAATGCTTTAGTTGCTGCTGCAACCCTTAGTGAAAGATATATTAACGATAGATTTCTTCCTGATAAAGCAATAGATCTAATCGATGAAGCAGCCTCAAGATTAAATATGGTCATTACTTCCAAACCTGAAGAAATTGATGAAATTGATCGAAAAGTTCTCCAGTTTGAAATGGAAAAATTATCTTTAAAAAGAGAAACAGATGATTTTTCTATAGAAAGATTAAAAAAAATCAATAATGAACTTATATCCCTTAAAGATAAACAGGCAGAATTAGGCGCTCAATGGAAAAAAGAAAAAGATGAAATTGATGAGATTAGCACCATAAAAGAAGAAATTGAATCTGTTCAATTGCAAATAGATCAAGCCAAAAGGAGTTTCGACCT
This sequence comes from Prochlorococcus sp. AG-355-P16, assembly GCA_003278525.1. GTDB lineage: Bacteria > Cyanobacteriota > Cyanobacteriia > PCC-6307 > Cyanobiaceae > Prochlorococcus_A. Next base: position 26,185 of record QCEQ01000002.1, on the reverse strand, counting down.
CAATAAAGCAGCAGAATTAGAATTTGGAACTTTAAATTCTTTGCAAAAAAAATTGAAAGAAAAAAGCGATTCCCTAGTAAATTCTCAAAAAAATGGAGATACAAGTCTTTTAAGACAAGAGGTAACTTTTGATGATATTGCAGAAGTTGTCTCAAAGTGGACATCTATTCCAGTACAGAACTTAAACCAGTCAGAAAAAGATAAACTCTTGAGCCTCGAGTCAATCCTTAAAGAAAAAATAATTGGTCAAGATAGTGCAATTAGGGCAGTTGCAGATTCCATTAAGAGATCAAGGACTGGTCTAAATGATCCAAGCAAGCCATTAGCCAGTTTTCTCTTTTTAGGTCCAACTGGTGTTGGGAAAACAGAGCTAAGTAAAGTAACAGCCAAAATAATATTCGATTCAAATTCTTCAATTACAAGACTGGATATGTCTGAATATATGGAAAAGCATTCAGTTAGTAAAATTATAGGTGCACCTCCTGGATATTTAGGTTTCGAATCAGGCGGTCAATTAACTGAAGCTGTACGCAAAAATCCTTATTCATTAATACTCCTAGATGAAATCGAGAAAGCTCACAAAGATATTTTAGATATTCTCTTACAGGTTCTTGATGATGGAATCATTACTGATAGTCAAGGTCGTACAATCAATTTCAAAAATTCAATCATTGTTCTCACAAGTAATTTAGGAAGTCAATCAATAAATGATTTATCAGTCAGAAAAGAAGATACAAATGAAATTAAAAAAGTTGTAGATAATGAAATTAAAAAATTTTTCAAGCCTGAGTTTTTAAATCGACTTGATGAAATGGTTATTTTTAATAATTTAGAATTAAATGATATAAAAGAAATTGCAAAAATCCAGCTCCATAATTTAGAAAAAAGACTTAACAAAAAAAATTTAAAATTAAAAATTAGTGATGAGGTAATTAACCTACTTGCTCAAAATGGTTTCGATCATGCCTATGGTGTAAGGCCTTTAAAAAGAATTATTCAAAAACAGATTGAGACTAAAATTTCAAATAATATATTGAATAATCATTACCTTAAAAAAGACGAGATTAATATTTATCTGGTTAATGGAGAGATAATTGTTGATTAAAGATCTTAATTAAAGAATCCTATATGACTTGAAATTTAACAACTTTAATCTATGATTTAAACCACTCAGGAATTTCCTCATAACTTGCTTTATTCGATTTATTTTCTTTTGATTCTGTTTTCCAACAACATGTTCTGCCCTCGTCCTTGTCCTTCAAGTATTCATTAGCCCATCTCCAAATTAGTTTAGAAGTGAACTCCATTCCCACATTATCCATAATTCTCAAATCTAAAGCATCCAAGTCATGTAATTTTTCCCAGTAATTCAACAAAGGGTCATCTTTATTTATTAAAAAAGTATGGTCAAATTGCTCCTTTAGCCTGTTTTCTAGGGGCTTTAGTCTTGAAAAATCGACAACAAAACCATTTAGGTCTAATTTTTTTGCAGTGAACCAAAAGGTGAATGATCTTGAATATCCATGCACAAATCTGCAGTGGCCTTTATGGCGCCATTGCCTATGTGAGCAGGGAAAATCCTCGTAACTTTTGCTGCATGAAAATTTCAGAGAATGAAAATACATCAATTGACTGTTAGTATAATTTTTAATAAAACACATTGAGTGGGATTTAACATAACAAACATAATGACTTATCCAACTAATTTTTCGATAGAGGATCTACGCTTTGATAATTATGGGTTAATCCCTGCGATAGCACAAGATTGGCTTGACGGATCAATTCTTATGCTTGCTTGGATGAACAGAGAATCATTAACGATGACTCTTGAAACCAAAAATGTTCATTACTGGAGTAGATCAAGATCCGAAATATGGAGAAAAGGAGCCACAAGTGGAAGTACCCAAATCCTTAAGGAGATAAGATTCGACTGCGATAATGATTCACTAATACTTTTGATTGAGCAAAATGGTTCAGGTGCATGTCATACTGGGGAAAAAAGTTGTTTTTTCAACGAAATCCAAATTAATCAAAGTGACAAAAAAGAGAAAAAAACTACTCCCTTTTCAAATATTTGCTCTGAATTGTTCAATACAATTAACGAAAGATCAATAAATCCATCAGAAAAAAGTTACACAAATCATTTATTATCAAAAGGCAGTAATACTATTCTAAAGAAAATAGGAGAAGAATCTGCAGAATTTATAATGGCTTGCAAAGATAATGATAAAAATTCAATCTCAAATGAAGCTGCTGATTTAATTTATCATCTGCAAGTTGCCCTTATGCATAAAGGCGTTGAATGGAGAGATGTACTTGCTGTTCTAGAATCAAGAAGAAAAAATTAAATAATAAGAATTCATAATTAATAATTTTTTTCACATAAATGTTTGAACAAAAAATATTAAATAACTCATCAATAATTATTAATTAATTATTAATTAATTATTACATGTATGGCTTATTACTGAATTGACTATAAGTTAAATATATTAACAATGAGGTAAATCGTGAGTTCATTAAGCGATTTTCTTGGAGAAATAGGCCGTCATCAACTTTTGACTCCTGAAAGAGAACTCACAATGGGCAGAAAAGTCCAAGAAATGGTTGTGCTTGTTAATAGATGTCAAGAGGCAGGAGGTAAAGGTCCTGCTTGTGAATATTCTGAAGCTGAAAGAAAAAAGATCAAAATTGGTGAAAAAGCTAAAAACGAGATGATAACAGCCAACCTAAGACTAGTTGTGAATCTTGCCAAGAGATACCAAGGAAAAGGATTAGAATTACTGGACTTAATTCAGGAGGGGACATTAGGTCTTACAAGGGCCGTAGAAAAATACGATCCGTCTAGAGGACATAGATTTTCTACCTATGCTTATTGGTGGATTAGGCAAGGTTTAAATAGAGCATTGTCAACTCAAAGTAGAACGATAAGGATTCCTGTTAACATAAATGAAAAACTTACAAAACTAAGGTCAGCTAAATCAAAGCTTATGCAACTTAAGGGTATTCCACCCAGTAGTGGTGAGCTAGCTGAAGAAATGAAAGTAACTAAAGATGAAATTGACGAACTCCTTTCTTGTGAATTGAGAAGCATCACTGTTAGTCTCCAAGGCACTGTTAAATCAAAATCAGATCCTTCTGAGTTAGTTGATATTCTTCCAAGTGATCAAACACCCCCAATGGAGTTAGCCGAATTAGCCGAAAGGACTGCCTCGGCTTGGAAGTTATTAGATAAAGCAAATTTAACTGAGAAAGAGAGAAAGATAGTAAGTCTAAGATTTGGTTTAGACGGCTCAAATGAATGGAGAACTTTAGCTGAAGTTGCAAGACATATGAGTTGTAGTAGGGAATATTGTCGACAAGTTGTTCAACGTGCTTTGAGAAAACTTAGAAAAGCAGGAATACAGAATGGACTAGTTGATACTATTAGCTAAAAATTCCATTAAATATATAAAATTTCATTTATAAGGATGAAAGAGAATTACAAAAACCAAGAAAAAATCTACGATGCTGAAGTTTTAGAGAGTTCAACATTTGATGAAAATATCATTATCAAGATTCTTATTAGAGCAGGAAGGACAATTGCTAAGCCCGCCTTAGAAGTTTTGGAGATGGCTTTAGATCCTTATACTCCAGCACAAGTAAGAGTTTCATTAATGGCTGCGCTAGCCTACTTAGTCATGCCATTTGATCTTTTCCCTGACTTTATGCCTTTAGTTGGTTTTAGCGATGATTTTGTAGCCCTCACAGCAGTACTCAGTATCTGGAGCAAATACATGACTCCCTCAATAAGAGCAAGAGCAGAGAAAAAACTTAATAAATTATTTCCTTTTTTTTGAATGAGTAAATTATCTATACAAGAAGAAAAACAACTCGTTTCCTTCATTAAGGATTGGCTAAAATCTCATGGATTTACCCAAAAAGACTTAGCAAATGAATTAAATATCAAATCTAGCAGAACCTCCGAGATTATTCTAAAAATTAAAGAATTTTATAAAAAAGGCGGAATGTTCAATATTGCAAAAAATCTTATAAAGATTGAGCAAAAATGGTTAAACAATATCAAGGATAATTATAGAGAAACAATAGAAGCACCACCATATAATCAATTAGATATCGACTCATTAGTAAACCAAATAAATCAAGATACTAGTGAATAAATATTATTTAACAAATTATATTTTTATTAAAAAAAACATAACCTCTTAAAACTAACCTTTAAATAAATATTGTTTTAAAACCTAAATATGATAAATAATTAAATCACTAAAGCAAAAATATTATGAATTTTCATTTAAATTAATTCTTTTTTAATTAATAGTTAATAGTTACTAAATTTGTTTGAAAATCAATTTTAAAATGCCTTTATCCAGGGATAAATATCATAATTAATCCATATACCTTTTTCCCAATATATATCCTCCTCAATAAGATCTTTCAACTCGCTTGCATCATTAGCATTAAAAATTCCAAACAAATATTTAGTACATTTTGTTGGCCCTAATGTAACTAGAATATCTCGATCTTTTAAGTTTTTAAGTCTATTAAGATGTTGTTCACGAAATGGTTCCCTTTTAATAATTGCATCTTCACAGTACTTTCCAAAAACAACAAACATTTCCATTTTTAAATATAAATAATAGGATAAATATATACTAAGTAATTGCATATATTACACGCAAATTGCTATGTTGTTTAATACAACTTTCTTTAAATTAATTATGCTAACTGGTAGCGATCTCCTTGCAAAAGTTAAAGAACTTGGTGATGTTAGCAAATCCGACCTAGTTCGCGCCTGTGGATATGTTTCCACTAAGAAAAACGGAGGTGAACGCTTAAACTTTACGGCATTTTATGAAGCACTTTTAGAAGCAAAAGGAGTTAATCTTGGTGATTCTGGAGTTGCAGGTATTGGAAAAGGTGGAAGAAAACTTAGTTATATAGCAACAGTTCAAGGAAATGGAAATCTTCTTATTGGGAAAGCCTATACAGCACTGCTTGATTTAAAAGCAGGCGACGAATTCGAAATTAAGCTCGGAAGAAAACAAATCAGATTATTACCTACAGAAGAATCCTAAAGACAACAAAAATAAACTGGATATATCATTTTCAATTAATTTTCTTTGATAAATTTTTGAATTAATAAATTAACTTTTACTTATTTTTTTGATCGGCGGCTAAACGCATTTCTTTACAAAATTCACCAACATGATCAACGACATCTTTTCTGGTTGAACTAGAAATTCGTTTTACAAATGCACTCCCAATAATTACCCCATCTGCTCCCCACTCACGAACTTTTTTAACATGTTCTGGGGTGGATATTCCAAAACCAACAGCAATTGGATTGCTATTTACGTCTTTTAATTTAGAGATAAGACTTTCTACTCTATTTTCCATTTTGTTTCTCTCACCAGTGACACCTGTAACACTTACTAAATAAGTAAAGCCTTTTGTATGATCTGATATTTGTTTCATTCTTTCAAAAGGAGTAGTTGGAGCTACCAATAAAATCAAGTCCATAGAATGGCTACTTACTATTTTAGAAAATTTATAAGCTTCCTCTAAAGGGAGATCAGGAACTATTAGGCCCGAAACTCCAGCATTAGATGCTATCTCACAAAACTCTTCAAAGCCAAAACATAGCAATGGATTTAAGTAAGAAAAAAGGATGATGGGAATATTTAATTTACCTTTTAAAGACTCTAAAAGTTTAATTACTTTTCTTAGGCTAGTACCTGACATTAAGGCGCGAGAGGCCGCCACTTGAATAACTGGTCCGTCTGCTAGTGGGTCACTATAAGGTATACCTAATTCAATAAGGTCAGCTCCATTTTCTTGTAACTTTAATAAGATCTCAGACGTTATTTCAATATTGGGATCCCCAGCCATAATGAAAGGCATCAAAGCTAATTTTTTTTTATTTTTTAACTCACAAAACATCTCATCTACCTTAGATAAAGATCCATTTTTAGTAATTTGCATTTTGTTATCTTTCATGATTTTTAGATATTCTTCGATGAAAAATTTATGTATTTTTTTCTAAATCTTCCATAAGTTTTTGCTGCTCTTCCTTTGACAATGAGTTGAATTTGGTTTCTAGTTTATCATTAACAACTTTTTCATACTTTGTTCTATAACGCTTCCTTTGTTCCATAAACGTCATTTTTCCATTTATAACTCTATAAACATAAGATGTGACCCAAGTAATAACAATCAAAATTAAGATACAACTTGAGAGAGTAGTGGTTGTAAAATTGTCGATCCCAATTTGCGGTGTAAATTTATAACTAATTAATCCTATTAATGAAATAAATAAACCTATTTGTATAACTTTTCCTTTAGTCAACTATTTACCCTTTACCACTTCCTTTTAGTCTGAGATTTAAAAATGGAGAAAATAAAATTAAGCCTGGAAAGAAAAGAAATACAAGGCCATAAATTCCTAATCTTTCAAATTTGCCCATAATATTCCATCTATTATTCATCCAGTAAAATAGTAACAAAGGGATAACCAATAGATAGGTAGAAATAATTCCGATATAAGCAATTAAAGTAGCGAATGAATTATTGAAAAAACTTTCCATTTTAATTTATGGTTGCTTAGTTAAAACATAACAACTATTAGAAGTTATCGTCAGAACTAAAAATAAATAATTAAATAATGGGAGTGGGGGGACTTGAACCCCCACGAGCTAAATCGCTCGACGGATTTTAAGTCCGGCGCGTCTACCAATTCCGCCACACTCCCATAGGGAATTTGCGCTTTCTAATCGTAGCTAATCATGAAGCATTTAACCAAGAAAAATTGTAATATTTACACTTTTAATTGTCAGATTAAATCTAATTTTTAATTTACTATTCCTTCTACTTGCCATTGTAAAGTTTCACCTGCATGAAATGGTTTTATTTGTCCGACAATATTTTTTTCTTCAACAACATCAATATATTCTTTAATTTTGTTAGGTCTAGAAACTAATTTTAATTTTTCTTTATTTGGTGGGACATTATAAAAATTAGGTCCATTCAAACTTGCAAACTTTTCAAAATTATCTAGAGCATCCTCCTCTTCGAAAACTGTTAAGTAGCTTTCTATTGCAACTGGCGAATTAAAAATGCCTGCACATCCACAAAAAGCCTTCCACTTCCTAAGGTGTGGAGCAGAGTCAGTCCCCAAGAAAAAACATTTTTTCCCACTTGTTGCCGCTCTCCTTAAAGCGAGTCTATTATTTTCCCTCTTAGCAACTGGTAAGCAATAAAAATCACTATTTAAGCCTCCAAAAAACATTGCATTTCTATTTATATGCAAATGATGCGGAGTAATAGTAGCCCCAATATTATTTTCTTGCACAAAATCCACTGCATAAGAGGTCGTTATATGTTCTAGAACGATTTTTAATTTTGGAAATCTTTTGGTTATTTGAGAAAGTTCTTTATCTATAAAAACTTCTTCTCTATCGAATACATCTACTTCAGAATCAGTCACTTCCCCATGAATTAAAAGAGGCATTCCAGAATCTTGCATTAATTCAAAGATCTTATATAGATTTTCTATTTTCCTAACTCCATGACTGGAATTTGTTGTGGCATTAGCAGGATACAATTTTGCTGCAAAAAAAACATTATTTTTAAAACCATTAATTAGTTCCCCTTTATCAGTGTCATCTGTAAGATAAATTGTCATTAATGGTTCAAACTTTGAACTTTTTGGCAGCGCTTCAACAATAGATTTCCTGTAAGAAATAGCACTATTGATAGATGTTATGGGACTTTTGGTATTTGGCATAACAATGGCTCTACCAAAATATTTCGAAGTAAACTGAATGATATTTTTTAATACAAGACCTTCTCTTAAATGTAAATGCCAATCATCAGGTTTTATTATGTTTAAAGTCTTCAAAATTTTTTCTATTTAATCAATTTTAACAGCAAATTAAAATTGACAATAAATTATAGATATTCGAGGATAGTTATTAACCAATTATGAAATTTTTTATTATCTAAATTAAATCCTAAATATGAGTGATTTTTTATTTCCAATAATAGAAATAGTTTTAGGCGTAGTTCTACTTTTTGCAGGAGGAGAGTTCTTTATTCAAGGAGCCATATTTTTATCTTTAATTTTAGGAATACCTCAAATAGTAATTGGTTTGACAGTTGTTTCTCTTGGAACAAGCTCTCCTGAGTTGTTGGTAAGTTTGAGTTCAATTTTAAAAGGCAGTGATTCGCTTGCGGCAAGCAATGTAATTGGAAGCAATATTTTTAATGTTCTCGTTGTTTTGGGCATAAGCTCATTGATAACACCTCTTAAAGTAAAAAGCAGAATAGTTAGAAGAGATGTGCCTCTTTTAATGGCAATTTCTTGTGCAGTTTGGGCTATGTCATCAACAGGCTTATTAACGTTGCAAGCAGGGGTATTTCTAATATTTTGTTTAATCTTAAATACAATATGGGAAATCAATACCATCAATGAGAAAGGAGAGGAGACAAAAGATGCTGAACCAGAGATAGAAGAATTAAAAGATAACTATAAAGGGAAAATGAATATTTTACTAAAGTTAATATTGGGAATATTTCTTTTAAGCTTTGGTTCAAATATTTTAGTAAATGGTTCTCAAACTCTCGCTACTCTTTTGGGTGTAAATGAAATTGTTATTGGTTTAACTATCGTCGCAACTGGGACATCTTTACCAGAATTAGTAACTTCAATAATTGCTGCATTTAAAGGCAAAACAGATCTTGCAATTGGAAATGTAATAGGGAGTAATTTACTCAATCAACTTTTAATCCTTGGAAGTTGCAGTATTTTTTCAGGATTTAAAGGTTTAGTAATTGAACAAAGCCTAATAAAAGTTGACTTACCTTTTATGGTTTTGACTACTTTTGCATGCTTACCAATTTTCTGGAGCAAAGGGAAAATCACAAGAATTGAAGGATTTATTTTGCTTAATCTTTATATTTTCTACATTCTCGATAAGATACTTTTCCTGAATGGATTTAACTTCCTTTCTGAATTAAGGGCAGGTTTATTTATTTACTTTGCATTTCTTACAGTTTTTCTAATTGTTCAAGAAAAATTAAAATTTTCTAATTCATAATTTTATCCATACATAGTCACAAATTCTTCTGAGATAGTTGGGTGCAAAGCCATAGTAATATCAAAGTCTTTTTTTGTTATCCCTGCATTTAATGAAATTGATACCATTTGAATAATCTCAGACGATGTTTCTCCAAACATATGACATCCTAGGACTTTGTCAGTTAGCTTATGAACTACAATCTTCAACATACATTTTGATTTATTTTTTTTAAAAGTATTAGACATAGGGGTAAATTTGCATTTGAAAATTCTTATATTTTTTTCAGAGTAAATCTCTTTAGCTCTTTTCTCACTTAAGCCAACTGTTGAAATTTCTGGAATAGTAAAAACGGCCTTTGGGATATATTCATAATTTACTTTTCTTTTTTGGTCATTAAAAAAATTATCCGAAAAAACTCTCCCTTGTTCTATTGCTACAGGAGTTAAGTTTGGCTTATTTATGATATCGCCAACTGCAAAAATATTTGCGTTGCTTGTTTGATTAAGTTCATCGACATCTAAATATTGGCCATCCATCTTTAGATTTAAAAAATCTAAATTTAAAGGCAAAAGATTCGGTTCTCTTCCTGTAGCAATAAGGATATTATTAGTTAATAGTTTATCTCCCGAGTCTAGGGTAGATTCCAGATTTTCATTTACTTTTTTGATTGACTTTAATTGAGTATTGGAGATTATATTGATTTCAGTAAAAGTAGGTGATTCCTCCAGGCATGAAGAAAGATCCTCATCAAAACCACTAAGTAAATGTTGACTTCTAATTAATTGAGTTACTTCAGTACCTAAATTACTGAAAATAGAAGCAAATTCACAAGCAATATATCCACCTCCTACAATTAATATTGATTTGGGAAACTTTTCTAATTCAAAAATATCATCACTAGTCCATGCCAGATCTACCCCTGGAATATTTAATTTCTTTGGTTTACCTCCAACTGAAATAAGAATTTTTTTTGAACTTATTTTGTTTTTAATTTTCTTTGTGTTTGAACAAATAATTTCTAATTCATTTTGAGTAATAAATCTTCCTAAGCCTTCAAAAATGGTTATATTCAACTTTTTTAAAGAATTTCTATGTAAATTACTTAATCTAGAAACCTCCTCTCTAACATTCTTCAACAAAATATTTGATTCAAAATTAATACCTTCATTTTTTAATCCATATCCTTCAGAAGAATCCATATTTTTTTTGCTTTTAGCTGCATAAACCATTAATTTCTTTGGCACACATCCCCTTATCACACAAGTTCCTCCTATTTGATTTGCTTCTATGATTGCGACTTTTGCTCCATAACTAGCCGCACGTTTAGCCGCCGCGAGTCCTCCAGATCCAGCGCCAACAACAATTAAATCAAATTCAAATTCCAAGACTTTTTTTAATCAATTATTATAACGTTAGTTTATAGCTTTAATTCAAATAATGAATGGGATTTTGACATGGGATGATTTAAATAAATTTGAAGTTGCAGATCTTGATAGAGTCCATGGTATAAATAATTCCTACGCAAATTTAAGATTATTTGGACATAGTGAAAATGATGTATTAGTTACCCTCTATAGGGATAGGCATTCTTGGTGTCCTTACTGTCAGAAGATATGGTTATGGCTTGAATTTAAGAAAATTCCATACAGAGTCAAGAAAATAAATATGTTTTGCTACGGCCAAAAAGAAAGTTGGTTCCTTGAAAAAGTCAGATCGGGGAAATTACCTGCAATTGAATTTAAAGGGCAAGTTGTAACTGAAAGCGACGATATCATAGCTTTTTTAGAAAATGAATTTGGAGCACTTGGATCTTTTATAAGATCTAGTCACCTTATCAAAATTCGAGAGTTAGAAAGAGAAATTTTCAGATCCTGGTGTAATTGGCTCTGCCGAGAAAGCTTTAATTTTATAGATAACTCTTTTAGAAAAAAAAGATTTAAAGAATCCATTTCTAAACTCGATGAAATCTTAAATAGCTCAAAATCAGGGTTTGTTGATCCATCAGTTTCTAACACGGGTGATACAGAGCCTGGTGTTGGAGATATAATTTTTATTCCCTATATGGAAAGAATGAATGCATCACTTTTTTATTATAAAGGGTTTAATTTAAGATCTAATTACCGTCATGTAGATAACTGGCTTACCCTTTTTGAAGGGACAAGTGCGTATAGAGGCACTCAAGGAGATTTTCATACTCATTCTCATGATTTACCCCCACAAATGGGAGGATGCTATAAAGAAAGCAATGAAGAACAGATTACTTTCTCTAACCTAATAGATACTGGGGAGGGTTTAGGTAATTATGAATTAAACCAAAATTATGATTCAAAATACTATGCAACAATTGCTCTTAAAAGAGTGATAAAGCATAAAGACAATTTACTAAAGGTAAACCCATACAATAAGGAATCCTTTGACGAATCATTGAGATCAGCTTTGAGCCATATGATCACAGGTGAAGTTTTAATCCCTAAAAAACTTTCAGGAATCTCTCTAAGATACTTAAAAAATAGAATCTCAGTTCCAAGAGATATGCCAATTATTTCAGCAAGGTTATTAAGGCAATCATTAAATAAAATCGAATCGCTTAGTGATATCAATGAAATAGATAAGATACCTTTCAGGCATAGGTATGATCAAGATCCTATAAATTTCATTTCTAATAATAAATTATAAATTTTTTCTTGAATCTATTTGAAGTAAATCTCTTATTTTTTGAACTTGACTTGCAATATTTGGATCAATAGATAATTTTTTTTCAACTTGTTCAATAGCATACATAACTGTTGTATGGTCCTTACCCCCAAACTCATCTCCAATTCTTGGTAGGCTTAGATTTGTCCCATGTCTCATAAGATACATACCTATTTGTCTAGCTTGACTTACTGGTTTTCTCCTACTTGAACTGATCAATTCATCAGTAGAAACTTTAAAGAAATCTGACACTTTATTAATAACTTGTTTTGGAGTAACAACTACTCCAACACTATTAGGATCAAGCATTGGAGCAATTGATTGAACTGTCATCGGCAAGCCTGTTATTGATGCAAATGCAACGGCTCTAGTAAATGCTCCTTCCAATTCTCGAATATTCGAAGTGAATCTTCCTGCTATAAATTGAATTAAATCTCTTGGGAGACTCATCCTTTCTTGTTCTGCCTTTTTTTGAAGGATGGCTGTCCTCGTCTCAAGGTCAGGTGGTTGAATATCTGCAGTCATACCCATTGAGAACCTAGAAATTAATCTCTCTTGAATTCCCGACAATTGATTTGGTGGTCTGTCACTTGCAATAACTATTTGACTTCCTGATTCGTGAAGTGCGTTAAAAGTATGAAAGAATTCTTCCTGTGTATACTCTTTGCCTTCTAAGAACTGTATATCGTCTATTAAAATCAAATCTACATTTCTATATTTATCTCGAATAGCTGTCATTCCATCTCTTCGAATACCACTAATAACATCATTTGTAAAAGTCTCTGTAGATACATATTTAACTTTTGCTTCGGGATCTATTTCTACTCGATAATGACCTATTGCTTGCATTAAATGAGTCTTACCAAGACCTACTCCTCCACAAATAAATAATGGATTGAATTCCCTCCCAGGAGATTCGGCAACGGCTAAAGCTGCGGCATGCGCCAACCTACTATTTGGACCTACAACAAATCTTTTAAATACATAGCGTAAATTTAAACCATTAGGATTTTTGAATTGATTTTTTGAAGAATTATTTTGGTTATTACTTGAAAAAGATCTTGTTTTATGATGAACATTCTGTTCGTTAGGTTTATCTTCATTTGTTAAATAGCTGCTGGAATTCGTTTCAGATTTAAAAACAACTTTTACATCATGACCACAGATTTCCTTTGCAGCTTTTTCAATAGTTTCACAATAATTCTTTCTCAACCAATCACTAGAAAATGTATTTGGGGCGATTAAAGTTAATAAGCCATTTTCAAAACAATTAAATTTAGCAGGCCTTATCCATGTCTCAAATGAAGGCTTACTTAAAGTTTTTTGGAGTGATTGTTGAACTTCCGCCCAAATAGGATTAGTTGCTTGCAAAGTTTTATTCTCTAGATTATTAATCTAGTTGGAATTTAATAATTGGCCATTATCAAATCACAAGATCACGACAAATTTAAAATTATTTAACAAAGTATCGACTAAATTGATAAAAATAAATTTTATATTTTTTTATGGGCATATAATTATTTTAAATTTCATTAAATTATTGGATAAAGCATTACTTATTATCATGGCGAAATGGCATGGTTTTGGAAGATGCAAAACAAGATTATCAAAAGATATAGGTAAAAGTAATTCGGCGAAAGTACAATGTGTAATGACCAAACACACAATTTCAGTCGCAAAATTTCTTCAAGAAAATAAACTGCTTGATATTTCTATTGCCATAACTGGTTTGGGAATAGGAAATTGTAGAAAATGGTCTAGAGAATTAGGCATCAAAAAATTTAATTTGCAGGGGAAAGGCTGCTTGGGAGAAAAAATGAAACGGCAAATAATTGTCAACAAAAAATTTTGTGCAAAACATAAGATCAAAAATATTATTTTTATTGGTACTGATCTTCCAGATTTATGCCATCAAGATTTATTGAATACTCTAAAAGAGCTTCAACATAATGATCTTATTTTAGGACCATCTAACGATGGAGGATATTGGCTTATTGGTTTATCAGAAAAAATAATGTTATCACATACATATTTACCTTTTATCAACATAAAGTGGGGGACAGAAAATGTTCTCCAAAATACAATTGATAATTTTGCTTCTAAAAAATTAAAATATAAGTTTTTAGATAAAAAAATAGATATAGATACAATTATTGATATTGAGAATAGAAAGTAATCGACTTGTCAAAAATTTCAATTATAATTCCAACTATTAATGAATCCAGTAATTTGCCATTATTGCTTTCAGACTTATTAAGTATTCAGAAAGAGGGGGAAATTATAATTGTTGATTGTGGAAGTGATGATAAAACTATTGATATAGCAAACATTTATGGAGCAAAAGTATATCAATCCGAGGAAAGGAATCGAGGTTTACAATTAGACATGGGAGCTAAGAATTCAAAAGGAGACTGGCTCATATTTTTGCATGCAGACACAAGATTAACTCATGATTGGTTTAGAAAAACAAATACTTTTTTAAAAGGAAATAAGAATAGTATTTACTATTTTAAATTTAAAATTAATCACAACAAGATAATTTATAGATTCCTCGAAATTCTTGTAAATTTTAGAAGTAATTATTTTAAACAACCGTATGGTGATCAAGGTTTAATAATTCATAGATCTACTTATTTTAAGAATAATGGTTTTAAAAAGATACCTTTGATGGAAGATGTAGATTTTTTAAAAAGATTAAGCAATAAAAAAGATTTAAAACAATTAAATTCATCTATATTTATAAGCTCAAGGAAATGGGAAAAAACTAATATTTTTCTCCAAGCAATTAAAAACTGGCAGTATAGAAGAAGATGGTTAAAGGGGGAATCTTTAAACTCTATATATTCTGAGTACTACAGAAAATGATTAATTTGCATACCAAAAAGCACATTTAGAGCCTCTTGGTTCTAATGTCCAACCTTGTCTTTTGTAAAATGAAACCACCTCAGCATCGGCAAAAAGGGTTACTTTAGAAATTCCGATATTTTTTAATTCTTTTAGGATATATTTCATTAACTCTTTCCCAAGTCCAAGTCCTTGATAGACAGGGTTAATGGCCACATCCCAAACAGTTGCTTCTAGAATTCCATCTCCAGTACATCTCGCAAAGCCTACCAGTCTAGGAAATTTATTATCATGGCGCCATAACCCAACCACCAAGATACTGAAATCAAGAGCTCTTTTCACTCTCCTTGAAGGTCTTCTACTCCAACCAACAGTTTGCAAAAGCTGATCTAATTCTATTAAATCTAAATCTTTATTTTTACTACATACAAATATTTCTTGTTTATTTGTTTGAGTGAACTCATAAGAATCTAAACCATAAAGATATATCAGCTCTTCCCTTGATATGCTGTTTGATCTTTTTATTAACGATCCTTGGTTTCTAAAAATCATTAAAAATTCGCGAATCCTTTTTGTTGAAGTTCAGAGAGCTGAAAATATAAACCCTTTTTCAGTCTTAATTCACTATGTGTTCCCTCTTCAACTAATGCCCCCCCCTTTAAGACTAAGATCTTATCAGAACTTTCAATAGTTGCTAATCTGTGAGCTATTACTAATGCCGTTCTTTTTGAAAGGATTCTTTCAAGATCTCTCTGCAAAGTAGCTTCTGTAGAGGGATCCATAAACGCTGTAGCTTCGTCCATTATTAAAACAACGGGGTTTCTAATAGCTACTCGAGCCACTGAAAGAAGTTGTCTCTCTCCAGAAGAGAGGTTTCCCCCTCTTTCTCTAAGTAAGGTGTTCAAACCTTTTGGTAATTTTTTCAACAAATTTTCTAACCCTAATTCGTTACAAAGATTTTCTAATTTAGGATTATCTATATTAGTATTTAGTTTTAAATTATCAGCAACATTTCCACTAAAGATAAAGGTATCTTGAAGAACAACTCCCAACATATTTCGGAGGGTTGCTATGGGGATATCTCTTATATCTATATCATCGATTAAAATTTGACCTGATTGAGGTTCATATAATCTACATAATAATCTAATTATGGTTGTTTTACCGGAACCAGTTGGGCCTACAAATGCTACGTGCTCTCCAGGATTGATCAAGAAAGATAGATTCTTTAAGATATGTTCTCCCTCTTTGTAGAAGAAATTAACATTCTTGAATTCAATCTTACCCTTAAATAGCTTATTTGCAGTTTGAGAATCTTTTGAAAAATTCTTTGCGGAAATAGAATCTTGAATCTGTATTTCTTCATCCAATAATTCATTTATTCTCTCAACAGCTGTAAGACCTCCTTGAATCTGAGTAAATCTTTCTGCAAGCTGTCTTAAAGGTTCAAAGAGTCTTTGAGAATATAAAATGAAAGTTGTTAATGTCCCTAAACCAATATTTCCAGAGGTAACAAGATAACCTCCAACTGCCAAAACCAAGGAAACTGCTGCAAGTGAAATCCACTCTATAAATGCTGAAATGCTACTGTCATAGAATATAGTTCCATTTACTGCTTTCTTGTAAGCAACTCCAGTATTAGAAAATTTCTTACTATTAAAAGATTCTCTCCTAAACATCTGAACAACTTCTAAACCTTGAAGATTCTCTTGAAAATCAGAGTTGAGTTGAGATAACTCTTCTCTTACTTGGTAATTGGCCTTTCTATAGCGTTTTTGAAGCCAAATAATAAAATATGAAACTGGAATTTGAGTCAAAAGTAATAAAATGGCAAGCCCCCGATCAATTGAAAGCATTGTCAAAGAAATTACTATGAGACTTACAAAATCAGCAATAACTCCAACTGCCCCACTACCAAAAACCTCAGCTAAAGCATCAACATCATTTGTTAATCTCGTTAATAATTTCCCTACAGGCATTTTATCGTGATACTTAAGAGATAAAGATATTGAATGATCAAAAAGTTCTCTTCTTATCCTTGCTGTCAAACGTTGACCCACTGCTTGGATATTGTAAGTTTGGTATCCCTGCAGAACTAATCTGAATAATACAGTTATAAATAAAGTTAGGATTATGGCATTTATTGATTGCCCAAAGAAAGTTTTACTTAACCAAACATCTGTAGTTTCGTTCTTCAGAATAGTAATTGCTTGACCAACTAATAATGGCTGAATAGCTCCAGAGAAAGAAACAGGTAACAAAACTATTAAGATTAGATAGATTGTTTTTTTATCTTTTGTTAAATATTTACCTAACTTTTTAATCCTTCTAAAATCTTTAAAAAACATTTAGCTAATTTTCTATAAAGCATTAGTTGATTCTATTGATAAAATGGTATCTCTGAGATAATTATCATCTAACCTCATAGATAAGGGATTTCCAATTAGTCTTGCAGTCGAGTAATAAAGATCATCAATTTTAATTAGACCATTCTCTTTGAGAGTCTTTCCGGTTGCCACCAAATCAACTATTGCCTCTGCCATACCTGTAATAGGACCAAGCTCAACTGATCCTGTTAAGTGAACTATTTCTACAGGAATATTTAATTCTTCAAAATAAGATCTTGCTGTTTTTATAAATTTACTTGCTATTTTACAATTCGCTGGAAGATCAGTTGGTTTTAAATAATCGCTATTTTTCTTAACCGCCAACGACATATGACAACCACCAAATCCTAAATCTAATAACTTTGCGACTTTTAATTCAGATTCTCGCAAAACGTCATACCCAACGATACCTAAATCAGCCTGCCCATAACTTACATAAACAGGCACATCTCCATTTCTTACTAATAAAGCTTTTGCCCGTTTGCAACTTGATTCAAAGGTTAATGATCTATTATTTTCGTCCAACGCATCTGAGAAATCTAACCCAGCTCTTTTAAAAGTGGAAATTGAATCTTTTAACAGAGCTCCTTTTGGTAAAGCTATAGTAAACATAGATCAATTTCTTACAAAGGTTCTTCATTCTAATTTAATAATGGATTTTAATAAAGCTCGAAATATAATCGGACTTAGAGTTTTAAGTGATAACGTCATTTGGTTGTTGGTAAAAGATAAATCCGTTGTGGTTGTAGATCCATCCGTTCATGAACCAGTCATTAGATATATAAATGAAAACAATTTTCACTTAGAAGCTATTTTGCAAACTCATCATCATTCAGACCATATTGGGGGAACGAAGTCTCTTATTGAAAGATGGCCAAATGTAAAGGTTATTGCTTCATCCAAAGAAAAAAAGCGAATACCTTTTCAAAATGTATCTGTAAAGGATGGAGAAACTTTGAATATTTTAGGTGAAGAAGTAAAAATAATTGAAGTATTGGGACATACAAGCTCACATATTGCCTTCTTTTTAAATGGGAAAAATCCTGTCCTTTTTATTGGTGACACATTATTTTCTGGAGGCTGTGGAAGAATTTTTGAGGGAACTTATCAACAAATGTATATTTCACTAGAAAGAATCAAATCTTTACCAAAAAATACTCTTATATATTGTGCACATGAATATACAAAGGCAAATATATTGTGGGCATTGAATCTCAAGCCAAAAGATCAAAATTTAAAAAATAAACTTTCGGAAGTTGAAAAAAAACTTTCACTTAATGAATTGACAATTCCATTTTTACTTGATGAAGAGATGAAAATAAACCTTTTCTTAAGAGCAAAAAATTTAGAAGAATTTACTTTTTTAAGAGCAAATAAGGATTTATGGGTTTAAATAGATAGGTATCATCTTAAATAAATGTCCCCCAAACAAGTAATTAAAACATCAAATGCTCCAGATCCAGTAGGACCTTATAATCAAGCAATAAAAGCTGGGGATTTTATCTATTGTTCTGGTCAAATTGCTATAGACCCAGCTTTAAATGAAATAACATGTTTAGGTGATATAGAGAAGGAAACTATTCAAGTTTTAAAAAATCTTGCAGAAGTTCTTAAAGCTGGTGGAGCCAAAATAGAGGATGTAATAAAAACAACTATTTACTTAACGGACTTAAGTAATTTTCAAATTGTCAATAAAATATATAGTGATTTTTTTAATATAGAGAATCCTCCAGCAAGGGCCTGTGTGGAAGTTTCATCTCTACCAAAAGGAGTTTTAGTTGAAATAGATTGCGTCGCATTTCTAGATTAATTTCTAATTATTGAGAAATTTGAAATATGAACCAATTGTGCACCATAGTTGTATAGATTATTAGTTGATAATTCATCTTTGATCTATGTCAGCAGCAAAGCTTAATATAGATGAACTAGAAGCAGGTTATCCTTTATTTTGTAAAGCTCTTAGACTATTAATCTTAAAAGGAAACTCAGTTAAAGATATTGAAAAGACAGTGTGTTGGAGTCATCTCGAGACTTTAAATAGATGTCTACCTGGTAGATATAAAGCCCCGACATATTTAATGGCTTTAATCAAAAGAGATATTGCAAAACCTAATAATTATTAAAAAGGACTAATACTCTGAAAAAAATTTATCAATATCCATTGAAAACTCTTTTTCCTTTTCCGATATTTCTTTATTATCTAAAAATATTGAAAGACTTACAAAATTCTTACCGAAGCTGATATTTGGATAGATATCCCTATCTTTGCATAATTTCTCAATTTCCCCCATGAATTTACTAATTTTTGAGTATTGATCAAATTCAAATCTTTTTTCAATCCTCAAAGGTGATTCTCTTTCATTCCACATTACATTCTTTATTCAAGACTAATTACACTATACATTCAACAAAGTTTCTCAATAAATTTTTGAAGTTAAAATTTTTAGTCACTCTCCCAATAATCAATAATACCTCCAATTGTTAAATCGGTTTGAACTTCTGGATTAGGGCATGCAAATCTCGCAGCAGAGCCACTAGCAGTAAAAACCCAGTTACCTTCTCTAGCACCAACAGGATCAACAGCAACTAATTTTTTGCCTTTATTATTTTCTAAAATTCTTAAATTCATATGTCCTAAGCCAGCGACTCTTTGAGTACATACCATTCTTCCTAATACCTTCATAATTTCCACAATTTATATCCTCCTTTTTTATGCCTTGTCAGGATCCCAATGATCAATTATTCCAACAATCGTTAAATCGCTTGGATAAGATTTGCTTCCAGCTGCTTCCCTAGCAGCAGAACTTCCAACACAAATAACCCAATCTCCTGGCTTACAGCCAACAGCATCAACTGCAACTTTTTTAGAAGAACCATCTAATACAACCTGCAGATGTTTATGTTCAAAACCAGGTATCCTATTGGTAGAAACAAGTGGTTTTACAACCTTGCAAATCAACATAATTAGTGAGCCTCCTCTGTTTTTTTATCTAAAGACATTCCAATAATTTTGGCGGAATGAATGTTGTCCCTATCTCTAATAGTAGAGCAAGTATGTAACAAACCTTGATCAACTAAATTTTTATATCTAATTGATATCGCATTATTAACCCTTTCACAATCATTTATTGCCCTATCTTTTGCACCAGGCACTTTCCCAGAGTAATCAAATCTTATTACTACCGGAATAGGTAGATCTTGAGAAACATTTAATCCAGAAAAAATCTTCACTCCTACATCTAAATCTGGAGCCCCTTCTTCGACTGTATCTAAATGAGCAAAATAAGTTAAATTTCTGAGATGTACTTCTTTAAAACCTATACCTACTCCAATAAACCTCTCTGCATGTCCAATATCTTCATAAGAACCATTATGAAAACTCTTAACATAATCAATTTGAGAAATATTATTGACAATTAATTTATACATAAATTTTTCCAGTCCACTGAGTTTATCTTTCGAAGATTGCTTAGAAATTGTCTGACAAATCTCTCTTTCTGAATCCTCTTGTGAAAAGTTTATTGTTGAATTATAAATTTCCAAAGTAGAAATAGTTTTTTCTAAATCAATCCCTCCATCGATAGTTGGCAAATGTATTTTTAATGAATCAGTGTCTGTATCAAGTCCAATTAACATTAAATCCACAGAAGCACCACAGCAAAAGCTATTCTCTACAGCCTCTTTGAAAGCATATAGTTTACTTCTACCTTCTTCTGCAGCTAACTCGTCATTACTCCCATGAGCTGCACATCCCTGATGCAAAGGATCTACAGAACTAAAATGATAAGTTACAACTTTTAAATACCTGGTATCTTTATGCGCTTCATTAGGGATATTCTCTCTATATCTTTTATGTTCAGTTTTTACCCATCGATTAACGGTATTTTCAATATCAAACAGTGCCCCAGCATGAGATCTTCTTCTTACTGAACTAAAAGGTATTCTCATTACATAAGCAATTGAATGAGCTAATCTTCCATCTGAACAAGGGGTTATATCAAGTAAATGTATTCCACAATCTAAGAGAAATTTTTCAAAGTCTTCCGCATCCCTACTTCCAGCAGCACCTTCAAGTGGATCATTGTTAAAAAAATTATCGCTAAGTTTCTCATGCTGTTTGAAAGCACACCATGCATATAAAGCTCTCATATCAAGAGGTTTAACCCAAGATTTATCTAATATATGCAGGGGTAAATCTATTCCCAAATTTTTTCTTGATATTTTCTGAGCCTTATTTATAAAATCTTCGTGATGTTGAATTCGGGCAATTTCCTTGAGAGTTGGAACAATTTCGTCAAAATCACTCTTTATTTTGCTTTCATACCTAAATAAATTTTCATTTTGGATATTGTTGGTTAATTTATGAGACTTTCCAGAATTTCGGAAATTATTTGATTCTTTAGTTTGTATATGGACATTTTCAGTAAAAGTTTTCATTGGAGCTGTTGGCCCCAATGTGAAGTTCTTGGCTTTAGCCAGTCCTCTTAAAGGCATTATTTACTTAACCTCTTGCACCACCTGAAAAGGTAACAAGTTGTCCTTCACGAGTATTTCCACTAGATCCAGTTATCAAGAAATCTGGTTTTTCTGTTTCCTCATTTCTTTTAACTTCCATAGGGGGCATTGCGCTCATAAATCCTGCTCTTGATGGGTTTCTCTTTCTAGAAGAAGCTCCCTCTGTACCTGTTACCTTATCGCCGCGATCCCAATCATCACCAGTTACGTTTCCTACTGATTGTCCTTCACCAGTAATCCTTGATGCGACTCTTTTTTCTGGTGTCTTTGCAGCACGGTCTGCCTCTTCAATTTCCATTTTTTGTTTATAAGTAATATTTTTATTCGGTTCAAATCTAAATTTTTCCGTGCCAGTGACCTTATCAACTGCCATATCAAAAGGCCCTGTTACCTTTGAACCATTTTCATATTCATTACCTGTAACTCCTTGAGTATTTTTTTCAGAATATTTATCTCTTGATGGAGATTTAACAGAGAATTCGTTCCAAGAGTTACCTCCCGACTTTTCCGGATTCGCATAAGCCGCATCATATGGAGGATTATCACAAGCTTGTGAAAGCTGATCTCCACCAACATAGGGAGTACCTGTTAGATTTTTACAAGCACCTTTCTTAGCACCTGTCATTACTCCGCCAATTCCTGGTTGCTGTCCTGTAAGTCTGGCATTTGAATTATTTCCAGAATTAACTGTTGCTCGTGATTTCATATCTTCTGAAATCTCAGTACTACAATTTTCATTAATCTGATCTAAGCCTGCGTATGGTGTTCCTGTTAACACTTTGCATGAACCTGGTTCATCTCCGGTTACTATTTCTGATCTTCCTGTCATAGTGCCGCTTATTAAATTTGACTTTGAAGAAAGACTTAAACCTACTTTTCTGGCTTCTGGTTTTGGTTTTGTACCACAAAACTTCTCATATTGTTGAGATCCTATGTACTCATCGCCAGTTACATTCTTACAACTCCCAAGTTCATTGCCTGTCATATGGTCTGATCTTCCAACCCCTGTACCAGTTACATTATTCCCATTAAGAGTGTTGTAACTGCCTACTTTTTCAAATGCTTTACCTTTTGGATTTGGCTCAGAGCCAAGATATTGATCTCCAGTTAATTGATGTCCAGAACCTGATTCATCTCCAGTAACTAGGGTTGATCTACCGGGAAGTGAACCAGATACTTTTAATCCATCGGTCGTAGTGCTGTGTTTAACCTTTGAAGGATTTCTTGGGACATCACCACAATACTTCTGCGACTGATTAGAAGATACATATTCAGTACCTGTAAGGTTTTTACAAGTTCCTGGCTCATCGCCTGTAACCCTATCAGATCTACCAACTTCATTTCCAGTTACTTTATTACCTGATGTTGTGGAGGTAACAGTTGATCTAAGTGGTTGTTTATAACTTGGTCTATCTTGACAAAATTGATCAATAACTTCTGAACCCATATATTGGGTACCAGTTACAGTTCTGCATGTACTTGCTTCATTACCTGTAGTTTTTACAGATCTATTAGCTTGAGTTCCAGTAACTATTTGACCTGAATCAGTTTCACTTTTACCAACTTTCCAGCTAGCATCTGCAATATTTTGTTTAGCACCATTTTTATTTGGACCACAAGGTCTACATTTACCATTACCTTTTTTGCCTGTGGCACCAGTTTTACTTCTTAGCTCTCTCACTCTCTGAGAAATTTCTCTACTGCTTAAATCTGGGTCTCCCCTTCTAGCTAAGGAAGCGGCACTAGTATTTTGTTTAGTTGCTGATTTACCATGTTTAGATTGAGCTTCTCTTCTCGCTAAAACAATATCTCTACTTGTATTAGTAATAGGCTTTCTCTTATGATTAATTCTTCTTTTAACGTTTGGTTTTGATGTTTTAATTTCTGTATTATGTGAATTTTGAACTTCTTGATTTTCGCTTGTGGTAGTTTTAACTGTGTTTACAGGACTTTCTTTTTTAACATCAGTACGGGTTCTATCGGATGAAGTTATAGCTGATTTCCCATGGGTAGACATTGCTTTTCTTCTCTCTATTACTAACTCTTTACTAGATAAAGTTGTTGAAGAATTTCTGTTTACTTGAGTTTTTGTAATATGTTTTGTAGCTGGTTTAGAAATATTATTATTATGAGAAGACTGAGTCCCAGAAATCTGTATATCTTGAGAAGATCGAACTCTATCTTTGGTAGTTGAAGAATAAGCAGCAGCTTTTTTACCGCTATCACTCATCGCCTTTCTTCTTTCAAGTGCAATCTCTCTACTGGTTTTTTTTGACATAATCTTCAAATGTGAAACTCTTTTGAAAAACTTTCTCCAAAACATTTTTTTGGAGAAAGATATTAACTACGATAAGTAGCTTTAACGTCCTTGGAAAACTACAAAAGCTGTTCCTTGACTTTGAGTGTAAGCATCGTATCCGATGATTCTTACATGATGATCAGGGTATGCTCTATGGCATGCCTCTAATTCGCTCACGATCAAGTTAAGATCTTTTTCCCCAAAAAATGGGAGTTTCCAATAAGACCAATAAGTTTGCATACATCCACTAGGATGAACATGCTCAATAACTGGACTCCAACCTTGAGCAATTATGTACGCAATTTGGTCATATATTTCTTCCTGGGTCATCGGTGGTAAAAAACCGAATGTTTCCAGGGTTGCAACTGTTTGATAGTCGCTTACTGTGCTCTGGAAAGGCATAATTAATCAAAATGTGAATGAAATTACTCGTAAAAACGAGATTTTAATAAGTTTGAGGAGAATTAATCTCCTCAATTTCGAAACTTGAGTTAACCCTGAACATCAAGCTTGTCGACAGTGTCAAACTCAAACTTAATTTCCTTCCAAGTTTCTAGAGCAATAGCTAATTCAGGACTATGCTTAGCAGCTTCCATAAGAATGTCTCTACTCTCTTTTTCAATTTCGCGACCAGCATTACGGGCTTTTACACAAGCTTCTAAAGCAACTCTGTTAGCTGCAGCTCCAGCAGCTGAACCCCATGGATGACCATGTGTTCCTCCACCGAACTGAAGACAAGAATCATCTCCAAAAATCGCTAGGAGTGCAGGCATATGCCATACGTGAATACCACCTGATGCGACAGCAAATACTCCTGGCATTGAACCCCAATCTTGATCAAAGAAGTTACCTCTTGATCTATCTTCAGGAACAAATGACTCTCTTAAGTTATCAATGTAACCAAGGGTTGTTTGACGATCACCTTCTAGTTTTCCAACAACAGTTCCAGTATGTAATTGATCTCCTCCGGAGAGTCTCAAACATTTTGCTAGAACCCTGAAATGGATACCGTGTTTTGGATGTCTATCAATAACAGCATGCATCGCTCTATGAATATGAAGTAGCATGCCATTTTTACGACACCAGTTTGCTAATCCAGTATTTGCAGTAAAACCACCAGTTATATAATCATGCATGATGATTGGCATATCTAGCTCTTTTGCAAATTCAGCTCTTTCATAGAGTTCTTCAGGAGTGTTAGCAGTACAGTTTAGATAGTGACCTTTAACTTCTCCAGTTTCTCGTTGAGCAAGCTTAACTGCTTCTGCAACAAACTCGAATCTTTCTCTCCAACGTTGGAATGGTTGAGAATTAATATTCTCATCATCCTTAGTTAAATCAAGACCGCCTCTAAGACATTCATATACGACTCGACCGTAGTTTTTACCAGATAATCCTAATTTAGGTTTGATGGTACATCCAAGTAGAGGTCTTCCGTATTTGTTAAGTCGATCTCTTTCAACTACGATTCCATTTGGTGGACCACCACAAGTTTTAATGAAAGCAATTGGGAATCTAATATCTTCTAGACGTAGATGTCTTAAAGCTTTAAATCCAAAAACGTTTCCTACAAGAGATGTTAATACGTTTGTAATTGAGCCTTCTTCAAAAAGATCTAGAGGATATGCAATAAAAGCATAGAAAGCTTCAGGATCTCCAGGGACGTCTTCGATTCGATAACAACGTCCTTTATAAAATTCTAAGTCAGTAAGTAACTCGGACCAAACTGTTGACCAAGTACCTGTTGAAGATTCAGCGGCAACAGCAGCTGCAACTTCTTCTCTTGGAACACCTTCCTGACCTGTACATTTGAAACAGGCTAGTAAATCGGTGTCTAGGGGGACATATTCTGGAGTCCAGTAGGTATCTCTGTACTCCTTTACCCCTGCGTCATACTTCTTACTCATAAGGATAAATTTAGGTCTATGTAGGGAAAATAATTATTATGCAAAATTTATAAATCTTGCTTTACTTAATTAGTCCTTTTGACCAAGAAATTCACCGTTACCTAGAGCAGGTTCAACTTCTCTATGAGGACGAGCAATAATGTGAGCAGCAACTAAACCGTCACCAACTCTTTCACAAGCATCAGCACCAGCTCTTACAGCTGCGTTAACTGCGCCTGTTTCGCCTCTAACTAATACTGTGACATAACCGCCACCAACGAATTCACGACCAATAAGGCGAACTTCTGCTGCCTTTGTCATTGCGTCTGCTGCTTCGATTGCAGGTACAAGTCCGCGTGTCTCGATCATGCCGAGAGCGATACCCATTGTTTCTGTAGCCATTGTCTACTAAATACTAAATGTGGAATGTTCAATTCGAAGAATGCTTCATTAAGTACTTATAAGTCAAGCGTTTTCGAC
>QCEQ01000001.1 GCA_003278525.1 Prochlorococcus sp. AG-355-P16 | reverse complement strand
GTGTGAGACATTTCCAGTAAAACCTCTTTCTGAGGCTATTCAAAACAGTAATTTCTTTTTTACCATTCAGAGTGAATCGAATAATAAATTATATGGCTTTGTAAGGGTGACTTCTGACAAGGGATTGAATGCTAACATATGGAATTTAAGTGCATTGTCTGGTAATAATCAGCAACTTTATTATTCAATATTACTTCAAGAAACTCTTGGGAAAATAAATAGAGAAATGCCCGGATGCAGTATTTCTGTACAGGCTCCAGTATCTTCGTTTCTAAGTTTAGAGGAGAATGGATTCATACTAGATCCAAATGGAATAAGAGTAATGGGATATAAACTTTGAAAATCATGTTACGAGCATGGAGGGATTCGAACCCCCGACTCTCAGAACCGGAATCTGATGCTCTATCCAACTGAGCTACATGCCCTTAAATTTTTCAATTTCTTTAAAGAAAATCTAAATATTTTAAACTTAGCTAATTTAATTAATGAATGCACAAAAAAAATTTTTTTAAATAAATTAAAAATTAAAAATTTTCGGAACCATAAAAGTTTTGAAATTGATTTAAAAGAGCAAAGAGCAATTGTTCTTGGCTGCAATGGTATTGGTAAGTCTAATTTGCTTGAATCTGTTGAATTTTTAAGTCAATTAAAATCTAATAGAGCATTAAGCGATAAAGATTTAATAGAGAATGATAGTGATATGGCTGTAGTCATAGGACAGATAAATTTTGAAGACGATTTAAAGTTAAATTTATTTCGAAAAGGCCCTAAAAAAATTTACATCAATGAATCAATCTTGAAAAAACAGAGTGAAATAAAAAATTATATTCGTAGTGTATGTTTCTGTTCTAATGATATAGATATTGTTAGAAATGAACCAAGTTATCGAAGAACATGGATTGATAAAGTCGTATCTCAGCTTGAACCAGTATATTTAGACCTGATAAGTAGATACAACAGGCTTTTAAAGCAAAGAAGTCATTTTTGGCGTTCGGAAAGTTTATTGAAAACCCAATCCTCAGATATTGTTGAAAGCTTTGATATTCAAATGTCAATAATAAGTACAAGAATTTTTAGGCGCAGAAGGAGGGCGTTATTAAAAATAAAACCATATGTTGAATATTGGCATAATCATTTAAGTAAATCTAAAGAGCAAATAGATATAAATTATCTTTCGGGGATACAAAATATAAGTCCTGAAGAAGAAGAAGAAGAAGTTATTCGCAAAAAAATAGCAGAACAACTTTTAAATCAGCGTTCCATAGAAGCATTAACTGGTAAATGCAATTTTGGCCCTCATCGTGATGATGTTGAGTTTCTTATCAATAATGTTTCAGTTAGAAAATATGGTTCATCAGGACAGCAAAGGACTTTTATCTTGGCTTTAAAGATGGCTGAACTAGATTTATTAACTAAAACGTACAATGTGCCTCCAATACTAATATTGGATGATGTCTTGGCTGAATTAGATTTAACGAGGCAAAATTTGTTATTAAATTCTGTTGGCAAAGAAAGTCAATGTTTTATAAGTGCGACACATTTAGATAAATTTAATCAGTCTTTCTTAGCCTCATCACAAATCATTCACTTATAATTTCAAAAAAGCTTAATTTTTAGCTAATCTTAAATTCATATAAATTTCTTAAATGGAAATCTACAAAAAAAGTCAAATTTTAAGTTCGATTAGTAATGAGGAAAAATTAAGTCATCAAAGTAAACACCTTTTGTTGGAACTTTATAATTGCGATTGCGAAAAATTAAATGACGAATCTTTTTTGCGTTGTATTTTAAATAGAGCTGCTAAATTGGCAAACGCAACAGTTCTGAATTTGATCAGTAATAAATTTGAGCCTCAGGGGGTTACAGCAATTGCATTACTTGCAGAATCTCATATTTCAATACATACTTGGCCTGAATCTAATTATTCTGCAGTCGATATTTTTACATGTGGTAAAAATATGATGCCTGAACTAGCTAGTCAATATTTAATTGAATCTTTGATGGCTAAAGAACATTCTTTGCGTGTTATTGAGCGAAATCCACCTTCAGCAGTATCTGAACAGATCAGAACCGCTGTTTAATACAATATTTATCTATTTAATTTTCCACTTATTAGACCTTCAAGATCTAAGCTTGTGCAATTAAATCCTAAATTAGAAAA
This sequence comes from Prochlorococcus sp. AG-355-P16, assembly GCA_003278525.1. Lineage (GTDB taxonomy): Bacteria > Cyanobacteriota > Cyanobacteriia > PCC-6307 > Cyanobiaceae > Prochlorococcus_A. The sequence continues at coordinate 191,719 of QCEQ01000001.1, read as the reverse complement.
ATATTGAACTAACTCGCTAAAATTATATTTGTTAAAAAAATTCTTTAGTTCATTTTCGGGAATTTCTATTCTTGCAGTTGATCCTTGACATCGAACTCTAACCTCTGATAAGCCTCTCGCTTTAAGGTATTCTTCTGCTTTTTCAACCATTTTTAGCCTCTCGCTTGTTATTTCATGGCCATAAGGAAATCTTGATGATAAGCAAGGTTGAGCAGGTTTATCCCACCAAGGAAAACCTAATGCTCTTGATATATCCCTAATGTCTTGTTTTGAGAATTTAAATTTGGCAAGGGGAGAGATAACTCCAGCTTGTTTTGAGGCTTGTATGCCAGGTCTGAAATCTTTAAGATCATCAAGATTTACTCCATCTAAAACAATCTTGTAATTAAGTTTTTTAGAGAGGTAGGTAGTATGTCTGTGGAGCTCTTTTTTGCACGCAAAGCATCGATCCTTAGGATTTTTACTGTAACTTGATTGTTCTAATTCTGATGTTTTAATTTCTAAATGCTTCACTCCAATCCACTTTGCTTGACTTTTTGCTTCTTCGCGAAGTGTATCGGCTAATGCAGGAGAAATACCAGTTATTGCAATTGCTTTGTTACCTAATTGCTCGAATGCTAATGATGCTACTAATGTACTGTCAACTCCTCCTGAATAAGCAATACAAGCACTATCAAGACCCTTAAAGTAACTTCTAATTGTATAAAGCTTTTCATTTTGTTCATCAGAAAGAATTTCTAGTTGATTGAACATGGTAATTACTTTAAAATTCAAATTACCTATGAATAGGTTGAATTTATTATTAAATCTTTAATAATATTCTTATCTATATCTTAGATTAAATTTACTAATTTTGTTCAATTGACGAATACGAGTAGAAATAGAGGAATTGGAATTGTCACAGCAAGTGACAGTCAAGAGAGATCAAAAGGTCAATTACATATTTATGATGGAGAGGGTAAGGGGAAAAGCCAGGCTGCATTGGGAGTAGTTCTCAGGACAATAGGATTAGGAATATGCGAAAAAAGACAGTCAAGAGTTTTACTTTTAAGATTTTTAAAAGGCCCTGAGAGGCCATATGATGAGGATTCAGCTATAGAGGCTTTACAAAGAGGGTTTCCACATTTAATTGACCATGTAAGGACAGGAAGATCTGAATTCTTTACTGCTGACCAGGTTACCAAGTTTGATGTTGGTGAGGCCGAAAGAGGTTGGAATATTGCTAAAGGAGCAATTGCTAGTTCTCTTTATTCTGTAGTTGTACTGGATGAGTTAAATCCAGTTCTTGATTTAGGAATGCTTGATATCAATGAAGTAGTTGATTCTCTTCAAAATCGTCCAGATGGATTAGAAATAATTATTACTGGAAGGGCAGCCCCGCCCTCTTTGGTAAGAATATCTCAACTCCATTCAGAAATGAGACCACGTTTGATAGGAGACTCATCAGAACATACCAAACATAGTAGTTCTAGTGGTGGAATTGAAATTTATACTGGTGAAGGAAAGGGTAAATCCACAAGTGCACTCGGTAAGGCTCTTCAAGCTATCGGTAAAGGAATATCGCAAGATAAAAGTCATAGAGTTTTAATATTACAGTGGTTAAAAGGTGGCAATGGATATACCGAAGATGCTGCTATAGAAGCTTTGAGAGAGAGTTACCCTCATTTGGTAGATCATTTGCGTTCAGGAAGAGATGCCATCGTATGGAGAGGTCAGCAAAAACCAATTGATTATGTTGAGGCCGAAAGAGCATGGGAAATTGCTAAAGCTGCTATTTTGTCTGGCTTGTATAAAACAATTATTTTAGATGAATTGAATCCAACTGTTGATTTAGAGTTATTACCTGTGGAATCGATACATCAAACGCTTTTAAAAAAACCAGCAGATACAGAAGTTGTAATTACTGGGAGGTGTAAAAATGAACCTTCATACTTTGAACTGGCTGATGTTTACTCTGAAATGGTTTGTCATAAGCATTATGCAAATGTTGGAGTTGATTTGAAAAGAGGTGTAGATTACTAACTATTCTTAAAAAATTAATTGCACAATATTTTTTTTACCATTTCAATGCCGCCTTCAATAGATCTTGACTGAATTTTGAATTTAGACAAAATTCTTGAAGCTTTTTCAGAACGCTTCCCCGATTTGCAAATAGTGAAAACCTCTTTATTTAAACTTTCTTTTTGAATAAATTTTAAGTCAGATTCTTTGTTCAAATCACTTAAGGGAATTGATATGGAGCCTTCTATTGAAGAAGCAGAAAATTCATCATTTTCTCTAACATCAATTAGAAGAATTTTGTTTGGTTTCGCTTTGTATAAGCGATTAAAGTCATTAGCATTAATACTTTTGATTTCATTATTGTTCTCACAATATTCATCTGCATCATAAAAGCTCTCATACTGAGACAGATTTTTTATTTGTTTATTTAATTGATCACTTTTTAGGTGTAATTTTTTCATATTCATATTCAATAGATCGAAAATTAAAATTTTCCCATCCAAAATCTCGCCTTTTTTCAAAATGATTTTGATAATTTCACTAACCTGAAGAATTCCTATTAAACCTGTTGAAACACCTACAACCCCGTATTCTGCACAACTAGGAACAGCATTTTTAGAAGGGGATTCTGGAAGTAAGTCTCTTAAATTAGGACTATTTTTATGTAAATTGAAAACACTCACTTGCCCTTCAAAGCCTTGAACACTTCCAAAGACAAGGGGTTTATTTAATATCAGGCATGAATCATTTATTAAATATCTTGTGCCAAAATTATCCGAGCAATCACAAATAACATCAAACTCCTTTATTAATTCAAGAGCATTTTTGGGATTAATTCTTTCTGAAAAGGTTAATATTTCACAATTAGGATTGAATTTTTTAATTCTTTCCCGAGCAGAATCAATTTTAAGATTGCCAATAGAATTTGTTTCATGAATTATCTGTCTCTGGAGATTAGACTTTTCAACTTGATCGTTATCAACTATTCCAATTCTCCCAATTCCTGCTGCAGCTAGATAAAGCAAAACGGAAGAACCAAGCCCACCTGCTCCAATGCATAATACTGAGCTGTTTTTAAGATTTAGTTGGCCCTCATAACCTATCTCTTTGAGGGTCAAATGTTTTTGATATCTTTCTTCTTCATCAGAGTTTAATAAATTTAATTTTATATCTTTGGACATTGAAATCCTTTAATTTTTGCTAGCTAAACTATGAAAACATAATAATTTAAATAAAAATTTTAGCCTTTTAAATTTTTCTTTTTACTTTGAATTATTAATATTTTTTGTTAGAACTAGATGATAATGTGAAGTTTTTATAAATCAATTTTAAGTTGAAATATCTTCAGAATTCAAACATACCAAAGCTTCTAAAAAAATACAAAATGTTTCGGTTCGGAATTTTGCACAACAAAAAGGTAGTCAATAGACGTTTTTTCCGATACTGTCTGGTTCATATATTAAGTTTACTGAATTCATGAGTGATAACACTCCAGAGTCAAACCAAGACCCCGGCTCCGATACAAGCTCAGAAACCAAAAGTTTTTCAGAGAAGTACTCTGATGTTATGGGAAAAGTCAACGAAACCCTTGGTAATGTTGATTGGACTCAAATGGGTAAGTACGGCAAGGCGGCAGGCATAATTGCTGTTGTCGTAATAGCTCAGATAATAATTAAAGTTGTCATTGACACGATAAACTTTTTCCCAATTCTTCCTGGTTTACTAGAACTGCTAGGGGTCATTGTTGTCGGTCAATGGAGCTGGCAAAATCTTCGTACCAGTGAAAATCGTGAAGCTGTTCTAGATAAGGTACAAAATCTTAAGAAGACATATTTAGGGTAGTTAAAGATTACATATTAAGAATTGCTTTTACGTAATCTTCAACTTGGTTTAAGTACCCTCCTCCAAACATATTGGCATGATTCAATATGTGATAAAAATTATAAATAATAATTCTTTTTTCAAATCCGTTTTTTATAGGAAAAATTCTATGGTATTCTTCATAAAATTCTTTTCTAAAACCTCCAAATAGTTTTGTCATAGCTATATCTACTTCATTATCTGCCCACCAAGATGCAGGGTCAAAAATAACCCCCTTTCCACTTTGATCCATACCTGCATTGCCTGACCATAAATCACCATGAACTAGAGCATTTATTGGTTTGTGATTCAGCAATTCTGATTTAATTTTTTCTGTCACTTTATTGTTAATTTCTTTATCTAAAATTCTCGATTTTAGACTTAATAATTGAGGAATTATTCTTAAGTTTAAGAAACAATCTATCCAATTATCTTCCAAGCCTTTTTTCTGATCTGTTGTTCCGATAAAACCCTCAACTGGAAACCCAAACATTTTGGGGTTAGATTCAGCTGATTTCAAGTGCAATTCACCTAAACCTTTTCCAAGCTTTTTTTGGTCAAAGTTATGCATATCTATCCATTCAATTAAAAGAATCTCTATATTTTTTATATTTTTATATGCAATAACTTCAGGAATAACTAAGTTTTCTTGATTAATATATTTTCTCAAATTTTGGAGACAATATTTTTCAAATTCAAGAAATTTTTTGTTTCTAATGTTTCTTTTAAGGAATAACTTTTTGTTAGAGAATTCTATTCGCCATGCATTATGAATATCGCCACCATGTACTCGTTCAATACTTTTTGGATAGGTTTCACCTAATTCTTCACAAATTTCGTTAATTTCAATAGGAGATAATTTTTGCATTTTAATGAAAAAATCTGAAGTTATTGTTGTAGGTGCCGGTATAGCAGGACTAACTTCTGCAGCGATTTTATCAAAACAAGGCTTATCTGTGACTTTAATCGAATCTCATACTCAAGCCGGAGGATGTGCAGGTACTTTTAAAAGAAAGAATTATACTTTCGATGTTGGCGCAACTCAGGTTGCTGGTTTAGAGAAGGGAGGAATACATTCTAGAATTTTTGATTTTTTAGATATTCCATCCCCAGAAGCCACAATTTTAGACCCTGCTTGCATTGTTGATTTAAATGATGGTGGTAATCCTATACCTATTTGGTATGAAAAAAGTAAATGGATTGCTGAACGAGAAATGCAGTTTCCAGGGAGTCAAAGATTTTGGAAGCTTTGTGCCCTAATACATGAAAGTAATTGGATATTTGCTAATAATAATCCTGTATTACCAATAAGTAATTTTTGGGATTTTTCTCAACTTCTCAAAGCACTAGTACCTTCAAACCTTGTCACAGGTATCTTACTTAAATCTACTATTTTTGATCTATTGCGGATATGTGGATTATCCAAGAATGAGCGCTTGATTAAATTCTTAAATCTTCAACTAAAACTTTATTCTCAAGAGGACGTTTATAGTACTGCTGCATTATATGGATCTACTGTTCTTCAGATGTGTCAACAGCCACATGGTCTGTGGCATCTTAAAAAATCTATGCAGTCTTTAAGTGAATCATTAGAAAGTTCATTAATTAAAACTGGAGTTAATTTAATTTTTGGACAAGAAGTTAATTCTATAACTTTTGACGACGTAAATATGTGTTGGCAACTATCTGCTAATTCGAAAAAAAAATCATTTATTTATCATGCAAAAGATGTGATTTATACCGCACCTCCACAATCTTTGCTCAAGCATTTGAAAGATCCTTTAGAAAGAAAAAAAAATTATAAAAATCGACTTAATAATTTGCCTGATCCAAGTGGAGCTGTAGTTTTTTATTCAGCATTAAAAAAGGAACATATTAAAAAAACATTCTCCAATCATTATCAATTTGTTTCAAAAGAATTTTGTTCGTTATTTGTATCAATCAGTGATGATGGTGATGGAAGAGCGCCAAAAGGTGAGGTTACTTTAATTGCCAGTATTTTTACCAAAACTAAAGATTGGTTTGATCTAGATAAACAATCTTACTTAAAGAAAAAAAATGGTTTCATGAAAAAAATATCCCTTGAATTGGAAAGTCAATTTGATATTGATCCTGAAAAATGGCTACATAGAGAATTAGCAACTCCATTGGGCTTTGAAAAATGGACAAAAAGACCTAATGGAATAGTAGGCGGGCTTGGTCAAAATCCAGATATTTTTGGTTTATTTGGATTATCAAGTAGGACACCTTTTGAAGGTTTATGGTTATGTGGAGATTCGATTTATCCAGGAGAGGGGACTGCAGGTGTTAGTCAGTCTGCATTAATGGTTTCAAGGCAAATTTTAGCTTCCAAAGGTATAGAAAATTTTAGTTTATAAAATTTTGTCTGTTTTCTTTTGCTTCAGCAAGTTTTTTAGAAAGTAAATCCCAATTTTTTTCTTTAATAAGAGATTCCAGTATATTCAGCTTATTTTTAAAATTATTTATGGAATTTAAAACATTAATCTGATTATTAATAGCTAAATCCAGGCCTAGTTGTTCATTGCCTCCGCCAACTCTCGAAGTGTCAGCAAATCCTGTAGCAGCTAATTTTTGCGAAAGATCTAATAAAGATTGATTATTTTTTGTTTGCGCAGTTTCTATGAGGGCAGAAGCTAAAAATATAGGCAAATGAGAAATTAGAGATACTGCTTCATCATGCTCTTTTGGCGAAGCTTGGCAAATTTCACAATCCATTGATTTTATGAGCCCGGAAATAGTTTTGATTGAATTTAAATCACTATTTTGTGTTGGGGTAATAATCCATTTTGCATTTTTAAAAAGACCTTCAAAACCTGAATCAACTCCTTTTTTTTCTGTGCCTGCCATTGGATGAGATCCAATAAATAGAGGATGTGAATTTTCCCATGTATTTACAATTGGTTCTTTTACAGACCCTACATCAGTTAGTATTGTCTCCTTAGGTATTGATGCAACTAATTGTTGTGACGGACTGATCAAATCTTTGATAGGCAATGCCAAAATTATTAGCTCACATTTTTTTAATAAGCTCAGATCACAGCTAACAAAATTAGCAAGTTTTTTATCCTTAGCTTTTTTTTCATTAAATTCATTATTTGCTATTCCATAAATTGTATGATTTAGACTTTGGAGTTTTAATCCTAAAGAACCACCAATTAATCCTAATCCTACTATTCCAATTTTCATAAATTAATTAATTCAAGACCTTCTTTTATTGATACCAATTTTTTGTATATTAGGTTCATAAATTTTGCATGTTTCTGAAATTAAATTAATTATAAATGCTTGAAATTTTAAGTCATCAATATTTGAAAAATTTTTTGAGAGATCAAAGTATTAATTGGGAGCACATATATTCTTTTGGGAGGATAGTTTCCAAATGTATTGAAAATGATTCTACCTATCTAATTAATTCAGAAATTTTTTCTAGCTATGATTGGTTACCTCCAATTTTGATTTCTTTATTTTTAAAGGAAGAGGATTCAACTTTTATTTTATCTAAAGAAAAAATCCAATATATAACCCAATTTCAGATTGATTCATTGAAAAATCTAGGTTTTAATTTTATTTTGAAAAATGATAAATTTATTTTTGCAAATCATCATGTTCAATTGATAACTATCCAAAATTTTCTTAATGATCCCAATTATCGTAATCTTATAAATCATCGAGTAGTTTATTCAGGAATTGAGAATATAAAACAGGATTTAAAAAATCATTTTAGGATTTCTTTACATAAAAAGGATTGGACAAAAAATTTTAAAGAATTTGAATTAATTAATCAAAAATTTATAAAAGTATATGATGCGTTGAAGAAAAAGTTTTTCTTGAGAAAGGTCTTTGGCAATAGTTATATCAATTTAGATGAAAAAGAAATTAGTTTCTTGTCAAACTTTTTTCATGAAAATTCTTTTTTTTCTGATAAATTTTTAAGCGTCAACAAAGCATTATCTCAAGGCTGGGCATGCTGGGTAAAGTTAAACGATACAAATTTAGATTGGAATTTGTATTTACAGCCAATAGATGAACTTTTTCAAATTAAGGAATTTTTTTCAAATAATAAATTTGTTTTTTTATCAGCATTGAGAAAAGATAATTTTTTCCAAACGTACTTTAAAAAGCATAGTTTAGATATTGACTTGGTTATTAATTTTAAGAGTAATTTTGAAGAGAAAAAGATTTCTTTATACATACCCTCTAAACAGTTGCTTCCTAATAATCCTCTTTTTAACAATTCAATTTTGGACAAATGCAAAAAGTTAATACTTTTTAGAAAGGGTTTAACTTTATTGTTGTCTGATGATGTTGATTTAAAAACTAATCTTGCTACAGAATTAGCTTCTACTTACGGGAAGAGAGTCTTGCTAGAGACAATTCCCTCAGGTAGAAATGAAATTCTTTGCTCTAGTTTTGACTGGTGGATTATGAATTCTTATTTAATTCAAATTCCAGAACAAATTATCATTCCTTTACTTCCGATTCCGAATATGTCAGAACCCATTAATGCAATTACTGTCTTTCATAAAAAGAAGCTTTCTCAAGATTGGTTTAGAGACTTCTTTCTTCCTCAAGCCAGAATTAAACTTGAAAGATCTATTTCTCCTTTAAGAAGAAATTCAGGTAAGTTAATAATCCTAGATGGAAGAGTAAATAAAAGAAGCTGGGGAAGATTACTGTTGCAAAACATTCAACCCTCAAAACAAATTAACTATATGCTACCTTTTGATTAGGTTATGATTTTGTAAATAACTAAAGAAATATGGGAGAAGCTAAAAGACGAAAAACACTTGGTTTACCTCCAAAAAAAAATAATACTAAAACTAAAATTGATGAGTCTCCAAGATTATTTGATTGGCTTCCCTTTACAATAAATCAAAGAGATAACCTAATTAAATTAAGTATTAAGGCCAGTTGGTTTGGAATCGGAGGGTTAGTAATCTTATGGATTGTGGTGAGATTTATAGGCCCTGCTGCTGGGTGGTGGACTTTAGCTGATTCTTTATAAATCTAAGCTACTGTTTTTATATCATTAACAGCGATTGTATTAGCAGGATTGCTATTTAATGCTTTCATTGAATTAGAACTGACTTCAGTTCCTTCTGTTAATTTCTCTTTAACCATAGATTCTACTTTATTCCTGATTTCTAAGTTTTGATCAAGCCAAATAATTGTATTATCTCTTCCTTGTCCAATATTTTCTCCTTCATAACTATACCAAGCACCTCTCCTTATGATGATATTAGTCTCTTCTGCTAAATCTAATAAGCATCCTGTTGTACTAATACCTTTCCCAAAGAGAATATCAAATTCTGCAATTCTAAATGGTGGTGCAACTTTGTTTTTTGCTACTTTCACTTTTGCTCTTATGCCATATTCCTCAGTACCTCTTTTAAGAGTTTGAATTCTTCTGATATCAAGTCTTACTGAGGCGTAAAATTTTAATGCATTACCTCCTGTGGTTGTTTCTGGATTGCCGTATGTAACGCCAATTTTTAGGCGCAATTGATTCAGGAATATTACCGTACATCCTGATTTACCAATATTTCCTGTTATTTTCCTCATTGCTTGGCTCATTAGCCTTGCTTGGCTTCCAATTACGTGATCTCCCATCTCTCCTTCTATCTCGGCTCTTGGCGTTAGTGCTGCAACCGAGTCAACAACTACAAGATCTACCGCACTCGATCTTATAAGTTGGTCAACTATTTCTAGAGCCATTTCACCAGTATCTGGCTGTGAAACTAACAAATTTTCAACATCAACACCTAAAGAGGCCGCATAAACTGGATCGAGTGCATGCTCAGCATCTACAAATGCAGCTACTCCTCCATTTTTTTGGACTTCCGCAATGGCGTGAAGCGTTAATGTAGTTTTTCCTGAACTTTCTGGTCCGTAAACTTCTACTACTCTTCCTTTTGGATAGCCTCCTCCTAATGCTAAATCTAAGGTGAGCGCTCCAGTAGATATTGTTTCTACTTTCATTCTCGAGGCGTCACCAAGTCTCATTATTGAACCTCGTCCAAAATTTCTTTCTATTTGACCTAAGACAAGACTTAATGCCTTGTCTTTTTCTTTTGATTCAGTTTTTTTCTTTTCTTCAAGGCTCATTGTTTGATTTATCGGTTAAAGTTCTTGTAATTATTCTAAATTTGGAAATTTTTATTTAAACCAAACTTCATAAATACAAACTATAGTACATCTGTACTCTAGCTGATTATCTTTAAATTGCAACTAATTCTCCCAGGTTTCCTAATTTTAATAATTTGATTTCATTACTTAACTTATTTTTATCTGATTCTTTCAAATATCCCCAATCAGCTAGGAAGCATGGAATGTGAGAAGTTTCTGAATTTTGTTTAATATCGATTAGAGTTTTTTTTCTATCTTCTATAAAACCTAAAATTTCATAAGTTTGTGTAAGTTTTTCAGCTATTTTGATTTTTGTTCCTGATTCATAACCAAAAATAAATTCTGGAAAAATATTTAATTGTTTAAGAATTTTTTCTGCAAATATTTTACCTTTAGTTGTTATAACTCCAGTTTTTATTCCTCTTTTGCTTAATTCTTTCATAAAATTTATAATTTCAAAAAAAGGTTTATGTAAATTTACCCACGATTGAAAATCTTTATCAATTTGGTACTTGCGAGACTTATCTAACATTTTTTGTATGTCTTCTGCTATCCAAGAATTTTCATTTAATATCCTCTGGCAATTTTGATAATAATTATTAATGAAATCATCTTTATTATCACTTTTTAATGGATTTTCTGTTTTTATAATTTCGTGAACAATTAGAATCATTTCCCAACCATATTTAACCCAAGGCCTAATTTCTTTGAAAGAATTTGGTACTCCTTGATAAAGTTTTTGATCAATAGTGATACAGGGTGAATTTAAATATTTTTCACAGGCTAATAAGGAGCTATGCCAATATTCCTGCATTCCATCGACTATTACCCCATCGAAATCAAATAGAAATATTTTTTGAGAAGACACCTATTGAAAATTAGAACTGGGCCGCTAGGATTCGAACCTAGGAATGTCGAGACCAAAACCCGATGCCTTACCACTTGGCGACGGCCCATTGATTTTTTATTTTAATACATCAAAAGATTTTTTTCTATCCAAAAAATACAAAGTTTTTATAAAAATGGCGCTAGTTTTGAAAAATATAAATATTATTTGAATGAGCTAGATTTCCATGGCTCTAGAAATTTCTGAGCTTTTTTGATAGCTAAAGCCATTCTTTCAGGATACTCATAGAGCTTTTTGTTATTTTTGTGAGCAAATTCAATAAGGGGCTGCATAATTTTTCTTGCAGCACTTCCAAATGCTATTCCGTCTGGAAGATTGTTTGAATTCAAAAATTCATGAGTTTTTTCATTTGTTCCTCCTGCCAATTGAATTAATCCAGGTGGAAGATCTGAACCGATTTTTTCAAACAACATAACAGCATCTCTACTTGTTGAAGGAGCAAGATCTCCAGACATTGGCCTTCCATCTAGCTGCCAAATAAGGGGAATATCAAGTTTTTTTAGAATTTCATATCTTTCCCAAAGAGCTTTCAAAAGATCTTCGGGCTCTTGTGATTTTTTGAAAGATTGATTTAATCCACAACTGATAGATATCTTGTCTAATTTAATTTCAGAACTTTCAAGGATACTGACAACTTTTGCAAAAGAATCTAGTCGATTGATTTCTGTATGAATTTCTACTGCATTCGGCTTTATTTTCTCAAGTGTTGATCCTAAATCGTCTTTTGAAAAATTATATTCATATTCACTAATTAGATTTAGGGGACAGCTATTTAAACATCTTCCACATCCATAACATTTACTCTTTTTGATTCCAGAATTATCAATTGCAAAGGTGGGGCATACTTTTTCGCACGGTCTTGAACAATTAGGGGGGCATTTCAATGGATCAAATTTTGCTTTACGAAAGTGGATATCATTTCCATCACTAATACTTATCATTAATCCAGGCGAGTTTTTAAAGACTTTTTTTGCCCACTCGATTCCTTTTTTTGCTGCGTGGACTATAGATTCTTCTGCGGCAACATCTATGTAGTCGACACCTGCAGCAGTATAAATTGCACATAAATCCTCTATGGCAACAATATCTTCATTACTGGCACCACAAATTAATTTAATCCATTTATCTTTTTTATTCTTAGTTGTAATCAAACAATTTAACTTTCAAATTCATCTAAAATATAATTACTTAATGGCTTCCATTCAAGTTTCCTCGAACCCCCCATTTCAACAACTATCCTTAGTTTATTATCGTTAGTGCAAATCTCTATTAAGCTTTCTAATTCAGATTGAGATAGTACTTGACCTTCTAATAACCAAAGTAATTTGTTTTTGTCATTATCATTAAATAACTCAGAAGCTTGTGGGATAACTTGTTGAACTTCCCCAAGTGCTCCATTTCTTCCTACGCTTTGATGACCAAGGTGAGGTGGTCTAACACCATGCAATTTGAGCAAGAAGACTTCAGGATCTCCAAGACCTCTTGCTGAGGTTATAAAAGTTTTAAAGCCCTTGGCCCTCATTCTCCTCAAAAGACGAGTTTCATAACCACCTTCAAGAGGAGCAAAGATTGCAAGACATTTGTTAAATTTTAAATCGTTATGAAACTTTTTCCCTGTGAGAAGTAATGGCATAAAAATTTCCTTTTTTTCTATTTTATTTTATTTTATGGTACTTGATGATGTACAATTGTAATTCAGTGAATTTTTAAGCTCGTAAGCTAGCCGAGCCTCTGCAAAACTTCACATTTTTTAGCGTTTCGTTAAAAAACACAGGTGGGTTTATCCCAGGAGAAACTATCTATTTTTCAGATAAGTCTCAACCTTAATTAATTGTTTTTTTATTAACTTCACCTTGATAACTGAAAGGTCTAGATAATTTAAAAATCATTTCGAGCTAGCCTAACTTAGTCTTATGTCTATAGGAATTTTAGGAAAGAAATTGGGCATGTCCCAACTTTTCGACGATAAAGGTAATTCGGTGCCAGTAACTCTTATTGAGGCTGGTCCTTGCCGTATCACTCAATTAAAAACAACCGCTTTGGATGGTTATACTGCCGTTCAAATAGGTTATGGCTTGTCCAAGGATAAGCATATAAGTAAGCCTGAAAAGGGACACTTGCTGAAATCAGGTGAAGAACTTTTAAAGCATTTGAAAGAATATAGGGTTGAAGAAACTTCACCCTATGAAATAGGAAATCAAATAACTGTAAAAAACTTTGAGGTTGGTCAAAAAGTTGATATTAGTGGCAAATCTATGGGTAGAGGTTTTGCTGGTTACCAAAAAAGACATGGTTTTAGCAGAGGTCCAATGAGTCATGGTTCAAAAAATCACAGGCAACCCGGATCTACAGGAGCAGGAACAACCCCAGGTAGAATTTATCCCGGTAAAAGAATGGCAGGAAGATATGGAGGAAAACAGATAACTACGAAAGGATTGCTAGTTCTAAAAATTGATGATCAGAAAAATTTACTTGTAGTGAAAGGTTCTGTTCCAGGTAAGCCTGGCTCAATTGTGAACATTAAGCCAAACAATGTTGTAGGCAAAAAAGGAGGTGAAAAATCATGACATCACTTGAAACTCTAAAGTGGGATGGTAAAAAATCGGGCAAAGTTACTCTTGATTTAGCAGTTGCTAAAGAAACTTCTTCAGCAGACTTAATCCATAGAGCAGTCCTTAGGCAGCTAGCAAATAAAAGACAAGGGACAGCATCAACTTTGACAAGATCTGAAGTTCGTGGGGGTGGTAGAAAACCATACAAACAGAAAGGTACTGGAAGAGCTCGTCAGGGATCAATAAGGACACCTTTGAGACCTGGTGGTGGAATTATTTTCGGACCGAAACCACGTTCTTACAATCTTGATATGAATCGTAAGGAACGTAGATTAGCTATTAGAACAGCACTGATGTCCAGAGTATCTGATATGAAGGCTGTTGAAGATTTTGGATCTACTTTAAAGCAGCCTAAAACAAGTGACATCATCAATGGTCTTGTTCGATTAGGTATACAAAAAACTGAAAAAGTTTTAGTTATTCTTGATAGTCCCTCCGATATTATAAAAAAATCCATAAATAATATTGAGAAAGTAAAATTAATCGCCGCCGATCAATTAAATGTATTTGATATTCTCAATGCTAATAAATTGGTAATAGGTCAATCAGCGATAGATAAAATTCAGGAGGTTTATGCATCATGACTAAATTATTCGATTCTCGTTTAGCCGATGTAATTAAAAAGCCAGTTATTACTGAGAAAGCTACAAATGCGCTAGATCTTAACCAATATACTTTTGAAGTAGATCATAGAGCGGCAAAACCACAAATAAAGGCAGCTGTAGAAGCCTTGTTCAGTGTTAAAGTTATAGGAGTTAACACTATGAATCCTCCTAGGAGAACAAGAAGAGTCGGAAAGTTTTCCGGTAAACGTTCTCAGGTCAAGAAGGCAATTGTGCGTCTTGCTGAAGGAGATAAAATCCAACTATTTCCAGAATCTTAAGGAGTTTTAATCATGGCAATCCGTAAATTTAAACCTTATACACCTGGTACTAGGCAGAGAGTAGTTACTGACTTTAGTGAAATAACAAGTGCAAAACCCGAAAGATCACTAATCGTTTCAAAACATAGAGTAAAAGGCAGGAATAATCGTGGAGTTATCACTTGTCGTCATCGCGGAGGTGGTCACAAAAGGCAATATAGATTAGTTGACTTTAGAAGAGATAAAAGAAACATCAACGCTAAAGTTGCAGCTATACACTACGATCCTCATAGAAATGCAAGACTGGCACTTTTATTCTACGAAGATGGAGAAAAAAGATACATTATCGCTCCAGCAGGAGTAAAAGTCGGACAAAATGTCATATCTGGAGAAAGTGTTCCGATTGAAGATGGTAATGCAATGCCACTTTCTGTTATGCCATTAGGATCTAGTGTTCATTGTGTTGAGTTATATGCTGGTAGGGGTGCTCAGATGGTTAGATCCGCAGGATCTAGTGCTCAAGTTATGGCAAAAGAGGGAGATTATGTTGCTTTAAAACTCCCATCTACCGAGGTAAGACTTGTAAGAAAAGAATGCTACGCAACTCTTGGTGAAGTCGGTAATTCTGAAATAAGAAATACCAGCTTAGGTAAAGCAGGAAGAAGAAGATGGCTTGGAAGAAGGCCTCAAGTAAGAGGTAGTGTAATGAACCCATGTGATCATCCACATGGAGGAGGAGAGGGAAAAGCACCAATTGGTAGAGCAGGACCAGTTACTCCATGGGGTAAACCAGCTCTTGGATTAAAGACACGTAAAAAGAATAAACCAAGTAATAAATTAGTTGTTCGAAGACGTCGTCGCGTTTCTAAGAGGAGTAGAGGAGGAAGAGACTCTTGATTACTTCATTTATTATTTCAATTTCTATTACATAATCATGGGACGTTCACTAAAAAAAGGACCTTTTATAGCAGATAGCCTGCTCAAGAAGGTAGAAAAACAAAATACTGATAATGACAAGTCTGTTATCAAAACTTGGTCGAGATCCTCTACGATTTTACCTTTAATGATTGGCCACACAATCGCCGTACATAATGGCAAGACTCATATTCCAGTATTCATTACTGAACAAATGATTGGGCATAAACTTGGTGAATTTGCTCCTACACGCACTTACCGAGGTCATATAAGAGATAAGAAAGGAGCAAAATCATGACAAAAACACCTGAAACAACCAAAACAGCAATTGCTCATGGGAATTACGTTCGAGGATCAGCCTCTAAAGTGAGAAGAGTTTTGGATCAGATAAGGGGTAGGTCTTATAGAGATGCATTAATTATGTTGGAATTTATGCCTTATAGATCTACAGACCCCATCACTAAAGTTTTGAGATCTGCGGTTGCCAATGCAGAACATAACCTTGGAATGGATCCATCCACCTTAGTTATTTCCTCTGCATGGGCTAATAGTGGTCCAGTAATGAAAAGGTATAGGCCCAGAGCTCAAGGTCGAGCTTTTTCAATTAAGAAACAGACTTGCCACATCAGTATTTCTGTTGAATCTGCTCCCACTCAAATTAATGCGGAGGTACAAAACTAATGGGACATAAAATACATCCTTCTGGACTAAGATTAGGAATTACACAAGAGCATCGCTCTAAGTGGTTTGCTACTTCTAAAACATATCCAATTCTTCTCCAAGAAGATTTTAAAATTCGTACCTTCATCCAAAAAAAATATGGAGCAGCAGGAATTAGCGATGTTTTAATTGCTAGAAAAGCTGACCAACTGGAACTTGAATTAAAAACAGCAAGACCAGGAGTTATAGTTGGAAGACAAGGAAGTGGGATTGAAGAATTAAGATCTGGCATTCAAAAAACTATAGGGGATAGAACAAGGCAAGTTAGAATAAATGTTGTAGAAGTTGAACGCGTTGATGCTGATGCCTTTTTACTTGCTGAATATATTGCGCAACAACTTGAAAAACGAGTCGCCTTTAGAAGAACTATAAGGATGGCCTTACAAAGGGCTCAAAGGGCTGGAGTCTTAGGTCTTAAAATTCAAGTAGGGGGAAGGCTGAATGGCGCTGAAATAGCTAGAACTGAATGGACCAGAGAAGGTAGAGTCCCATTACATACATTGAGAGCTGAAATTGACTATGCAACACGCGAAGCTAATACAACTTACGGTGTTCTAGGCATTAAAGTTTGGGTTTTCAAAGGTGAAGTTCTCCCTAAAGAGGAACAAACTATCCCTGTGGGTGCTAGCCCTAAGAGGAAAGCTAGTAGAAGACCTCAGCAATTTGAGGATCGTTCAAATGAGAATTCATAGGAGGTATAAAAATGCTTAGTCCAAAACGTACTAAATTCCGCAAACAACATAGAGGCAGAATGAGGGGTGTAGCCTCAAAAGGTAATACTATTGCATTCGGTCAATTTGCACTCCAAGCTCAAGACTGTGGCTGGGTAACTGCACGTCAGATTGAAGCTAGCAGAAGAGCTATGACCAGATATATCAAACGTGGTGGTCAAATCTGGATAAGAATATTTCCTGATAAACCCGTAACCATGAGACCTGCTGAAACCAGAATGGGTTCTGGTAAAGGTAATCCAGAGTTTTGGGTCGCAGTTGTAAAACCTGGAAGAATACTTTTTGAAATGGGTGGTGAGGATATCACTGAGGAAACTGCAAAGGAAGCTATGCGTCTGGCTCAATACAAACTTCCTGTAAAAACTAAATTTATCTCCATTGATAAAAATCTAGAAAAAAACTCCCAAGAAAATACAAAAAATAGTAAAAAATCGCAAGAGGAGGTTAAACAATGAAAAACTCAGAGTCCCTTAAGGAATTTAAAAAATTAAATTCTGAACAAATTACTGAAAAGATTGACCAATTACGAAAAGATCTTTTTGACTTGAGATTCAAGCAAGCTACAAGACAGCTCAACGAAACTCATAAATTTAAAATTATTAAGAAACAAGTTGCTCAACTACTCACTCTCAGTAAGAGTCAATCTGCTTCTCAAACAACTTCTGATTAATTATTAGTTATGGCACTTAAAGAAAGAATTGGTACTGTTGTCAGCGACAAAATGGATAAAACAGTTGTTGTTGCTGTTATTAACAGATATCCACATCCCACTTATAAAAAAATTGTAAGTAGAACTACACGATATAAGGCGCATGATCCAGAAAATATATGCGTTTTAGGTGATCGAGTTAAAATTAGAGAAACTAGACCGCTTAGTGCTCATAAAAGATGGGCAATAGAAGAGATTCTCAATAAAACAAGTCAGGCTAAGGAGGTTAAAAAATGATTCAACAAGAAACTTATTTAACAGTTGCCGATAATAGTGGAGCAAAAAGACTCCAATGTATTAGGGTCTTAGGGTCTAATAGAAGGTATGCACATGTCGGGGATGTAATCGTAGCAACTGTAAAAGATGCTCTCCCTAACATGGGAGTCAAGAAATCTGAAGTTGTTAAAGCTGTTATCGTCAGAACTAAAGCTACATTAAGAAGAAATACTGGTAATTCAATCAGATTTGATGACAATGCGGCAGTATTGATTAATGAAGATAAAAATCCAAAAGGTACCAGAGTCTTTGGTCCTGTAGCTAGAGAACTGCGGGATAAAAATTATACAAAGATTGTTTCTCTTGCTCCGGAGGTTATTTAAATGTTGGATTCATTAAAGCAAAAGAAAAATTTTCAGAGAATAAAAATGAGAATCAAAACTGGAGATTTGGTAAAAGTAATTAATGGCAAGGACAAAGGGAAAACTGGTGAGGTTTTAAAAACTATCCCTCTTGAAAATAGAGTAGTTGTCAAGGGAATTAACCTTAGGACTAAACATGTAAAACCAACTCAGGAAGGAGAAACTGGAAGAATACTTACAGAAGAAGCATCTTTACATGCATCAAATGTAATGTTTTTTTCAAAGGATAAAAATCTTACAAGTAAGATTGAATACTTTATTGATAAAGAGGGGGTTAAGAAAAGAAGATTGAAGAAAACTGGTGAAGTAATTGATTAATTTTTCATCAAAAACCAGATTTCAATTTTTTCTAATTTATCAATTCTGACAAAGACCAGAATTAACAAAAAAAATTATGACTTTAAAAAATCGCTACAAAGAATCAATAAGACCAAAACTTTTAAAGGACCTTGGTCTTAAAAATATTCATCAAGTACCTAAAGTTGTCAAAGTCAACGTTAACAGAGGTCTTGGTGAGGCAGCTTCAAATTCGAAAGCTCTAGAAGCCTCTTTAAACGAAATGGCAACAATTACAGGACAAAAGGCCCTAGTAACTAGGGCTAAAAAAGCTATCGCGGGTTTTAAAATTCGTGAGGGCATGCCGATTGGTTGTACTGTTACTTTGAGAGGAGACAGGATGTATTCCTTTTTGGAGAGATTTATAAATCTTGCTTTACCAAGAATAAGAGACTTCAGAGGAGTTAATCCAAAAAGTTTCGATGGGAGAGGGAATTATACCGTTGGAGTGAAAGAGCAATTGATTTTTCCTGAAATCTCTTTTGATAAAATAGATTCAATAAGAGGAATGGATATAACTATTGTCACTAGTGCAAACTCAGATCAAGAAGGTAAAGCTCTTTTGCAGGAGTTAGGAATGCCTTTTAGTAAGAATTAAATTAAAACTATGTCAAATCACGATCCTATTTCAGATATGCTTACTCGAATTAGAAATGCGAGTCAAAAAAAGCATACAACCACAACAATCCCAGGTTCAAAAATGTCCCTAAGTATCGCCAAAGTGCTTCAAAAAGAGGGATTTATTTCTGATATTAATGAGGAAGGTGAAGGTTATAAATCACAAATAATACTCGGTCTCAAATATAGTGGTAAAAATAAATTTCCTACTATCCGATCTATGCAACGAGTTAGCAAACCTGGTTTAAGAATATATAAAAATACTAGAGGTTTACCAAAAGTTCTTGGAGGTCTTGGAGTAGCTATAATTTCAACTTCTAAAGGCGTTATGAGTGATCGCGATGCTAGAAAGCAAGGCATTGGCGGCGAAGTCCTCTGCTATGTTTATTAAGGAGAATTAATCATGTCAAGAATCGGAAAAACACCAGTACTTATTCCAGAGAAAGTTACAATTGATTTTGATGGATTAACAGTTACGGTAAAAGGCCCAAAGGGTGAGTTAAAACGTCTCATGCCTGAGGGAGTTAGTTTTGATAAGAAAGATAATACTGTTGTCGTAAGTCCTACTACATCCAAAATACATTCAAGGCAGAGACATGGTTTATGTAGAGCATTAATTGCAAATATGGTTGAAGGGGTTACTCAAGGTTTTTCAAAGAAACTAGAAATTGTTGGCGTTGGATCAAGAGCACAAGTAAAAGGTAAAAATCTAGTTGTAAGTGCAGGATATAGTCATCCTGTAGAAATGACCCCCCCTGATGGTATAACATACAAAGTTGAGAGTAATACAAACGTTACTGTATCTGGAATTGATAAGGAAATTGTTGGTAATGAAGCAGCAAAAATCAGATCAATTAGACCTCCAGAGCCATATAAGGGTAAAGGAATTAAATATCATGATGAGAGAATTCTCAGAAAAGCTGGTAAATCTGGCAAAAAATAATTCTAATTAAAAAAATGACCAAACTTTCCAGAAAATTACAAACTCAAAAAAGACATAGAAGATTAAGGAGATTCTTAATTGGAGATGCAACTCGTCCAAGATTGTCTGTTTTTCGCTCTAATAACCATATTTATGCCCAGGTTATAGATGATAGCGCTCAAACAACTATTTGCTCAGCTTCAACTGTTGATAAAGAATTAAGAGAAAAATCTGAGAAATTACCTTCTGATTGTAATTCTTCTTCCATTGTTGGAAAATTATTAGCAAAGAGAGCGATAAAAAAAGGTATTAAGCAAGTAATTTTTGACCGTGGAGGTAATTTATATCACGGTAGAGTAAAGGCACTTGCAGATGCTGCTCGTCAAGCTGGCCTAGAATTCTAACTTTTAATTTTTACTATGACTGACACTCCAACAAAACAAGAAATTCAATCCAAGAACGATAATGTTCCTGGAGCTATGCCCGTAGAACAAAAAAAGAATAATCGTAATGATCGAAAAAGAAATAGAAGAGGTGATTCAAAAAATCTCGAGAGAGATTCTGATTGGCAAGAAAGAGTTGTTCAAATAAGACGCGTATCTAAAACTGTTAAAGGCGGGAAAAAAATGAGTTTTAGAGCAATTGTTGTTGTAGGTAATGAGAAAGGTCAAGTTGGAGTTGGAGTTGGTAAAGCAGGTGATGTCATTGGTGCCGTGAGAAAGGGAGTTTCAGATGGTAAAAAGAATCTTGTTAGGGTTCCTTTAACCCCAAATAATTCAATACCTACTTTATCTAAAGGTCGAGATGGAGCTGCTAATGTATTAATTAGACCAGCTGCCCCAGGTACTGGTGTAATTGCAGGTGGTTCAATAAGAACAGTATTAGAATTAGCCGGCATAAAAAATGTATTAGCAAAAAGATTGGGTAGTAAGACACCTTTGAATAATGCAAGAGCTGCTATGGTGGCTCTTTCTCAATTAAGAACACACAAATCTGCCTCAAGGGAGAGAGGCATCTCCCTTGAACAGCTCTATTCTTGAAAATTATGACTTCAACATTAAATACACTTAAATCAAACTCTGGCTCGAGAAAGAAAAAATTAAGAAAGGGTAGAGGTATTGCAGCCGGTCAGGGTGCATCATGTGGTTTTGGAATGAGAGGACAAAAGTCACGTTCTGGAAGACCCACACGTCCAGGTTTTGAAGGTGGCCAAATGCCCCTATATAGACGAGTTCCAAAATTAAAGCACTTTGAAATAATAAATCAAAAGAACTTTTCCATAATTAATTTAGAAAAATTAAATGATTTCAAAGATAACGATACTGTTAACCTAGACTCACTAGTGAAAAAAGGATTAATCTTCAAGCCAAAATTTCCTTTAAAAATTCTTGGTAACGGAGAACTTAATGTAAAGTTAACTGTTCAAGCTCATGCATTTACAAAAGTTGCAAAACAAAAAATTGAGGATGCAGGTGGATCATGCGAGCTTATAAATAATAAATAAATTTAATAAAAATTTAGGAAAGCTCCAAAATGTTTGTCAACAAAAGTAGAAATCCTAGCGCTTCTGAAATACTTTCCCAATTATTTTTAAATAAAGAGCTAAGGAATAGAGTTTTAACTACTTTAGGTCTCCTCCTTTTAGTAAGACTTGGTATATATATCCCTATGCCAGGTATTGATAGGGTTGCTTTTAAAAGTTTTATAGATCAAGGGGGGCAATTAATAGGTTTTTTAGATATTTTTACTGGAGGAGGAATTTCAACCTTAGGCATATTTGCATTAGGCATACTTCCTTTTATCAATGCATCAATTATTATTCAGCTTCTCACAGCTTCATTGCCTGTGCTTGAAGATTTACAAAAAAATGAAGGAGAAGCGGGCAGAAGAAAAATTGCTCAAATAACTAGATATGTTTCATTAGGATGGGGTTTTTTGCAAAGTATAATTTTTTCCTTAATTCTCAGACAATATGCTATTCAGGGAATAAGTGAAACTACATTTGTCTTGCAAACCTCCATTGCCTTAGTTACTGGCTCAATGTTAGTAATGTGGTTTAGTGAAATTATTACGGAGAAAGGGATAGGTCAAGGAGCTTCACTGGTAATTTTTTTGAATATTGTTTCGACTTTACCTAAAGCTCTTAGTTCAACCATTGAAAAAGCTCAAACTGGCGATAGAGGAGATGTTTTAGGTATCGCAGTTTTACTTGGAGTATTTTTACTGACAATTGTTGGGATCATTTTTGTCCAGGAAGGAGCAAGACGCATTCCTATTGTTAGTGCAAAAAGGCAGATAGGAAATTCAACACTACTTCCTACAAGGCAAAGTTATTTACCTTTGAAATTAAATGCTGGAGGCGTCATGCCAATCATATTTGCATCTGCTTTAATCTTTTTACCTATAACTATTGCAAATGTTACGGGCAATCCAGTCTTAATCAAGTTAGCCAGTAGTTTAAATCCCGGATCTTCTAATCCATGGCCATATGCTCTTACATTCTTCTCCTTGATTTTGGGGTTCTCTTATTTTTATGCATCTCTGACTATCAATCCAGTTGATGTAGCTTCAAATTTAAAGAAAGGAGGAGTAGCGATTCCAGGAGTTAGACCAGGTACTAATACAGCAAACTACCTATCAGGTATACAAAATAGGTTAACTTTATTGGGAGGATTATTTCTGGGCTCAGTAGCTATAATCCCAGCTGCAGTAGAGAGAGCTACAAATGTTCAAACCTTTCAAGGTTTAGGAGCAACTTCATTACTTATTCTTGTCGGTGTTGCAATAGATACTGCTAAGCAAATTCAAACTTATGTTATTTCACAAAGGTATGAGGGACTAATTAACAATTAATGAAGAAACATATACTATTTTTAGGAGCTCCTGGAGCAGGGAAAGGGACTCAAGCGGAATTGCTAAGTCAAAGTAATTTTTATTTACACCTTTCTACTGGTGAATTATTAAGAAAAGAAATCGAAATGAATACTGCCCTTGGTATTCAGGTAAAGGATATTATGAATCGAGGGGAGCTTGTTAGTGATGAACTCGTATTGAAGATAGTAAGACAAAATTTAGTCAAGGATAATAAAGGTTGGATTCTAGATGGTTATCCAAGAAATTTATCTCAAGCAAATTCATTGAATGAAGTCTTAAGTGAAATAAATCAACCTTTGGAATTAGTATTTTATTTAGATATTCCGGAAGAAGTACTAATTAAGCGTTTGCTTTTAAGAGGTAGAAAGGATGATACGGAAGAGACAATTAGAACAAGAGTTGACATTTATAAAAAAACTACAGAACCATTGATTCAATATTTTAAAGATCTCTCATTGTTAGAATATATTGATGCTGATAGAGATTTAAAAACTATTTCCTCTGATATCAAACAAAAAATGGCATGATGATGATGTAGAATATACTATTAACGTTTAATTTGTTAAACCCCTATGAAGGTCAGATCTTCAGTCAAAAAAATTAGTCCTGACGATCAGATCGTGAGGAGAAGAGGTAAAATCTATGTTATTAACAAGAAAAGACCTCGCAATAAACAGCGTCAGGGTTAAATTTCAACCCTTAAATTCAAACTTTTACTTATTCAAAACACGTGGCCAGGATTGCAGGAATTGACATACCTCGCGAAAAGCGAGTTGAAATTGCACTTACATACGTCTATGGAATTGGTTTAACGAGATCTAAGCTAATTCTCGCTAATACGGGTGTAAGCCCAGATACTCGTGTAAAGGACCTTTCAGATTCTGATGTGCAAAAACTTAGAGGTGCTACGGAAGAATTCACTTTAGAAGGGGATTTGAGACGAAAAGAGGGAATGGCTTTAAAACGTCTACAAGATATTGGATGTGTAAGAGGAAGAAGACATAGAATGAGTCTTCCTGTAAGAGGTCAAAGAACTAGAACCAATGCTAGAACAAGACGGGGTTCTAGGAAAACAGTTGCTGGAAGAAAAAAATAATTAACTAAATCTATCTACAAATTGAAGTATTAAATTAAAACATCATGGCAGCTACAGTAAAAAAAACAGGTTCAAAGAAATCCAAACGTAATGTACCTAACGGTGTGGTACATATCCAAAGCACTTTTAATAATACTATCGTCTCAATAACTGATACCTCTGGTCATGTAATTTCTTGGTCTTCTGCAGGGGCAAGTGGATTTAAAGGCGCTAGGAAAGGTACTCCATTTGCTGCTCAAACAGCTGCCGAAGCTGCAGCTAGAAGAGCACTCGATCAGGGTATGAGACAGATAGAAGTACTTGTTAGAGGACCTGGCGCAGGTAGGGAAACGGCCATAAGAGCTTTACAAGTGGCCGGATTAGAAATAACTCTTATAAGAGATGTAACTCCTTTACCTCATAATGGATGTAGAAGACCTAAACGGAGACGCGTTTAGGTTTTAACCATTCTCAAACCCCCTCAAAAAAACTCTTAACCCCATTTTTTTCCGTGTTGCAATACCAGATTGACAGAATCGACCATCAAATAGCAGATGATCGCTCCCAGACAGGAACTTTTTTAATTGGCCCTCTAGAAAGGGGACAAGCTACAACTTTGGGTAATTCTCTAAGAAGAGTCCTTATGGGAGGACTTGAAGGGAGCGCTGTTACTGCAGTAAGAATAGCAGGAATTAATCATGAATATGCCACTATCCCTGGAGTTAGAGAAGACGTTTTAGATATTCTTCTCAATTGCAAGCAACTATCAATAAATAGTTCTAATCCTGAGCTTGAAATAGGAAGGTTAGTAGCCAGTGGTCCAATGGAAGTGAAGGCTAATGATATTCAATTTTCCTCTCAAGTTGAAATTGTTGATGGCGAAAAACCGATCGCAACTATTCAGGAAGGTCATAACTTAGAGTTGGAAATCCACGTTGAAAGAGGTGTTGGATATAGACCCGTCGACCGTAAGAGTGAAGAGACAACCGCTATTGATTTACTTCAAATAGATGCTGTATTTATGCCAGTAAAGAGAGTGAATTTTACGATTGATGAAACTGCTGTTGCAGAAGGTGGAACAGGGAGAGAAAGATTAAAAATGGAAGTAGTAACAGATGGCTCAACAAGTCCTGATGATGCTATCGCTGAGGCTGCTAATCAGTTAATAGAACTCTTCCAACCTCTTGCTACTGTTACAATGGTTGAGGAAATTCCTGAAGAACCTGAACCATCTCCTGAAGCTCAAATTCCTCTTGAGGAACTAAATTTGTCCGTTAGAGCATATAATTGTTTGAAAAGGGCTCAAGTTAACTCAGTTTCGGATTTAATGGGCTTCAGCTATGAAGATCTTCTTGAAATTAAGAACTTTGGCTCTAAATCTGCAGATGAGGTTATTGAAGCTCTTGAGCGTATAGGCATTTCTATTCCACAAAGCAGAACATCTGTTTAACAATTTTTAAGATTATGAGACACCAACTAAGAATTCCACTATTAAGTAAACCTGCAGACCAGAGAAAAGCACTTTTGAGAGGTTTAACTACACAATTAATTAGGGAAGGTAGAGTAACGACAACAAAAGCTAGGGCAAAAGCTTTAAGAAATGAAGCGGAAAAAATGATTTCACTAGCTAAAGAAGGAAGTTTGGTTTCTAGGAGAAGAGCTATTGGATATATTTATGATAAGAAATTAGTTCATTCATTATTTGAAAAAGCAAAGGAAAGATATGGAGACAGAAAAGGTGGTTATACACGTATAGTCAGAACAGTATCTAGGAAAGGTGATAACGCTCAGATGGCTATAATCGAGCTTGTTTGAGTAAGTTTATATAGGGACTTTATTAGAAAATTACTTTTGAAAAGGGTTGCTTTATTAGTTCAATATGATGGATCCCATTTTTCAGGTTGGCAAAAACAAAAAAATGCAAATACAGTTCAAGAAATTTTAGAAATAGCTCTCTTTAAGATTACAAACCATAAAGTAAAAACTTTTGCAGCAGGTAGAACTGATGCTGGTGTTCATGCATCAGGTCAAGTAGTACATTTTGATATTGGTTGTGTTATTCCAGGGAGTAGTTTTTCTGATGTCCTAAATAGTATTTTACCTTCAACAATTAGGATCTTGGAATCAGTTGAGGTTAAAGATAGTTGGCATGCATGCTATTCAGCAATGTATAGACATTATCGATATGTCATAAATAATAGTAAATTCCCTAACTTGTTCATCAATAATTGGTCATGGCATAGATATCAAAAAGTATTAGATGAAGTTTTAATGTTAAATGCATCCAAGAAAATGGAAGGAGAGCATGATTTTTTTGCTTTTCAGAAAAGTGGAAGTAATAGGAAAAACTCTATTACAAAAATAAAAAATATTAATATTAAAAGAGTAGAAAATTTGATTCTTGTTGATATTAAAGCTTCTGGTTTTTTATACGGAATGGTCCGTTTAATTGTTGGTCAATTAGTGTTGGTTGGAGAAAAAAAAATATCGCCAGAAATTTTTACAGATAGATGGATAAATAAAAAGAAAAATGATGTTAAAGAATCAGCTCCGGCGAGAGGGTTATGTTTTGTAAATGCTGTTTATGAAGAAAATGTTTTTAAAAATATAAATAACAATGATTTTTTTCCTGTATTTTTAATAAAGGGTTTTTCTTAGGAAAATTTGAATCAAGCAAATATTTTGTGTAATTCATCCAAAACTGTTGTTTAATATTCCTCCAATAAGGTAGAATTGAGGACTAAATTTAAATTTATTTGAAGAAATTTAGGAAATGAATAAAACAATTACTCCATCTTTAGAAACCATTAAAAAAAATTGGTTTTTAGTTGACGCAAAAGATAAGACACTGGGTAGGCTTGCTACACAAATTGCAACTGTATTAAGAGGTAAGAATAAACCAACATTTACTCCTCATTTAGATACTGGCGATTTTGTAATTGTAGTAAATGCCGAAAAAGTTGAGGTAACAGGGAAAAAATCATCACAAAAGTTGTATAGAAGACATTCTGGCAGACCAGGAGGAATGAAAATTGAAAAATTTGAGTCACTAAGAGAGAGAATTCCTGAAAGAATCATCGAGCAAGCTGTTAAAGGTATGCTGCCTCATAACTCTCTAGGAAGACAGCAATTTAAAAAACTAAAAGTTTATAGAGGTTCTGATCATCCTCATGCTGCTCAGAATCCTGTATTATTAAATAGTTAATTTATCAAAATGAATAGTCAAATAAAAAACAAAGCTGTGTATTGGGGAACTGGAAGAAGAAAAACTTCAGTAGCTAGAGTTCGTTTGATTCCAGGGAATGGACTAATAAAAATAAATGGTCGTTCAGGAGATGATTACTTAAACTTTAATCCTCTTCACTTAAATGCAGTAAAAGCACCTTTGCAAACATTAGGGCTTGAAACCTCTTATGATATTTTAGTAAATGTTTATGGTGGTGGATTGACTGGTCAAGCAGACGCTATCAAGCAAGGAGCAGCAAGAGCACTTTGCGAATTATCTCCTGACAATAGGAAACCGCTAAAAACTGAAGGCCATCTTAGTAGAGATCCTAGAGCTAAGGAAAGAAGAAAATATGGACTGAAAAAAGCTAGAAAAGCTCCTCAATTCTCTAAACGTTAAAGGAATTTAAATCATGCCAAAATCAGAAATTCACCCAAAATGGTATCCAGATGCAAAAGTAATTTGTAATGGAGAAGTTGTAATGACTACTGGCTCAACACAGCCCGAATTACATGTTGATGTATGGAGTGGTAATCATCCATTCTTCACTGGAACTCAAAAAATTCTTGATACGGAGGGAAGGGTTGATAGGTTTATGAAAAAATATGGAATGGGTTCAGCTAATTCAGCCACATCAAAAGAACAAAAAGAAGAAAAAGATTCTAAAAAATAGAAACTTCATAAATTAAGCACAATCTCAATTGGAATACTCAACATTAATTGCAAGGTTGAAAACTGCTTCAGAAAGTTTTGAAAATTTGGAAGTGCAGCTTGCAGATCCTGATATAGCTAATGATCCAAAAAAATTAGAATCAATAGCTAGAGAAAGGTCAAAATTGGAACCTTTGGTGATTGATTTTAATAAGTTGCTTGATACTGATAAAGAAATCGAAGATTCAAAAAATCTTTTAAAAGAGAATAGAAATGATAAAGAAATGGAATCTCTAATAAATGAGGAGTTAATCACTCTAGAGGAATGTAAGAATGCACTAATTCAAAAAACTACAATAGCTTTATTGCCAAAAGATCCAAGAGATGAGAGAAGTGTAATGTTGGAAATCAGAGCTGGTGCTGGAGGTAACGAGGCTTGTATCTGGGCGGGTGATTTAGCAAGAATGTATGAAAGATATGGACAAAAAATTGGATGGTCTGTTAAACCTATTAGTGCTTCCGAGTCAGATATGGGAGGATTTAAGGAGTTAGTTATCTCCGTTAAGGGAGATTCTGTATATAGTCAACTTAAATTTGAGGCGGGTGTACATAGAGTTCAAAGAGTGCCAGCTACTGAATCTCAAGGTAGAGTTCATACCTCCACTGCTACAGTGGCGGTAATGCCTGAGGCTGATCCTGTTGAGGTAAAGATTGACCCAACAGATCTAGAGGTTGGTACAGCAAGATCAGGAGGTGCAGGGGGACAAAATGTTAATAAAGTAGAGACAGCTATTGATCTTCTACACAAGCCTACAGGAATAAGAGTTTTTTGTACTCAAGAAAGATCACAATTGCAAAATCGCGAACGAGCAATGGAAATTTTAAGAGCTAAATTATATGAAATTCAATTAAAAGAAGCCAATGCAAAAGAGAGATCACAAAGGCTTTCCCAGGTTGGAACAGGCGATAGGAGTGAAAAAATTAGAACTTATAATTTTAAAGATAACAGGACAACTGATCATAGATTAGGTTCAAATTTTTCACTTGAGCCAATTCTTGCAGGTCAATTAGATGAAGTAATTGATGCTTGCATAGCTCAAGAACAAAAAAGAATGATGGAAGATTTTAATAACGAAGTAAATTAAGATTTTATTTTTATTAGATCGCAATCCCAATTACGTATTTACTCCATTCTTTATGTCTACCAGAGTCAATTTGTCTTGTAGCCTCAAAATTTAGATTACTTAGCGGACGGTAAGGTTTGCGTTTTAAAGGCATATTTGCCTCTTCTGGGGTTCGATTACCTTTTTGTACATTACATCGGAGACACGCTGTAGTAACATTTTCCCAATTATCTGTTCCACCTCTGCTTCTTGGTAAAACATGATCAATTGATAGGTCGCTACCCCTATAATTACAGTATTGGCATGCATTATTATCTCTCATTAGAATATTTTTTCTTGTTAAAGAAACTTCTCTAAAAGGCACTTTTACGTAGTAACGAAGTCTTATAACTGTCGGCAATTTTCTTCCGCTATGTATCGAATATGAATTGTCTTCCTCTAAGCTTTCTGCCTTACCTTTGATCATCAAAATTACAGCTCTTCGCCAAGAAGTTATATTTAAAGGTTCATAAGACGCATTTAAAACTAGAGTCTGGCCCATGCCAAAATAGAATTTACATGTCATGCTAACTGTATATTTCAATAAGCGCATATAATTGTGCAAAGTTAATGCAAAATCGGCAAACAAATCAGGGATTTAATTTTCATAAATATCCAACTTTTCAACAAAATATAGATCCAAAGCAAAGAGCATGGATAGAAGTTAAAGGTAAAGCGCTAGAGACAAATGTAAGGAAGTTAAGAACAAAGCTAAGTAAAAATTGTCAATTTATGGCAGTTGTCAAAGCTGATGGATACGGACATGATGCAAAAGTAGTATCAGATTACGCTATTAAAGGCGGAGCTTCCCAATTAGGTGTTGCCACTTTAAAAGAAGGGATTAAGCTACGTTGTTCTGGAGTTAAAAAGCCAATTCTTATTCTGGGAAATTTATATACAAAAAGAGATTTAATAATATCCTTTAAAAATGATCTAATGCCAACTATCAGTAGTATAAGAGAGTGTTTAATTTGCAATAATATCGGGAAGCACTTTGGGGTGAAATTTTCTTTACATCTTAAGGTGGATACTGGAATGTCAAGACTAGGATTTGAATCTAATAAATTTGTTCAGCAATTTGAAAAAATAAAATCTTTTGAGAACATTTCAATAGAAGGTTTATATAGTCATTTATCGTCTGCAGATGAAGATAACGCTTTAAATCCTAAAAGTATTACACAATTACAAAGACAAAAGTTTGATGAATTACTAAAGCAAATTAATCTTGATAGAAATAATGAAATTAAGATTCATTTGGCTAATTCTGCTGCAATGCTTCTTAACAGTGATTTTCATTATCACATGGTTCGTGTTGGGCTTTCAATGTATGGATACAGCCCTATAGCCAATATAGATAAAAATTTATTATTAGAACCAGCTTTATTTTTGAAAGTTAAAGTAGCTTTTATTAGAACTATTGATCAAGGTGTAAGTGTAAGTTATGGAGGAAACTTTGTAAGTAGTAGAAAAACTAAGTTAGCTGTATTAAGTATTGGGTACGCAGATGGAGTTCCAAGGAATCTTTCAGGCAAGATAAACGTTATTCATAATAATAAATTTTATCCTCAAGTAGGATCTATAACTATGGATCAAATGATGGTGGACATAACAGGTTCTAATGAAATTAGAATTGGTAGTACGATGTTATTACTAGGATCTGACGGAGACAAAACTATTTCTCCTCTTGAATGGGCAAGAAAATCAAATACCATCCCGTGGGAAATTCTTTGTTCTTTTAAAAATAGATTACCCAGAGTTCAAGTTCATTAGACATTTCGATTAAATAAAAAATTTTGAATGTTTGCAAAAAAATTGATAATGTATAAGAACTGGAGAGGTGGCTGAGTGGTTGAAAGCGGCTCCCTGCTAAGGAGTTACAGGAGGTAACTTTTGTCGAGGGTTCGAATCCCTCCCTCTCCGTAGTATTAAGGTACGTGTAGGTAGTTACAAATCCGATAAATTAGGATATAGCAGTGATATAGGGCGTTTTAAGGCTGTGGTCTTCAATAATAAGTATGCTAAAAATACAAAAATGGTTAAGTCCCTATAAGTTCGCTTAAGTCCGATATTTTTGTGGTAAACGTATCTCCCTCTCCGTTTTATTAAGTTCCAAATTAATTTAAATTTGAGAAAATAGACTGTAATAACTGTATTTTTGAAGAATTTAGTGTTTGATCTTGAGTTGAATAATTGTTTATTTTGTTGTGTGGAATGTTGTGGGTAGAAATAAAAAAGTGTTGTGGGGAATGTTTTGGTGTTTATTATTTTGTTTGGCAGAATCCGCTTCCTTTATAACTACTCCCTGATGGACATTGTGTTCCACTGCTGCCACCCGCACGAAAGAATTGTTTATCACTTCTTGATTGACAAAATCCACTTCCCTTATAAGAACTCCCTGAGGGACATTGTGTTCCGCTACTGCCACCTGCTCGGAACATTTGATTTGCAGATACTTCTAGACCATAAATTGTTCCTAATGTAGATAATAAAATAATGAGTTTTTTCATCTTTATAGATAGTTAATTCGCTCAATCCTACTTCTATCTAATTAATGAAACCTAATTGAATATTAAATTTGTAATTTAATTCTTGTTCTGGAGAATACCCATTTCATCTCCTGAACAGGTGTTATTCTATGCTATATCGTGCTTTTAGAACTGAATCCCAATAATTCTCTCTCCGTCCCAATCTTTTGCCTGAGGTTGTAAGAAAATAAAAAATTTTAATTAAGCTTTGTTTTAAAACAAGTCAAGATTAATATCTTTAAGTTCATAAATAGAATTTAAAATCAAGTCAGCGCCTGCATCTCTGAGATTTGTTTCGTAAGAATTACGTTCTTTTAGGCGAGAATTTAAATGTAAATGAGGGGGAGCTATTCCGATACTTATGAATTTCTGAGATGGTATTTCCTTTCTAGCGTTTATAACTGTATTTATATCTGCAATAGTATCTCCTACATATGCAATAGGTATATTTGATTCGCCAAGTTTATCTCCAATAAGCTTTTTTGATAAGTTAATAAAACCTTTAGGATCAGGCTTATCAGGGGCATCTCCCATAGATATTAATGGTGGTGATTTTAGTCCAAGTCTTTTTTCTAAAACAAATTTTGCAGAAGCAGACTCTGCACCACTAACAAAACCCCAGATTATTCCATTACCTTGAATTAAATCAAAAAACTTTTTATCAACTAATAACTCCTCATTTGTAATGTAACCAGACCAGTATTTACTATCTTTATTTGGATCTCCACCAAAGTAAAACTCTTCAAAACTCTTTACTATCTCCTCTCTTGGAGGAATTTTAAGGTTTAAGTTCTCTTTTTTTATACATCTTTTTATAAGTTCTAAACTTAAATCCCAGTCATTATTCCAGATCCCTTCATTTTTTGCATTATCAATATCTATATAACTCGGCTCCCATCCGGAAAATTTGTAAACTGTTTTTTTTAATGAAAGTCTGTAACTATTTTCTACGCTGCGGATTACCCCATCAATGTCAAACAAAATTAAACCAATATTTTTCAATTAATTTTCTTAAATCACTATTATAAAAGATTAGTATTCTTATAAAGAAAAAGCAAAGAAAAACATTCTATTTAAAAATTATGGATTATCTAAACTTAATTTTTTAAATATCCTCTGGGCGTGAGAAATATTTCGTCAACCAAGGTTGTCTGAGAATTGCCAATAATAATGATTGATAACATATCAATCTCTTTAAAAGGAATGGTATTTAAAGTAATAAATTTTTTGGTTTGATTGTCTCGCCCTACTTGTCTAGCTATTAAAACTGGAGTATCACCATGCCTAGATTTTAAACATATATCTATTACACTTTTTAGCTGCCAATTTCTTTCAATGGATTGAGGATTAAATAAAGCTATTACAAAATCACCCAGAAGAGCTCCTTCAATTTTTTTTTCTATTAAAGACCATGGAGTTAATTTATCGCTTAAGCTTACTGAACAAAAGTCGTTCATTAGTGGTGCTCCACTAATCGCAGCAGCTAATTGAACACTACTTATACCTGGATGTACTTCAAAGTAAGGTCTATATTCTTTTTTGATTTTTTGAAGTAACTCTAAAAGTAAACCTGCCATTCCATAAAATCCAGAT
Source organism: Prochlorococcus sp. AG-355-P16 (assembly GCA_003278525.1). Lineage (GTDB taxonomy): Bacteria > Cyanobacteriota > Cyanobacteriia > PCC-6307 > Cyanobiaceae > Prochlorococcus_A. Next base: position 158,634 of record QCEQ01000001.1, on the reverse strand, counting down.
TCACCTGAAGAGATTAAAGCCACTTTTATACCTTCCTCAGCTAGTTTAATTGCTTTGCTGCATCTCTCTTTTTCTTCAGTCAGTTTGCTTTCAATTAAAACCTGATCATTCCTTTTTATGGGTTTTATTAAATCTAAATACATTTTGTATCCAATCCAAACAGTACATCTTGAAAGTGCCTTTCTTGCATTATTGGTTAGGAAGGAGATATCACCAGGCCCACTTCCAATAATATGGATTTCGCCATGGTTTGGATTATATTGATTTTTTGATTCGGCTACAGCGATAGTTACTGCACCAGATTGATTTTTAAAAATTCTTTTTTCTTCTAATAATTTTGATTCTTCTCCTGCTGCGAGTAAGCAAGAAGCTTCTGCTACTGAAGGGGTTCCAATTTCATTTTGTACAACATTTGATGGATTTGGAACAATTATTTTTGAAAGATCTTCTTTACTAAAAAACTTTATAGGCAAGTTTTTTTCTTTAACAAGTTCTAAAATTCCTTTCTCATTATTTTTAATATCAATACTTGCAAATCCCGCAATTGATTTCTGTGATAAATTGCATGACTCAAAAAAATTATTTAAAGAATTTGCTATTAAGTCTTTGCTTGTATTTCTCTCACATCCAATGCCAATCCATAATACCGGCGGGTGCCAAGTAGTTTCATGATTTTCGAATATACTCACATGAAAAGTTGCATCTTGTTTTTCAATTTCTTTTTCATTACTTTGATTAATAATCTCTCCTGATTCTGAATTTTTCCATAAGCTATTACCAAATAATTGTTTGCAAAATATTTTTTCGTTTTTTGCTTGTTTAATTACTAGTTTTGACCAATCCTTTATGTTGCCAGATCTTTGCCAACCCCATTGATTCCCAAATGAATCAAGATTTAAGAAGCTTTGATCATTGGAATTATTAGTTTCTATTATTTCGCCACCAAGTAAATTAGCAATTTGACATGCAATATTTTGCGTATTTGACTGATGCAAACCAATTAAAGGAACTATCTTGGAACATTTGTTATCCATAACTATTACACCAGGATCTTTATCTTTTGAGGTTAAAAAAGAATTTATTATGCGTATTGATGCAGCGATGGAGCCTATAAAAATTATTAAATCTATCTCTGGCCATTTTTTAAGTAAGATTTCTTTAGGTTTTTGTACTTGAATAAGTTCATTTTCCTTACCATCCTCTTTTGAAGAACCTGCAATATATATTTCCTTGACAAATTCTGTTTTTTTAAGCCTTTTTAAAATTTCTTTTGAATTATTAGATAGACCTATAGCAATTCCTTTCAAATCAGAAACTATTGATAGTTATGTTGAAATTATATCCTGTTGCTGGATTTAAAAAATTTTCTTTGAAATATAAAAAAAAATTTAAGATATTTATGAAAAATTTGAGTAAAAATACTCATAGTCTAGTCATATACAAGAATTTAACAAAATATTCATATAGTAACAATCATTAGAACATTTGTTACGTTAATGCATAACGAAAGAATCTTTGCCTTATTATTTTTGAAACGAATATCTAAAGTTTCCGAGGGATTCGTTTTCTTGAACATTATCATTATAAATGTGTTCGAGATCCGATCAATCGGCTTTAATGTCAATTATTTTCGAGGTGCTAGATGACCATCAGCCCACCAGAAAGTGGAGAAAAAAACAAAAAAGTTTTGGAAGATCCTGTAAAGGCCGATCCAAGACCTATTGATTTTGCCAAATTAGATAAGCCAGGTTTCTGGTCAAGTAAATTATCTAAGGGTCCAAAAACTACAACTTGGATCTGGAATTTGCATGCTGATGCACATGATTTTGATGTGCATACAGGCGATGCTGAAGAAGCAACAAGAAAAATCTTTTCAGCTCATTTTGGACATCTTGCAGTCATTTTTATATGGATGAGTGCAGCATTTTTCCATGGAGCAAGATTTTCTAATTATTCAGGTTGGTTAGCTGACCCAACTCACGTTAAACCTGGTGCTCAACAAGTTTGGGCAATAGTTGGCCAAGAAATGCTGAATGCTGATCTTGGAGCAAACTACAACGGAATTCAAATAAGTTCAGGAATTTTTCACATGTGGCGAGCATGGGGAATAACTAATGAAAGTGAACTGATGGCTTTAGCAATAGGTGCTGTAGTAATGGCTGCACTTATGCTTCATGCCGGAATCTTTCATTATCACAAAGCAGCTCCGAAAATGGAGTGGTTCCAAGATATTGAGTCAATGCTTAACCACCATATAGCTGGTTTAGTAGGATTAGGATCTTTAGCATGGGCTGGTCATTGTATTCATATCGGAGCTCCTACTGCAGCTCTATTAGATGCAATTGATGCAGGATCTCCTTTAGTAATCAATGGTAAAGAAATAGCAACTATTGCAGATATGCCTATGCCGCATCAACTCTGTGATCCACAAATCATTGGTCAGATATTTCCAGGATTAGCAAGTGGCACAGGTAATTTCTTTAGTTTAAACTGGTTAGCTTTCTCAGATTTCCTTACCTTCAAAGGTGGACTTAACCCTGTGACAGGTAGTTTATGGATGACTGATGTTTCACATCATCACTTAGCTTTTGGTGTAATAGCAATCATTGGTGGTCATATGTATAGGACCAATTACGGGATTGGTCATAGTATGAAAGAAATATTAGATTCACAGCAAGGAGACCCAATATTATTTCCTGCTCCTAAAGGTCACCAAGGTCTTTTTGAGTTCATGGCAGAAAGTAGACATGCCCAGCTTGCAGTAAACCTAGCAATGCTTGGATCAATAAGCATACTTGTATCTCATCATATGTATGCGATGCCTCCATATCCATATATAGCTACTGACTATATGACAGTTCTTGGATTATTTACTCATCACATGTGGATAGGTGGATTATTCATAGTAGGTGCAGGAGCCCATGCTGGAATTGCAATGGTTAGAGATTATGATCCAGCAAAACATATTGATAATGTATTAGACAGAATTCTTAAAGCAAGAGATGCATTAATCAGTCACTTGAACTGGGTATGTATGTGGTTAGGATTCCATAGCTTTGGACTTTATATTCACAACGATACTATGAGGGCTTTGGGTAGACCTCAAGATATGTTTAGTGATTCTGCAATTCAACTTCAGCCAATTTTTGCTCAATGGGTACAGAGTATTCAAGCATCTGCGGTTGGAACTTCTCTTTTAGCAGGTACTGCTGAAGCTTTACCTCACAAAGCTATAAGTGAAGTTTTTAATGGTAGTTTAGTGGAAGTGGGTGGAAAGGTTGCTATTGCTCCAATTCCATTAGGTACAGCTGATTTAATGATTCATCATATTCATGCTTTCCAAATTCACGTAACTGTTTTGATACTTCTCAAAGGAGTACTTTATGCAAGAAGTTCAAGATTGATCCCTGATAAAGCTTCTTTAGGATTTAGATTCCCTTGTGATGGACCCGGAAGAGGAGGTACATGTCAAGTTTCTTCATGGGACCACGTATTCTTAGCCCTTTTCTGGATGTATAACTGTTTATCAATAGTAATTTTCCACTTCTCTTGGAAAATGCAGAGTGATGTTTGGGGACTTACTGGTGGTAACTTCGCACAAAGTTCCATTACTATTAATGGTTGGTTAAGAGATTTCCTCTGGGCGCAAGCTTCTCAAGTATTAACAAGTTATGGTCAATCAATAAGCATGTACGGTTTGATGTTCTTAGGAGCTCACTTCATATGGGCATTCAGCTTAATGTTCCTCTTTAGTGGAAGGGGATATTGGCAAGAATTATTCGAATCAATTGTTTGGGCACATAACAAACTTAAAGTTGCTCCAACTATTCAACCAAGAGCTTTATCTATTACCCAGGGTAGAGCAGTAGGTGTAACACACTTCCTTGTCGGTGGTATTGCTACCACATGGGCCTTCTTCCATGCTCGCCTTTTCGGCCTGGGCTAATTACCTGAACTTCACCTTTTTAATTCAATGGCAACAAAATTTCCATCATTTAACCAGGGTCTAGCTCAGGACCCTACAACCCGACGAATATGGTACGGAATAGCTACCGCTCACGACTTTGAAAGTCATGATGGTATGACCGAAGAAAAGCTTTATCAGAAGCTTTTCTCTACACATTTTGGTCATCTTGCAATAATCGCACTATGGGTAGCTGGTAACTTATTTCATATTGCTTGGCAAGGTAACTTCGAGCAGTTTGTACTTGATCCAACTCACGTTCGTCCTATTGCTCATGCTATTTGGGATCCACATTTTGGATCTGGTATCACAGAAGCAATGACACAAGCTGGAGCTAGTGGTCCAGTAAACATAGCTTACTCAGGTCTTTACCATTGGTGGTACACAATTGGAATGAGAACTAATGAGCAACTCTTCCAAGCTTCAATATTCATGAGTATTTTGGCTTGTTGGACTCTATTTGCAGGTTGGTTACACTTACAGCCAAAATTCAGACCTTCTCTAGCTTGGTTCAAAAATGCAGAATCAAGATTAAATCATCATTTAGCTGTTTTATTTGGTTTTAGTAGTATTGCTTGGACAGGTCATTTGGTTCATGTTGCTATACCTGAATCAAGAGGACAGCATGTGGGTTGGGATAACTGGTTAACAGTTCTTCCACACCCTGCAGGATTAGCCCCTTTCTTTACCTTAAACTGGGGTGCATATGCTCAAAATCCTGATTCACTAGATCAAGTATTTGGAACAGCTGAGGGAGCTGGTACAGCAATCTTTACTTTCTTAGGTGGTCTTCATCCTCAAAGTGAAGCATTATGGCTTACTGATATTGCTCATCATCATATAGCGATTGGAACAGTTTTTGTAATTGCTGGTCACATGTATAGAAATACCTTTGGTATTGGTCATAGCCTCAAAGAAATTACAGAAGCTCATAATACAAGACACCCTAATGATCCTCATAAAGGTAGTTTCGGTATTAACCACGATGGAATATATGAAACTGTAAATAATTCATTACATTTCCAACTAGGACTAGCATTAGCTTCACTTGGTGTAGCTACTTCTCTTGTTGCTCAACATATGGGTGCACTTCCTTCATATGCCTTCATTGCAAGGGACTACACTACGCAATCTGCTTTATACAGTCATCATCAGTACATAGCAATGTTCTTGATGGTTGGTGCTTTCGCACACGGTGCTATTTTCTTTGTTAGAGATTACGATCCAGAATTAAACAAAGATAACGTATTAGCAAGAGTGCTTGGAACGAAGGAAGCTTTGATAAGTCACCTTAGTTGGGTAACAATGTTGCTGGGATTCCATACTCTTGGAATTTATGTTCATAACGATGTTGTTGTGGCTTTTGGTAATCCTGAAAAGCAAATTCTAATTGAGCCAGTATTTGCTCAATTCGTGCAAGCTGCTCAAGGTAAGATGATGTACGGCTTTAACGCTTTATTGTCTGATCCTACAAGCTCAGCAAGCCTAGCAGCTAATTCATTGCCAGGTAATCATTACTGGATGGATCTTATTAATAGACAAGATGCATTAAGTGCATTCTTACCAATTGGTCCTGCAGATTTCTTAGTTCACCATGCTATTGCTTTAGGTCTTCATACAACTGCTTTAATTCTCATTAAAGGCGCACTTGATGCTAGAGGAACAAAATTAATTCCTGACAAGAAAGATTTAGGTTATGCATTCCCTTGCGATGGACCTGGACGTGGAGGTACTTGTGATAGTTCTTCTTGGGACGCTATGTACTTAGCTATGTTCTGGGCATTAAATTTAATAGCATGGGTAACTTTCTACTGGCACTGGAAACACCTAGCAATTTGGCAGGGTAATGTAGCACAATTTAATGAATCAGGAACTTATCTAATGGGTTGGTTCAGAGATTATCTCTGGTTAAACTCTGCTCAACTTATTAATGGATATAATCCATTTGGAGTAAATTCTCTATCTCCTTGGGCTTGGATGTTCCTATTCGGTCACTTAGTTTGGGCTACTGGTTTCATGTTCCTAATATCATGGCGTGGTTACTGGCAAGAGTTAATTGAAACATTAGTTTGGGCACATCAGCGTACTCCAATTGCCAACCTTGTTGGCTGGAGAGATAAGCCAGTTGCACTTTCAATTGTGCAAGCTAGATTAGTTGGACTAGCACATTTCACGATTGGAAACATACTTACATTTGGGGCATTTGTTATCGCATCCACTTCAGGTAAGTTTGGTTAAATTTCCCTTAAATAATTTAAATCACCACGTTAGTGGTGATTTTTTTTGTTTAATTTTAATGTTATAAATTAAGCTAAAATTGTGTAATTATTATTAAATATAAATGTCAGATATAAAACAATTAATTTCCATTATCGTCCCTGTTTTCAATGAAAGCGAGAGTATTGGTCTTTTATTGGATGAAGTTATGAATGTAATGTCATCTCATAAATTTAATTTTGAATTGATTGTAGTAAATGATGGTTCTAAAGATAATACGCATCAAGTATTAAAGCAACTAACTCTCAAAATTAAAGAATTGTCAGTAATTTCCCTTCGCAAAAATTATGGTCAAACTGCAGCAATGTCAGCTGGCTTTGATAATTCTAAGGGCGATATTGTTATTACTTTGGATGGTGATTTACAGAATGATCCAAATGATATTCCATTATTAATTTCAGAAATTAATAATGGTTATGATTTGATTTGTGGTTGGAGGTTTGATAGAAAAGATAAATTAATTAATAGAAAAATACCATCAAAAATAGCGAATAAGTTAATAGCTCACGTAACAGGTTTGAAGTTGCATGACTATGGCTGCTCATTAAAAGCGTTTAAGAAAGAAATAATAGAAGATATAAAGTTATATGGGGAACTTCACAGGTTTTTGCCCGTTTTGGCAAATATTGAAGGTGCAAGAATCAAAGAAATTAAAGTAAATCATAGGAGTAGGCAATATGGATCTAGTAAATATGGAATTGATAGGACTTTTAGAGTTTTAATGGATTTACTAACTGTTTGGTTTATGACTAAATTTTTAACAAGACCGATGTATGGATTTGGTTTTGTTGGAATTATAAGTATTTTCTTTAGCCTTGCGATAAGTTCTTATTTGATAGTTTTAAAAATAATGGGTGAGGATATTGGAAATCGTCCGTTGCTAATGTTTGCGTTAATATTAGGAATTGCTGGTGTTCAATTATTTAGCTTTGGATTATTGAGCGAACTTTTGATTAGGACATATCATGAAAGTCAAAGTCGTCCAATTTACAGAATTAGATCAATAAACAGTGCTAAGCAAAATTGATTGTTTACTTGAACTGTCCTATTAATAAAGCTGAAATTTCAACGACTTCAGGAGAAATATCTCTTAAGCCTTTTCGTAAAATTGGTAATGTTGATTTATCAGCCAATTCTTCCGCAATTTTTAATGCTTTTAATTTATTTTCTGTATCAAATTGAAACAGACTAATCATTTTATTTCTTTGAGAATTTTTATAAAATACTGAGTACTTTTTTTCTTCGTGATTGTATAAATAACTATTTTTTTTAGATAGAAATTTATTATTACTTTTTTTATTTTTCTTTAATCTTACAGAATTTAAATTGATTTGATATATAAACTTTTTAAAGCTTCTTTTTTTAAAAAATAGAAGTAATATTCCTATAAAAATAATAAGTAAAATTGCGAAAAAATTTAACTTGTAAAAAGTTAATAATTTTTATATCATCCAGTAATAAAATTAACATTATTTCACTGATAAATACTAAAGTGTTTAAAGATGTTTAAAGAACTATGCCATCTGATTTACCAAGTCTTTTACCCTCAATTTTTGTTCCATTAATTGGTATAGCAATGCCTGCTGTTTTTATCGTATTGATTGGAAGACTAATTACAGCAACTGAATAAATTATCAAACACTAAATTATTAAAAAAATGAGCGACTTTCAAAAATCATTCTCTGAATCAACAAGTTCTATTAAGTTTGATGAGAAATACATAGATACTTCTGTACAACCAAATGATATTGGCGTAGCAGAACAATGGGCAGTAAAAACAGTTGCTGATCCTTGTGTTGGTAATTTAGCTACTCCAGTTAATAGTGGTTATTTTACAAAAGCCTTTATAAATAATTTACCTTTTTACAGAGAAGGTATTTCCCCTAATTTTAGAGGTTTAGAAACTGGAGCAGCTTTTGGATATCTTCTATACGGACCTTTTACCATGACTGGACCATTAAGAAATTCTGAATTTGCTCTAACAGCTGGACTTCTCGCTACTATTGGAGCTGTTCATATTTTGACAGCACTTTTTGTTCTATACAATGCACCTGGTAAAGCACCTAATGTTCAACCACCAGATGCGACTGTTAATAATCCACCAAAGGACTTATTTACAAGAGCTGGTTGGGCTGATTTTACAAGTGGATTTTGGTTAGGAGGATGTGGAGGAGCTGTTTTTGCTTGGTTACTTGTTGGAACATTACACTTAGATACCATAATGCCAATCATTAAAAATATTTGGACTGCTGGTTAATTTCTAAATAAAAGAACAAGTAATATTTTAATTTAATTTAAAATTTTAAGGTGAGATCTATTAATTAACGTACAGTGCGGTCCCATCTATAATTTCTAACTACTCTTCCTGCCGAAATAAGTTTAGATTTATAATGCAATGAGATTTTATCATTAGATCTTTTTAGGGTATCTAATCCTATTCCATTTCTGCCAAAATCCATTCCAGAGCTATGGTAATAGAATCCGTCTTCTTTGTAGATTCCAATATGATCACATTTTTCTTTATTTCCAAAGAATAAAAGATCGCCAGGACGTAGAGCTTCATACGATTCTTTGTAATAAAAAAGGTGCTTACAAAAACTTTTTATTTGAAAAGAGTCTCGAGGTATATAAATTTGATGCTTTAAAAAAGCAGTCTGAATTAATCCAGAACAATCAAAATCGGGTCCTAATGTACCTCCCCAAAGATATTTATTATTTAACTTAGATTGATCCTTGATCCATTTTAAAATCGAGTTAACTTTATCTTTTATAAAGAAGTTTTCATTTTCTAAACTGTTATTTTTTTTTAATTCGTATTTCTCAATAATTAATCCATCTAAATTTATCCAACAGATGTAACCATCTTCATATAGTTGAACTAGTATTCTTGAAAATTTATGGTTGTTTTGATAAATATTTGGATAAATAAGCCTAAAAATTCTATTTTTAAATATTTCAGTAACTAATTTATCTTCTGTTTCATTTTGATATCCCGAAATATTAACTTTTAATTTCCACCAAATAGTTTTTGAAAAATTAGTTTGTTTAAATAGTGAGATAGGATTTTTATAATTTTCCATACAATGTCCTTTTACTATTTAAGTGAAGAGATGGGTCTAGCCTTAAATGATATTTTAGGGAGAGTATGCTCTTATAATAAAGATTTTTCAAGAGAGGATTTTGCGATAACTTGGATTAATTATAAAAGTAGAAATAAAAGTGTATTTAAAGGTTTTGGCACTGGCATAAATAATAAAAAAATGGTTTACCCTGCCAGCATTGTCAAGTTGGTTTATGGTCTTGCTACATATTATTGGATTAAAAAAGGAAGTTTATTCTTATCGGATGAAATTATTGATGCTGTAAGGAAAATGTTATCTTTCTCAAGTAATAATGCAACAAGCTTTTTAATTGATTTACTTACTGGAACAACAAGTGGACCTTGTATTGAGGGCAAATCATGGGAAAATTGGAAATATCAAAGAAGTATAATAAACGATTGGCTACATGATTTAGATTGGGAGGAATTGAGTGGTTTAAATTGCTGTCAGAAGACCTGGGATGATGGACCATTTGGTCGTGAAAAAGAATTTTATGGACATAATAATGAAAATAGAAACGCTATGAATTCTGATTCGGCTGCAAGGGTTTTGGAGGAAATTATGATTCATATTGATTATCAAAAAAATGATTTAAATTTACGAAGTTTTTTAAAAAGAAATTTAGATAAAGTTGTTCTTAAAAACGATTCTCTTAATCAAATAGATGGTTTTTTGGGTGCAGGCTTACCAGAAAGCATTAACCTTTGGAGTAAAGCAGGCTTAATGTCAGAAGTTAGACATGATTCTGCTTGGTGGACTAATAGTCAATCTTTACACACATTATTAGTTGTTTTTTGTGATGGTGAGAAATATTCTAAAGATTCTTCTTTCTTACCATTAATATCAAAAGAAGTATATGAATATAATAAAAAATATACTATTTAGGACTAAATTGAATCTTCTAAGAAATTAGAATCTAATTTGTCAGTATATGCTTCATAAGGCAACATCATTACTTCTTCAAAATCTAAATCATTCATAATCCATTCTCTATATTCAGCTAATAAACTTTTTCTATCTTCATTATCTAATTCATAAATACGCAATGCTGTATCTTTAAAATTTTCTTTAATTAAATTTTCAATTATTTTCCTCTTCATTTTATGTTAGTTCTCCTTCCAAAATTACTCTTCTTATTGTTGACAACGCAATTCCTGTTTGTGATCTGATTGATCGATAAGAATATCCTTCATTACGCAATCTGATTACTAAAGATTCTTTTAGAGGACTTATTTTGGGCCTTCCTCCCAAATTATTTCCAGATAATTTTCTGCGTAATAGTTGTTCTTTTTTTCTTTCACCTAAACTTTTGTCTTCTAAATTATCTAATTCATATAAAATCTTAAAAATTGAAGAATTTGCATTAGAAGATTCATTAGCAGCAAAAAAACCAGTCAAAGTTCGCAATTGAATATCCTTATTAATAAGTTTGTTGATTGTTATCAAAAATTCTTTTTTATTTTTAAATGCTCGATCAAGCTGAGTTATCATTAATTGATCGCCTTTTGATAAGGAATTTATAGCTTTATTGAGTTGGGGTTTGATTTCTTCATCTAAACTTATAAATTCAGAGAACACTAAACTGCAACCCTCTTCCTTCAAATTTTTTATTTGCTCTTCTAAATTTTCATATTCGTTATGAGTAGCTCTAGCATAACCTATTGCTTTAAAGTTTTTATTTTTTTCAGATAATAAAATACGTTTTCTTTTAAATTTAAAAGTCAATGTTTTATTACATATATTTTTTACTGTATCAAAAAATAATTAAAAAAACACTTTTTAGTACAAAATATTGCAATTATTGTTTATTATTTAGCTATACTTTAAAAAATAGAAAGTTCTGATATCTGTATTAAAAAGAACGTTCTGAAATCTGATTCAATTTTAGTTAATGAAACAAGAACGTTAAGTTACCAGTAAATTTAATTAAGATTTTCTTAATTGCAGAAGGATTAGTTGAATTAATTTTTATTTATTTACTTCTTTTGAATTAGCTTCGTTTTGAAATTATAAATAGTTAATTCATCTTGTTTTTAGTAAAATAAAATTATAGGTAAAGAAGATTTAATGTGACTAATAATCCTAATAGTTTAATTTCAAAACCCGAATGGTTAAGGGTCAAAGCTCCACAAGTTGAGCGAATTGGTAATACTGCAAATTTATTAAATGATTTAAATCTCAATACTGTATGTCAAGAGGCAAGTTGTCCAAATATTGGTGAATGTTTTGCAAGTGGCACTGCTACTTTCCTGATAATGGGTCCTGGCTGTACTAGGGCATGTCCATATTGCGATATTGATTTTGATAGATCTAAAAGAGAATTAGATCCAACAGAACCATATCGTTTAGCCGAAGCTGTTTACAGAATGCAACTTAAACATGTTGTAATCACATCAGTTAATAGAGACGATCTTGAGGATGGTGGTGCATCTCAATTTTTTGAATGTGTTTATCAGGTAAGAAAAAAATCTCCTGAAACTACTATTGAGCTTCTAATACCTGATCTTTGTGGCAACTGGAAAGCGCTTGAAAAAGTTCTTGATTCAAATCCAAACGTTTTAAACCACAATATTGAGACTGTGTCTTCGCTATATAAAAAAGTAAGACCTCAAGGGAAATATGAAAGAACTCTTGAGTTGCTTAAAAGAACCAGAGACTATTCTCCCAAAATTTATACAAAGTCAGGCTTCATGCTTGGTTTAGGGGAAAAAGACAAGGAGGTCTTAAGTCTGCTTAAGGATTTAAAAAGTAATTTCGTTGATATTGTTACTATTGGCCAATATTTATCTCCTGGCCCTAATCATTTACCCGTTAAAAGATTTGTGAGTCCTTCAAAATTTAACTACTTTAAAGCGTTCGGGGAAAAAGATTTAAACTTCATGCAGGTAGTTAGTTCTCCATTAACTCGAAGTAGCTACCATGCTGAAGAGATTCAAAAACTTATGAAAAAGTACCCAAGATAGTTATATTTATTTATTTGGATCTACCCACTCATTTAATTTCCATTCAACTAAATCATTTTTAATCATTGGATCATTCTTGATTATTTTAAGTGCATTTCTATAGTTATTAATCTCAAGAATAAGTAACCCGCCGTCACCTGGCCTATTTAACTTATCTACCAAAAAGCCACTTTTTATATTAATTCCCTCTTTTTTTAATTTTTTTACCCAATCAATATGTTCGTTAATTATTTTTCGTTTTAAATCGTTATTGATTAAGTATTCTTTTTTTATAATTTCAGTTTTTACAAAGAAAGGCATTTACATTTTTTTTATACCAAGCATCTCTTCTTCGCTTGGGGGAACAATCAATTTGAAAGTACTCTTAAAATGAGACCAATTTTCAATTATTTTGGCAGCCTTTAAGCTATTTGTTTTTGCTTGATATTCTCTAATAATTTCCAATAAGATATTTTCCTGCTTTGATGAAGTTATTTGATGAATGCTTACTATTTCTTTATTTACTTTATTACTTAAATCATTATTTTCATCGAATATAAAAGCTATTCCACCAGTCATGCCCGCACCAATATTCCTTCCTATGGAACCTAGAATAACAACTTTCCCACCAGTCATGTATTCACAACAATGATCACCTGCTCCCTCTGTTACCGCTGTAGCACCACTATTTCTAACCGCAAATCTTTCTCCCGATTTTCCTAATGCAAATAATTTTCCACCTGTTGCTCCATAAAGACAAGTATTTCCTAGGATGACTTGTTCGGAGGAGATTTCATTTATTTTTGGTGGAATTATTGTGAGTATTCCTCCATTCATTCCTTTACAAACATAATCATTTGCTTCTCCGATTAATTGGACATTCATTCCCTTCAATAAAAAGGCACCAAAGCTTTGTCCTGCATATCCTTTGAAATTTAAGTTGAGTTTGCCGTTGAAGCCAGTGTTGCCGTGAAGTTCTGCGATTTCCCCTGACATTTTCGCACACACACTTCTATCTGTATTTTTTATCTCAATTTCTTTGGTTAATAATTGGTGATTTTTAATTGAATCTATAAATTCAGCATCAGACAAAAACTCGTCTTCTAATACAAAACCGTTACTATGGGCGTTTTTTGAATGTTTTAACCATGATCTTTCAGGGGTTGAGTGCTCATTTACTAGGGAAGAAAGATCAATATTAGAAGTTTTTGGAAGATCGATATTTCTTTCAGAAAGAAATTCTTGATTACCAATCAGTTCTTCCATATTAGAAACACCGATACTACTCATTATCTGTCTTACTTCTTCAGCAATATACAGGAAAAAATTGACAACATTTTCTGGAATACCTTTAAATCTTCTTCTTAATTCTTCTTTTTGAGTGGCAACTCCAACAGGACACTTGTTTGTATGACAAACCCGAGCCATTATGCATCCTTCAGCAATCATCGCTACAGAACCAAAACCGTATTCTTCTGCACCTAGTAAAGCTGCAATAACTACGTCCCAGCCTGTTTTAAGACCTCCATCAGTTCTCAAAATTACTCTTTCGCGTAAGTTATTCTCTAAGAGAGATTTATGAACCTCAGCAACACCTAGTTCCCATGGTAAACCTGCATGTTTAATAGAACTCAGGGGTGAAGCACCAGTACCTCCGTCATGGCCTGATATTTGAATTACATCTGCATTAGCTTTGCTTACTCCAGCAGCAATAGTGCCTATACCAATTTCAGAAACGAGTTTAACGCTTACTTTCGCTTTTGGATGAACTTGGTGTAAGTCGTGGATAAGTTGAGCTAAATCTTCAATTGAATAAATATCATGATGCGGGGGAGGAGATATTAAAGCTACTCCAGGTTTACTATTTCTTAGTTTTGCGATATAAGAATCAACTTTTGGTCCAGGTAATTGTCCCCCTTCTCCGGGTTTTGCACCTTGAGCCATTTTAATTTCGAGTTGTTTACCACTTCTTAGATATTCAGGTGTAACTCCAAATCTTCCTGATGCTATTTGTTTAATAGCTGAGCATGCGGTGTCTCCATTTTCTAAGCCTTTAATAAATGGCAAAGTGGCTGACTGAGTATTTTCATCGATATCATTTAAAACATTAAAACGAGCTGGATCTTCTCCCCCTTCTCCACTATTACTTTTTCCACCAATTCTATTCATTGCAACTGCTAAAACTTCATGCGCTTCTCTAGATAAAGCACCTAAACTCATTCCTCCAGTACAGAACCTTTTGCAAATTGATTCAACACTTTCAACTTCCTCTAATGGAATGCTTTTTCTTGTTGAATTAATTGTTAGTAAATCTCTCAGAGATGTTGTCGGCCTATTACTAATAAGTTTTTTGTAAGTTTCAAAATGATCGTATCCTGGCCCTTGTTTTACTGCTGAATGTAAAACTTTGGACATCTCGGGGTTATTGGAATGATATTCTCCATTATTTCTAAATTGTACAAATCCTAAAAATTCTAATTTCTTTATATCGACCTCTGGATAGGCTTTTGTATGTATTGAAAGTGTTTCATTAGTTAATTCTTTTAACGTAATGCCAGCAATACGACTTGTTGTACCATCAAAAGCAATTTTTATTAAGTCAGATCCAAGGCCTACAGCTTCAAAAATTTGTGCACCATGGTAACTAGATAAAAGTGAGATGCCTATTTTTGAAAGAATTTTTCTTAGACCGTCTTCTAAAGCTTTTTTAATATTTTCTTGAACATCAACTATTGATAATGGATTTATTTTTTTGCTATCAATTAGTTTTTGCGTTTTTGGATGTTTTAACCAGTGTCTACCTGCTTCGAAGGTCAACCAAGGGCAAACTGCACTTGCTCCATATCCAATTAAACAAGCTAAGTGATGTGTGCTCCAACATTGACCAGTCTCAATTATTAGAGAAGCTTTTAGCCTGATTTCTTTTTTAAGAAGATAATGATGAATTGCTCCAACAGCAAGTAAAGGAGGTATAAAAGTCTTTTTAGGATTAATTCCCTTATCTGAAATGATAATTAAAGAGCAACCTTCTTTTATCGACAACTCACTCTGTTTACAGATTGCTTTTAATTGGTTCTCCAACCCTTGAATACCTTCCTCTAAGTCAAACAAACTTGAAATTGTCTGAGATTTAATTTTTGATTTTTTGATGGAAATGAGTTCTTCCTCATTAAGAATCGGACTTTGTAAATGAATAAAGGGTTTAGCATCTTTAATCTCAAATGGTGTACATCTTTCTCCTAGATGCATCTCTAAACTCATTACAAGTTTTTCTCTTAGAGGGTCAATAGGAGGATTAGTAACTTGCGCAAATCTTTGCTTAAAGTAGTCGTATAAAATATGTGGCTTAGATGAAAGAACTGCTAATGGGATGTCATCGCCCATGCAATAAGTAGGCTCTTTAGCTAATGAAGCCATTGAATCTAAGATAAGTTCATTATCTTCCGCTGAAAAACCGTATGCAGTTTGCTGTTGCAACAAATCAAGATCTTTTAGTTTGCAGTCTTTAAACCATTCATTATCTTCAATTTTTATAGTTCTATTACTGAGAAGATTTTTATAATCATGCCTTTGAGCGGCTTCAGATTTTACTTCCCAATTTCTTAGGATTCTATTCTGATGAAAATCAACTGCCAGCATTTGTCCGGGTCCTAATCGACCTTTTTCTATTACTCTTTCTTCTTCAAGATCTACTACTCCTGTTTCAGAACCCATTATTACAAAACCATCATTTGTGATTGAATATCTTGCAGGTCTTAGGCCATTTCTATCAAGCGTTGCACCGACAAAATTTCCATCTGCAAATACTAGAAGAGCTGGACCATCCCAAGCTTCTTGCAGGCTTGCAGAATATTCATAAAAAGCTTTTATATCTTCTCTCTGCTCAAGTTGTGGTTGATCTCGAAATGCTTCAGGAACAAGTTTTAATAATGAGTCAGTAATGGGCTGACCTGAACGAATATTGATTTCAAGGGTTGCATCAAGATTTGATGAATCACTTTTGTTTACATCCACAATGGGCTTGATTTCATTA
This sequence comes from Prochlorococcus sp. AG-355-P16, assembly GCA_003278525.1. GTDB lineage: Bacteria > Cyanobacteriota > Cyanobacteriia > PCC-6307 > Cyanobiaceae > Prochlorococcus_A. The sequence continues at coordinate 142,317 of QCEQ01000001.1, read as the reverse complement.
GATAACTCTCCCCAAAAATCATCTATATGTTTTTCTGCAGCTTTAGCCCAGTTGATATTACCCAAGAGAGTATTTATTTCGCCATTGTGACCCAAAAATCTCATGGGTTGAGCTAGGGGCCATTTTGGGAGTGTATTGGTACTAAATCTACGATGATAAACAGAAAATGAAACTTTAAAACTCTCTTCTTTTAGATCTTGATAAAAATCGGATAATATTTCAGAGCGAACCATACCTTTATAAACAACTGTTTGAGAACTTAATGAGGCAAAATAAAATTCACAATCCCCTACATCGTTTTTGAAAGTTTCTCTTATTTTTTTCTCAATTCTTTTCCTTAATTGAAATAAAAGCCTTTCAACATCCTGATGATCTTTTTTATCTATATACAAAATCCACTGACTTATGAATGGAGCATTTGCTTTTGCTAGAGGACCTAAGATTTCATAATTAACAGGTACTTTCCTCCAAGATGTTTTGTTGACTTTCAATTTTTCTGCTTCTTGCTCACATATTGATTTACATTCTTCAATTTTCTCTTTTTTATTTGGCATAAAAATCATTCCTAAAGCCCTATTCAATTCTTCTGTATTTTTTAGATTCATCTTCTTTTCTAGGAATTCCCATGGAATTGAACATAAAATGCCTGCTCCATCTCCTGAGTCACTATCTCCTCCACAACCTCCTCTATGTTCCATGCAGTTAAGCCCTTTTAGGGATTGTTTTAGGATCCAGTTGCTCTCTACCCCTTTAATATTTGCTATGAAACCCACTCCGCACGCATCTTTCTCGCCAATTATTCCATTTGGGGAATAACTATCTTGATATGGCCAAACTATTCTTTTGATACACTCTCCCATAGATTATTTAATTCTATTTAGTTATTTATGTATTTCCATTATAAAAATAAATATGAAAATAAATCTAAAAATAATGAATAATTACCAAAGAAATTTAATTTCACCAATTTTTAAAAAAAATATCATTAAAAACTTTTAGTTGGTGCTCGTAAAAGGTTATGATAATGGGATGTTTATTTTTTTTTATATAATAGATGCCTACCATCTCACAATTAATAGGTTCAGAAAGAAAAAGTCTGACTAGAAAAACAAAATCTCCTGCATTAAAAGCTTGTCCTGAAAGAAGAGGAGTATGTACGAGAGTTTATACATCAACACCTAAAAAACCTAATTCAGCTTTAAGAAAAGTTGCGAGGGTGAGATTAACATCTGGTTTCGAAGTAACGGCTTATATTCCTGGTATTGGACATAATTTGCAAGAACACTCAGTAGTCCTACTTAGGGGAGGAAGAGTTAAGGATTTGCCAGGAGTTAGATATCATATAATAAGGGGAACTTTAGATACGGCTGGAGTCAAAGATAGACGTCAATCCAGATCTAAATATGGAGCAAAAGCTCCAAAAGATTAATTTGTAAACATCACTTTTTAAAAACATGTCACGTCGTAATGCAGCGGTAAAAAGACCAGTTCTTCCAGATCCTCAATTTAATAGTCGTCTTGCTTCAATGATGATTTCTAGATTGATGAAACATGGTAAAAAATCTACAGCTCAAAGAATATTATCTGATGCTTTTTCTTTGATCAGCGAGAGAACAGGTGGAAATGCAGTCGAATTGTTTGAAACAGCTGTAAAAAATGCTACTCCTCTTGTTGAGGTACGAGCAAGAAGAGTTGGTGGTGCAACATATCAAGTACCTATGGAAGTACGCCAAGAAAGGGGTACAGCAATGGCATTGAGATGGCTTGTTACATTTTCACGAGCAAGGAATGGCAAAAGTATGTCCCAAAAACTTGCTGGTGAGTTGATGGATGCAGCAAATGAAACTGGTAGTGCCGTTAAAAAAAGAGAAGACACTCATAAAATGGCTGAAGCTAACAAAGCTTTTGCACATTACAGATATTAATTTCATCAAAAAGGTACTTAAGTAGTTTATTATTATTAAAGTTTGCTTTTAGGGTGAACTATACTTAACAAAAATTATTTTATTTGGAGCTTTAAAATTGGCACGCGACTTTCCCCTAGAACGAGTAAGGAATATAGGTATAGCCGCTCATATTGATGCAGGGAAGACAACAACAACCGAAAGAATTTTGTTTTATTCAGGTGTTGTTCACAAGATAGGAGAGGTACATGATGGTGCTGCCGTAACTGATTGGATGGATCAAGAAAGAGAAAGAGGAATTACTATTACTGCTGCTGCAATATCTACTAGTTGGCAAGATCACAGAATTAATATCATTGATACTCCTGGACACGTTGATTTTACTATTGAAGTTGAAAGATCGATGCGAGTCTTGGACGGAGTCATAGCTGTATTTTGTGCAGTTGGTGGAGTTCAGCCTCAATCCGAAACGGTTTGGCGTCAAGCAGATAGATATTCTGTCCCAAGAATGGTTTTTGTTAATAAAATGGACAGAACTGGTGCAAATTTTCTAAGGGTTAATAATCAAATTAAAGAGCGACTAAAGGCAAATGCACTTCCAATTCAGTTGCCTATTGGCGCTGAAGGTGATCTCACAGGCATTATTGATTTAGTAGCCAACAAAGCATATCTTTACAAAAACGATTTAGGTACTGATATTGAAGAAGCTCCAATTCCATCTGACATGGTCGAGGAAGCTGCTGAGTGGAGAAATAAGTTGATGGAAAGTGTTGCAGAAAATGATGAAGAGTTAATAGAAATATTCCTCGAAACAGGAGAACTATCTGAAGAACAACTTAAAAAAGGAATTAGGGAAGGGGTTTTAAAACATGGCTTGGTTCCAGTATTATGCGGTTCAGCTTTTAAAAATAAGGGTGTTCAACTTGTTCTAGATGCTGTTGTTGATTACTTACCAGCTCCAGTTGACGTAAAACCAATACAAGGAGTTTTACCAAGTGGTAAGGAAGATATAAGACCTTCAGATGATAATGCACCTTTTAGTGCACTAGCATTTAAAGTAATGTCAGACCCTTATGGGAAATTAACTTTTGTGAGGATGTATTCAGGTGTACTTGCAAAAGGTAGTTATGTCATGAACTCTACTAAAGATGCTAAAGAGAGAATTTCTAGATTAGTAATATTAAAGGCTGATGAAAGAGAGGAAGTTGACGAATTGAGGGCAGGAGATTTAGGAGCAGTACTAGGTCTGAAGAATACGACAACTGGTGACACTTTATGTAACACTGATGACCCAATAGTCTTGGAGACATTGTTCATCCCTGAACCAGTTATATCAGTTGCAGTTGAGCCAAAAACCAAAGGAGATATGGAAAAATTATCCAAAGCTTTAACTGCTTTATCAGAAGAGGATCCAACCTTTAGGGTCAGTACAGATCCTGAGACAAATCAAACTGTAATCGCTGGTATGGGTGAATTGCATCTAGAAATCCTTGTTGACAGAATGTTGAGGGAATTTAAAGTTGAAGCTAATATTGGTGCTCCCCAAGTTTCTTACAGAGAGACCATTAGGTCTAGTTCTAAAGGTGAAGGTAAATATGCAAGACAAACTGGTGGAAAAGGTCAATATGGTCATGTGATTATTGAAATGGAACCTGCAGAAGTTGGTAAAGGGTTTGAATTCGTAAACAAAATTGTTGGCGGAGCTGTACCTAAAGAGTACATTGGCCCTGCATCTAATGGCATGAAAGAAACCTGTGAATCTGGTGTACTTGCCGGTTATCCACTCATTGATGTAAAAGTAACACTAGTCGATGGTTCATTCCACGATGTAGACTCATCTGAAATGGCCTTCAAAATTGCAGGATCCATGGCTTTTAAAGATGGGGTTAAAAAATGCAACCCAGTTCTTTTAGAGCCTATGATGAAAGTTGAGGTCGAAAGTCCTGATGACTTTCTTGGATCTGTAATTGGTGATCTCTCCTCTAGAAGAGGTCAAGTAGAAGGACAATCTGTTGATGATGGATTGTCTAAGGTACAGGCCAAAGTGCCCTTAGCCGAAATGTTCGGTTATGCCACTCAACTCCGATCAATGACTCAAGGTCGGGGTATATTTTCAATGGAGTTCGCAAATTATGAGGAAGTTCCTCGTAATGTTGCTGAAGCTATCATTTCCAAGAATCAGGGCAACTCCTGATCTCTAAACTAAAACACTATTAAACCCTCGATTCTTTAATTCAAAATGGCTCGCGAGAAGTTCGAAAGGAACAAACCACACGTTAACATAGGCACTATTGGCCATGTTGATCATGGAAAAACAACACTTACTGCTGCTATTACAAATGTATTAGCTAAAAAAGGTCAAGCTCAAGCTCAAGACTATGGAGACATTGATGGTGCTCCTGAAGAAAGAGAGCGTGGCATTACTATCAATACAGCTCACGTAGAATACGAAACTGAAGGTCGACATTATGCTCATGTCGATTGCCCTGGACATGCTGATTATGTGAAAAACATGATTACAGGGGCCGCCCAAATGGACGGAGCTATTCTAGTTTGTGCAGCTACCGATGGCCCTATGGCACAAACTAAAGAGCATATTCTTTTAGCTAAACAAGTTGGGGTACCTGCTCTTGTAGTAGCTCTAAACAAATGCGACATGGTCGATGATGAAGAAATCATTGAACTAGTTGAAATGGAAATTAGAGAACTATTAGATAGTTATGACTTCCCTGGAGATGACATTCCAATAGTTCAAGTTTCAGGATTAAAAGCTCTTGAAGGTGATTCTACTTGGGAATCAAAAATTGAAGAATTAATGAAAGCTGTTGATGCTAACATTCCTGAACCAGAAAGAGAAGTTGATAAGCCATTCTTGATGGCAGTTGAAGATGTATTCTCGATTACTGGTAGAGGAACTGTTGCTACTGGAAGAATTGAGAGAGGAAAAGTTAAGGTTGGAGAAGAAGTAGAAATAGTTGGAATAAGAGATACAAGAGTAACAACTGTTACTGGAGTTGAAATGTTCCGAAAACTTCTTGATGAAGGTATGGCTGGCGATAATGTTGGTCTACTTTTACGTGGTGTCCAAAAAGAAGATATTGAGAGAGGAATGGTTCTTGTTAAGAAAGGATCTATCACACCTCATACTCAATTTGAAGGAGAAGTTTATGTTCTTAAAAAAGAAGAGGGTGGAAGACATACACCTTTCTTTGCAGGATATAGACCTCAGTTCTATATCAGAACAACTGATGTTACAGGTCAAATAACTGCATTTACCTCTGATGATGGCTCTAATGTTGAAATGGTTATGCCAGGAGACAGAATTAAGATGACTGGAGAATTAATTTGTCCAGTAGCTATTGAACAAGGTATGCGATTTGCAATCCGTGAAGGTGGACGTACTATCGGTGCTGGAGTTGTTTCTAAAATACTCAAATAATATATTTGAATTTTAAAAATTTAACCTCAATCATCTAATATAGATATATTGATAAGGGTCATTTTAATGAATGACCCTCACTAGATGTTATTAAAGCTATGACTGCATCAATTGCACAACAAAAAATAAGAATAAGACTCAAAGCATTTGATAGAAGAATGCTTGATTTATCTTGCGACAAAATAATCCAAACTGCTGATACTACTTCTGCCTCAGCAATAGGTCCAATTCCTCTGCCTACTAAAAGGAAAATTTATTGTGTCTTAAGATCACCACATGTTGACAAAGATTCTAGAGAGCATTTTGAAACAAGAACACATCGAAGAATAATAGATATCTATAGTCCCTCTGCAAAAACTATTGATGCTTTGATGAAACTAGATCTCCCTAGTGGTGTAGATATAGAAGTTAAACTTTAAGAAATCCCGAAACCGGCTTAAATCGATTAAAATAAGTACATTGAAATGAGGTTTAAATGGGAGAACTCTCAGTAAGGGAATTACCTTTATTTCCTTTGCCAGAGGTAGTCCTTTTTCCTCAAGAAGTATTGCCTTTACATATATTTGAATCAAGATATAGAATCATGCTCCAATCTGTCCTTGAAACTGATTCTATGTTTGGAGTTATTAAGTGGGACTCAACTACGAAAAGTATGGCTAATGTTGGATGTTGCGCACAAATTATAAAACATCAAACAGCTGAGGATGGGAGAAGTAACATTATCACTTTAGGACAACAAAGATTTCAAGTATTAGAAATTACACGCTCGACGCCATTTTGTTCCGCAATGGTTAGTTGGATTGGTGATGATAATATTGATGATTTTCAAAAAATAGATTCCCTAAAAGATTCAGTAAAAGAGGCACTTAGTGATGTTATTAACTTAACAAGTAAATTGACTAATACAAAGAAAAGTTTACCTGATAAATTACCTGATAACCCTATTGATTTATCATTTTGGATAGGAGCTCATTTGGGTGGTCGTGTAGCGGAGGAACAGCAAAGACTTCTTGAGGAAAGAAATACTTTTACCCGTTTGCAGAGAGAATATGAAATGCTTGATCATACAAGAAAACAACTTGCTGCAAGAACGGTATTAAAAGAGAGTTTTCCTGATATAAAAGAAAATTAAATGTTTGAGTTATTGTTCTCATTTTTTTTACTATTTTTTGTCTTTTTAGTCCTATCTACAATCTGGGGAATTAACGCTAGAAAATATATATCATCCGGGACAGTAGCATCTGCATATGATGCTTGGACCCAAGATAAATTACTTGAAAGATTGTGGGGAGAGCATATACATTTAGGTTTTTATCCTTCAGGGAAAAAAAATATTGATTTTAGAAAGGCTAAAGTTCAGTTTGTTCATGAATTAGTCAAATGGAGTGGTTTAAATAAATTGCCCAAAGGTGCAAGAGTACTTGATGTAGGTTGTGGAATAGGGGGGAGTTCTAGGATTCTTGCAGAATATTATGGTTTTAATGTTACTGGTATTACAATTAGTCCTGCTCAAGTTAAAAGAGCAAGAGAATTAACTCCTCATGGTCTAAATTGCAACTTCCAAGTTATGGATGCTTTGGATTTGAAATTTGAAGATGGATCATTTGATGCTGTTTGGAGTGTTGAGGCTGGTGCACACATGAATGATAAAAATAGGTTTGCAGATGAAATGCTGAGAACTTTAAGACCTGGGGGGTATTTTGCAATGGCTGATTGGAACTCAAGAAATCTCAAGACACATCCCCCATCATTTTTTGAGAAGTTAGTTCTTAAACAATTACTTGAACAATGGGTTCATCCTAATTTTATAAGCATTAATGAATTCGCCAATATTCTTAGAAATAACACAAATAGTTCCGGGAGAGTTATTTCTGAAAATTGGAATTCCTACACAAATCCTTCATGGTACGACTCCATTTTTGAAGGTATTCGAAGGCCATTCACGATTTTGTCCCTTGGCCCATTTGCGATAGTGAAGTCGATTAGAGAGATTCCAACTATACTTCTTATGAATTGGGCATTTAGAAAAGGCCTAATGGAGTTTGGAGTCTATAAATGTAGAGGATAAATTAATCTAGTTCAACATTTTCAGAAACATAATTTCCAAAATCTACAAAATTGTTGCAAAGTGGCTTTATTTTTTCTTTTAATTTAAGAAAACTTTTAATGTTATTTTGACTATTTATTTCTAAATCAATATAAATAATATATTCGCCTAATTCTCTTTTTGAAGGTCTTGATTCAATTTTACTCATATTAAATCCAAAATCTGCAATATTATTTATAGCTTTGAGCAAAGCACCAGGTTTATTTGATATTAATGAAAAAGCAAAGCTGGCAATATTAGCTAAATTTGAATTTGATTCCTTGCTCAATAAAACAAATCTAGTGCAATTACCTGGTACATCATTAATAGGAAAGGCTAATTCTTTAAGTCCTTCAATTTGAATTAATGATTTTGAAGCGATAGCAGCTCTGAATTTACTTCCTTTAACCATATTGACAGCTTCTGATGTTGAATTAGTTGGGAGAGGAATTGCATTCGGAAGATTTTCAGATAACCATTCTGAACATTGAGCTAATGCTTGAGGATGAGATAATACTTCTGAAATGTTTGAAAGTTCTCCATCACTAATCAACGCATGTTTTATGGGTAAAACAATTGCTTTATTGATAAAAATTTCAGGAAATTTCCAAAGGGCATCTAGAGTGGCCGTAACTCCTCCTTCTACGGAATTTTCGATAGGCACTACAGCAGCATCACAATTGTTGTACGCTATTGATTTAATGACCGAATGTAACCCATTACATGGTACAAATATAGGTGTCTGAAAATTGGCAAGCTTTGATAATATAGTAGCTGCTTTTTCTGCGTATGTTCCTTTAGGACCTAAATATGCAACTTGTTTGCGCATGATTAATCGTAAAAAAAAAAGAGATCAAATAAGCATTGGAGGAATATAGAAAATGTTATTGTCTTTTGATGCTAAACAAAAACTAAAGCTTTCTGTAACACGAAATAAAGAATATCTTTCTAAATATCTGTTGGAGGAAGAAAGAGTTGTTGGAGCAATGCTTGACCCCAAAAAATTAGTACCTGAAGGAGTAGGTAGATATAAGTATACAGTAACAAGTTTTAAGGTTTTTCAATTAGATATTAACCCTGTAGTCTCAATTGCCGTAGAGAATAAGGATGGAATTCTAAAAATGAGTGCCCTTGAAAGTAAATTGGATGGTTTAGGGATGATAGATGATTTTAATCTTATTTTGAAAGCGAATCTGGAAGCAACTGATATTGGGTTAGAAGGTGAGGCGCTTCTTGGGGTATCTGTAAGCCAACCTCCTCTACTAAAGCTTGTACCAAAGAAAATTTTGGAATCTACTGGTCATTCAGTATTAAATGGGATTCTGTTGGGTATAAAGTCAAGGGTTCAACAACAACTAGTGAAAGATTTTTCAGATTGGTGTGAATTAAAAAAGATTTGATTTTTTTAAAAAACTTTTCCTATGAAGATTAGTTATTCCTTTTTCTTTAATTAATGAAAGATGCTCTTTTGTACCATAACCTTGATTTTTAAATATCAAGTATCCTGAGTGTTTTTTTTCTAACCTCTCCATTAGATTGTCGCGAGATACTTTGGCAACTATGCTTGCTGAAGCTATCGAGATAAACTTTGAGTCTCCAGACACAATGTTTTTCTGAATTCCGTTCCATGGTCTTAATATTAAGGGGCCATCAATTATTATTTCAGAAGGCTTCTCTTTTAATTTTTTTAAAGCTCTTATCATTGAAAGCTCTGTAGCAACTCTGATACCTAACTTATCTATTTCTTTAGCCGAAGATTGCCCAATCCCATAATCTGAAGATAGTAATAAAATTTTTGGTAAAAGTAATTTTCTTTTTTTGGGAGTTAGTTTTTTACTATCTGTTACTCCAAATTGTTTTAAGATGAATTTATTTTTTTCAGTTAATACTACAGCTGCTGAAAAAACTGGACCAAAAATTGCTCCTTTCCCAACTTCATCTACTCCAACTTCGGGTACTTTATTCACTGCTTGCTGAAGATCTTCTTCTTTTTTTTCTTGCACTGTTTAGCTCATCTGTAAGTTCAATTTCATCCTTTTTATCTGAAAATTCAACTTCATTATTTTCACTATTTTTAGTGTTTGATTTATCTTTAGAATTTACATTTGCTTCAATTTTTATTTGAATCTTTTCTTCTCCCGATTTTGAAATTTTTTTTATTTGCTTTGCTTTTGTTTTTTTATTATCTAAGGTTTTTCCCGTTTCCTTATTACTGTCATTTATACGCACAAAATTATTACTAGTAAGATATTCCTTCCCTAACTTTATAAGTGGATTAATACCTAATTGACTGAAAACAATTTTTTCTTCATTAGTAAGATCGACTGTTATTAGATTTTTTTCTTTTGAATTTGAATGGTTCAAATTATCATTATCATTTTCTGTTTTATTAGAAGAATTTTCTTTACTTATTTCTTTGGAGCTAATTAATTTCTTGTCAATTATGTTTTCTTGATCATCAATTGATTGAGAGGTATCTTTATCTAAAGATTTTAGATAATTTGATTGATTAGATTTGTTTTCAATATTTTTAATTTTTAAGTTAGAAATTTCGTAATTTAATATATTTTCTATATGCCCTGTTCCATCACATGTAGAACATTTTTTACCGAATAATTCATAAATATTCTGACCTTGTCTTTTTCTGGTTAACTCCACTAAGCCTAGTTCAGTAAGCTGAGCTATTTGAGGCCTAGCAGAATCATCTTTTATTGCTGAGGTAAAATGCTCAAGTAACTGAAATTGATCTCTTCTAGATTCCATATCAATAAAATCTACTACTATAACTCCACCAATATTTCTCAATTTCATTTGTCTTGAAATTTCAACTGCTGCTTCGCAGTTCGTCCACAAAACGGTTTGTCTTGAGTTTGCTGATCTTGTAAATGATCCAGAGTTTACATCGATTACTGTTAGAGCTTCAGTAGGTTCAATAATGACATACCCCCCCGAAGGAAGATCTACTCTAGGCTGGAGAGCTTTTTGGATCGTTTTCTTAATTTCATACTTTTCGAAAATATGTTGGTTTAAACTGTTATCGTGAAATTCAATATCTATATCAGATTCATAATTTGTTAAAAAATCTTTTGCCCTGGCAACTGAAAATTTATTATCGATAATTATGCTTTTAGTTGATTCTTTAATATGATCTCTTAAGATCTTAAGAGAAAACTCATCATCTCTTTTTACTAAATTTGGTGGATTAGAAGCCTCTGAAACTTTTAGTACATTTTCCCATTGTTGAATTAAATGCTCTAAATCTTCAATTAGAAGTTCTTCTTTTATCTTTTCAGCCTCTGTTCTAAATAACAAGCCCGTGCTAGGTGGTTTTATTAAAACCCCAAGAGCTTTCAATCGGCTTCGTTCTGTTTCTGTATTTATTTTTCTTGAAATATTTACTCCTTGGCCATATGGCTGTAATATCAAGTACTTTCCTGGAATTGAAATACTTCCTGTTAATCTAGGTCCTTTAGATCCTGTAGGCTCCTTTATTACCTGTACTAGAACTTTTTGTTTTGGTTCTAATAATTCAGTTATTCCAAATGTACCTTTTTTAAGTCGAAGTGGACCTAAATCTGAAACATGGATGAATCCATTTTTCTCACTTTCACCAATATTTATGAAAGCGGCATCAATGCCAGGGAGAACATTCTCAACTGTTCCTAAAAAGATATCGCCAATTTGATATTGACCTTGTGCGACGATTAATTCATCAACTCGATCATCTGTGAGTAGTGCTGCAATTCGAGCCTGCTCAGCGATGATAATTTGCTGAGACATATAATTGATTCTGAATGATTTGGATTTTGAAAATCATCTAAATTAAAGAGTTAATTTATCTCTTGATAAAGCAATTTTATAGCTATTGGTATTTAATTTTTAAAATTAATAAAGTTAATAGTGATTGAATTCTGCTATTTATAAAGCTTTAAACGATTTTCAAACTAATTGAAATTGAATTCATAGCTATGATTATCTCTTAAATTAACCATAACTAAAATAATATTAACATCTAATCACCACTAAAGCACGTTGATACATTATTCTTAAATAGGTGAAATTTTTTATCTAAAGTGGTTAAAGTAAACGAAAATTATTTAAAACTCAAAGCAGGATATTTATTTCCTGAAATTGCTAAAAGGGTAAAAATATATTCTCAATTAAATAACAGTGCTGAAATAATTAAGCTTGGCATAGGAGATGTCACGGAACCATTACCTAGAGCATGCATAAAAGCGATGGGTAAAGCTTTAGATGACATGGGAACTAAAGATGGTTTTAGAGGTTATGGCCCTGAACAAGGTTATTCTTGGCTCAGAGAAAAAATATCTGAGCATGATTTTATTTCGAGAGGCTGTCAAATTTCATCTGAAGAGATCTTTGTTTCAGATGGTTCTAAATGTGATAGTAGCAATATTTTAGATATTCTTGGCAAAGATAATTCAATTGCTGTAACAGATCCTGTTTACCCTGTTTATGTAGATAGTAACGTAATGACGGGAAGAACTGGAGATGTTCTTGAGAATGGTACTTATCAAGGATTAACATATCTTCCAATAAATGAGGGGAATAACTTTCTGCCAGAACTACCAGAAAAAAAAGTTGATATTTTATATCTTTGTTTTCCTAATAATCCGACTGGAGCAACAATTAATAAAAAAGAATTGAAAAAGTGGGTTGACTATGCGATTCAAAACAAATCTCTTATACTTTTTGACGCAGCTTATGAAGCATTTATTCAAGATAAAGATATTCCACATTCAATATATGAGATTGAGGGAGCAAAGGATTGTGCTATTGAATTTAGATCTTTTTCAAAGAATGCAGGATTCACTGGAGTCAGATGTGCTTTTACAGTAATACCTAAAAATCTCAAAGGTTTTAGCTCATCAAATGAGGAAATAGACTTGTGGCCTCTTTGGAATAGACGACAATCTACAAAGTTTAATGGAGTAAGTTATGTAGTTCAGAGAGGCGCAGAGGCTGTTTATTCTCTAGATGGGAAGAAACAGGTGAGAGGATTAATAGATTTTTATATGCAAAATGCAAAAATCATGAAAAATAAACTTCAGAATGCAGGATATAAAGTTTTTGGTGGGGACAATGCTCCTTATATCTGGATTAAAGTTCCTGATCAAATGACATCTTGGGACTTTTTTGATTTCCTTCTCCAAAAAGTTAGCGTGGTAGGAACACCTGGAAGCGGATTTGGATTATCAGGAGAAGGTTATTTTCGTTTGTCAGCATTTAACTCACGATCAAACGTAAATGATGCAATGGAAAGAATAATTAATATATAATTATTAGTACTACATATATTCTAAAAGTTTAATGCTATCTATAAAGTTAGAACAAAGTGCAAGTAATAATTCAGCAGTGCTTGAAAAGAAATCTGCTGAATTAAAAAATAAATCTCCTAAATATAAGGTTTTACTTCATAATGACCCAGTCAATTCTATGGAGTATGTCACTATTTCATTACGAGAAGTTGTGCCGCAATTAAGCGAACAAGATGCTATTTCCATAATGCTTGAGGCACACAATACGGGTGTAGGGTTGGTAATTGTTTGTGATTTAGAGCCAGCAGAATTCTATTCAGAATCATTAAAATCTAAAGGAATTTCAAGTTCAATTGAGAAAGAGGATTAATAAAGATTTCATTTATTATTTAGAATGAGCTAATTTTCTTTCTGATAAGGGACGGACTTTTAAAGATTCTTTTAATGGGGACCTTCCATATTCTCTCTCAAGAATGTCTATTACTGTTTTGCCAAATTCATCCTCTGGATTATCAAAAGCTTCTAAGCAAACCTGACCAAGTTTTTCCCCTAGTGAACCTGGATTCCAAAGGAGTTTTCTCGCTGTCCAGGGCATCATGCTCATTGGATTATAATTTGGCTTCAAAATTTTATTTTCCAAAGCGTATTTCTCAAGAAGAGTATGAGGTTGTAAACCTATAAAGAAAATAGCTGGATCAACTAAGCCTTTACCAAAAATTTTTTCTAATTCTCTATGGTAAGCAATTGTTTGTCTTATGGTGCTGGGCGTTTCATCAAAAACATTAAATGAATAATTGACTGAAACATGATTCTTGAATCCTGATTTGACTAGAATTCTGCAATTATTTAATACAGTTTTCAAGTCATAGGCTAATCTCATTTTTCTAACAAGTTCTTGAGATCCTGACGTTATTCCTATTTCAAAATAGCTCATACCTGTATCAACCATAAGCTGAGCTAGTTCAGCATCAATATTATCTGCTCTGATGTATGCAGCCCAATTAATATCGTTCCAACCTTGATCCTTTATTGCTTGTAACAGTATTTTTGCATCTTCAATATGTTTTTTGGCAGGAATAAACTGTGCATCTGTGAACCAAAATCCCCTAACTCCAAGATCATATAATTGCTTCATTTCTTTGATAACTTCGTTAACAGGATTAACGCGTACCTGTTTCCCCTCTACAACTGTATAAACACAGAAACAACAATTATGAGGGCAACCTCTTTTTGTTTGCACCCCTACGTAGTAATCTCCACCTTCTATATACCAATTAAATTCAGGCCATATTGATTTTATATATTTGTAGTTGCAGGCAGTTTTGACAGTTCCTGAAGGTTGTTCATGGATTAATTTGTTCCTAGGTTTTTGTCCAGCAATGTAACATCTTTCTTTCTCTATTGAATCACCTTTAATAATTTTTTCTATAAGATTTTCTCCCTCTCCAACTGAAATAACAGTTCCTTTTGGGAGTAGATTCCCTAATTGTTCATAGAAGACGCTAACAGCCCCACCTCCTAAAATTACCTTTAAATTTTTGTTGTATTTTTGTGCTCTTTTTAGTCCCATCTTGACTAAAGAAGTATTTCTATATATTTCTCCATAATGAGATGCAATTAATTTTAATCCTCCCCAGGAACCTCTAATTTTTTTAAGGATATTTTTTGAGTAGAAAACTTCAAAAGAGTTTTGTAGTGGATTTCCACTTCTACCATCAACAGGCGCATAAATTTGTATATCTCTCCATGAAAAAATGATTAAATGAGGTCTAAATTGATCAATTTTTCTAGCTAGATATTTGGAAACTTTCTTAGATGGAATTATCGCTAGATCAATGAATTGCTGTTCTATACCTGGAAAACATTTATGAATATGGTCTGCTAGATAAATAGGTCCTATTGGAAAGATTGGATTACATGGCAGTCTTACAGTTAAGATTTTCTCATAATGCCTACTTTGGCAAATCTTTTTATTAAATTTTTCGAACTTCAAATTAAAATTCATATCATGAAATTTAATGAATTTATACTCTTAAGAATCTAACTACTTTATTACTAATTTGGAGAAATTAAAAATTCTAAGAAAATACTCACGAAAAATTTATTTAATTCAGATATCAGAAATCATATAAATCCAGCATACTTTGAGAAGTTTTAATCCATCTATCCATCTAGAAATATTTGGTACGCCAGATTTTCTAGCGTAATACCTAACAGGATAATTTAGTATTTTTATATTATTGTTCGCAGCTTCAAATATTATTGTGAAGTCTCCAAATGGGTCGGATTTGGAATCCCAACTTCCGTTTTGTTTCATAAGTGTAAAGAATTTTCTTGAAAAAACTTTTGTTCCACAGAGTGAATCTGATACAGGTTTATTTATAAGAATTGATAGAAATATTGCAAAGAGTCTATTTCCTATGTAATTTGCCCATCTCATCGCATCTTTTTCCATCGGAAAAGTTGTGCGGGCGCAATTAATTAAGATATTTTTATTTTTGGTTGATTCCATAATTGCTGCAATACTGTCATCAATATCTACTGTGAAATCACTATCAATTATGGCGAGGGTCTCACCTGAAGAAATATTAAATCCCTCAACGACTGCATTTTTCTTCCCTTTAGAAGTTTGTTTTAAAAGAGATATCTTAAAGAAATTTGAGAAATTTTCTTTTAACTCCTTCAAAATATCATAAGTATTATCATTGCTATTACCTTCAACAAATATAATTTCTAATTTATTAGGTATTTTTTTGAATTTATTTAAAGCACTAACTAAAAGTTCTTTATTGCCAGCTTCATTTCTTGCAGGAATTACTATTGAAATTAAATGTTCAGAAATGTTTTCACTATATTTATAAAAAACTATTTCGAGTTCGTAGGCAAGTTGTTTAATAATTGGTATTTTCCGGAAAGTATTTTTAATTGATTGTGGAATTATCTTAGTAGGCAAAGGAGTTAGTTTTTTTGCTTTCCATCTAATTGATCTGTAATTATAAATTTCAGCTAAAGATTCAATATCGCATAAAGTTATTCTTGCTTTCCTAGTAGTTTCCCTGAAAATTCTTGAGTCTAATCTTAGCCATCTAGTGATTGGCTCCCAAGTATTACCACGGACTTTAATAGAAATAAATTCGTTGTTATCTTTGAATAATTGATGAAGTTTATTATTAGTCAAATTCCAACTATTAACAGATTTCATTATTAAAGATTACAAACGACAACTAATTATATATGGTTTATTTACTTTTTTAATATTAATTTCCATGGATTTAAAACATCATTCTCATATATCAATTCATAAAAATCATCATTATTTTGCGTTGTTTTAAGGTCAGTTGTCCATGCTAATTCTGTTTTTTTTAACTGATTAATACTGTCTAATCCTTTACCTAGTTTAGGGGTCAATAAAGCAATTCTTATGATTTTTGATTGCGATCGAGGGTTGTTTATTCCTTTTTTATCAACCATGATCGGTTGATTTTTTACTATATCAAGGGATGCCACATATTCCATTTTCTCTCTTAGTTCTCTTGATCTGTCTGTGAATAAACCTGATTGCAAAAGAAATGAAGTAAATAAGTAAGGCCCAATTATGAGAGTTATTAATATTTCTTTGAACGAATTTTTTTGTTTTATTAATGACCAAGATAATCCGAAAAATAATAATCCAAGAATTATAAATGTATTTTCCTTAGTATTAAAGTTACTTGAATCTTTAAAGAAAAAATAATATGTGATAGTTAGAGCAAATATGAATAATGGAATTATTTTTGAAGTTGTAAATATAAAAAATTGACTATATTTTTTCGAATTAAATAAATATTTAATTCCTGCATAAGTATTTAATGAAAAAATAGATGAAATTTGTAGAGTATAGTAAGGTGTTTTTGTAGAAAAAATGCTAAGCGTTGCTATTAAAATTAAGGGAAAAAAAACGAGTATATATTTATTCTCTCTACTTTGAGAAATATTGTACATCATGCCAATAATTGCGAAAAAACTCCATGGTAAAAATGTCACGGGTATATTCCAGAAATAATAGTAGAAAGGATTTGTAAAAGTATTTTGACTTGATAAAAAGCTAAACTTTTCAACTAAGTAAAATATAATATTTTTGTCTAAATAAGGGTTGATAGAAATCGTCCAGAATAAAAAAGGAATAAATCCAATTAGTAGGCCTAACCAAAAGAATTTGATGAATAAAAAATTTTTTTTTAAAAAAAAATATGGTATCAGTGATAATAATGGTACAAAAACTAAAAAAGTTTTCATCATAAAAGCTAAGCCAATCCAAATTCCAAAAAGCAGAATATAGAGTTTGTTTTTTTTACTTTTTATTTTGACTAAAGCTAAAACCCCAATAGTTACTAAAAATGAATAAATAATATCTTGGGTGGCTAAGTGTGAATAGTCAAACCATAGATATGTCGTAGCAAGGATTAGTGGAGATATAATTGCATATTTTTTATTAAATAATTCTTCATGTAATTTATAAGTTGTAAATAGCATCAATATTGAAGCTAATAATGTTGGTAGATATGCCGAAAAAATATTTCTTCCAAATAAGTCTTGTGACTTTGCCATTAAATACTGTAATCCTATTGTTCTATCTAAAACATATTCATCCCACCAAAGAGGAATTGTCCAGTTACCTTTATCTAATATCCATCTAGCTTGTAGAGCATAAAAACCTTCATCAAAAGCAATATAACTTCTTTTGCCAAAAGAAAATATAAGGGGAATAAAAAAAGATAAATTTAAGAGATATCTAAATTTAAAAATTTTATTAAACATTTTAGTTTTAATTTCTTTTTTAAGTGCCGATAATTGGAATTGAACCAATGACCTACTGTTTACGAGACAGTTGCTCTACCGCTGAGCTATACCGGCAATATTAAATATTGAATTTTTCATATAAACTTAATTTTATGATTTAAAATATTTATGTCAAAAATAGATCCTGAATTAAAAAAGAAATTATTAAAGGAATCCCAAGCTCCTTTCAAGGGATTGAGAAGAATATTGTGGATAGCTTTTAGCGGATCTGCATTTTTGGGACTTTTAATAATGCTTTCCAGAATTGCAAGCGGAATTGAATTACAGCAAAATAACCTTCTCATACAGTTGGGTGCTTGTATAATATTTCCTACTTTATTAATCTTTGACAAAAATAAAGATTAATAATTTAGATGTTTATTTATTGTGATAGTGTCCTCTTTTTAGTTACAAATTTGAATGCTTCGATTATATCTCCTTCAATCCATGTAGAGAATTTATCGCAGCCAACTCCACATTCAAATCCTGTATTTACTTCTTTTACATCATCTTTAGCTCTTTTTAGAGAGTCTAAATTACCCTCAAAAATTACTTTATCTGATCTAATAACTCTCAGCGAACAATTTCTTTGTAATTTGCCGGTTTGTATATAACATCCCGCAATAGCTCCTTTACCGACTGCGAAAGTTGCTCTAACTTCCGCTTGACCTAAAGATTCTTCGACAAGATCTGGTTCAAGCAGACCCTCCATGGCCAACTGAATATCTTCTAGAAGTTTATAAATTACTTCATATTCTCTTATGTCAACATCATTAGCATCAGCTGCTCTCTTCGCGCCAGAAGCCAATGAGGTGTTAAACCCAATGATTACTGACCCAGATGCAGCAGCGAGATCTATATCTGTCTCAGTTATTTCTCCTGGAGCAGAAAGTAGAACTCTGACTTGAACTTCATTTTTTGGTAATTGTTCTAGAGATCCTAAAATTGCTTCAACACTACCTTGAACATCGGCTTTAAGAATTAAGTTTAACTCCTTTAGTTCTCCATCATTTGCTTGAGTTGATAAGGATGATAAGCTAACTCTTCTTGAGGCCATTTGCTGAGCTAATTTTGTAGCTCTAGCATCTGTCGCCCTTTCTCCGACAATGGCTCTAGCAGTTTTCTCATCAGGGTAGACTTCGAATTCATCCCCTGCAGTGGGTACTTCACTGAATCCTAGCGCTTCTACTGGGAATGATGGTCCTGCTTCTTTGATTCTATTACCATGTTCATCAACCATTGCTCTAATTTTTCCAAGGACTGAACCCGCAGCTAAAACATCTCCAGATTTCAAGGTTCCATTTTGTACCAACAAAGTAGCAACAGGACCTTTGGCTTTGTCTAGGTGAGCTTCAATAACTGTACCTTTTGCAAATCTATCAGGGTTAGCTTGTAAATCTTCCACCTCGGAAACTAATAAAATCATTTCGAGTAATTTATCAATGTTTTGTTTTTTGATAGCACTTACTGGAACCATTACTGTATCTCCTCCCCAATCTTCAGCAATTAAATCTTTTTCTGATAGTTCCTGCTTTACTCTGTCTGGAGATGCCCCTTCCTTGTCAATTTTATTTATTGCAACAACAATAGGTACTTTTGCAGCTCTTGCATGACTGATTGCTTCTAGTGTTTGAGGTCTGCAACCATCATCTGCAGCAACTACAAGAACTGCTACATCTGTAACCTTTGTACCCCTTGCTCTCATTGCAGTAAAGGCTTCATGACCAGGGGTATCGAGAAAAGTTAATTTTTTCTTTTTAGATTCATGTTCAAATTCAACTTGATAAGCCCCTATGTGTTGAGTGATGCCCCCTGCTTCCCCCGAAGCTACTCTTGATTCTCTGATGGAATCTAAAAGACTTGTTTTACCATGATCTACATGACCCATCACTGTAATAACAGGAGGTCTTCTCATTAGATTATCAATATCTTCAGATTCGATCATATCTACTGTTTTTTCAGCAGCTTCTTGGATATCATCTTGTAAAACAGGTACCCCAAATTCTTCTGCTACTGTCTCAATAGTTGCTAAATCTAGTGATTGAGTAACAGTTGCAGTTATTCCTTTAAAAAAGAGAGATTTAATTATTTCAGAACTTTCAAGACTTAATTTATCAGCTAATTCTTGAACTGTTAAATTATCTTCGGGTACTATTATCATTTCAGGCCTTACTTGTTTAGCGTCTTTAGCAGCCTTTAACTCCATGGCTCTTCTTTTCTGCCTTTGCCTAGTAGTTTCTTTTTTCTTCTTTTTAAATTGTTTTATAGTTTTTTGAGATTTAGATTCATCAGACTTTTCTTTCTTTGGACGTGCCAAACTAGCTGATAAGATTGAAATTTTTTCGCCTGAATACCCACTAGTTTCAGATGTTAAAGAATCATCATTCTCACCGATAATATGAACTTTCTGTCTTTGTTTTTGGGTATTTTTGCTTCTTAGTGCTTCAAGTTTTGCACTATCGTCCCAGTCTGTCTTTCCTACTTTCTTAGAATTATTTGAAAATGTTCTATGGGGTGGTTTTTTAGAATTAGGGGCAGAATGTGGCCGGCTACTTGGAGCTTTAGCCTTCTGTTTAGTTGTCTCAATATTTTGCTTTTCATTTTTCTTCAAAACTTGTTTATCATTCTCAGATTTATTAGTTTTTTGAAGTTGCAGAAGTTCATTAGGTGATACTGGCTTTCTAATGCCAGGTGACTTTTGATCATTGAATTTAGGTCCAGGCCTATTAGACATGCCAGGTCTGTTAGGAGCGCCGGGCCTATTAGACATGCCAGGTCTGTTGGGAGCGCCGGGCCTATTAGCATTAGGATGTCTATTGAAAGATCCTGGTCTGCCTTGATCTGATGGTTTGTTTCTTAATCCAGGCCTATTAGGCATGCCAGATCTGTTGGGAGCACCGGGCCTATTAGCATTGGCTTGTTTATTGAAAGATCCTGGTCTGCCTTGATCTGATGGTTTGTTTCTTAATCCAGGCCTATTAGGCGTACCAGGTCTGTTTGGTACAGTTTGTTTAAAAGAAATGTTTTGCTTATTATTTTGCTGAGTATTTCCCTCTCTTCTTATTGGAGCTCCAACAAGCTCAGGGGGTGACATTCTGTTATTAATATTTTTTATTTTAGATTTGTTCGAATTTAGATCAGGGTTGCTTGAGATTTGTCTTTTCCCCCCCAAACTGGAGAGGCTCTTAGAAGATTCATTAGATTTAGCATTATTATTAATATTTTTAGGCTTAGCAATTAGTTGAATAGGAGGTTTTTCAGGACTGTTTATAGGTGGAGTTATGTTATTTCGAAATGTTTTTTTATCTTGGTTGGAATTTTGTATATTTTTACTATTTGTATTTTGATTTGTAAGATTTGATCGAGATTGTGAATTAATTGTAATTGTGGGTTTATTGAGATTTGTAGGTTTGTTTGAAGTTAATTTTTGACTCTCAGGTTGATTCAGAGGTTTCATCAATAATGGCTTTTTATTTGAATTATTTTTAAGAGGATTCTCCTTCATAGAAGACTTAACAGAAGATTCATCTTCTTTGTTTTGTTTGTAATTATCTTTTTTAATTGCAGGTTTCTTAATAGAAAGAATTTCTTTATCAGAATTTTTTTTATTAATAAGATTTTTTATTTTTGTTGCTTCTTCTGCACTAATTGAACTGCTATGACTTTTTACTGTTATCGATAGTTTTTGAGCGGCATCCAATATATCCTTATTTTCCAGATTTAAGTCTCTGGAAAGTTCGTAAATTCTGATTTTATCGCTGATAGTCATTTAATCTGATTTGGACTCTTTTAGGAAAATTAAAAAGGATTTATTTTAATTATATTCCCTTATTGGGATAGTAATTATAGCTTGTAATTTCTTTTTCAAAAATATCAATAAATTTCGATCCTAAGGGTGTTTTTAAAGCTTTTTGAAGCTTTTTTTTGATCTTGGAATCTGAGTAACATTTTTTTGACTTGCAAATGTAGGCTGATCGTCCCATCCCCTTTTGAAACATAATACCTTGCTTATGATCTTTAGTAATCTTTATAAGATGTTTCCTGTCATATATTTTTTTGCATGAAATGCACATACGCAAAACAGGAGTTTGTTGTATCACCGTTTTCTCTCCTCTTTGGCAGAAATTTCACCCTCTTGAACAGTCTCTAATTGATCACTCTCAGAGTAAGTCTCTTCATATGTTTCTTGTCCATATTCTTCATCATCTTCAGGAAGGGGATAAAGCTCTCTTAATCTTGCATCTTCCGCAGCACGCTCAGCTTGTTCTGCTTCTAATCTAAGCTCAGCTTCTCGCTGGAGATTCTCTTCATCTTCCCTTTGAATGATCAATTCTGAGACTACAGCATCTTCTGCTTCTTGATCGTATTCATGTGAGTTTTTAACATCAATCTTCCAACCAGTTAACCTTGCTGCAAGTCTCACATTTTGTCCTTCTCGACCAATTGCAAGACTCAACTGATCTGGAGGAACTAGTACGTGTGCGTGTTGACCTTCTGGGTCAACTAGTCTGACGAGATCAACTTTCGCAGGACTTAAAGAGTTTAAAATGTACTGAATTGGGTCAGATGACCATTTAATAACATCAATTTTTTCTCCTCTTAATTCATTCACTACTTGTTGGATTCTTGCTCCTCTAGCTCCAATACAGGCACCTACAGGGTCAACTTCTTGTTCGACGCTATCAACAGCTACTTTTGTTCTTGGCCCAACAGCTCTTGAGGGAGGATTAGCTTCTCTTGAAACAGCAACAATTTTTACTGTCCCCTCTTGAATTTCTGGAACTTCATTTTCAAATAAATAAACAACTAAACCAGCATTAGCTCTACTCACAAAAAGTTGTGGTCCTTTTCTAGCTATTTCGCTAACTTCTTTCAAAAATACTTTGAAAGTTGCATTAGCTCTATAGTTATCATTAGGTAATTGATCTCTCTTGGGAAGTTCTGCTTCAACCTCAGGCCTGCCGATTCCCGAACTAACTCCCATAATTACTGATTGTCTCTCAAATCTAATAACTCTTGCAGTTAAAACAGGATCCTCCAAATCTGCAAATTCTTCTTGGATCATTTTTCGTTGTTGATCCCTTAATTTTTGCGCTAAAACTTGCTTTGTTGTTGAAGCAGCCATTCGCCCAAAATCTTCTTTTTCAGGAGTTACGTCTAATACAACTGTGTCACCAATTTGAGCATCATCAGCAACTTGTTTAACTTCTACTAAAGATATTTGATGATCTTCGCTCTCAACTTCTTCAACGATTATTTTACTAGATAAAATTCTATAACCCTCTTCATCTAGATCTAGCCCAACATCAAAATTACTAAAGTATTCTTCATCAAATGGATCTTCGTTAACTCCAATGTAAAAAGTTCTTCTATATTTTTCGTAACCCTTTAATAAAGCTTCGCGCAAGGCTGCTTCAACGATATTAGGAGGTAATTTTTTTTCCTCACTAATGTCGTTAATAAGATTGTTTAAACCTGGGAGAATAACTAAAGCCATCTATGATGGGAAAATTGAATAATGGTTGAAAAATAATTAATCTTTTAAGGTGCAAAGACTAATTTTTAATACTTCATCTAAAGGGATTTTCTTTATCCTACCTTTAATGTTAATGGCTAAATAATCATTAGACTTTTCATAAAGTAAACCATTCAGGAATTTTATTTTTGAATTCTTTTGGTTTAACTCAACATTAACTGGAAAACCCTTAAAAGTTTTGAAGTCTCTTTCTGAGGTTAATTCATCACTGACCCCTTGACTACTAATTTCTAACACATATGAACAATTTAAAAGATTTGATTTTTCTATTTCTTCAGATGCTGGAGTATTAAATAGGGCACAATCATCCAGGGAAATGTCTTCTCCATTGGTTTTTTTTATAATTATTTCAATAACAATTGGCTTCTGATTAGTATGAATATTTAAACCGTAGATTTCTAAATCTTTTTCATTAGCTAATTTTTTTAATAAAATTTCTAATTTACTTTTGTTTTCTTTATTCAAATTCTCTAAAAATTATTTCAATTATTTTCACACACAAACAAGTTTTTTCTATAGAAAAATTTAAAATTTGTTTTTTATGGATGTAAACAAAAAAACAACAATTAAATATTTCTTCAATTAGATTTATCAAAATAATCAAAAACTATTACTTAAATGAAGTTTCTAAAGGTTAAATTTATTAATTTAATCCAAATATTCATTATTGTTTGTTTTTGCATAATTAATTTCTCTCAAAGTGCTGAAGTTTTAGCTTTAACATCTTTTGAAAGTCATAATTTCGTATCATCAGCGGTGAAAAATGTTGGCCCTGCAGTTGTAAAAATTGATACTGAGCGATTAGTAGAGAGGCAACAATTTGATCCTACTTTACTTGACCCTTTATTAAGGGACTTACTTGGTGAGCAAGGAATTACTCCTGAAAGAGAGAGAGGACAAGGCTCTGGAGTGATCATTAATGAGAATGGATTGGTTCTTACAAATGCTCACGTCGTAGAAAGAGTCGATGATGTTTCGGTTACTCTGGCAGATGGATCTATTTGTGAAGGTCAAGTCCTGGGCACAGATGTAGTAACTGATCTGGCTTTAGTAAAAATTGATGATGATGCTTATTCTGGTTTTGCTCCACTTGGAAATTCTGAAGATCTTGAAGTTGGGGACTGGGCTATAGCTCTTGGAACTCCATATGGTCTAGAAAAAACAGTTACCTTGGGGATTGTAAGCAGTTTACACAGAGATATTAATAGTTTAGGATTTTCAGATAAAAGGCTGGATCTTATTCAGACTGATGCGGCAATAAATCCAGGTAATTCTGGTGGACCCCTCATAAATTCTAATGGTGAGGTAATTGGAATTAATACATTAGTAAGAAGTGGCCCTGGAGCTGGCTTAGGTTTTGCAATTCCTATTAATCTAGCTAAAACTGTTTCCGATCAGCTTCTTAAAAATGGGGAAGTTATTCATCCATATCTAGGAGTACAATTAATTTCTTTAAATCCTAGAATTGCTAAAGAACATAATCGTGATCCTAATTCGTTAGTTCAATTACCTGAAAGAAATGGAGCTTTAATTCAATCTGTAATACCTAATAGCCCTGCTGAAAAAGCTGGTTTGAGAAGAGGTGATTTAGTAATAGCAGCTGAAAATATCTCTATAAAAGAACCTAAAGCTTTACTGGATGAAGTTGAAAAAGCTCAGATAGGAAAAGTATTCCTTTTAAATATTTTGAGAGATAATAAAGAGATACAGATAAATATCAAACCAGAACCTCTTCCTGGTTTGACATAAATCACCCATTGAAATTAAATAATCTATAAGCATTAGAGAAAAAGATTTTGGATCCACAAACTCAAATGAAACAAGTTGTTGCTGATGCAGCAATAATGGAAGTAAAGAGTGACATGATTCTCGGATTAGGTTCTGGATCTACAGCTGCTTTAATGATAAAAAGCCTAGCCGATGAAATTCGTCTTGGAAAAATTCAAAATATTAGAGGTGTTGCAACTTCTTTTCAATCAGAAGTTTTAGCGCTTGAGTTAGATATCCCACTTATTGATTTAGCTTCTGTTTCTCAAATTGATTTAGCTATTGATGGAGCAGATGAAGTTGATCCAGGATTTCAATTAATAAAAGGTGGTGGAGCATGCCATGTAAGAGAAAAGTTAGTTGCATCTAAAGCTGATCAATTGTTGATTGTTGTTGATGAAACTAAACTTGTACAAAATCTAAATCAATCTTTTCCTTTACCTGTAGAAGTACTTCCAAATGCTTGGAAGCAAGTTAAGGAAGTGATTTCAGAAATGAATGGCAGTTCTTCTTTAAGAATGGCTACTAAAAAAGCGGGCCCTATTGTTACTGATCAAGGCAATCTTATCCTAGATGTATTTTTTAATGATGGTATTACGAATCCAAAAGACGTTGAAATGGCGATTAATAATATTCCAGGAGTATTAGAAAATGGATTATTTGTTGATCTTACAGACAAAGTATTAGTTGGTAAACTTGAAAACAACACTCCAGTAGTTTACTCACCCTCAAGAGCTTACTAATCTTCAAATCTTATTTGTACTGAGTTAGCGTGGCTATGTAAGCCCTCACTTTTAGCAAGATTAATGATATCAAGGCTATTTACTTTTAAACTTTCTTCATTAAATTCTATTATTGAAGTATT
The DNA here is from genome assembly GCA_003278525.1 of Prochlorococcus sp. AG-355-P16. GTDB lineage: Bacteria > Cyanobacteriota > Cyanobacteriia > PCC-6307 > Cyanobiaceae > Prochlorococcus_A. The sequence continues at coordinate 116,623 of QCEQ01000001.1, read as the reverse complement.
TTTCATAAAAGTTTCAACCCCTAAAGAACCGCTAAATCTAGAATTTCCTGATGTTGGTAAAGTATGATTTGGTCCAGCAAGATAATCTCCAACAGCTTCTGGGGTCCATTTCCCCAAAAATATCGCTCCTGCATTCTCAATACCTTCAAGAATTTTTTTTGAATTCATAGTAAGAATTTCTAGGTGCTCCGGGGCAAAGTTATTGCTTAGTTCAACACATGATTCATAATTTTCGCAAATCACAATTAACCCCCAATTTTTTATTGATTCCATGCAAATTTCCTTTCTTGGATGATCATCTATTTTTTTATAAAGTTCTGCGAAAACTTCTTTTGCTTGGTTTTTTGATGTAGTTAGAAGTATTGATGAAGCTAAAGGATCATGTTCTGCCTGTGCTAGTAGATCAGATGCTATATGAGTGCTTTGAGCTGTTTCATCAGCAATGATTAATATTTCACTTGGACCAGCTAAAGAATCAATCCCTGTAGAGCCATAAATGAGTTTTTTCGCAGTTGTAACATAGATATTCCCTGGACCTGAAATAACATCAACTTTATTGATTTGATTTGTGCCAAATGCTAAAGCACCAATTGCTTGAGCTCCTCCAATTCTAAATACTTTATTGATTCCTGATAAGTGAGCTGCAGCTAAAACAGTTTTGTTTATTTCCCCTTCTCTATTCCCAGGAGAAACCATTATGATTTCTTTTACTCCTGCAACTTTTGCAGGTATTGCATTCATTAATACAGTACTTGGATAAGCAGCTCTACCACCAGGAATATAAATACCGGCACTTTTAACTGGTCTCCATTGTCTTTGGACCATATCACCATATTCGCCTTTTATAGTGAAAGACTGAGGGATTTCTTTTTCATGAAATTTTTGAATTCTTTTATGCGCTACCTCAAGTGAGCGCTTTAAATTGTTATCAATTTCATTCCATGCATTTTTTATGAGTTCCGCACTCACTTGCATAGGGTCAGGGTCGAAACCATCAAATTTTTTTGTATATTTTTTAACTGCTATATCTCCAGAAATTTTTATTTCTTGAAGAATTTCTTCAACAATTGTGTTTATCTTATTATTGTTTTCTGAATTAGTTCGAGTAGAAATCCTTTTTAATTCTTCAATAGCTTCTTTTTTATGATTTATGATCTTCATGTGCTTAATTTTTTCAAATTGAAAGGCTCAAACCCAACTAAATAACTTTCTAAAGTATATATGATTGATTAGTAGTCGATTTATTTGTTATGATAAGGATCTTCTAATAATATACCCTCTGTGGCCAACAACACATCAGCAAAAAAAAGAATACAAATTGCCGAAAGAAATCGTTTAATAAATAAGTCATATAAATCTACTGTTAGAACTTTAACAAAAAAAACATTAGAGAATTGCGAAAAATATAAAAAAAACCCTAATGATGATAATAAAGATTTAGTTAAAACAAGTCTCAATAAAGCTTTTAGTTTAATTGATAAAGCAGTTAAAAAAAATATTCTTCACAAGAATAACGGTGCTAATAAAAAATCGAAAATCAACAATTTTGTAAAAACTACACTTACTAGCAAGTAAAAAGGTAGACCAAAATTATGAGCGATATCGAACTCATAGACTCTCACTGTCATTTAATATTTGAAAATTTCGAAAAAGATCTTAAAGATGTTGTTTTAAGATTACGTTCTAAAGGTGTAAAAAAATTAGTTCATGCTTGTTGTGAATTAGCAGAAATTCCAAAGTTGAAACAAATATCTCATGACTTTAATGAAATTTTCTACTCAGTTGGTTTGCATCCGTTAGAGGCAAAAAAATGGGAAGAAAGCTCACAATCTCTTTTAAGAAAATCAGCACAAGAAGATAGAAGAGTTGTAGCCATTGGGGAATTAGGCTTGGATTTTTTTAAAAATAAAAATAAAACTCAGCAAATTAAAGCACTTATTCCGCAAATGGAGTTAGCTCATGAGCTTAAATTACCCGTAATTATCCATTGCAGAGACGCTGCAAATGAAATGATCGAGATATGTAGTGATCTCTCTAAAAAAGGAAAATGTCCAAATGGCGTACTTCATTGTTGGACAGGTACCCCAAAAGAAATGAATCAATTCTTGGATCTTGGATTTTACATAAGTTTTAGTGGAATAGTAACTTTCCCAAAAGCATATGAAATACATGAGTGTGCCAAAATAGTCCCAAATGATAAATATCTAATTGAAACTGACTCACCATTTTTAGCTCCTGTTCCTCATAGGGGTAAAAGAAATGAACCTGCATTTGTTGAAAATGTTGCCAATTTTATGGCAGATTTAAGATCTACTGAATTAATCACAATTGCTAGAGAGTCATCTAAGAATGCTGAAGATTTGTTTAAATTTGACTTGTTAATTTGACATAGCAGCTGTTAATATTAGGAATTACTGGAAATTTTTCTTGATTTTTTAGCTTTAACTTGCTCTATAGATGATTTATCGACATTAGATAAAATTTAATTCTCATTTATTAAAATTGATTTTTGTTGAAATCGAGATTTAATATTTGTTCTCATTCATAGTGAAAAGTTAAAGAACTAATTATTGAGTAGATTAAAAGTAAATAGTAAATCTCACAAAATCGCAGGTTTTCTTGGATGAGCAGTAGCGCTTTACAGGTAGCAAAAACAGCTACTTATCTACCAGATTTAGTTGAAGTACAAAGAGCAAGCTTTAAATGGTTTTTGGAAAAGGGTTTAATAGAAGAACTACAAAATTTTTCTCCTATTTCTGATTACACAGGTAAATTAGAATTACATTTTATTGGTGAAGAATACAGGTTAAAAAGACCTAGACATGATGTTGAAGAAGCTAAAAGAAGAGATGCTACATTTGCATCACAAATGTATGTAACTTGTAGACTAATTAATAAAGAGACAGGGGAAATTAAAGAACAAGAAGTATTTATAGGCGAATTACCATTAATGACTGAAAGAGGAACTTTTATCATTAATGGTGCAGAGAGAGTTATTGTTAATCAAATCGTTCGCAGTCCTGGAGTATATTTCAAAGATGAACTGGATAAAAATGGTCGAAGGACTTACAATGCTAGCGTAATTCCTAATAGAGGTGCATGGTTAAAATTCGAGACTGACAAGAATAATTTACTTTATGTGAGGGTTGATAAAACTAGAAAAATTAATGCTCACGTCCTCATGAGAGCGATGGGTCTTTCAGATAATGATGTGGTAGATAAAATTAGGCATCCTGAGTTTTATCAAAAATCAATTGAGTCAGCTAATGACGAGGGTATAAATTCAGAAGATCAAGCATTACTTGAGCTATACAAGAAGCTACGTCCTGGTGAGCCGCCCTCTGTCTCTGGTGGACAACAGCTATTACATAGTAGATTTTTTGATCCAAAAAGATATGATTTAGGCCGAGTTGGGAGATATAAAATAAATAAAAAATTGAGACTTACAGTCCCAGACGATGTAAGAACACTTACCCATGAAGATGTTCTTTCTACCATTGATTATTTAATTAACCTAGAGTTGGATGTTGGCGGAGCTAGTTTGGATGATATTGACCACCTTGGTAATCGAAGGGTTAGATCTGTTGGAGAACTTCTTCAAAATCAAGTCAGGGTTGGACTAAATCGTTTAGAGAGGATTATCAAAGAGAGAATGACTGTAGGAGAAACAGATTCTCTAACCCCGGCTCAACTAGTTAATCCCAAACCTTTGGTTGCAGCAATAAAGGAATTTTTTGGTTCCAGTCAATTAAGTCAGTTCATGGATCAAACTAATCCTCTGGCTGAATTAACGCATAAAAGAAGAATCTCAGCATTAGGTCCAGGAGGTTTAACTCGAGAAAGAGCAGGTTTTGCGGTAAGAGATATACACCCTTCACATTATGGAAGATTATGTCCTATTGAGACTCCTGAAGGTCCTAATGCAGGCCTTATAAATTCTTTAGCTACCCACGCAAGAGTTAATGAGTATGGTTTTATTGAAACACCTTTTTGGGAAGTTAATAATGGTAGGGTTAATAAAGAGGGTAATCCTGTTTATCTTTCTGCTGATTTAGAAGATGAGTGTAGGGTGGCTCCAGGAGACGTCGCGACTGATAATGATGGCAATATAATCGCAAATTTAATACCAGTAAGATATAGACAGGATTTTGAAAAAGTTCCTCCCCATCAAGTTGATTACGTTCAGCTTTCTCCGGTTCAGGTAATTTCAGTTGCTACTTCACTTATTCCTTTCTTGGAACATGATGATGCTAATAGAGCTCTGATGGGATCAAATATGCAACGTCAAGCCGTTCCATTGCTCAGGCCAGAACGACCTTTAGTTGGTACAGGTTTAGAATCCCAAGTTGCAAGAGATTCTGGGATGGTTCCCATAACAAAAGTTAATGGAACTGTATCCTACGTAGACGCTAATGAGATTGTCGTCAAAGATGACAAAGGCGATGAACATTTTCACTATCTTCAGAAATATCAAAGATCAAATCAAGATACTTGCCTCAACCAAAGACCTATAGTGAAAATTGGAGATAAAGTTATATCTGGACAAGTTTTGGCAGATGGATCCGCATGTGAGGGAGGTGAAATAGCCCTTGGCCAAAACGTTTTAATTGCTTACATGCCCTGGGAGGGATATAACTACGAAGATGCAATTCTTGTGAGCGAGAGGATGGTTACTGATGATTTATATACTTCAGTACATATTGAAAAATATGAAATTGAAGCAAGACAAACGAAGCTAGGTCCTGAAGAAATCACTAGGGAGATTCCCAATATTTCAGAAGAAAGCTTAAATAATCTTGATGAGATGGGCATTATTAGGATTGGTGCTTTTGTTGAAAGTGGAGATATTCTCGTAGGAAAAGTTACTCCAAAAGGGGAATCAGACCAACCACCTGAAGAAAAACTTTTAAGAGCTATTTTCGGTGAAAAAGCTCGAGATGTTAGAGACAATTCCCTCAGGGTACCTAAAACTGAAAAAGGAAGGGTCTTGGATGTTCGCATTTACACTAGAGAACAAGGTGATGAATTACCTCCAGGAGCCAATATGGTTGTTAGAGTTTATGTGGCTCAGAGAAGGAAAATTCAAGTAGGTGACAAAATGGCTGGAAGACATGGAAATAAGGGGATTATTAGCAGAATCTTGCCAAGAGAAGATATGCCCTATTTACCTGATGGAACGCCTGTAGACATAGTTCTTAATCCTTTAGGAGTTCCTAGCAGGATGAATGTAGGTCAAGTTTTTGAATTATTGATGGGATGGGCAGCTTCTAACTTAAATTGCCGAGTTAAAGTTGTTCCTTTTGATGAAATGTATGGAGCTGAAAAATCTCATCAAACTGTTCAAGCGTTTTTAGAGGAAGCTTCAAAACAGCCTGGTAAAGGATGGGTTTATAATCCTGAAGATCCCGGAAAGTTATTACTTAAAGATGGTAGAACAGGTGAGCCCTTCGATCAGCCAGTTGCTGTTGGATACTCTCACTTCCTCAAGTTAGTCCATCTGGTGGATGATAAAATTCATGCTAGATCTACTGGCCCTTATTCTTTGGTCACACAGCAACCATTGGGTGGTAAAGCTCAACAAGGTGGACAAAGGCTTGGAGAAATGGAAGTATGGGCTCTTGAAGCTTATGGGGCCGCTTATACTCTCCAGGAATTGTTAACAGTTAAATCTGATGACATGCAAGGAAGAAATGAAGCGCTTAATGCGATAGTAAAAGGTAAACCGATCCCAAGGCCTGGTACTCCTGAGTCATTTAAAGTTCTTATGAGGGAATTGCAATCTCTTGGCTTGGATATAGGGGTTTATACAGATGAAGGGAAAGAGGTAGATTTAATGCAAGATGTTAATCCGAGAAGGAATACTCCATCAAGGCCAACTTACGAATCACTCGGAACCTCTGAATATGAGGAAGATTAAATACTCAACTAAAACCTTTTAATTTAAATTAGCCAAAATGACAAACAGCAACCTAAGAACTGAAAATCACTTTGATTACGTCAAAATTTCAATAGCTTCTCCACAAAGAATAATGGATTGGGGTCAAAGGACATTGCCTAATGGACAAGTAGTTGGTGAAGTTACGAAACCTGAGACTATAAATTACAGGACACTTAAACCAGAAATGGATGGTTTGTTCTGTGAAAAGATTTTTGGGCCATCCAAAGATTGGGAATGCCATTGCGGAAAGTACAAACGGGTGAGACATCGTGGCATTGTTTGCGAAAGATGTGGTGTCGAAGTAACTGAGAGTAGAGTTAGAAGACATAGGATGGGCTATATAAAACTCGCTGCGCCAGTTTCCCATGTTTGGTATTTGAAAGGAATCCCTAGTTACGTTGCAATACTTTTGGATATTCCGCTTAGGGATGTAGAACAAATAGTCTATTTTAATTGTTATGTAGTTTTAGATCCAGGCGATCATAAAGAACTTAAATATAAACAATTGCTCACTGAGGATGAGTGGCTGGAAATTGAAGACGAAATTTATGCTGAAGATTCAAATATCGAAAATGAACCTTTTGTTGGTATTGGAGCTGAGGCACTTAAGCAATTACTTGAGGACCTTGATTTAAATCAGGTTGCTGAGGAGCTTAGGGAAGAAATTACTAATAGCAAAGGGCAAAAGAGGGCAAAACTTATAAAAAGAATAAGGGTTATTGATAACTTCATTGCGACTAATGCAAAACCAGAATGGATGGTTTTAGACGCAATCCCAGTTATTCCTCCAGATCTTAGACCTATGGTTCAGCTTGATGGGGGCAGATTTGCGACTTCAGATTTAAATGATTTATATAGAAGAGTTATAAATAGAAATAATAGACTAGCTAGGCTTCAAGAAATTTTAGCTCCTGAAATTATCGTAAGAAATGAAAAAAGAATGCTTCAGGAGGCAGTTGATGCCCTTATAGATAATGGAAGAAGGGGAAGGACTGTTGTTGGAGCAAATAATAGAGCTCTTAAATCCTTAAGTGACATAATTGAAGGAAAACAAGGTAGATTTAGGCAGAATCTTCTTGGAAAGCGTGTTGACTATTCAGGAAGATCTGTAATAGTTGTGGGTCCTAAATTAAAAATGCATCAGTGTGGTCTCCCTAAAGAAATGGCCATAGAGCTCTTTCAACCTTTTGTAATTCATAGATTAATACGACAAAATATAGTGAATAATATTAAAGCTGCAAAAAAATTAATACAAAAAGCCGATGACGAAGTTATGCAAGTACTTCAGGAAGTTATTGAAGGCCATCCAATTCTATTAAATAGAGCCCCTACGCTGCATCGTTTGGGAATTCAAGCTTTTGAACCGAAATTAGTTGGAGGTAGAGCAATACAACTTCATCCTTTAGTTTGTCCTGCATTCAATGCTGACTTTGATGGAGATCAAATGGCAGTACATGTTCCTTTAGCTTTAGAGGCACAAACTGAAGCACGCATGCTCATGTTGGCCAGTAATAATATTCTATCTCCTGCAACTGGGGAACCAATTGTGACTCCATCACAAGATATGGTTTTGGGATCTTATTATCTGACGGCGTTGCAACCTAATTATCAAAAACCAGAATTTGGAGATAATAAGACTACTTTTGCTTCACTAGAAGATGTTATTTTTGCCTTTGAAGATAAAAGACTAAGCTTACATGAATGGGTTTGGGTTAGATTTAATGGAGAAGTTGAAGATGAAGACGAAATGCGTAGCCCACAATCCATAAAAGAGCTAGAAGATGGCTCAAGATTAGAAATCTGGAATTTAAGAAGGGACAGATTTGACTCTTATAATAATTTAATTAGTAGATTTGTTCTGACAACTGTAGGGAGAGTAGTTATGAACTATACCATCATCGATTCTGTATCTAAAACGTAATCTTTAAAAACTATTTTTCATTTATTTAAAAATCATGACTTCATCTAAACCTAAAAAAACATCAAGAGTACGTAAAACTACTAAAAGCCCAAAAAAGAACAATCCAATTACAATGCCTGATCTCGCTAAAACGCCACCATCATTTAAGAATAAAGTAGTTGATAAGAAGGCTCTAAAAAATTTAGTCTCTTGGGCTTATAAAACTCATGGAACTGCTATAACTGCAGCGATGGCTGATAATCTAAAGGACTTAGGATTTAAATATGCTACCCAAGCTGCTGTCTCTATCTCAGTAGATGACTTGAAAGTCCCTGAAGCTAAACAAGATTTAATAGGACAAGCTGAAGAGCAAATATCTGCTACTGAAGAATGCTACAGACTTGGCGAAATTACTGAAGTTGAAAGGCACACAAAAGTGATAGATACATGGACTGAAACTAATGAAAGGTTGGTAGATGCTGTTAAGAAGAATTTTAATCAAAATGATCCTCTAAATTCTGTTTGGATGATGGCTAATTCTGGGGCAAGGGGTAATATGTCTCAGGTAAGACAACTTGTTGGTATGAGGGGATTGATGGCTAACCCTCAAGGAGAAATCATTGACCTGCCAATAAGAACTAATTTTAGAGAAGGACTCACTGTTACTGAATATGTAATTTCATCTTATGGTGCAAGGAAAGGTTTAGTAGATACTGCTTTAAGGACTGCGGATTCTGGTTATTTGACAAGAAGATTAGTTGATGTTGCTCAAGACGTTATTGTTAGAGAAGAAGATTGTGGAACAGAACGATCAATAGTTGTTGCAGCTGAAGATGGTAAATTTGGAGCAAGGCTTCTTGGTAGGCTCACCGCTGAGGATATTTTTGATGCTGAAGAAAACCTTATTGTTTCTAAAAACACTGCACTAGATCCTTTATTGTCAGGAGAAATTGAGAAAGCATCTATTAATGAGGTAAAAATAAGATCTCCATTAACATGTGAAGCTAATAGATCGGTTTGTAGGAGGTGTTACGGATGGGCCTTGGCTCATAATCATTTGGTTGATTTAGGTGAGGCAGTTGGAATTATTGCTGCTCAATCGATTGGTGAGCCAGGAACTCAATTGACAATGAGAACCTTCCATACTGGAGGTGTATCAACTGCTGAGAGTGGAGTGGTAAGATCAAAAATTTCTGGTAAGGTTGAATTTAGTTCAAAAGCAAAGGTTAGAGGTTATAGAACCCCACATGGTGTAGAAGCTAAACAAGCGGAAGTTGATTTCGTACTTAAGATTGTTCCTAAAGGAAATAATTCTGGAAAAGCTCAAAAAATTGAAGTTTCTAGTGGGTCGCTTTTATTTGTAGATGACGGTGAAGAAATTAATTCTGATATAACCGTTGCTCAAATTACTGCTGGAGCAGTGAAAAAGAGTGTTGAAAAAGCGACAAAAGATGTTATCTGTGATTTGGCTGGTCAAGTTAGATACGACAAGGTTATTCAACCAAAGGAGGTAACAGATAGGCAGGGTAATATTACCTTAAAGGCACAAAGATTAGGCAGATTATGGGTTTTAGCTGGAGATGTTTATAATTTGCCACCTAATGCAAGACCGGTTATCTCATCTGGAAAATCTGTAGAAGAAGGAACTGTTTTGGCAGAAGCGAGTCAATCAACTGAGTTTGGTGGACAAGTTCGATTAAGAGATTCAGTAGGGGATTCAAGAGAAGTGCAGATTGTTACTACTTCAATGTCTTTAACTAATTTTAAATTAATTGAAGAATCTACTCACTCAGGTCAAATATACAATTTGGAATCTAATGATGGTACATCCTATCGTTTAAATATTTCCCCCGGTAGTAAAATCAGTAATGGTGAGGTAATAGCAGATTTAACGGATGAAAGGTTCCGTACAAAAACTGGTGGTCTGGTGAAATATGCACCAGGATTAAGTGTCAAAAAAGCAAGATCATCTAAAAATGGTTTCGAAGTTAGTCAAGGAGGGACATTGCTCTGGATTCCTCAAGAGACGCATGAAATCAACAAGGACATATCTCTTCTAATGATTGAAGATATGAAATGGATTGAAGCTGGAACAGAAGTTGTTAAAGATATTTTTAGTCAAACATCAGGAATTGTTACTGTGACACAAAAAAATGATATCCTTCGTGAAATAACTGTAAGAAATGGAACTTTTCATGAGTGTGATGAAGAAGAAGTTTTGAATAGATTCACCGAAGAGGGAAATCTTGTAAATCCAGGAGAAAAGATTTTAGATGGTGTTGATAATAAAGAAATTCTATTTGTTCAAAAATTAGAAACTCCTAAATGTCGAGGCTTGTTATTAAGAACTGTTGAAGAATTTACTATTCCTGATCAAGCGGAATTGCCTCAACTATCGCATATTAAGCAGGAAAAAGGACCACATCTAGGGTTAAAAGCTATCCAAAGGCTTACCTATAAAGACGGTGAATTGATAAAATCAGTTGAAGGAGTTGAATTACTTAGAACACATTTAAGCATTGAAAGCTTTGATGCTACTCCTCAAATGACTATTGATGTAGAGTCGATTGAAGATAAAAATGATTCATCAATCAATAGATTAAATTTAGTAATATTGGAGTCTATTCTTGTAAGAAGAGATACTGTATCAGACTCTAGTCATGGCTCAACACATACAGAACTGCAAGTCAATAATGACCAAGAAGTTAAAGCAGGAGATGTCATAGCTACTACTCAAATTCTTTGTAAAGAGAAGGGATTGATTCAATTACCAAATGTTGTTGACGATGAGCCCATAAGAAGGTTAATCGTTGAAAGAGAAGAAGATAAAATTGAAATTAAAATTAGTGATAAAGCATTAGTTAAAGTTGGTGATCGTGTAGTTGATGGTGATCATATTAGTAAGTCTGTTAAATCAACTTCTTGTGGAGAAATAGAAGAAATATCTAATAGCTCAGTAACCTTAAGGCTTGGTAGGCCTTATATGGTATCTCCTGATTCAGTTTTACATGTTAAAGACGGAGATTTAGTTCTAAGAGGAGACGGTTTAGCTTTACTTGTTTTTGAAAGGCAGAAAACTGGAGATATCGTACAAGGATTGCCTCGTATTGAAGAGTTACTAGAGGCTAGGAGACCAAGAGATTCCGCAATTCTATGTAAAAAATCTGGAATTGTTCAGATTAAACAAGGTAATGATGAAGAGTCAGTTTCTTTATCTGTTATTGAAAATGATGATTTAGTCAATGAATATCAACTACTAATTGGAAAAAATATAATGGTTAGTGATGGACAACAAGTTACAGGTGGAGAATCCTTAACTGATGGTCCAATCAATCCGCATGAATTATTAGATTGCTATTTTAGTGACTTAAAAGATCAAAAACCTTTGATAGATGCAGCTCGAGAATCTATATCAAAACTACAAAGAAGTATGGTAAGCGAGGTGCAAAATGTTTATAAGTCACAGGGTGTAGCGATCGATGATAAGCATATTGAAGTTATAGTCAGACAGATGACAAGTAAAGTCCGCATAGAAGATGCTGGGGATACTACTCTTTTACCTGGAGAACTCATAGAGTTGAGGCAAGTGGAAGATACAAACCAAGCAATGGCAATTACAGGAGGAGCTCCAGCAGAATTTACTCCTGTTTTGTTGGGTATTACCAAAGCCTCTCTAAATACAGATAGCTTCATTTCAGCAGCATCTTTTCAAGAAACAACAAGGGTGCTCACAGAAGCTGCCATTGAAGGTAAATCTGATTGGTTAAGAGGATTAAAAGAAAACGTCATTATCGGTAGATTAATACCTGCTGGTACTGGTTTTAGCGGTTTTGTGGAGGAATTATCCTCTGAGGCTGGTCCTCATCCTGATATCCTCGCAGAAGAATCAGGTAGCTACAGAAGAGCACAGAACTTAAGGCCTGATTATACAGTTGATATGCCACAATCACCTGCAGTAAGCTCTACTGCAATACTTGATGATCCTAGTGATGAAGATTTGGAAACAACGAGAAACCGACATGGAATCGATCCTTCTTCTAGTAATTTTGCTGCCTTCGCAAGGCCTAATGCCGAAAATCAATTTTCAGAAGATCAATTACCAGATCCTGCTGCACTTGAGGGATTGCAGGAGGAGGGTCTTTTGTCTGATGAATAAATATTTTCTATTCTTATTTTTAGTGACTAGAATGAATTTTTAAATTTGTAAGTGATGATTAAGCCAGAGATTGTACCTCAGAGAAAATTACCTCGGTATGGATTTCATTCTTATAATGAAAGACTTAATGGAAGAATGGCCATGATTGGTTTTATTGCGCTTATTCTTACAGAATTCTTCTTAAAACATGGATTGCTGTTATGGTGAAAATAGTTTTGAAATAAAGACCACTAAATTTGAAAAATCTTCTTGGAAGTAGTGTAAAAGATTTAGAAAATGTGGCTTTGGATTATGGCCAGGCTGCTTTCAGGGGTCGCCAAATCTACAATTGGATTTATAACTATAGAAATAAGAATAAAAATATTGATCAAATAGAAGTTTTACCTTTAGATTTTAGAAAAAAGTTAAAGGATGATGGTTTTAAAGTAAGTGAGCTAAGTATTCAAGAAAGAAATTTAGCTAACGATGGCACTCTAAAGTTGTTACTGAGCACAAACGATAATGAAAATATTGAATGCGTTGGTATACCAACTGAAAAAAGACTAACTGCTTGTCTCTCAAGTCAAGTTGGTTGCCCAATGGACTGCAAATTTTGCGCAACTGGCAAGGAAGGTTTGAAGAGATCTTTAAAAGTAAGTGAAATTTTAGATCAAATTTTATTTATCGAAAATGAAATGAATAGAAAAGTGACAAATATCGTTTTCATGGGTATGGGTGAGCCCTTATTGAATATTGATGAGTTGCTCGTGTCAATTAGATCTATAAATGAGGATTTTCAAATTAGCCAGAGAAAGATAACTGTAAGCACTGTTGCTATTCCAAAAATGATAAATAAATTATCATCAAAGTCTTTTCAAATTTTAGGTAATTGTCAATTTACATTAGCTATAAGCTTACATGCTTCAAACCAAAAAATAAGAGAAACGATAATACCAAGTGCAAAAAACTACAAGATCGAAAATATAATTGAAGACTGTAAGCAATACGTAAAAGATACTGGCCGGAGGGTAAGTTTTGAATATTTAATGCTAAATGGGGTTAATGACAAATTAGAACATGCTAATGAATTAAGTAATTTGCTGAAAGGGTTTCAATGTCACGTAAATTTAATACAATACAACCAAATTGATGAAGTTGAATTTCAAAGAGCTTCTCTAAAAAATTGTCAATCATTTCAATCTAGACTGTCTGGTAATGGCATAGCTGTTAGCTTTCGAAAAAGTAGAGGTCTAGAGAAAAATGCGGCATGCGGTCAGCTAAGACAAAATGCAAAAATTAAATAATATTATCCATTAAAAATTTTTTAAAAGTTTCTTAAACAGGTTATTATTGTTTTAATTAATCTTAAATCTTTGGGTTTTATAAAGACAAAAATTTTACCTTTCGCTATCGTCTCACTTTTTGGGATTGCTTTCTTTGCGGTAAGTGCAAGAATTTGGTTACCAGGAGATATGATGTCTCCTGCTCCCATAAATTAATATTTTTAGTTTTTAAAATGACAAAAAATAAGGATACTAATAAAGAAAGCTTAGTTGATATCGCTGTTGATCCAGAAGTTTTAGCGAGAGAATTAGCTTTAGAAATTGAAATAGATCCTTTAGAACAAATTGATGAAGAATCTTTTCCAAAAGGTTTAAACATAACTCAAGAATGCAATGCAGCATTAAAAATGCTCAAAGGTAACAGAGAGGAAAGAATACAGGGCTTAAGAATATTTTGTGAATACAGAGATTCAAGATCTTTTCCTCTTTTGTTACCATTACTTGACCAACCTTGTCCTGTTGAGAGAATGAGTGTGGTATATGCTTTAGGTCGTAATCCATGTCCTAGCGCCGTCGAGAAACTTGTCAGTCTTTTGGAGACTGACGATAATGCTTATGTCAGAAGAGCAACTGCATGGAGTTTGGCTAATTATGATAATCAAATTGTTTTGAAGCCATTAATAAATGCTCTGAAGAACGATGTAGCTGCAGTAAGGTTATGGTCATCTAGTTCTTTAGCTGAAATCGGCAATGTTTCTGTGGAAAATGCTCAATTGGTAGCAGAACAACTTTTAATAAGTTTAAAAATAGATAATGAACCAGGTGTAAGAAGTAATTGCATTTGGTCATTGTGTAGATTGTACGAAAAATTAAACAATACATTTCAAGAAAGTTTCGTTGATGAATGTACCAAGATAGCTCTTTTCGATAAAGAACCTTCTGTTATGGAAGAAGCAAAAACTGCCTTAGATTCAATGGGGATGCAAGGTTTTTATAACTAAACTTCTTAATTTTTTTGATAAGCACACGACTGAAAGAGTTTATTTATCAGATATTCAATATAAAAATTAAAATTAATTAACTTGTACCAACTGAAACAAAAAAATTTCGTTATTCTATATAAAGTAAAAGTACTTAGTACTTGAATTTAATGCCTCAAAAAACATTGAGATTCAAAATTCATCAAGACGGAAGAGTTGAAGAGACAGTAGAAGGTTTTACTGGTAATTCCTGTAATGATGCCACACGAAATCTTGAAGATGCTCTTGGTAAAGTAACAGTTAAAAATAAAACTTCTGATGCTTTTATCTCCAATCAAAATGAAAAATTAAAAAAAATCAACTACGAATCTAATGTCACACTTTAGTACGATAAAAACTCAGCTCAAAGATGCCGAGCCATTAATTAAAGCCTTAAATAGTCTTGGCTACATGATCAACCAAGAAGAAAAGTTTGTTAAAGGCTATAGAGGTAAATTTACTGCTGTTGATATAAGCATGAATCTTCCTGGAGAAACTAAAGTTGGATTTAAATGGGATAATACTTCAAATTCATATGAGTTAGTCACTGATCTAGACCTGTGGAAATTTCATCTTCCAGTAGAAAGATTTATCTCTAAGGTTACCCAAATGTATGCTTACGAAACAATTATTTCCAAAACAAAAGAGGATGGTTATCAAATCGTAGAACAAAAAAACCAAAATGACGGCTCAATTGAATTGGTTTTAACCAAGTGGGATAACTAATTTCATATTATGGATTTAACCGATCCATTCGTTAATCTTGAAGAAAGTATTGAAATTTCGGGCTTTGAGCCAGTTTTAGGTGGTCAATTGGCCGAAAAGGCTGTTTGGGTTGATGAAGCTAAATGCATTGGTTGTCAATACTGTGTACACGTTGCTTCAAACACTTTCTTGGTTGACGAATTTCATGGTAGAAGCCGAGCAATGAGACAAGATGGTGATAGTGTTGATGTTATACAAGAGGCAATAGATACTTGCCCTGTTGATTGTATTCATTGGGTAAAGTTTGAAGAATTAAATGATTTAGAGAATAGCCTCGATAGGGATATGTTTCAATCATTTGGAAAACCTCCAAGAATGAATAAGCATTAATTTTTTTAAAAGATGCAATATCGGAGATTTGGTAGAACCAATCTGAGGATCCCTATTCTATCTCTAGGTGGTATGAGATTTCAAAAAAGTTGGGAACAACTAGATATTTCTGAAATTTCAAATGAAGAACAAAATAAAGTAGAAAATATATTGAACTTAGCAAACAAATATGGCATAAGTCATGTCGAAACTGCAAAGTATTATGGGACTTCTGAGGTGCAATTAGGATTGGGTTTTAAAAATATAGATAGAATTCCAAATATTATTCAAACTAAGATTCCTCCAAATAGTGATCCAAAAATTTTTAAAAGAGATATTATGACAAGTTTTGAAAAATTAAAAGTTAAAAGAATTGATTTGTTAGCTGTACATGGCATTAATACAGATGAACATTTATATCATGCTGTTAAAGATGGCGGTTGTATTGACATTTTAAGAAATTTACAAAAAGAAAATTTAATTGGTTCTATTGGATTTTCAACTCATGGAAAATCTTCACTCATTGAGAAGGCCATATCAACAAACTTTTTTGATTATGTAAATTTGCACTGGTATTTCATAAATCAAGAAAATACAAAGGTTATAAATTTGGCTAATAAGTATGATCTTGGGGTTTTTATAATAAGCCCCACTGATAAAGGGGGACATCTTCATACTCCCTCAGACAAAATGTTGGAACTTTGTAAGCCACTTCATCCTATAGTTTTTAACGATCTTTTTTGCTTAAGAAATCAAAATGTGCATACTCTTAGTGTTGGTATTGCAAAAGAGACAGATTTTAATTTGCATTTAGAAGCTGTTTCGTTGTTATCAGAATCTGAAAAGTACGTCCCAAAGATAATAAACAGATTAAGGCAAGAATCAATTAATTCTCTGGGTTTAGAGTGGCATCAAAATTGGAATAGAAATTTGCCGAGTTGGGAATATACGCCAGGTAATATTAATATTCCTGTTCTGCTTTGGCTTTCAAATTTAATTGATTGGTTGGATATGGAAGGGTTTGCAAAAGCTAGATATCAATTGCTTGGAAATGGAAGTCACTGGTTCCCAGGAAATAACTCTAATTTGTTAGATAAGGACGTTTCTGAAGTACAATTATTGAAAATATTAGAAGGTCATACAAATCCAAAAAAAGTTATAAAAAAATTGAGAACTTTAAAAGAGAAGTTCGGAGATAAGGTTGCTAAAAGATTATCAAAAAAATAATTTCATAATGGATTTTTCTTAGGTTTGCCAACTTTTCTTGGGTAAATTTCAGGGCAGAAATTTTGTGGTTGAATAAGAATAATATTTCGGGTACCTCTATTGCTTGGTAACGATATCTTCTTTTTCTCTTTAAATTTTCCTCCTAATATTTCTAAAGTTTTATCTAGATTTCTATTTTCTTTATCAGTCCATTTGCCACAATATAAAACCCCTAACCCTTCTTTTCTTAGCATTGGTAGTATATATTCCGAAACTGTTGATGGATTACTCACTGCTCTAGTAGTAGCTATATTGAAACTATTTCTCATTGACGATTGATGGGCTAAATTCTCAATGCGATCATTAATTACATGAATATTGTTTTTGAAATTGATCTCTTTAATTAAGATTTTTAGAGCATTTGTTTTCTTTTTTGAAGAGTCAACTAGGTATATTTCTGAAGTAGGATGAGTTATGGCATAAGCTAAACCTGGGAAGCCACAACCTGATCCAATATCTAAAAATTTTTTATTATCAAAATTAATGTTCGGGAAAGTTTTAAAGGGCCAAAGACTGTCAAAAACTTGAGATACCCAATAATCATTACCATTAATTAATCTCGTTAAGTTTGTTTTAGAATTTAATTCTTTAATTTTAATTTGTAATTCTTGAAACATAATTATCTCTTCTTCAGTTATTAAGGAGAAAATTTCTTCTGGAATGTTTTGTTTTTTCATTTCGTTATAAATATAAATTTTTATCATTCATAAAATACATTCTATTTATTTAAAATTTATTAGAATTACAATATTAATAAAAGATTATTTTGAAAGGGGAAATTTCTTATTATAAAATTTTAGGTGTAGATGAAAATGCCTCAAATCATGAATTAAGAAAGGCATTTTGCAAACTATCTATTGAGTTACATCCTGATACAACTTCTTTAGAAATAGACGATGCTAAAAGTAAATTTCAAGAAGTTTTGGAAGCTTATGAAAATTTGAATAATAGTAATTTGAGGAAAATATATGATAATAAACTAAAGGAAAAATCTAGAGGTAAGCATAATACTAAAGTTTTAAATAATTTAATAATAGACTCAAATAATAAAAATTTAGTAGGTAACAGAAGACCTTTTTCAAATGGAGAATTGTTTTCGTTATTTCTTTTATTTATTATAATTTCTATTAGTTTGATTTGTTCAGTTTTTATTGCCTCTTTTACTGGCAAAGAATTAGATACAATACCTATCTGGTTAGTAAATTGATACTTTAAAAAAGAATGTGAATCTCCCCAAAAAACCCATTAACCAACATTCTCTGCAATCATTGGAATTGTGGCTAACTGATTTAGGTGCTGTGAAGGATGTTAATAATCCATCTAAATGGTACCTCTTACTTTCTAATTGGAATGCAACTATTATTTTTGAACAAGAAGATTTAAGTGTTATGTGGGAAAGTGAAGGACAAGAAACTAAAAGGCTATTTTCCTACTGCATTAATAGAGAAGATGTGGAAAATGCAATACTGCAGGGACCTTAAATTTCTATCTAAAGATTGTCTAAGATTTGCCTTATTATCCAGTAACTTTTTTCTAATTGATCATCTGTTATACAGAGAGGCGGCAAGAGGTAAATAACATTCCCGAGAGGCCTAATGAATAAACCTTGATCCATTGCAAGACTCTTTATTTCTTTACCAATATTATTGAAATAACCTTTTTTGTTCCCCAAATCTAAATCGAAGGCAGCAATTGTGCCGGATACCCTTACCTTTTTTATATAAGGTAAGTTTTCAAATTTAATTAAATGGGATAAATGTTTTTCTTCAAATGAAAGGTATTTTTTTGGTTCTTTTTCTAATAAATCAAGGCTAGCGTTTGCTGCAGCACAACCTAAAGGATTAGCAGTAAAACTATGTCCATGCCAAAACGTTTTTTTTGGGGAATCATCAATAAAGGATTGAAAAATTTTTTCTTTACATAAAGTTATTCCCATCGGTAAAAATCCACCAGTTAAACCTTTTGAAATACTTATTAAATCAGGAATGATTTTTGCCTTTTGAAACGCAAAAAGGCTTCCACATCTTCCAAAGCCAGTCAATACTTCATCGGCAATTAACAAAGAATTATTATTTTTTATAATTTCTGAAACTTTTTTTATAAACTGAGGCCTAACCATATTCATCCCTCCTGCTCCTTGAACAAGTGGCTCAAGGATTACTGCAACTGTTGGAGTTTTAAGTAGAGTTCCTAATTTTTGGATCGACTCATTTTCTTTATTTTCTACTTCTTCATCGTTAATCCAAGTTGAAGGCCATGGGACTCTTTTAACTGGGAACATAAGATTATCGAAATTCTCATTAAAAATATTTCTTTCACCTAAAGCCATTGCTCCAAATGTATCACCATGATAGGCTCCATCAAAAGCTACTATTTGAGTTCTTGTTTCTCCTCTATTTTGCCATGATTGGAAGGCAATTTTTAAAGCGACTTCCACTGCAGTAGAACCGTTATCAGAAAAAAATAATCTTTCTAGTTTTGTTAATTTACTAAGTCTTTCTGCTAATTTTTTTGCCTGTGGATGTAAGAAATCAGCAAATATAACTTGCTCAAGCTTTTTTGATTGATCGAAAATGGCATCCGCAATATATTCGTTACTATGACCATGAAGAGTTACCCACCAACTACTAATTGCATCTATTAGCTCTTTTTCTGGATCTTTAGTAAATAGAAGGGCATCTTTACCATGAGTTACTTCTATTTGCGGTTTGCTGTTATTAATTTGTGTAAAAGGTGGCCAAATATTTGGGTGCCATACTTGATTTGAAGTATTTGAATCCAAAGATTTCATTTAACTTATTTTTGCGTTTAATAGTGAGATCAACTTATTCTTGATGTCTAATTCTTTCCATAGTATATCTAAATTATTTGGGTCCATTTTTTTGATGTAAGGAAATTCAGCAATTAAAGGTACACCACTAAAATCAACTAGAGTTTTTGGATTATCGAGGTGTTTTTCACCATTGACTACTAAACCTAAAATCTCAATATTTCTTCGTTTTAAAGCCTCAATACTAAGTAGGGTATGGTTCAGAGTACCAAGTGAGCTCTTACATACAAGTATTACCGGAAGATTCCATTGTTTTATTTGATCTATTTGCAAAAAATTACGTGTTATTGGAACCATTAATCCACCTGCAGTTTCTACAATTAGTGCGCTTTGCACTTTTGGCAATCTCAACTTGTCAAAGTAAATAGTTTTTTGATCTATTTCAGCAGCCCAATGAGGAGATAGAGGTTTTGTAAAGACATAAGCTTCTTTGATTATTTTCTCTTTACTTACTTGTGCAAGTTTTTCAACAGTTTGACTATCAGTTTGCGATTCAATACCACTTTGAATAGGCTTCCAATAAAAAGAATTTAATCCTTTAACGAAAAAAGAGCTTATTAAAGTTTTCCCAATATCAGTATCTGTTCCACAAATTACAAATTTGAAAATACTATCCTGACTACTCATAATTTCTTTATTATTTGAATCTCAATTTGCCATGAAAGGTTCACTGTATTATTGTAATTCTTTGGCCAAAACTTTTGCATTTCCTTTAACTCTTTGACTGTTTTGCGTTTACAATTTGTTGATTGTGCCCCTACATTTTTAATGCTTCTAAAAAGCTTATATACATCTTTAAAATTTTCAAGATAATTAAACTGTTCTGAATAATGTATTTCAGTTGATTTGAAATTTTTTAATAATTCTTTAGAGCAAAGGAAATTAAGACCACTATATTCAATATCAATTTTTTTACAAGTATCTTTCCATTCAGGAAAACAATCTTTTGTTGGATATGAAATGATTAAAAAACCTCCAGGTGTTAATTTGCTAAACCAATTTTTTATTATCTTTTCTGGGTTGTTTAACCAATGTATGCAAAAGTTAGATGTTAATAGAGAACAGTTATTTATTTCCGGAGGTAAATCATTATTCAAATCCCATAAAATTTTTTTTCTAGATAATTTATTCTCAAGAAGCATTTTCTTGCTGAAATCAATTCTTGATACTTTTTGGGAAGAAAATTTTTTTTCTATTTCATCTGCTAATAGTCCTGGTCCTGATCCAAGATCTATCCATTCACCTTTTTTTTGGGGATTTAATTCTTTGATAAATTGAACGATCTTTTTTGCAAAAAATTTCTGAATATTTGAATGTTCTAAATACCGAGATGAAGCATCATTGAAATTATTTTTTATTTTCTCATTCCACTTTTTACTATCCATTTCAATCATTAAGTTTATTAAGTAAGATCTCATATAAATTTAAATTATTTAAGCAATGACCTTGTTGAGCTAATTTAATTAAAATTGGCTTTCTATCAAGTGTTTTATTTAAGGAATCAAGAAAGTTATTATTTGCTTCGTTGTCAAGAATCAAATCATTTTCTGATTTTATAAAAATAATTTTGCAATCTTTTCTTAAAAAAACTGGAAAGTCTCTATTAATGTAAAGTTGTTTTAAATCACTTAAAAGAAGAGTTTTATTTAAACTCTCTAGACTTTTATAAAAGATATGTTTAAAACTTTTATTCATATGATTTGGCATAAATGATCTATGTATAAATTCTTTCAACAAATCCTTAGGTTCATCTTTTATGATTTTTCTTTCCATTCTTTTTAGAGACCTCATAATAAAGTTTCTCTTATTACTTAAAGGAAGAAAATTATTAAAAGAATTTATAAGAACAATATGAGTTGCTTCTTTTAAAATTTTTTTTTGCATTAAATGAAAACCAAATGAATGGCATAAAATCATTCTGATTTCTTTTTTAGATTCGCTTTTAATCCATTTTGCTTGATAATTATTTATCGAAAAATAGCCCCTTTCATTATCTTGCCAATGCCAATTATTATTCAAAAAATCAACTTTATAATCATCCCACAAATATTTATTTAGTCCCCAACCATGTTGAGTAATAATTTGTTTCATTTAAAATCTTTTAATACTGCGATGAAATCCTTTAGCAGATTAAAATCCAAGTTTCTTCGTATTGTTATTCTGATTCTTGATTGTCCTACTGGAACAGTTGGAGGTCTTATCGCAATTGCTAAAAACCCATTTTCTTCGAGATATTTTTGTAGATAAATTGCCTTCTCTTCTTTGCCAACAATAATTGATAAAATGTGAGAGTCCCCCTGAACTGGAAAACTAAAATTTTTAATAATTTCATTTTTCCATATATTTGCAGAAGATAACAAATCATTACCCCACTCTTTATTTTCTAAAATTTTTTTTAAACCCTCTAGCGCCCCAGCAGCTAAAGATGGAGCAAGAGCGGTTGTATATCTAAATGCACCACTTGTTTGGATAAGATATTCTCCAATTTCTGAATTGGAAGCTATGAAAGCTCCACCGCTTCCAAATGCTTTTCCAAAAGTTCCAGTAATCATAGTTATATCTGAACGATAATTAAAACTTAAACCCTTGCCTTCAGGGCCCAATATCCCAATTGCATGAGCTTCGTCAACTAATAATTGAACACTATTTTTTTTGCAAATTTCCGTTATTTCTTTGAGCGGAGCAATCGATCCCTCCATGCTATAAAGAGATTCAACAACAACTAAAATGGAATTTTTTTTGGGGTTAGATTTAATAATTTTATCTTCTAAATCTTTTAAATTATTGTGTGAAAATCGAACCAGTTTTGCTTGAGCAGCTTTGACTCCAACCAATAAAGAGTTATGGATCAATTTATCTGCTATCACGATACTATTTCTGTTTGCTAAAGCCTGTATAGCGGCTATATTTGCTTGAAATCCGCTTGGGAAAAGTAATACTTTCTCTTGATAAAGCCACTTGGCAAGTTCTGTTTCTAATAATTGGTGTATTGGTCTTGATCCTGTAATAAACCTAGAGCTTCCTGAACCAATACCTTCTAACAAGCTTATTTCGTAAGCAGCTTTTATTAAATCCTTGTCCCTACTTAATCCAAAATAATCATTACTGCATAAGTCTATAAGTTTTTTATTTTGCGAATTTAAACTTAGAAGTTCGAATGATTTTTTACCTAAAGAAAATGTTTTTAATTTACGGATTCTATTTTTTGGAATTTTTACTTTTTTCATTTCGACAAAATAAAATAAAGTGGATTTAATTAAAAAGATTTAGATTTACTAGCAAAGTTTGCAAGGTATTTTTTGTTTATTAATATCTATATAGATCATATATTAAGAAGTTAACTCATCCTCTCTTCAATCACAATTATTGCTTAATTTAGAGGAATATTTCCCCTTTCCGCTAGATGATTTCCAATTAGAAGCAATACGAGCTATTAATAGCGGAAATTCTGTTGTTTTAACGGCACCAACAGGTTCGGGTAAAACATTGATAGGTGAATTTGCTATATATAGAGGCTTATCTCATGACAGCAGAGTTTTTTATACAACACCTTTAAAAGCCTTATCAAACCAAAAGTTTAGAGATTTTGGTAATCAATATGGTGAGAATAAAGTTGGTCTTTTAACTGGAGATATAAGCATAAATAGAGAAGCACCAATCTTAGTCATGACGACTGAGATTTTTAGGAACATGCTTTATGGCGATTTTGATGAATTTGATGATCCCTTAGAAAATTTAGAATCTGTGATTCTTGATGAATGTCATTATATGAATGACCCCCAAAGAGGCACAGTTTGGGAAGAAACTATAATCCATTGCCCTACTAGAACTCAAATAATAGCTTTATCAGCAACAATAGCCAATGCAGATCAATTACAAAATTGGATAGAAAAAGTTCATGGGCCCACAGTACTAATTAATAGTGATAAGAGACCAGTCCCACTTGATTTTATTTTTTGTAGTTTTAAAGGCCTCCATCCACTCTTAAATAATAAGGGTAATGGAATTCATCCAAACTGTAAGATTTGGAGAGCTCCTAAAGGTCAGAAAATAAGAGGAAAAGTGGGCAGGATAATGCAACCAAAGTCTCCCTCAATTGGCTTTGTGATCTCAAAACTAGCTGAACGAAATATGTTGCCAGCTATTTATTTTATTTTTAGTAGAAGAGGATGTGACAAGGCTATTGAGAATATAAAAGATTTAACTTTAGTAAGTTATTCAGAAGCAAGTATGATATCCCAAAAATTAGATGCTTATCTTAAAAATAATCAGGAGGCTATTAAAGATAAATCTCAATGCGAGGCATTAAAACGCGGTATTGCATCTCATCATGCTGGATTATTGCCTGCATGGAAAGAATTGGTTGAGGAATTATTTCAGCAAGGTTTAATAAAAGTTGTTTTTGCAACTGAAACTCTTGCTGCAGGAATAAATATGCCTGCAAGAACAACTGTCATTTCTTCTTTATCAAAAAGGACAGATGATGGGCATAGATTATTATTTAGCAGTGAATTTTTGCAAATGTCAGGAAGAGCTGGAAGAAGAGGAAAAGATACCCAGGGATATGTTGTTACATTGCAAACAAGATTCGAAGGTGCCAAAGAAGCAAGTGCACTGGCTATTAGCAAACCAAATTCTTTAGAAAGTCAATTCACTCCTAGCTATGGAATGGTACTTAATCTTTTACAAAGTTATACTTTAGAGAAGTCTAAAGAATTAATTAAAAGAAGTTTTGGTAGTTTTTTATATTTAGGAGAATCATCAGGTGAAAATATAATTCTTGAAAATTTAGATAAGGATTTAATTGAATTACAAAAAATTACATCTAACGTTTCATGGAAAGATTTTGATGCATACGAAAAGTTAAAAAATCGTCTTAAAGAAGAGAGAAGAATCTTGAAAATTTTAGAAAAACAGTCAACAGAAAAATTATCAGAAGAGATAACTAATGCACTCCCATATATTAAAGATGGAAGCTTAATTTCAATCAAAGCTCCTCAAATCAAAAGAAAAATTGTTCCAGGATTAATTTGTAAGAAAATATATGAATCCCAAAAAATTAAGAGTTTATTGTGTTTGACAATTGATAATTTATTTATCCTTATAAAACCCTCCTACATAGTCAGTATTTTTAATGATTTGGATACAATTGACGTCTTAGGACTTGAAGTACCAAAGATGTATTTTTCTGGAGAGGTATTTAGGGGAGATGATATGTCGCAGTGTTATGCGGATCGAATTTTAGAAGTTTCTAAAAAAAATGATTTACAAACTCCACAATATGATTTGACAAAGGAAGTTTTGGCACAACAGCAACAAATTAATAATTTAGAAGAAACAGTTACTGATCATCCTGCACATAGATTTGGAGACTCCAAGAAATTAAAGAAATATAGAAAAAGAATTATTGATATTGAACAAGAAATAAATATTAGAAAAAAACTTCTTGAGGATAAAGAAAATCATAACTGGAGAACTTTTACTGATTTGATTAAAATTCTGAATCATTTTGGATGTTTAAATGATTTGGAATTGACAGAAGTTGGACAAACAGTCGGTGCAATAAGAAGTGAAAATGAACTATGGATTGGTCTTGTTTTAGTTAGTGGTTATTTAGACGATTTAGATCCTCCTGAGTTAGCTGCAATTATTCAAGCTATATGTGTTGATATGAGGAGGCCTAATCTTTGGTGCAATTTTAAGCCTTCTTTAAAGGTAATAGATGTTTTTAATGAATTAGATGGTTTAAGAAAAATAGTCTCTTTTCAACAAAATAAGTTTCACATTGAAATTCCAATCTATTTAGAAACAGAGTTGACTGGAATTATTTCTGAATGGGCAAGAGGAAAAAAATGGAAAGATTTGGTTTTTAATACTTCATTAGACGAAGGTGATGTAGTGAGGATTATTAGAAGATCAATTGATGTCCTTTCTCAAGTGCAATACTGTATTGGTGTTAGTAATAAATTAAAAAGTAATGCTAGGTTAGCATTAAAAGCTATTAATCGTTTTCCTGTTTCTGAATCTAATGACCTAATCAAAGTCTATGAAGATACTAATCCTGCAACAAAAAGAATTGACAATAATTCTTAAATTTTTTTAATCAAATCATCGAATTGATATTCATTGCTTGATCAAATTCATCTTCGTTTAAATAACCTAATTTAAGTGTTGCCTCTTTTAAGTTTAATGATTCTTTGAAGGCCAGGTTTGCAATTTCAGCTGCTTTTTCATAACCAACTTTTGGCACTATGGCTGTAACCAACATTAGTGAATTTTCTAAATTTAACTGCATTTTCTTTTGATTAGGTTCCATCCCATCAACTAGTTTTATTCTGAAGTTTTCAATTACATTTTTAAGTAATTTTAAACTTGTGAGAATATTAAATCCAATAAGAGGCTTATATTCATTCATCTGTAAAGTGCCGCTAGAATTTGCGATTGAAACTGCATATTCAAGACCCATTATCTGCGTGCAAACCATTGATAAGGCTTCACATTGAGTTGGATTCACTTTACCTGGCATAATAGAACTTCCAGGTTCATTTTGAGGAATAATTAGTTCATATATTCCTGATCTTGGACCAGAAGATAGAATTTTTATATCATTTGAAATTTTAAATAATGTACCTGCTAATATTTTTAACTGACTCATTACTTGAGCAAGACGATCATGCGAGGCCATGATAGAAAAATTATTTTTTGATTTGTA
Source organism: Prochlorococcus sp. AG-355-P16 (assembly GCA_003278525.1). Lineage (GTDB taxonomy): Bacteria > Cyanobacteriota > Cyanobacteriia > PCC-6307 > Cyanobiaceae > Prochlorococcus_A. The sequence goes on along the minus strand of QCEQ01000001.1, from coordinate 90,466 downwards.
GAACATTTGATTGGTATCATCGGAAATAAATTTTATAGACTCTTCACAAAATCCTTCTGGACAATTTATCCCTGTACCAACTGCAGTTCCTCCCAGAGGTAAGAAATACAATTCATTCAGACTCATAATAATTGCATTCTCAGCATCTTTAAGTTGCTCTGACCATCCTGATATTTCCTGACCAAAAGTAAGGGGAACTGCATCTTGAAAATGGGTTCTTCCTATCTTGATAAGGTCTTTCCATTCTACACTTTTTTTATCAAGGATCTTAGTAAGTTCTTTGATCGTAGGAACTAAATTGTTGATTATTTCATTAACAACAGATATTTGAATAGCAGCAGGAAAAGTGTCATTAGTTGACTGAGATTTATTTACATCATCATTCGGATGAATTGGTTGATGACTACCAAGCTTTGAATTAGTTTTTAAAGCTGCAATATTTGAAATTACCTCATTAACATTCATATTTGTTTGCGTACCACTACCTGTTTGCCAAACCTTTAAGGGAAACTGTGAATCGTGAAGCCCATCAAGTATTTCCGTACATGCCTCTACAATCAAATCTTTTTTCCTTTTATCTATTAAACCTAAATTGAAATTCGCAATTGAAGCAGCTTTTTTTATGCGGGTGAGTGAATAAATTAACTCAATTGGAATTAATTCCTCTCCAATAGAAAAATTTAGTATCGATCTTTGTGTTTGAGCACCCCACAAAGCTTCAATGGGAACCTCTATTGTTCCCATACTATCTTTTTCAATTCTAAATTTTTTTGTCATTATTCCTCTGAAAACACTGGTTTAACTTAGATAAGGTTTTCAGTAATCCTAGATACCTAACTTCTCCCATATTACACTTAAATTATTGAGATGAATTGAAGGATTAAAACATTCTTCTAGGTCACTTTGATTAATAAAATCCATTATTTCATTATCTCTCTCAATATTCTGTTTGAAATTTCCATTCTGAGTATTCCAGGCCTGATGCGCATTTTTTTGTACTAAGCTATAAGCCTTTTCCCTAGACAAGCCCTTCTCTACAAGCAAAAGTAAGACTTTCTGACTAAAGATTACACCTCCATATATATTTAAATTTTTGAGCATATTTTTTGGATAAACTTCCAAATTGCTTACTATATCTTTCATTTCCCTGAGCATAAAATGCAAACAGATTGATACGTCTGGTAACATGATACGTTCATTTGAACTATGGCTTATATCTCTTTCGTGCCATAGTGGAACATTTTCCAGTGCTGTTAAAACGTAACTCCTCAAAATTCTTGCTAAACCACTCACTCTTTCACTTCGAATAGGATTTCTTTTATGAGGCATGGCAGAACTTCCTTTTTGCCCTTTTGTAAAGCCCTCCTCAACTTCTAAAACATCAGTTCTTTGTAAATTTCTTATTTCAGTCGCAAATCTATCTAAAGACGCTCCAACTAGTGCAATGGTTTGCACATATTCTGCATGTCTGTCTCTTGATATAACCTGCGTACTTGCCGTATCTGGTTTTAAGCCGAGTAAATCGCAAGTTATTTGTTCTACTCTGGGATTCGTATTAGCGTAAGTTCCCATTGCACCACTTATTTGTCCAATTGCTACAGATTCTCTCAGAGTTAACAACCTTTTTTTGTTCCTTATTATTTCTGCTAGCCATCCAGCAAGTTTAAAACCGAAGGAAATTGGCTCTCCATGAATTGCATGAGATCGGCCAATCATTAATGTATTTTTATGCTTCCTTGCTAATAATCTGACTTCATTTTCTAGGTTCTCAATTTCTTCTAATAACAATTCGCAAGAATCTTTTAACTGAAGAGACAACCCAGTATCAAGGACATCACTACTAGTCATTCCAACATGAATGTATCTTCCAGAATCTCCTACAAATTCATTAACGCTTGTAAGAAATGCTATAACATCATGTTTTACTTCTTTCTCAATTTCTGTAATTCTAGATTCATCAAACTTTGCATTTGAACGTATCTCTTTAATGGCATTCTCAGGAATTTTTCCGAGTGAAAAATTTGCTTCACATGCGGCTATTTCAACTTTAAGCCAACTCTGGAATTTTGCGCTTTCAGTCCAGATTTTCCCCATTTCGGGTAATGTGTAACGCTCGATCACAATTTTTATTAATTATCAATTTAAACTTTATAACCAAAATCGAATTATTGCTCTATACCTTCAAGATGTACTTGCCATTGAACATATTTGTCTTATTATTATTTTCTTATGTAACATTTTTCTGGCTAATAAAGATAGCTTAAATAAAAAATTTTACATTGATTTATTTTGTTAAAAATGGGTAATTATTTAGTTCTTATTTAAAATTGGGAGGCATTAAAGAATTTTGATTTTAATCTTTAATTAGTTCATTATTCAGTCTTGTTTTATTGATTAATAGATGATTAAAAAAAGTAGATTAGACCTTTATCTTCTAAATAAAGGTTTATGTGAAACTCGTCAAAAGGCCCAAGGTTTAATTCTTGCGGGCAAGGTTAGAGATATCAATGGAAAAGTATTGGATAAACCTGGACAACAAGTATTAATTGGATCTGAATTTTTTATTGATTCCGAACCTATGTTTGTATCAAGAGGCGGCGAGAAATTATTAGAGGCATTTAAAAAACTTGAAATTAAAGTAAAAGATAAAATATGTATTGATGCAGGAATCTCTACTGGGGGATTTACTGATTGCTTATTGCAACAAGGAGCAAAGTTAGTTTATGGGATAGATGTTGGTTATGGACAGACTGCATGGGAGATTAGAAATAACCCAAAAGTCATACTTTTTGAAAGAACTAATATTCGAAATTTAAAACCTAATGATCTTTTATCTAGAAGTAATGAATTACCAAATTTTGTGGTTGCTGATTTATCTTTTATTTCATTAAAGTTAGTTTTTAAATCTATTGGCAATTTATTAGAAGGTGATTGTATTGAGGGCATATTTTTAATTAAACCCCAATTTGAGGTGGGTAAAGATAAAGTCAGTAAAGGTGGCGTTGTTCGCAATCCTAAATTCCATACTGAGGCTATAGAGTCTGTTATATGTGCTGCTAAAAATTTCCAATGGAATATAAAGAATTTGATAGCTTCTCCGCTGGTAGGTCCTGCTGGAAATCATGAATATCTAGCTTGGATGACCTTAGGAAGTCACTCAAATAAGAGGATTAATAATGAATATATACAAAATTTAGTAAAAGAAACTCTTTGAATTAAAGTGCTTCTTCATCTTTATCGCCTGTTCTTATTCTCACAACAGAATCAATTGATGTTATGAATATTTTTCCGTCACCGATCTCTCCAGTTTTTGCTGCTTCAGCAATCGCATCAATGACTGAACTAACCTTTTCATCTTCTACGACAACTTCTACTTTGAGTTTTTGAAGGAATTCAACAGTAAATTCTGAACCTCTATATCTTTCAACTTGTCCTTTTTGCCTTCCAAAACCTCTGACTTCACTAACTGTCATTCCAACAATACCAGAGTTTACTAATGCAATTTTTACATCCTCCAGCTTAAATGGACGTATGATTGCTTCAATTTTCTTCATGATTAAAGATTGAATATTACTATCTTAATTGTTTTTTGGGAAAACATCCAACATTGAAATATCAGAAAAACATTTAATATCAAGGCCTGCATTGGTGGCGTCTTCAATTAATAATTGGGAATTTTCATCAGAAATTATTACTGTACTATTTGATAACGCTTCCCACTTATCATTCTCAAAGTGTGTTTGAAGCCATAACATTCCAATTGCGCTTTTTGGTTGAAGGGTTTTATTTAAGTTGTTATCGATAGTTATCAAACAAATGTCCATTAATTTTTCATTGAACTAAACACATATAACCCTCTCAACCGACATTATGAATGTTATTGATGATACAAAAATAAGATTTAACAGCTTTTGACTTATTCAATTGTAATACTTAAGCTTGTTGAGATTTTTGCAGGTTTTGATCTTTTTATATAGCTTTAGTAAATAAGTTCTACTAAAAATGAGTACAGCTAAATTAGATGATTCGACCCAAAGACCTCTTTATGGTGAGAGAATCATTGAAGAATCAAAAATAATTTGTTTCGAGAATCCAAATAAGAAAAGAATTTATGAAATTTCTATACAGTTGCCTGAATTTACATGTAAGTGCCCCTTTTCTGGTTATCCAGATTTTGCAAAGCTAAATATTATTTATCAACCTAATTTGAAAGTTTATGAGTTGAAGTCTTTAAAGCTTTATATTAATAATTTTAGAGATATAAGGATATCACATGAGGAAGTTGTTAATAGAATTATGGATGATTTAGTGAATGAGGGCTCGCCTCACTGGATACATTTAAATGCTGCATTTAACCCTAGAGGGAATGTTTCAATGCAGTTGGATATTTTTAGTGGCCAGAAAAAAATTAAAAATTTTTAATTTTTTCTGATAATTTAAAAAATTCTTTTTTAAAACCAACAAGATTTTTATTGCTAAGACCTCCAATTAATAACTTTTGTGATTCCTTATCTACAAGAATCCATAACTGGTTTGTTGGTATAAGACTTATTATTGTTCCAAAAATTATTAAAATAAAAGATGAGTAAATAAATGGTATAGACGGATCATTTTTGATTATTAATCCAGTGCTGGGGATAATTTTTTTTAAAGATACTTTTGAGGAGTTAACTTCTAAAGTATTGTCATTGATATATAGATTATTCCCGGAAAAATTTTCTGTATTGGAAATTTTAAGTGGACCATTTTCATTATCTATTGTTAAAAGGAAATTTTTTTTATTCTCTGGTCCTAATTCAACTAAAACCCCCCAAACTTGATTGCCGATTTCGGGAATCTCCTTTAATTGTAATTGATAAAGGATATCATCTATTTCTAAAACAACATTTGATATTGCCCAATCAGCTTGATAAATAGTTAATCCTTTAAACCTTATAGGGTGATTAACTTTTGCGGTTTTTATTTTATTTAACTTTAGATCTTCAGAAGAAAAATTTAACTTTGAAATAAACTGTTTGGGTATGCCATCACTTTCTCGTTCTATAGAAAAATCGACCAATTTTATATTGGCTTTTGAGTTTGTGCTCTCATTTACAAGATCCAAACTTTCTCCAGGCAGTAAATATTGTTCTCTTGATTGACTTGTTAAACTTCCATATGCAGAACCTATAAGTAAGATTATTAATCCAATATGTACAACTAAAGGACCGATTTTTCCAATTAAACCCCTTCTTGCAGAAATATGACTTTCAAATTTGTATGTTTTCCATCCTCTTTTTATAAGTATTAAATCAATTATTGAAATGAGGTCTCCATCTTGATTGATTGGGTGACTTGAAGTTAATTGTAATTTGCTAAATTTTTTTTCGCTCTTATATTCGACCCATTTTAATGAAGCTTTTAATGAAGGAATTTGTCTCCTGAAACTACAAGCTGCAAGGGAAATGCAAAGAAGTATTAATGTAAATAAAAACCAAAAGCTAGTATAAATATGATCTAATTGAAGTTTTAAGACTTTTTCTCCATCTAAAAATCCAAAAATGGGAGCATTATCGAAATTATCAATATAGAAATTTTTATTACTACCTTGAGGTATAAAAGTACCTATGCCACTGGCAAAAGCTATGAAGATTATCAGTGATATGGCGAATCTTAAACTTGATATTTTTAAAATTAGATTCTTAAAAATAATCATTTAAATCCAATTTGAAAATAAATTTAATAATCCTAGTGCTAATAAAAAAATCCCACTTAAGGTGGGAATTACTTGACTAAATTTTCTAAGCTCTAAAAATTTTTTTAAGTTTTCTGCCGTGGCTCCCGCAATAATTAATGGAGTGACTTGTCCTATTCCAAAGAAAAATAAAAAAATAATTGAAATTATTGGGTTTTTAGCTTGAGATACCCAAGCTAGAAGGGTTGCCAAAACTGGAGTTATGCAAGGTGAAGAGGCTAATCCAAAAGTAGTTCCTATTGTGAAAGGTGCTATGAGGGATGGTATCTTGTCCTCTATTATTTTTAGATCAGGCCCGTTGGGAAACTGAAATTTTAGAATTCCTAATAAATTCAAACCCATTATAATTGCTATTAGGGCAACAAATGAAGTGTAATAAGATGGAATTTGCCCATATATCTTTCCTAAAAATCCACTTGCAGCCCCTAGTGCAACAAGAGAAAAAACTACTCCTGCTGAAAAACTAATAAGTTTAAATTGATTTTTCTCAGTTCCTCCTATATATGCAATCGTTACTGGAAGTAATGATAAAGAGCATGGCCCAAGACTTGTTAAAAGTCCTGCGCTGAAAACCAAAAATATAGTAAATGGACCAGGACTATTAAGACCGTTCTGCATAAGCAGATTACCCTTTTGAGATAATTCTGAAATAACTAAATTGAAGGATTCGATGGCTTGACTAAGATCCTTTAAATTCTAACTAATTAAGAGTCTTTCGTGTACTAATCATACCAATGAATCCTGTTGACTCTAATGAACATCTCACTAACATCCCTGCAATAAAAAAAGAAGCTATTAATGAATTGCCACCATAACTAATGAAAGGTAGTGGTAAGCCTGTAGTAGGCATTGAACCTGTTGCTACAGCAATATGGATTATTGATTGACCTGTCAACAATACGCCACATCCGATAGCAACTAATTTTGTATAGTTATTCCTGCACTTAAGACTAATTCTTAGGCTGATGTAAGAGAATACTGCTAAAAATCCTAAGAATAAAGTACAACCCAATAAACCAAATTCTTCCGCAAAAATGGCAAAAATAAAATCTGTATACATAAAAGGTAGATACTGTAATTTTTGTATTGATAGTCCAAAACCTTGTCCAAATAGTCCACCTGAACCTATAGCTAATAAACTCTGAACCAATTGAAATCCATTTTCTTGTTGATCTTTCCAAGGATTTATAAATGAAGTAACTCTAAGTTTTTGATATTCGTTATTAAGGATGCTGATACATCCAGTAATTAATCCTATTGAAGCAAATGAAAAAAGAGAGCTAAGTTTTACTCCTCCACATAAACCCATTACCCAAAGAAGAATTCCAGTTAACGATGCAGTACTTAAATTAGGCTGTTTAAGTATTAATAAAATCAATAAACCAAAGGTTATAATTGAAATTAATTTTTTATCATTCTTTACTAGATTCCAATGTGCGAAAAGATTAGAAGCTTCTAGAATTAGAAAAGGTTTAATTAATTCAGATGGCTGCAGACGAAAATTGCCAAGCACTAGCCATCTTGAAGATCCATTTACCGTAATTCCAGTAAGATTGGTAAGGAAAATCAAAAAAAATAAAATATAAAAAATAATTTTTGAAAACTTTAAAAGATTTCTAATGTTTGTATTAAGTACGAAATAGAACAAACCAATTCCTGGAATTGTCCAAATGATTTGTTTTTTTAAGAAGTAAGCCCAATTTCCCATTTCCCTACTAGCCACCCACCAACTTGATGATCCTAGTATGCATATTCCTAATATTGACCAAATTCCAATGATAACAATGAGGATTTTTGCTTCATAAGGCCATATCGCCCAAGGTAAGGGAAATATAAACTCTGTTAAATTGCTGAAATTTTTTTTGTAATTAGAACTAAATGTTTTTTTTCTTTTTGAAATTCTTTTATATTTTATTTTTTCTTGACTTATCTCCAATGTTTTTAGATGTATATTTACTATTGAGACGTTTAATTGAGATTTTGCCAAGTCTTTTATTAACGTTTTAAAGCGTTAACGCAATTAAAAAGATGACTTTTCATAAATCTTATTTTTGAAGAATAAAGTAAAAAATGGCCTACAGATTCATCATAAATCTTAAGAATTAATTTTTTATAAAAAAAAACTAGCTAAAAGGCACCTCTCCGTGATAGATTCCGTGAGTTTATATACTTACTTAAAACCATTCAGAGGGGTTTCTAAACTATGTTCACATCAGTGGACTCAAATAGAAAAAAACTTGAGCATCCTTCTAATGAGAATGTTCAATTTCCTCATTCCCTGAATAATTCGTTCATCAAAGAAAGTAAATCTGGCATTGCCAATCAAATTGATAATTTGCTTTCTCAAAATGATGAATACACAAAATTGCAATTAACAATTTTTGTAATTACTTTTATTGTTTCTATTTTATTAGCTTCAATAACTGGAATTTTTCTAGGATTTACTTTTGGTTTTAGTATTCTTATAGGTGCAATAGCCGGCATTTTTTACCTACGTTTGCTTGCCAAAAGTATAGGGAAACTTGGTAAAGAATCGTCAGGTGTATCAAAATTGCAACTATTAGTTCCAGTTTGCCTCTTTATTTTTGCGAGCAAGCTAGGATCTTTGGATATTTTTCCCGCAATGATAGGTTTTTTCATTTATAAGCCTTCACTCATTCTTTATTTTTCACGTTCTTAAGTAAATTTTTTTATTCAAAACAAATGTTTTTTAATTACTTGCTAACAAATTTTGCATCATTAGAAGTTGGTCAACATCTTTATTGGCAAATTGGAAATATCAGACTACATGGGCAGGTATTTTTAACATCTTGGATTTTATTAGGAGCGTTATTAGTTTTTATTTCTTTAGGAACTAAAAAGATGGAAAATGATCCCAAAGGCCTTCAAAACTTGCTTGAGTTCCTTTGGGATTACATAAGAGATCTTGCTAGGACGCAAATAGGTGAAAAAGTTTATAGAGATTGGATGCCATTTATAGGTACTTTATTTTTATTCGTCTTTGTTAGTAATTGGGGAGGGGCTTTAATTCCTTGGAGATTGATTAAGTTACCAAGTGGAGAATTAGGAGCACCTACTGCTGATATCAATACAACTATAGCTTTGGCTTTATTGGTTTCACTTTCTTATTTCTATGCAGGTTTAAGCAATAAGGGTTGGAGATACTTCGAATATTATGTTCACCCAACTCCGATTATGCTTCCTTTCAAAATTTTAGAGGATTTTACGAAACCTTTATCACTGTCTTTCAGGCTATTTGGAAATATTTTGGCTGATGAACTTGTTGTTGGTGTTCTAGTCTTTTTAGTTCCGCTAATTCTCCCAATACCTGTTATGTTCCTAGGATTATTTACTAGTGCAATTCAGGCATTGATTTTTGCAACTCTAGCTGCCTACTACATTGGAGAAGCTGTTGAAGAACATCATTAGCTGTCTTCCAATATATTCAGACGCTTTTACAAAGGGTCTATAATCTGGCAAAATATCTAATCGCGTAGGTCTGAAAATATCAGACCCATTCTTAAAACAAAGGATGTCCAAGCGTGTATGACAACAAAGATTATCACAAGTATTAAGCTCTTTATTTCAAAATTATGGATTCGATTACTTCCGCTGCATCAGTTGTAGCTGCTGGTTTAGCAGTTGGTCTAGGTGCTATTGGCCCAGGTCTTGGACAAGGTAACGCAGCTCAAGGTGCTGTTGAGGGTATTGCCCGTCAGCCAGAAGCTGAAGGTAAAATCAGAGGAACTCTTCTTTTATCTTTCGCTTTCATGGAGTCATTAACAATTTACGGATTAGTTGTGGCTTTGGTACTACTTTTTGCGAATCCTTTTTCCTAAAAGTTATTATTGCTTCTAATCCTTATTAGCAATATTTAAACTTAATTTTTTAACTTCAACTAAAACATATGTTGGCCTTTAATTTTTTTGGTGCTACAGAAGGTGGATTATTTGATATAAATGCCACTTTGCCACTAATGGCGATACAAGTAGTTGCACTTACTTACATATTAAATTCTCTCTTTTTTAAGCCTGTTGGCAATGTTGTAGAAAAAAGAGAAAAGTTTGTAAGTAATAATATTATTGAGGCCAAAAATAAACTTTCTGAGGTTAAAAAATTAGAAGCTGATTTATTAACTCAGCTTCAAAGTGCTCGTACAGAGGCCCAAAGAATTGTGAGCGAAGCTGAAAATGAGTCTGACAAGCTTTATAAAGAAGCACTAGAACTTGCTAACAATGAAGCAAATGCTTCAAAAGAAAAAGCAAGACTAGAAATTGAAAGTCAGACGTCTGCTGCTCGTGATCAACTTTCTAAACAGGCTGATGATCTAAGCGAACTTATTGTTAATAGATTGATTCTAGAAAAATGAATTTAACTCTTTTAGCTACAGAAGGTTTTGGATTGAACTTCAACTTATTCGAAACTAATATCCTTAATTGGGCTGTAGTAGTTTTCGGTCTTTATAAATTTTTGCCTGGTTTTCTAGGTAAAATGCTTCAAAAAAGGAGAGAAGGAATCCTTCTTGAATTAAAGGATGCTGAAGATCGACTACTAAATGCAACTCAAGCTTTAGAAAAAGCGAAGAAAGATTTATCTTCAGCAGAAGAAAAAGCTTCTCAAATAAAAGCAGATTCCCTTAAAAGATCTGAATCAATCAGAATGGAAAGTGAGAAAAAAGCTATAGAGGAGATGGCACGAATTAAACAAAGTGCAATCTCTGATGAGAGCTCTGAAGTATCCAGAGCAATTTCTCAACTTCGAAAAGAAGCTGTTGAACTGGCAATTAAGAAAGCTTTAGATTCTCTACCAAATCGACTTGATAAAACAACACAAGAAAATTTGGTAACTCAATCAATAAACAATATTGAGGTTAACTAATGCCACTTTTAAATTCAGTCACTACACCATACGCAGAGGCATTACTTCAAGTTGTGAATGAAAATTCGCAAACTGAAGAGATAGTTTCTGAGGTTAAACAACTCTTGGAATTAATAAATGATTCCCCTGAATTGGAGAAGGCACTATCCTCTCCCATTTTAGAGACAGATGCTAAGAAGAAAATAATTATTGAAATTTTTTCAAATAAGGTTAATTCTTCTTTATTAAATTTCTTAAAATTATTGGCCGATAGGCAAAGAATTGGAATCCTTACTTCAATTTTTGAAAGGTTTTTAGAGATTTACCGAGAAAATAGTAATATAGCTTTAGCAACTGTTACTTCTGCAGTCGAGCTTACTGATGAACAGAAAGGTTTAATTACCAAAAAGATCATCAATATTGCTGGAACAGAAAAATTAGAACTTGTAACTAAAATCGACCCATCTCTTATTGGTGGTTTCGTCGCCAGTGTAGGATCAAAAGTAATTGATGCTTCTCTTGCTTCACAAATAAGAAAACTTGGCTTATCTCTTTCCAAGTAATTTTTAAATCAACCTTAAATTCTTAAATCCATGGTATCTATACGCCCTGATGAAATCAGTTCAATCTTAAAACAACAAATAACTGATTATGACCAATCTGTAAGTGTTAGCAATGTAGGAACTGTTCTGCAAATCGGAGATGGTATTGCAAGAATATATGGCTTAGATCAGGTCATGGCAGGTGAGTTATTGGAATTTGAGGATGGCACCGAAGGTATAGCTTTAAATCTTGAAGATGACAATGTTGGAGCCGTTTTAATGGGAGAGGCACTTGGTGTCCAAGAAGGAAGTAACGTGAAGTCCACAGGTAAAATTGCATCGGTTCCAGTTGGTGAAGCAATGCAGGGGAGAGTTGTTAATCCTCTCGGACAGCCAATAGATGGGAAAGGGGAAATTCCAACAAGTGATACTAGATTGATTGAAGAAATGGCCCCTGGAATAATCAAGAGAAGATCAGTGCATGAACCAATGCAAACAGGTATCACATCTATTGATGCAATGATTCCTGTTGGAAGAGGTCAAAGAGAATTAATTATTGGTGATAGACAAACCGGAAAATCTGCGATTGCTATTGATACAATAATCAACCAAAAAGGTCAAGACGTAGTTTGTGTTTACGTAGCTATTGGTCAGAAGTCAGCATCAGTAGCAAATATCGTAGAGGTCTTAAGAGAAAGAGGAGCCCTAGATTATACAGTCGTAGTTAGTGCAGGAGCTTCAGAACCAGCTGCTTTACAGTACTTAGCACCTTATACCGGTGCAGCAATTGCTGAACATTTTATGTATCAGGGTAAAGCAACACTTGTTATTTATGATGATCTAACAAAACAAGCTCAGGCATATAGACAAATGTCTCTTCTTTTAAAAAGACCACCAGGAAGAGAGGCTTATCCTGGAGACGTCTTCTACTTACACAGTAGATTACTAGAAAGAGCAGCAAAACTTTCAGATGCTATGGGAGGGGGCTCTATGACAGCTCTTCCAATTATTGAAACTCAGGCAGGGGACGTTTCGGCTTACATCCCAACTAATGTTATTTCAATTACAGATGGACAAATTTTCTTAAGTGCAGATTTATTTAACTCAGGATTAAGACCAGCTATTAATGTTGGTATTTCTGTTAGCCGTGTTGGGGGAGCCGCTCAGACAAAAGCAATTAAAAAAATTGCTGGAACTTTAAAATTAGAACTTGCACAGTTTGATGAACTAGCTGCTTTTTCTCAATTTGCATCTGATCTCGATGAAGCAACTCAGCAACAACTTGAACGAGGCAAAAGACTTAGAGAGTTATTAAAGCAACCTCAATTCTCTCCACTGAACCTTGCAGAACAAGTTGCAGTTGTTTATGCAGGAGTTAAAGGCCTTATTGATGAGGTTCCAGTTGAAGATGTTACTAAATTTGCAACTGAACTTAGGGAATACCTGAAGTTAAACAAAGCGGAATTTATAGAAGAGATTCTTAAAGAAAAGAAATTAAATGATGGATTAGAAGCGACACTAAAAGAGGTGATAAATGAAGTTAAATCATCAATGCTTGCCACAGTTTAAATTTATTTAGGAGATACCATGGCAAATCTTAAAGAGATTAGAGATAGAATAGTTTCCGTTAAAAATACAAGAAAAATAACGGAGGCTATGAGACTTGTTGCAGCTGCAAAAGTTAGGAGAGCTCAAGATCAAGTTCTTAAGAGTAGACCTTTTGCAGATAAACTTGCACGAGTCTTAGAAAATATTCAATCTAGAGTACAATTTGAGGCTGTCGACTCTCCTCTATTATCCAAGAGAGAAGTAAAGAGTATCACCTTGGTTTGTATAACTGCGGATAGAGGTTTGTGCGGTGGTTACAACACAAATATTATAAAAAAGGTTGAAATAAGATACGGAGAATTAGTCAAACAAGGTTATCAGCCAAATTTAATTTTGGTAGGCAAGAAAGCTATTGGATATTTTCAAAATAGAAAGGATAGATATGTAATTAAAAGTACTTTCAAAGAACTAGAACAGGTTCCCACAGTCAAGGACTCCGAAGGAGTTACAAATGAGATTTTAGCTGAATTTCTTTCAGAAAATTCTGATAGGGTGGAAATTATTTACACGAAATTCATTACTCTAGTTAGCTGCGCGCCTGTCGTTCAAACACTATTGCCACTTGACCCTCAGGGAATTGCTGAGGAAAACGATGAAATTTTTAGGTTGACTACTAAAGATAGTAAGTTACTTGTTGAAAAATCCAATATTGAAAAAAGTGATTCAGAGAAATTACCATCAGATATTGTTTTTGAACAAAGTCCTGATCAACTATTAGATTCGTTATTACCATTATATTTACAGAATCAGGTACTAAGAGCTCTTCAAGAGTCGGCAGCTTCAGAACTCGCTTGCAGGATGACTGCGATGAATAATGCGAGTGATAATGCTAAAGAATTAGCAAGTACTTTGAATCTAACCTATAACAAAGCCAGACAAGCAGCTATCACTCAAGAAATATTAGAAGTTGTAGGAGGTTCAGCAGTTTAGTAATTAGATTTAGGATATGCCTGAATACAATATCAAAGTTCAATTTGAGCAAAAGACATTTAGTTTTTTATGTTCTGATGATCAAGATATTATTTCAGCGGCAAAAATGAATGGAATAGATTTACCAAGTAGTTGTTGTTCAGGAGTTTGTACAGATTGTGCATCCATCATATTGGAAGGATCTGTAGATCAAGAGGATGCGATGGGATTAAATGATGATCTAAGAGAAAAAGGCTTTGCACTCTTATGTGTGGCATATCCTAAGTCAGATATGCATATTGTTATTGGTAAAGAAGTTGAAGATGATTTATATAATGATCAATTTGGTAAATATCAAAAATGAAATTAAGTTCAGTTGATTATTATTTAAATTGGCCAATTTCAATAAAATTAAAAAATTTAAGGAAATTTATCATTGCAAATTTAGAAAAAAAAGGTGATTTAATTCGATGGTCAATTGTTGATATTCAAGATTCTATTGATTCTTTTGGAACAAAAAAACTTAAAATTAAAGTTGTCTTAGCTAATTAAAAAATATAAAGTGAAATATTTTTAATAATGGAAAATTCACCAACAATATTTATTGTCCCAACGGGCATTGGTTGTGAAGTAGGAGGTTTTGCTGGGGATGCACTTCCAACCGCTAAATTATTAGCATCGGCAAGTGGATGTTTAATTACTCATCCAAATGTTATGAATGGCGGCACTCTTTCTGAAAAAGATAAAAATATTTTTTATGTTGAGGGTTATAGTTTAGACCGACTTGCTAAAGGAGAAATCGCTTTAAAAAGGGTAAAGCAACAGAAAATTGGAATAATTTTTGATTCAGCCATTGAGAAAGAAATATTAGTGAGACATTTACAAGTTGCTGATGCATGTGTTTCTACTTTAGGTATTAATATTCATTCTTATGTGATTACAAAAAAGCCATTAAACATAGTTATTGATCCTGATTCTTCAAAAATCAGTGGTGGCACAATTGAAAATCCTGATACTCTAATTGATGCTGGAAAATGTTTAATAGAAAAAGGAGTCACGGCAATAGCAATTGTGGCAAAATTTCCAGATGATGCAGATTCTCTAGAAACAAATATCTATCGAGAGGGGAAAGGGGTTGATCCTATTTCTGGAGTCGAAGCAGTTATAAGTCATTTAATTAGCAAATATTTAAAAGTTCCCTGTGCTCACGCTCCTGCTTTAAATCCAATTGAATTGAATGAAAATTTAGATCCTCGTGCAGCTGCAGAGGAAATAGGATACACCTTTTTACCATCAGTACTCATTGGGTTAAGCAATGCACCTGACATTGTTGAATTGCCCGCTAAAAATGAATCAATAACAATACACCCTGATCAGATTGAATCTATTGTTGTTCCTAATGGGGCACTAGGTGGAGAAGCAGTGTTAGCAGGGATTGAAAAAGGTTTAAATATTATTTCTGTAAAAAATCAAAATACATTAAAAGTGACAAATAAGTTTTATGATTATCCCAATCTTTTTGAAGTGGATAATTATTTAGAAGCTGCAGGCATAATTCTTGCCATCAAAAAAGGTATCAACCTTAAGTCAATTAAACGGCCTTTAAAAAAAATCCAAAAATGTACTTTTAGCGATTAATAAGATATTGCTATTGGAACTCTCCAGTCGCTTCCTAATGATTGACTGCTCAGTTTCAGGATAAGGGGAGCTTGCTTTCTTTTAAATTCCGCTTTTTTTATGAGTGAGATTATTTTTAAAATTAATTCTTTTTTATAACCATCTTCTTCTAGTTGCTTTACATCTTTTTTCTCTTCAATAATTCCTTTAAGGATATTATCTAAAACAGAATAAGGTGGGAGAGAATCTGTATCTAATTGATCAGGACCTAATTCGGCACTTGGGGCTTTCATACGTATATTTTCTCCAATTATATCTACATTAGTATCTAACATATATGACTTTCTATGATTAATTGAATCTTCACTATCAAGCCAGTTGCATAATTTAAAAACATTAGTTTTATATAAATCCCCAATAACCGATAATCCCCCATTCATATCCCCATATAGTGTGCAATATCCTACAGCTAGCTCCGATTTATTTCCTGTTGAAAGTAATAAATGCTTTTCTTGATTTGCTAAAGCCATTAGAAGCGTTCCTCTGATCCTTGATTGAATATTTTGATTGGTTATTTCAGCCATTTCAAAAGATATCGTTTTTATAAAAGATTCTTCAAAAGAGCTCATCAAGTTTGCAATTGGGATACTTTTAAAATTTATTTTCAATCTTCTAGCTAAATCTTTCGCATCACTCTTTGAATGAGATGAACTCCACTTAGATGGCATTGAGACGCAATAAACATTATTACTGCCAAGAGCAGCTGTCGCAATTGCTGAGACTAGTGCTGAATCAATGCCACCACTTAGTCCAATTAAAGCTGTTTTAAAACTGCATTTTTTAGCATAATCTCTAACACCAAGGACTAATGCATCAAAAATTGATGACATTTCAGATTTTTCAAATTTATTTTTTTGAGGTTTTGTTTGCTCAATGTCCCAGATGGAGAGGTCTTCTGAAAAAGATTTTAATTGCTTAATTTTAGATCCATTCTTATCTAAAATAAAACTATTTCCATCAAAAATTAAATTATCATTTGCTCCAATCTGGTTTACATATATTAGCGGTACTTGAAGATATTGAGCAGCAAAACTGGAAACTTTGGATCTTATTTCTAACTTTTTGAAGGTATATGGGGAGGCCGATAAGTTCACTAAGATATCAACTTTTTTTTTCTTTAAATCAAAAATAGGATTCTTTTTATGAATCCCTCTACCCTCTATATTTTTGTTGACCCATAAATCCTCACATATAGTGAGGCCAATTCGCCAAGTTTTATTATTAATTTCTTTTGTTAATACGGAAACTTTTTCTTCTGATCTAAAGTATCTTTTTTCATCAAATACTTCATAGGTGGGAAGAATAATTTTACGAGCAATTATTTTCCACTCACCGCGTTCAAGCATTGCAATAGAATTATAAAGATTTGGGAAAAAAGAATCATTTATTATCTCAGCTATCCCCACTGTGATACTCAAGTTTCCATATTTTTTTTTAATATCTAAGGCTAATTGGTCAAGAATTTGATATTGATTTTTGACTAAATTTTTTTTTAGAAGTAGGTCGTTTGCTGGATAACCCCATAGTGATAATTCTGGAGTAAGAACTAAATCAGCAGAAGTTGAGCCAGCTTTCGAAGCAGTACAAAGTATTTTTTTTGCATTACCCTCTAAATCACCAACAACTGGATTAATTTGAGCAAGTAAAAACTTCATTCAACTAATTTAATGGATTCATATAAATTATTCTTTTTAACAATATCAATTAATGAAGTTGGTAAATTAGAATAATTAAAATTTGACCTGAGATTAGAACTTGAAATATTTGGGATTTTTATAGTTGAAATCTTAAATTTCACTTTATAAGTTTCTAACATTTTAAGAGTATTTGATTCAACAGGATATCCCTCTCTTGAAATTACTAAAAAACTAACCTCATCAACAATTTTATCAAAATTTTTCCAGTAAATAATATCTTTAATTAAATCGCTCCCAATAACAAAATCTAAATTATTTAATTTATAAATTCTTTTACATTTTTTAATTGACTCTACTGCCCATTGGCTACTAACACTTTGATTAAATAAAATTTTAGGATTATCTAAATCTTCAATGAGAGTTTTTAATAAATGGCTACGAATTGAGATATCCTCTTTGTGATTTTTTTTAGGGTTGTTACTAACATAACTAATTGTAAAAGCATATATTTTGGATAATTCTTCAAGTATTTTTTTATGTCCAATGGTAGGTGGATCTGCACTGGTACCAAATAATGCAATGTTTTTTCCCATTAAAGTTTTAAGGCAGAATGCTAATAAATTTATTATTTAAATTTCTATTTGAAAAATAAATATTTATGTGGTTAAAAATTTCTGGGTCATTTAAAGTCATATTTTTGATCGTAATAGCGGGATCTATAAAAGAAGCTTTGCTTCTTATGAATATCTCTTTTGCTGCTAATTTCCCTAGAATTTTTGTAGAGTGCACTGCAATTGCTGCTTGAATAATTGCTATTGGTCCATAGGGTAATAATGAAATTCCGTTGGTAAAAGGTGCTGCTAATAGAATTACTTTCTTAATAAGGTTGAAAGAGGTATTGATGCCCACTTGCGTGACTCCCAAACATAAATTATTAATTGATATATTTTTAAATATTTTTCTTGTAGATTCACCTTTCAACTTTAAGCCATAAATCTTACTTAATTCGCTAATCAATGCGGTATCTAGTGCGAAACTACCAGCAACATCAAATAAAATAAAAGGATTAAAAGCTACTGCGGATGCCTTTATAGTCGAAAATTTACCTATAGTTGATTGAGCTAATTTCTGCCTTCTTTTCAATCTTTGCTCTTTTATTCGCAGAAATAATTTGTCAGCTAATTGAATAGAATTTAGTGTTAACAGTATCTCACCATATTGATTTATTAATTTTGTTATGTAATTTTTTAGATTATTTTCATTATTAATAATTATTGGAATATTTAAATCTTTTGGAAGCTTAAACTTTATATTTTCAATTATTTCTTTTAATTCATTTTTATTAAATTGATCGATTTTGTTTAAAATCACAATAATTTTTTTCCCGTCTTTTATAAAAGAGCCAATTTCTCTTAATTCATTTCTATTTAAATCTCCCGAAACTATAAATAAAATAAGGTCTGAATGATTTATACAAGAGTAAACTTTATCTGGGAATTTAATATTGCAGAAATCAAATCCTGGAGAATCTAGCAACTCTAAACTATTGATTGTTTGATCTTTTAGAGTCAAAGTTTCCGATTGTATTTCTTTTGTAGTCCCATTAATAATATCTGTTTTAAATATGTCTTTATTTAATAAAGAATTTAAAACAGAAGATTTTCCAACTCCTGATTTACCATATGTGCCAATTCTTATTTTTTTTTCTTTGAGTCTTAAAAGTTGTTGATTAAAAGCAATTATTTCTCTATTATGAAAACTTTTTTCATAATTGGTAAGATCAATAGTCTCCCACCATTTTTTTAAAAGTAAATAATTTTCTTTAATTTTAAATTGTTTCATGATTTATTTTCCACCAACCGGCTAATACAGATAACACAGCTTCTGCACCAATAATTCCCACGAATCCCCCGAATTCATCTACTACTACTTTTACTCCTTTATGATTCTTGTCAAATTTAGTTAATAATTGATCTGCTTTAATCATTTCGGGAATGTAGTCCACAGGTTCGCAAATTTCTGATAATAGTTTTTTATTTTGCCCATTAATTAATTCTGACAACATTTTTTCACGCTTTACTACCCCTTGTATTTTGTCAACTTTATCTCCCAAAATAACCCACCATGGAGAGCTGTCAGACATTATAAGTTTTGAAATTTCATCAAGATTTGAAGACCCATCAAGACAAGGTGCCGATACCCTAGGAGTCATTAAGTCTTTAGCTTTTAAATCATTTAATTGAAAAACTTTAAATATCATTGCTGCCTCATCAGCTTCTATAAAACCTTTCTGACTCCCAATTTTTGCCATTTGTCTAATTTCTTCTTCATCAGTTGAAATTTCGTTTTCTGCTGTAATGACTGGAAATATCTGTTCAATTAATATCAAAAATGGTCTCATTAAGTTATTTAATATTCTCAAGATAGGAACCGATAATAATGCTATTTGAACTGAAAATCTTGTGCCAAGAGCTTTGGGTAGTACTTCTCCTACTAAAACAACTAGTATGTAAAAAGCTATTGAAAAAAGGGTTAAACCAAAATTATTATTAATTACCATTGCTCCGTAAACTCCTAAAATAAGACTTCCAATTATATTAAATCCATTATTAGTAATAGTAATTACAGTTAGTGTCCGTCCAAGATGTTTTCTAAGTTTTAGAAGTTGATTTGCAGAACTTTTTGGCTTTTGTTTTGATGCAATTTCCAAAATTCTTATTGAATTTACAGCTAAAAAAGCTGCTTCTACTCCCGAACAACATGCAGATCCAATTAAAATAATCGATATTAGAAAAATTAAACCGTAAACACTTGGTTCCATTAAACTAGATTAGGTACTAAATCCGTTTAATTTATTCTTCCATTTTTTTTTAAAACACGCCAATACACAATTCATGTTTGAAACTAACCATAAAGTTTTTGAAGAGAGAAGAGAAATTTTCCTTAATAAATTAGATGGAAAAGCTGCCATTATCCCTGGAGCTAATCTTGTAAAGCATCATGCCGATTGTGAATACCCTTTTAGACAAGATAGTAATTTTTGGTACTTAACTGGTTTCGATGAGCCGGATGCAATTGCTCTTTTCTTGTCGCATAAGCCCAGGGGAGAGAGATTTATTATGTTTGTCGCTCCCAAAGATGTTATAAGTGAAGTCTGGCATGGCTTTAGATGGGGTTTAGAAGGCGCAGAAAAAGAGTTTAAGGCTGATAAGGCTCACTCAATAACCGAACTAAGAGATTTACTTCCAGGTTATATTAATGGATCCGATGAACTTGTTTTTTCAATAGGTAAGTATCCATTAATTGAGAAAATAGTACTCGAGATTTTTTCACAGCAACTTGAAAATAGATCAAGATCAGGGATTGGTGCAAATTCAATAAAATCTCCTGAAAATTATTTAAATGAGATGAGATTAATTAAAAGTGATTTCGAAATTAACAGAATGAGAGAGGCTATACAAATTTCAGCCGAAGCTCATGAACTAGTTAGAGAATCTATCACATCAAAGAAAAATGAAAGACAAATTCAGGGTCTTCTGGAGGGTTTCTTTTTGGAAAAAGGGGCGAGAGGACCAGCTTATAACTCTATTGTTGCTTCAGGTGATAATGCATGCATTTTACATTACACTTCAAATAACTCACCCTTGAAAAAGGAAGATTTATTATTAGTGGATGCTGGCTGCTCACTAACTGATTATTACAATGGAGACATAACTAGAACTATTCCAATAGGTGGTAAATTTTCTAGTGAGCAAAAAATTATCTATGAAATTGTGTTGAGTGCGCAGAAAAATGCTATTAAAAGTGCAGTAAAAGGTTCAAATTCTAATGCTGTTCATAATGTTGCCTTAAAGATTTTGATAGAAGGATTAAAAGAAATTGGTTTATTGTCGGGCAGCACTGATGAGATCATTGAGAATCAATCTTATAAACATCTTTATATGCATAGAACTGGACATTGGCTCGGCTTAGATGTTCATGATGTTGGAGCATACAGAATGGGCGACTATGAAGTGCCATTACAGAATGGAATGATTCTTACGGTGGAACCAGGGATCTATATTAGTGATAGGATTCCAGTCCCTCAGGGACAACCCGTCATTGATGAGAAATGGAAAGGCATAGGGATTAGGATAGAAGATGATATTTTAGTCACAGATACAAACCCAGAAATTTTAAGTATTGCTGCACTAAAAGAAATCTCTGATTTAGAATTTTAAAATTTGACTTATCTAGTTAATAGATCTATTTTTATTAAGTTTAAAGCTCAAAAATGAATAAATCAGATTCATATGATTCGAAACTCTCTCAAGCAAGAAGCTTAGCTAGTCAGCTTGGAATGTTCGCAGAAGAAAACGATATCCCTAAAGATCTTTGGGATTCATTGGAAGCTACTATTTATGACTTTTATGAAGTATCTCATGATAGATAAAATTCCTGTTAAGAAGCTATCAATAACTAAAATCAAGAAATTTTGAGTAAATCAATCAAAATGTGACCATCAACTGATAAATTATTTATTAAACATAAATAAATGAATGACCTCATCAGATAAGTCAAATCAAAATTCAATAGAAAAAAAAGAAAAAAACAGTAATGCCCCAAATTCTAGAAATTCCTCTCCAAATTCAGGAATGATGGGAGCTACAGCTGTATTAGCATCAGCCACAATTGATGAGGATGGAGTTCCTACTGGTTATACACCAAAACCTGACGAAGGAAGGTTTATAATAAAAGTATTGTGGTTGCCTGATAATGTTGCTTTAGCAGTCGATCAAATAGTAGGTGGAGGTCCAAGCCCTCTTACTGCTTACTATTTTTGGCCGAGGGATGATGCTTGGGAAAAATTAAAAAGTGAGCTTGAAAATAAAGGTTGGATTACGGATAACGAAAGAGTAGAAATATTGAATAAAGCTACTGAAGTAATAAATTATTGGCAGGAAGAAGGTAAAACAAAAAAATTGGAAGAAGCCAAATTAAAGTTTCCAGAAGTAACTTTTTGTGGAACCGCTTAAATATCAGTTCTTTGCAGCTTGAATCCTAGCCTCTGCCTTAGAAATCTCTTTCAAAGCTTTTATTTTTTCTGGGGTTTTTTCATTTTCAGAAAATTTGCTAATTGCTAATTTTGCTTCTTTAAGATCTTGTTCAGCATTTTGAACATTAATTTCAGAACCAATTTCAGCATTATTCACTAAAACTATGACTTCATCTGATTCGATTTCAGCGAAGCCTCCCATTAGAGCTATTGATTTCCACTGGGAATTCATTCTTAGCCTTAAAACACCAATATCTATGGCAGTAACTAAAGAGATGTGTCCCGGTAATATACCAAGTTGACCAGTAGTACTAGGAAGGATTACTTCTTCAGCTTCGCCTTGATATACATTTTTATTAGGAGCTAAAACTTTTAGAGAAATTGCCATAAATTTAAAATTATTGAAGGTTAAATATATAGATATACAAATATTTATTTTTCTGATTTTATTTTTTCAGCTTTTGCTTTGACTTCGTCAATATTACCAACTAAGTAAAATGCCTGCTCTGGTAAATCATCCAATTCACCTGACAAAATCATATTGAAACCAGCAATGGTATCTTCTAATTTTACATATTTACCAGACATCCCTGTAAATATTTCTGCTACAAAGAAAGGTTGTGAAAGAAATTTTTCAATTTTTCTGGCCCTGTCGACTGTTAATCTATCTTCTTCAGAAAGCTCATCTAAACCAAGAATTGCAATAATATCTTGAAGTTCTTTGTATCTTTGTAAAGTTGATTGGACAGCTCTTGCTGTTTTGTAATGCTCATCACCTACAACTGATGGTTGCAACATAGTGCTTGTTGAATCTAATGGATCAACTGCAGGATAAATTCCTTTAGCTGCGAGAGCTCTAGCAAGAACGGTAGTAGCATCTAAATGAGCAAAGGTTGTTGCTGGAGCAGGGTCAGTTAAGTCATCAGCAGGTACGTAAACAGCCTGAATAGATGTTATTGATCCCTCTAATGTAGATGTAATTCTTTCTTGTAATTCACCAACATCAGTTCCCAGAGTTGGTTGGTATCCAACAGCTGAAGGCATTCTTCCAAGTAATGCAGATACTTCAGAACCAGCTTGGACGAATCTAAAAATGTTATCAACAAAAAGTAGAACGTCTTGTTTATTTACATCTCTAAAATGTTCGGCCATTGTAAGTGCTGATAAGCCTACTCTCATTCTTGCACCAGGTGGCTCATTCATCTGTCCAAAACATAAGGCGACTTTGGATTGAGTTAAATCATCTGCATTGATAACACCTGATTCTTTAAATTCTTCATATAAATCGTTACCTTCTCTAGTTCTTTCACCTACACCGCCAAAAACAGAAACTCCACCATGTTCCTTCGCAATATTATTAATTAATTCTTGAATAAGAACCGTCTTGCCAACTCCAGCACCTCCGAACAATCCAACTTTTCCTCCTTGCCTGTAAGGAGCTAAAAGATCGATAACTTTAATACCAGTTTCAAAAACTTTTGGCTTAGTTTCTAGGTCAGTTAACTTAGGCGCAGCTCTATGAATTGGAGCAGTATCTTTAGTATTTACCGGACCTTGTTCATCCACTGGCTCACCTAAAACATTAAATATTCTTCCTAAAGTTGCTTCGCCTACAGGTACAGATATTGGTGCGCCTGTATCAACTGCTTCCATGCCTCTTACAAGGCCGTCTGTGCCACTCATCGCGACTGCTCTTACCCTATGATCCCCAAGGAGCTGTTGGACCTCTGCAGTGAGCGCTATGTCTTGTCCAGCAGGATTTTTAGATTCAATTCTTAAAGCATTTAATATTTTGGGCAATTTCCCCGCTGGAAATTCTACATCTAGAACTGGGCCAATTACCTGACGTACTATGCCTTTTGTTTGTGAAGAAGTTGATGGAGTTGCTACCATTTTTTATTAATTGGTGATGAATAGCTGATTTTAAACAGCTCATAATCCGAAAATACTACCACCTCATGGGTAGATTCGTTAAATGGGTTCGGCCACCCGCACAGTTTAAGTATGGTTTAATTGCCGCTTTGCAGATTATCTTGTTGAAGATACGGATAGAGAAATTCTCTCTCCATTTTTATGGCGCAAAGCGTCTCAATTATGATCCTCCATTAATCTATGGCAGCTGTTTCACTTACAGTCTCTACAGTAAAACCACTGGGAGATAGAATATTTATTAAAGTTTCCGAATCTGAGGAAAAAACTGCTGGGGGCATTCTTTTGCCTGATTCAGCTAAAGAAAAACCACAGGTTGGAGAAGTTGCTCAGGTGGGCCCTGGCAAACTTAATGACGATGGTTCTCGACAAACTCCAGAAGTGAGTATTGGCGATAAAGTTTTGTACAGCAAATATGCTGGCACAGACATTAAATTGGGAGGAGATGATTATGTCTTACTCTCAGAAAAGGATATTTTAGCTGTAGTAAGCTAAAATATTTGTTTCAAAAATTATTAAAACTTATTACTAAATTACCGCCTGATCATGGCTAAAAGAATTATTTACAATGAGCAAGCTCGTAGAGCGCTCGAGAGAGGAATTGATATCCTTGCTGAGTCTGTGGCTGTAACGCTTGGACCAAAAGGAAGAAATGTTGTACTTGAAAAAAAATTTGGTGCTCCACAAATCATCAATGATGGTGTCACAATCGCGAAAGAGATCGAATTAGAGGACCACATTGAAAACACTGGGGTTGCATTAATCAGACAAGCTGCTTCAAAAACTAATGATGCAGCTGGTGATGGAACTACAACAGCCACTGTTTTAGCTCATGCAATGGTTAAAGCAGGGTTAAGAAACGTTGCTGCGGGAGCTAATGCAATTACCTTGAAAAAAGGAATTGATAAAGCTACTGAATTTCTAGTCGGTAAAATTAAGGAGAATTCCAAACCTATCAGTGATAGCAATGCTATAGCTCAGTGTGGAACTATTGCTGCTGGTAACGATGAAGAAGTAGGTCAAATGATTGCCAATGCTATGGATAAAGTTGGTAAAGAGGGTGTTATCTCCTTAGAAGAAGGGAAATCAATGACTACTGAGTTAGAAGTTACTGAAGGGATGCGCTTTGATAAAGGTTATATTTCACCTTACTTTGCAACAGATACAGAGAGAATGGAGGCTGTTTTAGATGAGCCATATATCCTTCTAACTGATAAAAAAATTGCCTTAGTGCAAGATTTAGTTCCCGTTTTGGAACAAATAGCTAAAACTGGTAAACCGCTTGTAATTATTGCAGAAGATATCGAAAAAGAGGCCTTAGCAACTCTTGTTGTAAATAGATTACGAGGTGTGTTAAATGTTGCTGCAGTAAAAGCTCCTGGATTTGGTGACAGAAGAAAAGCCATGCTCGAAGACATGGCAGTTTTAACTAATGGTCAACTTATTACTGAAGATGCAGGCTTGAAATTAGAGAATGCTACCTTAGATATGCTTGGAACTGGTAGAAGAATAACTATCAACAAAGAGACTACAACTATTGTAGCTGAAGGGAATGAGGAAGCAGTTAAAGCCAGATGTGATCAAATTAAGAAGCAAATGGATGAAACAGATTCCTCATACGATAAAGAAAAGCTTCAAGAACGTCTAGCTAAATTAGCTGGGGGCGTAGCAGTGATCAAGGTTGGGGCTGCTACCGAAACAGAGATGAAGGATAAAAAGCTTCGTCTTGAGGATGCTATTAATGCAACAAAAGCAGCAGTTGAAGAAGGAATTGTTCCTGGAGGAGGAACAACTCTCGCTCATTTATCTCCTATTCTAAAAGAATGGGCTGATAAAAATTTAGTTGGAGAGGAATTAATTGGAGCGAATATTGTTGAAGCTTCACTTACTGCTCCTCTTATGAGAATCGCTGAGAATGCAGGTTCTAATGGAGCCGTGATTGCTGAAAATGTAAAAACTAAACCATTTAATGATGGATACAATGCTGCTACAGGAGAATATGTAGATATGTCCTCTGCTGGTATAGTTGATCCTGCAAAAGTTACACGTTCAGGACTACAAAATGCAGCTTCAATAGCAGGAATGGTTCTAACTACCGAATGCATAGTTGCAGATTTACCTGAGAAAAAAGATTCAGCTGCTCCAGCAGGCTCTCCGGGTATGGGCGGTGACTTCGATTATTAACTAATCAATAGTTTTGTAATTAATTTAAAAGGGATCATTCAAAATGGTCCTTTTTTTATTCAACTTTTATGAAATCCAACCAGCGCTAAGAATAATTGCAAGTGACAAAAATATGATTAAAAAAGTCCAAGTTATTTTATTTAGCGAGGCTTCTGCACTACTTGCGCTATTGAACATAGAGCTTCCACTGGCGGCTATTCCTCCCATCCCATCACCTTTGGGACTGTGAAGTAAAACTAAGAGAATAAGAAGAACTCCAGAAATTACCCAAATCCAACTAATAATTTGAACCATTGCTTAAAAAACTTTTATTAGCTTTATACGTGTTGAACGACCTTATTATAACCTTTTAATTCAATTTCTTGAATTAGAGACTTGCCTGTCATTTCCTCAGGTATTGGGAGATTTAATAATTGCAATAAAGTTGGAGCAATATCTGCCAAGCCGGCATTGTCTCTTAAATTAATTTCATTTCCCATATTTGGTATTTTTCTTTTTTCACCTTCAATCAAAATTAATGGAACTTTATTTATTGTGTGAGCTGTCCATGGTTCTCCTTCAGGTCCTTTCATTACCTCTGCGTTACCATGATCGGCTGTAATAAGTAGGCTTCCCCCCATTTCTCCAGTAGCATTAACTAATTTACCTACACATTCATCTACTTTTTCAATGGCCTTTATTGTTGCATCCATGTTACCTGTATGACCAACCATATCAGGATTAGCAAAATTAATTACAACAAAAGCATAGTTACCACTTTTAATAGCTTTAGAGCAACTAATAGTTAATTCCTCTGCTGACATTTCGGGTTTCATATCATAAGTTGCTACTCTTGGAGAGGGAATCAAATATCTCTCTTCTCCAGGTAAGGGAATTTCAACTCCTCCATTGAAAAAGTATGTTACGTGAGGGTATTTTTCAGTCTCTGCGGTTCTGTATTGTTTAAGTCCGTTTTCTGAAACTATTTGGCCAATAAAATTATTGAGTGATTCAGGAGGAAACGCTACTTTAACGGGAAAGTTAGGATCATATTGAGTAAAAGTGACAATATCTAGATTTGGATAATTTTTCCTTTCAAAGCCTGAAAATTCCTTCATTGAGAGGGATGTGACAATTTGTCTTGCTCTATCTGGACGAAAGTTAAAGCAAATCAAACTATCCCCATCTTTAAGATAGTTGTCAGAAATTCGTATGGGCTCTAAAAATTCATCAGTTATGTTTTTTTCATAACTTTTTTCTATGTAATCAAGTGGAGAAATATTTGTTATTTGAACATCTGGATCAGTCAAATTAGAAAATGCTTTTTCTGTTCTATCCCATAAAAGATTTCTATCCATTATCCAGTATCTGCCGCATATTGAAGCGATTTCGCCTGTGTTAAATTTTTTTATACATGATTCTATTTGGTTTAGATATTTAGAGGCACTTTTTGCAGGAGTATCTCTTCCATCAGTAATAATGTGGATTGCAACTTTTTTAATTTCATTTTCAGATGCCCATTTTATTAAACCTAACAAATGATCAATATGGCTATGAACTCCCCCATCCGAACATAATCCCGTGATATGCAAAGTAGAATTATTTCGCTTTAATGAGTCCGCCATTTCTTTTAACTCATTTATTAATTCCAGTTGATTATTTTTTACAATATTTGAAATCCGTACAAGTTCTTGTTGAATTATTCTTCCTGAACCGATGGTAAGATGTCCTACCTCTGAATTACCCATTTGACCATCTGGGAGGCCTACATCAGATCCACTAGCACTTATTAGTGTATGGGGATAAGCATGCCACAATGAATCCATGATTGGTGTCTTGGCACTTTTTATAGCATTATCTGATTTTTCATGTCGATGTCCCCATCCATCTAGTATTGCAAGTACTACAGGGCTCTGAGGAACACTTAATCTTTTTATATTTTTGCTGCTAATCTTTGACATTTTTAGATCAAATTCATTTTTAACTGATCCAACCTTAAATTTAGCTTTAAACGTTACTATTTAACAATTTATATTTAACATAGTTAGCTTTTGCTAATTTATGAAAATATTAGACGACTTTTATTTATTGATAAATCATGTCCAAAAATACAAAAAAGATCGTAATACTTACTGAAGTTGAGCTTAGAAAAACTATTTCGCGTTTAACTTCTGAAATTATCGAAAAAGTAAAAAATCTTGAAAACCTTTTATTAGTTGGCATTCCGACTAGAGGTATTGAGTTGACCGAAGTGCTAGAAAAGGAATTATTCTCTAAGACAGGTATAAGCTTTAAAAAAGGATCAATTGATCCAACTTTTTATAGAGATGACCAAAATAGAGTTGGAACTCGTCTAATGCAAGCTGCAGATATTCCAACTCCTATTGAGAAACAAGAAATTCTTTTAATAGATGATGTAATTTTCACAGGAAGAACAATTAGAGCTGCAATGGATGCTTTATATTCATGGGGCAGACCTCAAAGAGTAATGTTATTGGTAATGATAGATAGAGGTCATAGAGAATTGCCTATTCAACCAGATTTTTGTGGTAAAAAAGTGCCAACTAGTAAAATTGAAAGTATTAGTTTACGTTTAAATAATGTAGATAATGAAGAAGGAGTTTTTCTTGAATAGCAATCTTTCAGAGGATATTTCCTAAATTATATTCTCCAAAAAATTCATCTTTAATATCGAAACACTTAACTGATAAGTCAGCGTTTTTTGTAATTTTAAAAAAAAGTTTTAAGGTGTCTTCTCCAATATTAGATTTATTTTTTAATACTATTTTAAGTGGTTTTTTGTCCCACCTTATAATTTCTTCTTCATTTTGAATCTCTGATAACTTTGGTAATCCATTCTCAAAAATAACATCATATGCTCTTTCTTTTTGTGTCTGTCCAATTATTATTTCGAATATTTTTTGATTCTTTTTACTAGCTTGAAGAATCAGTTTAAAGGGTGTTTCTGTTGGCCATGTTTGCCCTTTCCAAAAAATAGGATGCCAAAAGTGTTTTTGCTCTCTTTTATTAAATAATCTTATAGATAATCCTTTGTTTAATATGTCTTTAATTTTTACCCCCGGGGTCATTGCTAAAGCTCCCAAGGCTATTGATTCAATAGGTGGTGGCGACTTTATTTGAATTTTTGGAATTTTTTTTGTAATCCATTCTTTAATTAATGGTATTTGAGTTCCTCCACCAACCAAAACAATTGCATTTAAGTCTTCAATTGTACAAAATTTACCCCTTGCTTGATTTAATAAATCTTTTAGTAAAGAGTTAAGGTGATTAAGAAGATTATTGGCAATGAGTATTTCCTCAAATATTTCTTTACTTAGGTAAAAATTATTTTCTTTATTTTGTTCAGTAAATAATTTTATTGGATATTTATTTTCATATTTGATTGCAGATGAACTGAGTTTACATTTTATTTCTTCTGCCTTTGAAAGATTAGTGACATAATTATTACCTGGAATAAAATAATCAACTATCCATTGATCAATATCTTTCCCACCAATTTTGGAGCCTGTTTTGCCAATTATTTCGGCACACCTTATTTTTTGTTTTGAAATTGAGCTTACATCATTTCCTTTGAATTTTAATAGTTCAGCTATTGGACCAGATTTCCCTTCTCCTCCTTCTATTTTGACTATATTCATATCAACTGTACTTCCTCCAATATCTAATGTCATAATTTTTGAGCCAAATGGTACATTTATTCCCAAACTTGCAGCAGTAGGCTCATCAACAAGGGCTATTTCATCTACAGATATTTTCTCGCAAAGGTTAACCAACCACTCTCTGTACCCCTTGTATGTATCTATAGGAGCAGTTAAAACAAGCCTTTTGATCTCATACTTGTGCGGAATGTTTGCCCATAAAATTTGAAAAAACTTTTCACCACATTCATTAGGTTTTAAGATATTTTTTGGGTTATTTTTTTCAATAGAATTTCCAATTAATCTTTTAAAGTTCGAATGAAAAAATAAATCAGAATTTGAGTTATCCCTCATGTTTAGAGCACTAATACCAATCTTGGTAATCTTTGAAGGTTCTTCGAACCAAACTGCTGAAGGTATAACTCCTGGAGATGATGTAATATTCGGTATTTCAACTAAAACAGAATTTATATCTTTTTGATCTTGAAAAGCTACAACAGTATTAGTGTTCCCTAAATCGATAGCAAGTGTTCCAGATAAACTCTCTTCCATAAGAAATTATTTAATCAATTAAGTTCTTTTTGTAATTTATGTTTTGAAACGGTCGAATAAATTGTAAAATACATTTTATAGTAAAAACTTTTTTTAATGAACATATCTAATAATGCAGGAATTGATTCTAATGATCTTGCAAAGAGAGGTGAGAGCTTGATAAGAAAATCAACTAATAGATATCTAACTACAGTGAAAATTGCTTTCAGAGCTAAACAAAGACGTTTTGATGATTTTGATGGCTTATTAGAAGAGTCAACTATTAAACCTGTTCAAAGGTCAATTATTGAACTAAGTGATGAACAAGATCAACCAGATTTACTTCCAGGCTAATTTTGGTAAAAGACCAAAAAAGTTGGAGATTACTTAAAGATTTGAAAAAAGGCAAATTTTGCTTTTTGATTGGTATTGATAATTGGTCAATCGAGTTACAAAAAAGTGAATTCCATTCGCTTTATCTTTTACTTTTAAGAATTAATGAGCAACTATTAGGCATCAAGAACGAACTAATGGACGAAGAGTCTATTACTTTAGAATTAGAACAACTACCTTGGTACATTGAGTTAGAAGGGAAAAAGAATGAATGGAGTTTAAGGTTCGTTTTTGAAAGTCAAGATCAAACTAGATCCTTCGAAATGTATTGGCCGATACCAATAGCACAAAATTTATTTTATGAAATAAAAAACATGTGGGAATCAATGGATTAAAAGATAAATAAAATTGGAAATTTTAGAAAATATTTCCCCCTCCAAAAAAAATTTTTTCACAACTTTTCCACAGTTTATTTTTAAAAAATATTTGATGATCTAAAGCATGTGGAAAACTTCTGATTATATATAAATCTTTATATTTAAGTAAGATTTAATTTTACAAAATTAATTTCAATGACTTTCCCCATTATGACTAAATTCTCATTATTCTATAACCTGAGACTGTCTCTTAATAATTCTTGTTGACGATTTAGTATTTTTGGAGAAAACTAAATCTTAGTAGATTTCAAATTTCAAAAATTTCTTCAATATGCAAGAGCTAAATTACGACAAAAATTCAAAAGTATTAAATGATAAAGATGAAGTAATAAGTTTTAAATGTGAACTTCAAGAAAATCTTCAAAAGGCTATGAAAGAATTCGTTGAGGAGCATCCTAACTGGGATCAATACAGGATACTACAAGCAGCTATTGCAGGATTTTTGATGCAAAAAGGATTTCAAAACAGGGATTTAACGAGACTCTATATTGGTAATATGTTTTCAATGAATTTTAAGGATTAAGATTTTTTATATTTTTTCTAGCAGTATTTTTGCAATATCATTTCTGACAGGTAGTATAGATAACCTATTTCCTTTTTTTACTACTAATAACTCATCCTCATTAAATAAAATCTTTAATTCAGGTAGACTTAAAATCTTAACTGATTTAGATTTAAATTTTACTTTTGCACAATCCCATCTCGGATTATCAGGTTTTGATTTTGGATCAAAATATTTTGAATCTTTATCAAATTGAGTAGGATCAACAATATTTAGATCTATTACCTCCATAAGTCCTACAATTCCTGGAGGTTTACAGTTCGAATGATAGAAAAAAACTTTATCTCCTTTATTCATTTTTCTCATAAAATTTCGAGCCTGATAATTTCTTATTCCGTCCCATAAAGTTACACCGTCTTTTTTTAAAGTATCTATGCTGTAAGCATCAGGTTCACTTTTCATTAGCCAGTAGTTTTCTTTAGTCATACCAATAGATTATGAGGAAATTATTAATTGTGAACAAATCGTGAACATAATTTTATGTGATTTGCTTTATTAGATTTATTATCCATCAAAGTTCCTATTTAGGAAAGTGATGGGTGGCATAGGGGTAATTAGAATTATTTAAATATCGTTGTGAGTTCTAAAAAATTTATAAAACTTTTTTTCCATCCACATTGCTTATTTTTATCAGTTTTACAATATCGTTTTGAATAACTATGGGATTGTTACCTATTTGTTGGTTGGGGTAAATTACTTTCATTAAGAGAATTATTTTTAAGGTCTTCGAAAAAAGCCTCCCTTATTTTTGGAAATCCTTTAATTTGATCACCATCTCCAATTTGAATTTTTGAAAGCAATGTTGGACCTAAACTCATTTGTTTAACTTCTGAAATAGATGGAAAATTTGAGCTTGATTCCCAACTTCTTGGATCAATGTTATTAATATCTAAAAAATGATTAATCTCAGAGAATAACTTTTCTAATTTTTCTCTCTTAATTGTTAATTTAACTTTTTCATCATGAATTAACTGTTTATATGATTTTAAATATTTTGTCCTAATTTCAATTATTTTTTTCTGTAATGAAATCATATAGTTGCTTAGATCTGTCCAGCTTTTCTCCTGGCTTTTCACAACTGTAGGTATTTTTGATTTGAGATCTAATTCAAACTTTTCATAATATTTAACAAATAGTTCTTTAATTACATTTTTATCAATTTTACTTTTGGTTAATTCTTTTAATTCATACTCCTTTCCCATAAATTCTGATATTAGACATACAGATAAAAGTTGATAAATTTCATTTGATCTTGGAAATTGCCTCATTTTTGAGGTTACTATTTTAAACAAGTCATCAAAATAATATTTTCCTAAATAATCTTTCTCAGTTGTAATTTCATTTGTAAATTCTTCCTCCAAAGAGAGATAATTATCCTCAACATTTTGATTATAAATATGTGCATTTTGATAAATGTAACTCCAAGGTAAGAGAGGAATATTGTTGTCTTTTAAATAATCAAAAACCTTTAAAAAAGGAATAAAACCGTCTCTTTTATCAGATAAATCCTCATTTTTCCCTGGAGTATATTTTGCATTAATTAAATTCAAAAACCAAAGATATGCCTCTTCATTCTCTATCTGGTCAATAGTATCATCAAAATTTAGATTCTTTTTCTCTTGATCATTACTCATTAATGAGTAATTTCCTAAAAGATATCCAAAATGGTCTATAAAAATTAAACATCTTTTTGCAGAAGAAATTATCGATTCAATTTTTTCTATTGGGAGATCTTTAATATTCTCAGCCATTCTTAAAATAATTAAAAAATGTTTTACTTAATTATATTATAAAAAATATACTTAACAATAGTAATTTAAAATAGATAAATTTAGTAGTCTAATCTTTAAACACTTTTGCAAAACTTTAAATATTTTTTTAATTATTTTGGAATTTTAAATTAAATGGGGAAAATTTACTTGTGTTTGATGGATTAGTTGCTTGACATTACTAAAATTAGATACTAAAATTAGTAATACTATATAACATTTTTTATGTATCAGCAGGAAACTAAAGTAATCTCCAGCTCTAAACTGTCTTCTCAGGAGAAAAGTAAGAAGCAATTACCAAAAAATAATTTGGTGCAGATTAAGAAAAAAACTCTCTTTGAAGATTATTGGAGAAATAATCCTCATGTTCCCGATAGCGAGTACTACTGCCATGAAGACTAAAAATAGTAGATGGTTCAATGCCTGGACCACGCCATTTTCAGAAATATTAGATGGCAGCAAAAAAAATGATGAAACAACTATTGATGAAGGTATGTGTGTGAGAGTTATGCCTGGTTTGAATAATAGTTTTTATGGACCATACCTTAATGGAGTAATTGCCAATAATGGAGAAGAAAGAGTTTTTCTTATTTGCTTGGAGCAAGGCTCTGACTATAACTATTCCACTGGACTTGCACTTAAAGGCGAATATATTAAGCCTTGTAAAAAACCTGGAACTGGTAAACTTTTCACTAAAAGTTTTGATGACCTTGTTGAAGTAGATGCAAAGAAACGTTTAGAAGGTATTGCGGCAGGCTCTGTTGATACAACACCTTCATTGATACCTAGCAATGAAAAAGAACTAGTTGATGAAGTGTTAACTACAACTGGTGCAGATAGTAGAGCAGACCTAATTGATGAAGTTGCAGCAACTCCACCACCAACAACAGGAACTCCACCATCAATAACAACAGGAACTCCATCATCAACAACAGCAACTCCACCATCAACAACAGCAACTCCACCATCAACAACAGCAACTCCGCCAGTATCAGCAACTAGAGCAGAAACTGTAGCTCAGAACGAAGTACTAGATCTTGAAGATAGTGATCAGGAAGAAACTTTAAATATTCTTGAGAATCTTATGGCAACAGCAACTCAAAAATGTCATGATTTTGGACTTCCTATGTTTATAGGCATATGTTTGCCTCCAAAAAAATATAAAAAATAAATTTATCAAACTTAACTAATTTTTATTATGGACTTTAATCTTTTTAAACCCAAAGCCAGAGGTTGGGAGTGCTTGGGACCAAGCGTTCTAGCTAAGGCAGCAACTTTTGAAAATTCTTGTGACTTGAGTATGTGGATGGCAACTCGTTATAAGGCTAATAAAACGGATGATTCATTTTCTAAATGGCAACTAGAACATACTTCAGTTTTAAACAAATTGAATTTACATTTACAGACTGAATACCCAAATGAAAAAATTCACATGGAGTGTCCAACTCAGAAGATTCCTCTTTATGGAAATGTTTTATACGGCACACCTGATGCAGTTGTTGAATTTTCTAATGGAGATCTTCTTATTGCCGATGCCAAAAGTGGTAAAAAAAGTCAAAGTCATTGGATTCAATGTGGAATTTATGGAGTGATGCTCCAGGCTGCTGCTTGGTCTAAGAAAAAACCAATTCCTAAGATTATTGGTTTTGCACTTTGTTATGGTGAGGAAAACTCTAGTAAGTCGGATAAAGAAAATAAACAGTTTCTTACAATTACAGGCGATAATGCAACAGATGAAGTTTTGCCGGAGTCTACTAAAAAGAGAATCAGAAATATCTTAAGAGTTTCAAGTGCTACTGATATGCCTGAGGCAAAGCCATCGGCAAATAATTGCAGATATTGCGAGTGGAAATTAGGTTGTCCTAAAGCTATTGAAACTTCTCATGAAGTAACTGCAGATGCTAGTCATTTTCTTTAAACAAGGAGATGGACTTATCAATAGCACAAGAGTTCCTTCAATTTAGAGAAATTTTTTTTGTTGAAATTGCTAAACAAAAGGAACTGAACTTCCTTTTAAAAGAACAAATAAATGCACTCCAATGTGAAGTTGCAACCCTTCAACATCAATTAGATGATTACGTATCTAAAGAGCATAAGGATCTAATTGATAAATGGCTCGAAAAGATGCCAAAAGATGAAGAAGGACATTTACCTGATACGGATAATTTCTAATGTATGAAGAAAAAAGATCAACTAGGATTCTGCGAATATTGGCAAGTGTTCGTGAATCTTTAGACAGGATTGAACATGGAAAGCCCGCTTCTTTTCATGAAATTACTCGACTTGAGACGCTAGATGAAATGATGTCAGAACTTTTATTTAATTATTTACGAGAGGAACTTTAATTATGAACATCCCAACAAATGCAAGACCAAGTACAAGAATTTTAAAAGACCTTCTTAAAGTAAGAAAAGAACTTATTAAAGTTGAAAATTATAATCAGCCATTTGTCTCAAAAATTGATCCATTAATGAAAAAAGATTATTTTTTATCAGATGCTTTGGTTCGATACCTTTGCTACGAGATGAATATTGAAATTAATCTAAAGTTGGAAGAAGAGGAGGAGGAAGTATTTTGAATAAACCATCAACCTGCCTTTTACGAATGATTGTGACTATAAGAAATACCTTGGATGAAATTTCAAATGGAGAGACAATTTCATACGAAGAAAGGCAAAGATTAGAGATACTAGACAGATTATTCACATGCAGTCTTTTTCATCTTTTGATTGATGAGGTAGTGCAATGAAAAAATTAATAGCTTTAACCTTCTTTTTGATATTTCCAGTGACTACTTTTGCGGGATTCCCGGAAGGTGAAAGTGGTTATGATCTAGAGAAACTTGAAAAGTCTTTTAGGTTACCCTGTGATGAAATCGGTAATGATGAATGTATTGCACGTTCATTTGGTGTAGGAGCCTGTACTTGGATATTTGGAATAACAAAGGGCACGGAACCAAATAAAGCTTTGAGAATTGCGGATCAAGTTTTAATTGCACTCCTTAAGGGCAACAAGTTAGATATAAATTCTGCTTTCACTGAAGATGGATTAATAAAAGCCAACATTAGAAGAGAAGCAACTTACCGGATAAATTTCTGCAAAGCAGAAACAAAATTAGCAATCCCAAAATTGATTAAAAAATTACCAGAAGGAATAGAACTTGATGAAGAACGAATAGAGAATCTCGCTACTGTATTTCCACTTCAATATTTAAGTATGTTTGAAGTAATGCGAAAAGGAAAATAAAAAAGGGACTTAATTAGCCCCTTTATTTACATTCAATCAAAAAAAAATTATCAAAAGAGATGCTCTTCAGCACCAAAATCAACAAGAACTTCTCCAATTTGATGGCGATTCTCAAAAAGCCATTTGGCAAAATCTTTTGAATCAAAAAAAGAAAAACGATCATGAATTGAAGTTTTTTTGAAAAAACATACTAGTTTTTTTGAAGCTTCCTTAATTTTCTGTTGGTTTTGAAAATACTTTTCAGCTTCTTCTTTGGAGTCAAAAGTTTTACCTTCGACGGTAAATGTTGATTTTATAGATGCCAACATTTCATCTTTTTTTAAAGCATTAATAGCCATAATTGTGCCCTTAATAGGTGGATTAGTTATAGGTATGATTTATTAACTTTCTTTTTCTAGGACTGTTTTAATCGTAAGACAGACAACGAAAGA
Organism: Prochlorococcus sp. AG-355-P16; assembly: GCA_003278525.1. GTDB lineage: Bacteria > Cyanobacteriota > Cyanobacteriia > PCC-6307 > Cyanobiaceae > Prochlorococcus_A. Next base: position 53,408 of record QCEQ01000001.1, on the reverse strand, counting down.
ATAGTGAGGGTTTAATTTCCCAATTTGATGGTTTACCTACTAATAAAATATACTATTTATTTTTTTTTGTCTATCTTTTCGAGGATGGTTTCCTAGTTTAATTATTGCTGTTGTTGATTTTGTTTTGAATAAATATTTTTTTGGTAGTGATTATAAAGATCAATTTCTTCTTTATCTTCACTAGCTAAACCAAGATTGAGTCTTGCTAAAAGCATTATCCTTTGTTTTCTGTAGTGTGAAATTGCCATTAGTAACAAATTTTTTCAATAAATTTTAGCTGTAAAAATCGTGAACATATCGTGAACATTTTTTTAACGGTTTTTGAAATCCATTGATATGACTACTGGCTCACTTTTCATTAGCCAGTAGTTAGATTCAGTCATAGTCTATAATTTGCGGGAAATAGGGCTGCTGGTATGGCATGCTGTTAACTTTTTTGTAAATCAGCCAAATTAAAAGCATTTTATTTAGTTTATCGAACAATATTAGTCGAAGAAAGTTCCCATAAAGGAAAGTGATGGGTGGCATGGGGGGACTAGATCTTAAAAAACTACTTGATTATTAATAATCCTCATCAAAAGTTTCAATCAATTTTTTTCTTTTTTTTTTTAAACAATTCATAACCTGCTTATAACCCTAAAATGTGACTCTTAGTAATGCATTCAATTCTCCTAAAGCAAAGCAGTGGTCTTGGATGCAAATTTATATAGTCTACAACTAATCATTTTTTGATTTTAAAATAATATTTTATTTTTTCTTATTTGTATCTTATTTAATTCTTAAAGAAGAGTTCATTAAATATTTTAAGCTGGAGATAGCTTTATATTCTCCTCACACGAAAAATAGAAGCATTTTCTTTTTGAAATTAATTTGGTATGACTTATTTTGCAGAGCCAAATTACATTGAATATGACCAGTGGTTTGATTCAAATATTAATGCAGTTGATTTAATTAACTTTTCAGATGAAAATGAATTTTGTAATTTTACGCATAAAAAATTCCATAAGATGTCAAGTTTAAATTTAGTTATTGGTTCCTCAAAATATAAACAAATGACGATTTTTTCTTTTTTCTAATTTCCTTGCAGAGTTAATGCATTCCTTTATTTTTTTATTTCTCTGATTTTGGAATAGCAGTTGTAATTGATTATTCTAGTCAAAATTTACAAAGCTTTCCTGTAAAAGTTTTTTATGTTTATCTCTTATTTATATTTAATAAATTCCATTAACTTAATTAACTTAATTATCTTTGATATTTAAGCAGCTTCTAGATTAGATTCTTTTTGTTCAAAATTTGCTTTATTTTCCTTAATTTCTTGATTAGCCCATTGTAATAATCTTATAGATAATATTAAGTCTCCATCTAACCATGCTCTAATAGCCATAGCTCTTCTAGGATCATAAAATTTTTTCTTTCTATACCAATCAAAAACATTCTCATCTGATTTGTCTCCATTGCATGAAAGACAAGCTGGAACACAATTTTCTGTTATGTTTAATCCTCCTTGACTTCTTGGCAATATATGATCAATAGATTCTGAAGGTTTTCCGCAATATATACATCTTTTGCCCGTAAATGTATGAATGGACTTTCGCCAAAATCTTAATTTGAGCTTAGGGCATAAATCCTCTAAAAACACTGCATCATCTATATGCATTAAGATTATTCAATTACCTATATTAATCTCATATGAAATTTAAAAATAATTTAAGAAAAAGTTATCTTTAAGAAATAAAATTATTTTCAGAAAACAATTACAAAATAATTAATTTCAAATAAATTTTTAATTAATTTTCTCATCACTTTTTCTACTTTTTAGTTTGAGCTTTTCCTCTTCAGAATTTGGTTATGGGAATAACAATATACATTTAACATTTAACTTTATAACTTACCTTTTCTTTATGTGGAGTCTAGTTATTTAGTTGAATATAATAAGCTAAGAATTTTAAAAAAAATGTCTGATAAAAAAAAAGATACAAAAAAAGATTTAAAAAAGAATAAAGCTATGCTTGCTTACGGAGTGATACAACTAGGATCAGCAGTTGTATCAGCTGTTGCCTTAGTAGCTATTGCACTAAGCTTTTGCTCATTAAAAAAAGAATCAAAGTTCTTTAATGAATGTGTTGAAGAAATGAAAGCGACTGGTTCGCCAACAGCTGATGCGGTTCGTTTCTGTACTGGTGGTTAGCATTAGGTAAATTAAGTGTTTCCGATATTTTTATAAATAATATTTAATTTGTCTTAGTTCATATTAACCATAAATTAATTTTTTCTTATTTTCCCCTTAGTAAAACTAATAAATAAACTAACTAAAATTTAAGTGGTTATAAATTTAGGAAAATTTTATGAGTGGAGATTATGAGACATTAGAAATCAATCAACCTAAGATTTCTTATTTTAAAAAGAGATCAGAAGATAATACTTTATGGCTAGAGGAAATGATTAAAGAAATTGAAAAGATTGAAGATACGAATAACAATATATCTGATGCTGCTTAATCTCCGATGGTTTGTGATTAATGATATTTATTGAGTAATCTATTGTAAATTACCAACAATAATATTATTCCACCTATACCAAGAATTGTATGGTATGGGTCATAATGATTTTGCTAAAGCTCATTTAAAAATTCCATTAATTTAGTCTTTGGGTCGAGGTAATATCAAGCGTTTCATTTAAAAACCATAAGTGACTTTATCGCATTTTTTCTTTCGATATATTTTCTGCATTTCTTTTTGTTCTGATAAATAATCTTCTTTTGCTTGTTTATTAATTGGATCATATTTGGCTTTAAATTCTTCTATAAGAGCTTGAGCATTTTGTCTTCTTTCTTTGGGCATAAAATCAAAATCTTCATCACTATAATTTCCACTTTTTAAGATAGTTTCAAACAAATAACATTCACTAGATAAATCAATATTAAATTCTTTTATTAAGAAATATTCATTACATAAGCTTTCTATTTCATAAGGACTATCAAAAAGATCCTCCCATTTTGTCTCTATTGCATAAATTTTGGTAACTTTATCATTAGCAAATTCTTTGCTTTGTTTTGCAAATGATATTTTTTGCTGATAATCATTTTTTGATTTATTTATTGCAAATTTAAGGTCTTCGCATAATCTTGCTTTATCGTTTCCGAAACCAAATATAAGTGGGAAAACAATAAATAAAGCTAAGCGTTTCATTTAATCGTTGACTTTTTGGTCTAATAATTCTTTTAATTCCTTTGGTAAGTTTAATAAAGAATCTCTTAAATTTTCATTCTTTTCTCCTATATGCAGTATCCACTCTCTAAATTCTTCTGCTATTGCATAACTGTCTTCATATCTTTCTAGATTATCCATAACAGAAATTCTTTTAGTAGCCCAACAAGTCGCTATATCAATTTTTTTTTTTGTTTAGTATTTACTGCCAAAATTCATCTAATACATCAAACACTCTGTTGAGATAATCGTTTGCTCCTATACATTCCCATTTCCCCTTTTCACCAATCGCACATTTGTAGTGCAGTTCTCTCTTGAGTTGCATTAGTTTATTGGTCATAGCAACCTTGTCTAGTCTTCCGTTCATAGTAATTCCCTAGCTTCTGTCAATATTTGATTCTTTAAAAAAACAAGCGCATCTAGTTTTTCTTCTTTTTCTTCATAATTTTCAAATTTCATTTCTGCAATTTCAACAATTGCTTTATCAACCTTTTTAAGCTGTTTCTTAATAACTCCCTTTTTAAGTTGTTTTTTAATAATCATTTTTGGTATTTTGGTTGATTCCATTGGAATTACCTTTTTTCTTTATATTCTCTTTCTTTTCTTCAAAATGCGAGTCCCTCACTTTAAATTCTGGTTAAATTATCTACATAATATCGTTAAGAATATAGTTACCACTCTTTCAATTTAATTTAATTTAATCAATCATTGGGTTTTTCATTCTTTCTGATCAATTGGTCTAAAGTTTTTTGATCTGAGACGACAATAAAATCATCAAAATGGATAGATTGATCGGGGTATTCAATTCCAATTTGTTTTCCCGAGTGTCTATAAACACCTATTCTTACATTAGTACCAGTGTATTTTCCTTTCCAGTCAGATGTTATACCTTTGTAATCAAATATTAATTTCTTATCTTTGAAGACTTTTACAAAACCATCATCATCCTTTGTATTGTAGATTCCAATTTTATACGTGCTCCATTCACCTAATTGAGTCACACTAAATGTTTTGTTCGGTGTGAGTTTAAAATTATTTTTTATTTTTTTTTCACCTCTAGTTTTTTCATTACGCACAAACCAATTTGAATCATTTTTTTTATATTTTATATCAATGCGATGCTTAATATTATCTTCTTTATTCCTTCTATTGAAACCAGTACCGGCAGTATTACCTGATATTTTTAATGTTTTTCCAGTGTCATCAAAACTTATTCTTACAAGAGGATGCGTTCTCATATATACATGTCGATTTTTAAATTCAAAAAACGTTACTCTGCCATCTGTATGTTTAAAATCTTTAGGAAGTCTTGTTTTAAAACCAATCCATATTTCTTTATTTAAAGTGCTTCTTTGCTTTGTCTCAAATATTGCTCTTTCTGTTTCTTTTCCTGAACCTTCTTTAAGAGGATCATTATTCCATCCATGTTTCACTGTAACTTCAAGATACTTATTGCCATCAAGATCTTTTTTAATTCTAAATGGTTTTAAACCTGCTCCCTTATCGTAGATTCGAAATATTTGGTTGAATGATTTTTCTGTACCCCCACCAGAAGGAGAATTTGAGGATGAAGAGTTAGGGTTGGCAACTTTTAATTTTCCTTCTTCTTGATTTTCAAAGTCTTCAGAAAAATTCCAAGGAGATTTTGTTTTTTTATCTACAGAATCTGGAACAGGTACCTTTTCCCATGAGTATGAATTACCAGTGGTAAAAGACATCAATACTAGAAAAATGTATAATAATTTTTTCACAAAAAGAGAGGGTTTTATCTCTCCAATTTTATATCGACTTTCAATCACCGTATCTAGTCTATTGGCCATAACAAATACATTTACCCCCTTTCCAGTTTGAACATTTTTTCTTTTTGCATTTCTTTTTCTTTTTCTTATCAGCCATCCCAAAAACGTTTACTAGTATTTAAATCTTTTTTTAATTCTCTAATTTTTTATGTCATAAATCCTTTCAGCATTTAAGTAAGCAATCTTTTTAGAAACTTCTTCAGGTAATTGATTTAAAATATCACGATATAACTTCACTGTTTTTGAATATTTTTTCCAACGGTGCTTTTTATGCGCATCAGTGGCAAATAACAATTTATTTTGATACTCGATTAAGATTTTTTTCCATTCATCTTTTAATTGCTTTTTATAATTTAAAAATCCAGATCCAAATTTAGATTGTTTAATAGGATCAGAGATGTTTCCTTTATCTCTACTTTTTTTCGATATTGTCATATATACATTGTCATGAGTTGAAAGGATTAATCTAACCTGTTTTGGACTCCCAAAACCCATATGAGGTATTATGAATTTTTGATTTGGGAAATCAAGGAAAAGTTTAGAAAATTTAGGCCAGTCTCTTTCCCAATCATAAAACTCCCAATGTGTCATAACAGGAATATTCTTTGAAGAAAACTTCACTAAAAAGTCAGTAAACCCTTTTCCTGATGGGTCTAAATATGTTTCTCCTGATTCATGCTGTCTACCATGAGTCTTATCTGCATGAGTGAATAAGATTTCTCCTACAAAAGAATATTTATATTTATCAATATTTTTCAAAGTTCGCTTTGTGAAGGATTTACCAATGTCATTTTCATGCAAAAAATACTTTGGTGCACCAAGCACTATTAAATCTTTGTTGTCTCTATGCAAATTGAGTAATGCTTTTTCATTTTCACCTAAGTATTTTCTACTTCTGGCAAAAAGAGCAATCTTATAAATTCCAGCATCTCTCACTCTAGAAATGGATTTTTCAAATCCTGGTCTTTCATCTAATTGGGCCATTGCATCAAAAAGCGGGCCTTCATAACAATAGACTTTAAAGGTGGATAAAAGGGCAGTAAATATCCCAATTTTGAATAACCTTTTAAGGTTTGAAAAAGTATTGATATACAATTGCTTTAGTATCCGAATGAAGAAAAAAAATCATCCTCTTTATATGGAGTTGTATCAATCCATTCTGGAGGATAATCTCCAAGTTTAACGTATTGATAAAGCTTATCTAAATCTGGATCATAATAAGTGTCATTAATTCTTGGATCAGTTATTACTTTGCTTGGATGCATAATAATAATTATTTCTACTATTTCCTTTTAGATTATCTAGATTAAAGCAGCTTTAAATCTCATTTAAAATTTCCTTTTAATACAAATTTTTTTTTAAAAGCAAGCCTTTATTTAGAATTTAATTTTTGTTGTTACTCTGTTTTTATTTTGAGATTTGAATTCAAAAATTCCTGTATCAGTAAATATGGTCAACTCATCTCCAGACGTTTCTTCAATTGAAATTCCTTCAGACTCTAAATTTTTAACATATACATTACCAATAAGTTTTAGAGATTTATCATCCTTGTCAAAAGAAAGCTTGTCAGAATAAGCCTCAAAATTACTACTATTACTCTTAATGACTACATTTCCCTTAGCCTCTAAATCTCCTTCTAAAGTATTAACTTGAGAATCAGATGTAATTGTGTAATTAGTTAATTCCTCAGCAAAAGAGAATTCAGCTAATAGAAATAAAAACGATGCAAGAAGTACACTTTTCATTTACTCCCAACCCTTTTCTGCATTTTGAATAATCCATTGTGCAAGAACCTTATCCTCTCCATCCTTTAATTTATTTTTATAACCCTTCATATAACCTATCCCCTCATTAGCTATTTTTGCTATTGATTTCTCATCTGAAATTCCTCTTTTTTCAAGGTCGGAAAGTTTTAATGATTTGGATCCTTTAAGAACAACTGATCCACCTCTTACATGGCAGCCTGTACAAACATTTCTAAAAATTGTTTCTCCATCTCTAATTTCAGAAGCCATTAGATATCTATTTTGCAAAGAGGTTTGAAAAATAATTATTAAAGTTATTACAGGAATTACAAATAGAAATTTAAATATTTTCATTTTATCTAGTTGACCTAAGACTAATTTAATTTGTAATTAGTCTTGATTGTTTTAATTACCGATTTTTTAGGATCTTTATTTGGATAACAATTAACAATTCTATATTTACCACCTTTTCTATCTGTCTCAACGAGAGTAAATTGAACAAATTTTTCTTTTTCAACATTTGAAAAATCTTTGACTTCTATTTTGATGATTTCTTCATTTTCACTTTCAATTATTCTGGATTTACCTCCACAAAGACGAACAGCAGTTTCTTTAGTTACATAAAATAATTTTTTTTCATCAGTAATGGATGATTCACCTTTCGTGATCGAAATTTCATCTTTTGTAATGGATAATTCATCTTGGGTAATGGATAATTCATCTTGGGTAATGGATAATTCATCTTTTGTACTGCAAGAAGTAAGAATAAGAACAAATACAACCAGAAGCTTTTTCATATTTTTTTTAAATGATAAATTCACTTGTAATTGCTTTTAATTGTCTTTTATTTAGTTGGGTAAGATAGCTATAAATTTCTTTTCTACATAATCTGTCTTCAACTCTTTTACTTTCAAGAATTGAAAATGTAATGAAGTTAATAAGTTGATTTTTGTTCATATTTATCTCATAGGTCTCTATTGTTAACTTTTAATTAAATTCTTATTAAATAAACTTTTGACTATTAGAAAAAATATTTAATTTAGAAATTTAGAAATTTTTTAAACAAATTTATTTTTTACTTAATAACTTCTTAATCCAATAATCTTAGGTTAAACTAGTCTTTTATATTTTATCGCCTTGAATATTGAAGACAATCATATAAAAAAAATAATAAATGTTAAAAAAAAATTCACCTTCTCCCAAAAACTCAAATCAATCCCAAGAAATAGGGCATATCAAATATTCTTATAAAGAAAGTTTTAAAAGAGAAAATAAATCTATTTTGGATGATTCGGAATTTATTGAAAATTACAATAACGCCCTTAAATCACCACAATCTAGAAGATTGTATAAAGATACAGAGAATGAAATTCATTTGGACTCAATTGATGCCCAGAATATTTTACCTCTAGATAAAATTTCTATTTAAAATTTTATTAAAAACTACTTTTAAAGATTTTTTAAATATATCTTAAATCCGAACTTCTTTTTTTAATGTTAGCTTACTTTTACGTTCATCCAATTTATTTGGACGCATGATATGAGAATAGGGAACGGGATTCTCATTAACTGCATAAGATCATGAATGAGCTCTCTCAAATAAGAGAAAAAATTACAAGAGCCAAGAGGCTTTATGAAGCCCAAATCTTGGCAACTAAAAATGGAGAAGTTACTCCATATAGAAGATCAGTCTTTGAAGAAAGAATTAGGGAAGCACAAAAAGAAATGAGATCGCAAGATACCAAAAAATAAATTCTTTTGTAAAAATCTATTTCGTATCAGCTACATTCTTAAAGAAATCACAGTAAGCCATTAATTCTGATTCGGTTTCAATTTTTAGATTTAAATCATTAATTGCTTTATTGGTATCAATTCTGTAGCCATACCAATTGAGACAAATTTCTCTCTGCTTTTGGGTTTCAGAAATCTTTTGAGTATCTATTTTGTTTGAGTTATTAGAACAACTCGCAACGAAAATAGTGGAGAGAGCTAGTAGTGGGAATAGTAGTCTTTTCATTTCTTAATCACAACAATTCTCCGTTGTTGCTGAAGAAGTCCAAGATGATTCTTCCATTGTTGATAAGTCAACTCTATGAGTTGCCATCCAGTCTCCATTAGCTTCTACAAACTTTTGAACATTACCTTCTGGAGCTTGATGAATAACAATAACTTTTTGAGGATCTTTCTTACTTACTCCTCTAAAAAGTGGCTTAATATCAAATTCTGAATGCCTTTTATCTGCTTCTGCACTATCAAATATTGCTGCCCATTCATCGAAAGTGCTTTCAATTCTAAAAGTAAAAACAGATGTTATAGAACAAGACATAATAAAGATATTGTTTGTATATATAAAATAAATCTATTTTATTAAGGCTTGGTTAATTATCTTTAAACGGAATTAAAATACCTTTTTTTTCAAATTTGAGCCAACCTTTTTTTTCTAGTATTTTTAAATTTCTTGTTACGGTTACTCTTGTTGAAGAAATTGAATTACCAATAATTTTATGGGTAAAATTAAATTCTTTTAAATTTAGATAAATATGTTTATCTTTTTTTAAGCCAATAATTGAAGATAAGTATAAAAGAAATTCTTTTAGTTTTTCTTCTGATTTTTTTATATTACTTATTAATAAAAGTTTTTCCAATTGATCAATTCTTTTTAGACTTTTTGTTAATAAGTCTGTAGATGAAAAAAATAGCCCTCTTTTAATTGTTTTAATTTCGCAATTTGTCAACGCAATTAATTTAATATTTTCGTAGTTACATAATTCCAAATTTATTACAACATTTTCATTTATTATCCCAACAATATTTTTCTTATTCTTGATTTTTGATTGCATTATTAATATTCCTGATTTGACTTCTAGAATTGTATTTTCTTTAAATTCTATATTTTGCTTTTCAGGAATTATCATATTTTTATTTCTTAAAATGCATTTACGATAAATTTATAAAGTTAAAAATAAATTAAAAATTATTTAATTCCCTGGTCAAATCTGATTAAAAATTGACTAACTCAAAATAAATAAATCAGAATTTCAACTCTTTTTCTAAAATATAAAAAACCTATAAACTCATTGTATTAATGAGTTTATAGGTCTCATAAACTTGCAATTTTTAATTGCTTACTTTAGTTTTAAAATCAGAACTTAGCAATTTTCTTTTCCTCTGGTTCTTCAGGCAAGTTGAAAGTGAATTGGAAAACTTGTCCACCAGCATCACCACCTTCTGCAGCAACCGCACCACCTGATTCACCACGGGCTTGAACAACACCGATGAAGAGTTGATCGTCAGTGTCAATACCCTGAATGATCTCTTGTTCACCAGTTCCTGCAAGTTCATCCATAGAGTAGAATTTGCTTCCGAATAAACCATTTGACTTCTTAGCTGTCAGAGCAGTTACGTTCCAAGAACCAGAGAACTCGGAAGTAGTTGCTTTGGAAAATGCACCACCAAGAGCAGATACACCTGCTTCGTAACGTGAAGAGTGCTTACCACCAGCAAGACCTAATAGGTAGCCAGTGTTCGGTTCACTTAAAGTCATATCTGACTCTTTGATGGGAAGTACATACTTACGCTCTCCAAAGTCGTTTCCAGAATCCTCATCAACGATAAGGAAAGAACCATCAGCGTGTTTAGTCCAATAAAGTCCATCTGGAGCAACCATTGCTGCCTTATTTTTCTCAACATGAATTGCGGCAGAGCCATCCTTCACAACACCTTCACCACCAGTCTTAAGAACAAGAGCTCCATCAATGGCAGGAACAACACGAATACCAGTAGCAGGAAGGAATTCAGGGAGATCACCATCAGCAGCGTCTAGAGTGGCTCCAATGAAACCAAAATCGAAACCAAGAATCCCTCCTTTGTTAGTCATGTTCTGAACATAACGAGTACGGTTGATATCAGGATCTACTGCAGGGTGTTCGGCTTTTGAATCTCCGTTAAAGAAGGTGTAACCCTCAGGTTGTTCATCTGCTTGCTCCCACAACATCATCTCAGTATTGTTTACTGCGACTGGATTATCCCAGCCACCCCATTGATAGGAAGTAGGATAGAAACGACCCTCAAAGGAGTTAGGCGCATCAGCATTCTGCAAATACTCATCCATCATCTTTGCGGCAGGATTTGCTTCAAGACCTAGTGCAGCATAAGATTTTGTAGGCATTGCAAATCCGTAGATGCGACCGTAGAGCAAACCATTTCGTCCAAGGAAGGCATCGCGCTCATTAGCAGTAGAGTAATCAATCTCAGAACCATCAGGAAGACGATCCTTCATGCCGACATAAACCTTAAGAGGAGCTGGTTCTTGATTGTGATTATAACCAGCACCAACAATAACAACATAGTCTTTGTGTTGAGGGTTGATTGGCATGAGTTTTTCATAACCAGTCTGACCTAAAGCAGGTGCAGTGTAGGCAACTTCGTTCTTAACATCAACAGCTATTGATGCAAGACCCATCGTTTTATCAGATTCTGTTCTACCAGTCTTTTTAGAGCCAGTGAACATACGACCGATTTCCCACTCTTCAGCAGTAAACCATACATCATCCTCAAGCCCTATGCCATTACCATATTTATTTGCTTGTTCATACCATGCACCACAAAAGGACTGTAGGAAGAAGTCGGCTTCAGAAAGTTTGTATTTATCTAGGAAAGGAACAATGCGTTGACTGGGAAGTGCTTGATTACCCCAGACTAAATTCTCCTTCGTTACTTCATCACCAAATACGTTGTAGATTGTGTTGAATAATTTACCAGAGTCCTTGACCATTCCTTCTGCAGAAGAACCATTTCGCATGAATTTAGCAAATTTTGCACGATCATAATCAATCGTGTGAATGTGAGAACCACTGAAAGTTACACCATTTTTCATAACCCAGTTATAAGTCTCAGGGACTGGTGCTTTACCCATGGTCGCATAAGATTCGGACTGATAAACAACTCGAATAGTATCGTTATCAAGCAGATATGCTGCCTGTCCATCTGGATATCCAGTCAGTGCAAGTCCGTTGTCTCCTACTTCGCCAACAGTAGCGAGTGCTTTAAAGTTTCCATATGGGAAGTTAACGTTTCCGTTACTACCATCCAGGACAGGGTTCAAAGCAAGACCTGCTTCAGGGATTAGAGCTCTGGTCTCACCAATACGTTTTGTTTCTGCAAGAGTACTGGCAGGAGCTACTAGCATCGTGCCTGTTAATATCGCAGAAAAGAGTTTTCTTTTCATTTTGTAATTTGCGAATTCTATAATTTAGGTGTGGTAACAATTTGTTTGTCACTAATTAAAGATTTTTTATTAGGGTTAAATTAAATTTAAGTAATGTATAAATTCTGATTAGCATTAGTAAATAAAGATACGTAGCTAAAATTTTTTTAATAATTAATTGACATTCAAATTTTTTTAATTATATTAATCAAAAAATATTTAACTTCTACTTAATAAAATTGCCTCATAAGATAACTATGTATAAAAACTTTTGACTATGAAAAAACTTCTTTTAATAGTATTTTCTTTATCTTTTCTGTCCTCATGCAGTAATGATAAAGATTTTTTTGTTACTAAAGAAAATGCATTAATTAGTTGCGGTGGGAAATCTCGTATTATCGAAAATGAGAATGAAGAGATAATTAATATAGAAGTTAAAGATTTAATAGATGGAATAGGTAAGTATGTGGAATTTACAGTTGTAGAGACTGATAAGAAAGGCGGAAAATATAGAATTATTAATTGTTATCCAAGTGAAGAACCACAAGATTCAATAATAAAAACTATTAAGACGAACTATAAATTGAATAATTAAAGACTCTAATAAAGATCTTGCGGTTTGATTCAGATTTAAGAATACTTTATAGCATCCAGTTCGCTCTTCATTAGCCAAAAATTTTCTTTAGTCATATCAATGGGTTTGGAGGAAATTGCATATCGTGAACGAATCGTGAATGTAATATCATACTATTCGCTTTTATATATTTATTATCCATCAAAGTCACAATTTAGGAAAGTAATGGGTGGCATGGGGGTGCATAGGACCATGCTTCATCCTTTACATGATCTAATACATTTCTGTTAAAAGTTTACGGGTACAACCTTTCAATAGCTTCTTTCTGTTCTTGCTTTTTTATGTCTTCAACATCTAAAACAGGGCACGAGTTTTGATTTAGTGATAAGAGGAAAGTGCTTTTTTTGAATAGTTTGAAAAGTGGTGTAAGTAAAAAGTTTTTCATTTATTCCCAAGTTTTCATATCAGAGAAGTCGCTTGCTATTGCATGAAGCATCCCTCCTACAAATGATCTAGGGCAACCAAGTTTGTTAACCAAAACTTCTGATTGTTTTTTGATATCTTCCCATGTAGGTCTGATATCCTCATTTATTTGTTTAAGGCTAGGTTTAAATTCTTCTGAATCATTCATATTAAAAGATATTAACTTATTAAAATTCAAGTGATAGTAAAGAAAATCTCATTTATTTAAATAAATATTCAATAAAAATTACAAAATAAATTCTTTAGAAATTATTCTAAGCTGATTTAAATTCAGATTATTTAAATAATTATTTGCAATCAATTTTTCCTCATTAATTTCGAGATATTTAATCTCAGAAATTATGCTATTAGATATTAAATCAATTAAGTGTTCTTTATCCATGATTTATATATAAACCCAAAACAAACATTTATTATTTAAAGTCTTCAACTCAACATATAAGTAAAAATACTCAGATAAAATAAAACTCATAGGTTTGCTAAATCACTTTAGATGATTGGTATAGGGTGCACGCGAATTATCAGCTACTCACACTTGAGCTTTTTATGTAACATAATAAGTTTACATAAAGTAATAATTAAATGAAAAGACTTTTTCCTTATATAGCTTTTGCATGTTTAACTGGTTTTACGGCTACGACCGGGTTGCCAGTTATAGCAGGCGGTTGTAGTAGCCACATGAACAAAAAAGCTGAAATCAAATGTGCTGAAGATGATACTGAGTGTCAAATTGAAAAAGCTGAAAAGTTTGATTTAAGAGATTCTTTCAAGTCATAAAATTATGACTCAAATCAGTTTTTTTATGAACTCTGCCCCAAGAGATTTAATTGAGTTCGTTTTCCTTTCTGCTGTTGGTTTTACTGCAGGATTATTGGGATTAATTTAGTTATAGAAAATTGACCCATTCTTTTTTTCTCCCCACCTTTTCAAGTCTTTCTTTCTTTTATTTGATGGCTTGCTTATGGAGAGATTTAATTAATCAAAAGTAAAAAATTTTTTTTAAATTACCTTTTATAAATAAATTTTTGAATGTCTTCGAATAGATTAGATTTTGATTTAAAAAATCCATTACTTTTTAAATAAGATTTTCCTTTTTCTATATTTTCAATTCTTTTTTCATAAGAATTTTCATCTAAATTTTTTTTCATAAAAAAAATAGTCGGACTCTTATTCTGAATAATGCTCACAAAAAAGCGGTTACCTTAAATACAAAGTTTAAATTCTTTTTTGAATTGCTTCTCATTCAAACTAAAGATCAAATAAAAAAGTTTTTTTCTTAAATTTTAAGAATCTTTTGATAACTTGTTCTTCATGTCCTCAATATTATTAATTAATTTGTCTAACCATTCTGTATTGTCTTCTGGTTTTAAATATTTAATTTTTGGTTGATTAATTTCAAGAGTCTCAAAATCTCCACTCATAAATTCTCCTTTGTATATTCGTTTAACTACCTCTTTGTTCTAATTGATTTGACTAAAACACTGCGTATCTAATGTGTGCGGTTTGAGGAACATTTAGGTACGGAAAGAGGTATGTTTTTTTAGCCATTTAAATCTATGGCTGACCTAAACTAGAAAAATGGTTGTCATAAGTCGGTTGCGTTGCTGCAACTAAAATCAACTATGAACTTTAAATTGCATTTAGTAAAATGACTTACTACAGTTGCTTTGATCAAAAAGGAAACATAATTGCTCGCTGTCAGACTAAAGAAGATATAGATGTTCTTAAGAAAATGGGCAGACCAATAATGGAAATAAAAGAAATGAAAAAAGAGGAATCAGTTGTTTGTTCTTTAACTGGTAGTCCATCCGATTACAATGAAGATTATTAAAAGTATGACTCGCAGATCACTTCAATTAAATCAACATGGAAGATCAGTAGTTTTTTGTTGGTTGCATTGGATAGCATCTGTACTTTCTTTTTTACTTTTGAAAAAGTATTAACTGATCGTGAAAGAGCGAGATAAAAATATTTAATTATTTGTGGATTAACAGTAAATAAATAAAATTTAAGACATAAAAAAAAAGACCCTTTTACAGGTCTTTTTTAAATGGTGACGACAGAAAGGAGATCTATTTAATAATCAGATTAAGAATTTTCTTAGAAATAAGTTTTGGATGTAAAAGTGATTACTCACTTCTTCATGCTTTACAAACGACTTTAATTTTAAGATAGTTCAGAATTAATCCCTAAAGATTAATTTCTGATCACTTAACTTTCTTACCGTAAAGGTTAGATAAGTTAATTTACCTTGGTGTTGCAGACCATGGATTAGTGAAGATCTAGTTGGTCAACCTTGGACGAGTCGATCACCAGAACTGTCGTATATACAAAGTAATCGGTCATAAATATTTGGCATGAATCCTTAAGAATGATTTAATCATGATTAATTAAATCTTTAATCCGCGGACCACATCCTCTCTCAGTAAGCATTTTATTTGTTTGTTTTATAAAGAATATAAAGCCAACCAAAGAAAGTAGCAGAAGCAATTATTAAAGCAATATTGTTATTTAATGGACTTAAATATCTTTCTATTGTAAGTGGCACATGGAGAATAACAAAATACCAATATAGAGCAGATACTAATCCAAACAATAAAGCTAGAAGAATATAAAAAGGCAGGATATAAAATCTTCTTTTTTTTATTCTTTCCTCTGTAATATTTTCGGCTAAACCAATTCTTGACCAATAACCACCATTTAATTGAAGAAAAAACTTTAAAAATATTCCGTAAATATTTATAAAAAACCTCGATAAAGCAAATAACGGTGAAATTATAAATCTTTGCATTACTGCTCTAAAAATTAAATTTGTTCAGTTATGGAAATCTGGCTTATATTATTAACTTTTTTTTCTCTATATTTCGTTAGGAAAAATACCATTGAGCTAAAAACAACTAAAAATCCTATTAATGATATTAGATAGAAAAGGTCATCTGACATATCAAAAAAGCTGATCTTTTAAATTTGTTTCTCATCTAAAAAAGAGGGTTTTATCCGTTTAAGTTTAGACCGACTGTCAATCACAAATTATCCTAAATCTTTACCTATTTTTATAGAACTTATTGTTGCTGTTGATTTTGAATCTTCTTTAGTTTTTCGTATTCAACATGCAGAACACCTAGACGCCAAGCATCTTTCAATCCTTTTACACCTCCCATTAGGAGTTTTGCATCTGAGGGAGAATGTGACTTCATGTTCAAGAAGTCTTTCTGCCAAGAAGTGTCATCCCATTTAGTACTCATTATTCTACTGGAGTTAGTGAATAACAAATGTCTTTATAACCATTTTCTTGATCCCACTCTTTCATCTCTGGAGTACTTGTAGCCGCAGCAAATCCTTCTAAATCTTTAACTTTAAGTATTAAGTGACTTTTATGGTCATTTACCTTGATGAGTTCATATTCTTCGACATATTTATATCCCTCTTTTTCGTGGAAATCAGCTACAAATCTATCGAAATCTTCAAAAAGACAATCAAAAGTAGAGACTATTAAGGTATTCATAAAAAAGGAGCATATTTCCTCTTATTTTAGATTGATTGTCAATGTAAATTTTCCTTATTCAATTTTATAAATTAAATCTAAAATTTTGTAGAGAAACTTATATAGAAGTCGTTTTTATATAAGTTATATAAATCGAATTAAGTAGTCTTTTTTACCAATTCAATATACCTGTTGTTAAATAAATATATTTGTCCTTGAAAAGCCACTAAAAAATACTTTTTCTTGAAATAAAGATTGACAAGACATTCATAAAAAAAACTTTTATAAAACATTAACTTCTTTTATGAATATGTTCCTAACCAACAAGACTCGTTTAAAAATCAAGGATATTGTAAAAAGGATTTCACTAGATGAACCTGTTGCATTGGAAGAAAGAATTTATGTAGAAAAGTTTGCAAAACATAATTCAACTATATGGACATGGCTTAAGAAAGCTAATAGCTTAAGGAGATATGGCAAGCAAAAATCAGATGGAATAAATGGACTTATCCAGAATCTTGGCCTTGATGGTCTAGAAACTGAAAATCATTTCGATCCCAAAAATGATGATCTTGCTGATTGGTTTAGTGGATCTCCTGATTGGGTGAGGAGGAGCTAATTGCTCTACGTTTAAAATAAATTCAAATTAAAAATGAAAAAAGGGAACTTCCTCAACTTGTCTTGGAGCATAATTACAAATTCCGAATTGCATACATTCCATTTGAGTATCAGTTAGTTTTCTCCTAATTAATAACGTATCAAACAAACCACCAAATATATATTGAATTTTATTTTTAATTAGATTTCCGTAAGTCATAATTAACCCCCTTTTTTAGAAGTTATTTAGTATTAGTTATTTAAAAAAATCAAGAGTTTTAATACCTAAAATACAAACTATAAATTAATCGTTTTTAAAATATTTCACTAAATTCATAATCAGTATTTTTGCTCTAGGAAATTTGAATCATCACCTTTAAATTAGATCCACTGATTGGAGGTTTCACTTCATGAGTACTTACAAAACGAAATACTTTAAAAACACAAAAAAGATCAATAACACTCTTTGGTTGGATAAATTAATTAATCAACTTGAAAAAAAATCAAAGGGAGTTTGATCATGAACACATTTAGAAATAAACAATTCAAAAATGAATTAGATCCCAAGTATGCCTTCTATGATTGTCTTCGTAGTTGCGAAATTAAATGTAATTCTGAAAAGTCTTTGGAAGAATGCGTCGAAAATTGTGAACCTAGTCCAGTACCAAAGAATCTCGATGGCTAAAAATAGGAATTTAAACTCTATTCAATACCTTTTCTGCCGTTATAAGGTTTTTATATAAATTTAAGTAGGGTAATCTTTTGACCAACCTTGCAATTGAGCTACTCCTTGTAATTATAGTTTTAGTTAATTTTGGAACGATTCTTACCGCTATAATTTATTCACAATCAGTCAAAGAAATTCAACGTAAGAGATTATTTTGTAGTGAATCTATAAGTAACCGATATTGTGTTTTTTAATAAATTAATTCCAAACTAATAACTCTCAAAGTAGAGATCTAATATTAAAAGTTAAGGTCCCCAAAAATTAAAAATAAGGTGTATAAGGTACTTCCGTTTTTAATGAATCTCCGTAGTAACTTTCAGCTGACTTTAATAGGATCCAATAAATAAAATTCAGAAATGATTTTTCCATAGGAACATCTATACCTTTACTAATTCAAATCAGAATTTCAAATAAAAACATCGTAGAAAATACTTAACTAAAGAGATTTAGGTTTTCTTAGTTAATTTGTGATGGCAGGTTTGTCTGAAATGCTACTAAAGCTTGTTTTATCAATCGATTTGGTAATATTGCTTATTGATTCCTTTAATTTCTGAAGATATATTAAATAAAATATAAAAATAAGAAATTTATGAGTACTCAAAAAAGCCAAAGCCATAAAAGACAAGAGCAAAATAATACAGAATGGTTAGATGAATTAATCAATAAGATTGAAAGCATGAAAAACAAGATATCAAATACTTATTAATCATTCTTCTACATTTGTTATCAAGTCAGCTTATAGTTTTCTAGGCTGGCTTTTTTGATGATTTGATAATTTTCCATGCTTCTGATGCCGTGTCTGCATATTGGAAAAGATTTAAATGTTCATCTTCTGAGGTGGAATTTCTTGTTGATATTCTCTACATAAATCAAAAAATTTATCTAAGAAATCTTTCATTGAAGAGGACATAGAAATTAGCGTTTCATTTTAAAAGTAAAGTATGCAAACCCACCAAGCAATAAAAGACTCACAACTCCATAAGTAATCGCTATGCCGTACATGTAGGTCATTTATTTATAAAGACATAAGCAGAATATAGATAAACTAAGAAAACTCCAATAGCAATGGAACTTCCATAAAAAAGAAAGTTCCAAAATCTATATAATTTAGGTTTTTTAAATTCTTTTTCTTCTTCTTTAATAATCATCTATTTTCTTTTTCTTCTCTTGCAGCATTACCTTTTGCTCTTAATACAAAAGTTATCGTAAGGGCAGCGCTTAATATCACAGCATCAATTAATAGGTGCGGGGAAATATTCATTAGCAGAAAAGAGAAATAAGAAGAGTCATTATCTTTTCATAAATAAATCTATTAAACATTAAAAAAGAGGGGTTCATCCCTCTAAGTTTAGATCGACTGTCAATCACTGTCTATTTTAGCTTCTCTTAAAAAAAAAGTATTTTATTTATCCAGAGCAAGAGAAGGCACCTGCAAGAATATTTTTAAAAATTGGGGCTTGACCCAAGGCATATAAAAAGAAAGTTGATGATGTGAGAGTAATAGCTATTTTAGAAGCCCTGTTAACCTTCAAATTTGAGACTTTTGCAAATGCAGAGTTCATTTGTTTCTTAATTAAATAATTTAATAATAGCTGCAAAAATTAAATATTCAGCATCAATATTTACCAAATAATAATTTTATTGATCCTTTTTCTCAGCTTGCATTTTTACTAGTTTAAATTCTTTTTTAAAAACTATTCTAATTTTGTATGCTGGATATCTTGTCTTCCACCATTTATTGATCGAAATAGCTACTCCTTATAAATCTTGGGCACAAATATTCACCCATAAAATCTTAGTTTCAACTTCTTTGTAGAATTGCCAACTTGTAGGTGAAGCCATTAAAAATCGCAAATGAAAAATTTTATAATTGCTGAAAAAATTCTATAAATTTAGGAATATGGTTCATTAGCTAAAACTTTTGTTTTTTAACAAGAGGATTTAGTTGAAGATATAGGGTTTTCATTAAGTGGTAATAAAAAACTTTAGACAAAAGATTTACATACTTTCGCCTTCTAGGAAAGTATCACTTTTATTTTAGAACGATTTTCAACTAAAAATTATCTCCGCAAAGAAGGGGCCAAAAGTTGCCCCCTCTTGGTGAAACTCTTCCAAAGAAACACCATTAAATCTTACTCTGAAAGTTGCAAATTTAGACAAATAAACAAAATCAAGATTGACAATTTATGCGGCTTTTTTAAAAGGATTCATATTTCTTAAAAAGTTATTACTTTTGCGGTTACTCATTTTTCTATATCTTTGATTTATATCAAGGATATACTTCCTAGCTTTCTTATCACTTTCAATTTTCTTTTTTCGAAGACGTAAAGCCCTTAAATCTTCTATTGACATGAGGCTATCATCTTCGTTGAAATTTAAATAATCAAATTTCATCAGTTTAAGAAATTAAGTTTCTTCTTTAAGTGCAAGATTAACAACCTTATCTTTTTTTGCAATAGAGATAATTAACCAACATAGGTCAAAATAGTTATTCAATGTTAAGAAAGCAAAGAATTTAAATATTAAAAACTTTTTGAAATCAAGAAAAACTTTTGATTGAATTAGATGGAACTTCTACAGATACAAATGATTCTCCATAATGAGATTCGGCGGATCTTATTAGTAACCAGTAAAAAAAATTTACTAAAGCTTTTTCCACGAGGATTTAGTAACTAGTTTAAATAAACTCATAATTTTTGTAATAGCAATATACAAAATAAATTTATTAAGTAATCAAGATATTTACCTTATTAAGCATAGTTGAATATTATTTTAGAAAATTTTGCATTCTCAGGCTTTAGGCAGCGGTCTAAATCCTCGTGGAGCATTGGAATTTAGCCCGCTCGATTTTTTTAGCAAAAGAAAAATAGCACTGCAAGGTAACTAGATCACAGATTATTATATTTGATTCTGAATAAGACTTTGTTGGTTAATTGAACAAGAGTATGTGAGCATCTGTTCTTGTTAATTATTGTATAATACTGCTACAAAACTTTGTTATATCAATAGATTCAGCATTTTTGCCCATTGATATATTCATTCTTAGAATAATATTATTGTTGATGCCTAAAGAAGATTTAATTTTGAAAAAAATAATTAAATTTTTTAAATTACTTAAAAGAAGAATCGATATTCTTAATGCAGAGGCTGAATTGAAATTTATATTGGAAAATAAATAATGGGATTTCCACATTGCCCTATCCGTGTAGTTCTAGCATTTGTTTCAGTTTTTATGGGAGTTACTCGTAGTTATATGTTCTATATTCTTTTTAGGGAGTTTCTGAGAGCAGAATATAATTATAAATTGAAGTTTAGCTTCTCTTAATTGTTGACATCTAAGTATAAATACTTTATAAATGGATTGTAGTATATACTACAAAATCGTCCGATCTACCATCTGATAGACCGCAGTACGACTCAAGCCATAGGACGGGGACTTGAGCAAGTTTAGGAGCTGCATCATGGTAAACATGTATTTCAATGGGAAGTCATTCGTATATTGCAGAAAACAAGAAGAAAAGGTTATAAAGCTTACTTATAGAGGCTCTATTTACTTGAAATAAAGTTTCTAATTTCTTTTTTATAAAAGTTAGGATATTTGTTGAAGTTTTTGAATTCAGTACTTATTAATGCGTTATAAGAAAAACTTATTGTAGATATATTTTTTACCTATTTAAAAACTTATATATTCGTATATTTAGTAACGAGAAATTATTTTTAGAATAACTAATTTGTAATTAGATTTTTTAAGGCTATGCAACCTATTTCTGAAGAACTCTACAAGAAAATAGTTGAGAGTTCTAAAAAATGAGTAAGTTATTAATTGCTTTATTAGCATTAGATATAGGGGTTAGCCTGTCTAAAGTTTTTATTTTTACCTGAAAATCAATTAACTCAATAAAAGAAGCAATTTTTTCTAAAAAAAGAAATAATTACTGGGTATTCTTTATTTAATTCATTTACTTTATAAAATAAAAAATTAAACTAATAAAAGAACTACCTACAATTAGTAGAACCATTAAAAGAGCTATTAACTTTGCTAGTCCCATAAAGATAAATCCGAATTTCCTGTAGATCTTTGCATCCAGTGAATTTTCCAAATATTATTTACTTTTTTAAAAATTGACGTAACTGTTGGTAAGTCATCATTAGGTGTCCCTTTATAAGTAAATTTTGAACCAAGCGTAAAAATGCACAATACTATAGTTTCGCTTAAAAATTCTAATCGGTGAATGTTTGTTATTTCTGCCTTTTCTTGAACTATATCACCAGTAATCATTTGTTCGAACCCTTTTGCATCTATAGGATTACCACTGGGTCTTATGAATAAGAAGTCGGGAGTCGCATTATTAACAAAAAATGAGGCCATTTTTTTTGGATTGGCAAACTCATTTAATAATGAAATAATTGTTTCTTTATCATTCATAAAAAAAGGACGTAAACATTCTATTTTAAATCTACTGTTTAAAATGTGCAAATCAAAATGGAATGATAAAAAAAAAATTTGTTAGGATGTTTGAAAGAATTAGATTTTAATGTAAACAATGATCAATTCATTAAACAAATTATTGCCCGTTGGCAAAAAGGTCAAAAAATATTTGCCTTTCTTTATTGGATTTAAATTACTCACATTTACTGGATTTCTTACTTATTTAATGAATCGCTAATTGATAAACCCTTAAAAATAAATTTTAAATTAATTAAGATCTAGTGAATAAAGAAGAACGAATTAAAAAATTTAAGTCTATGTCAAGTACGCAAAGACAAGAATTGATATTAAAGAAGATGAAAGAGAGAGGAATAGAGTTAGGAAGTGGAATCCCTAACAAAAAATACGATAGCAAAGAGGTTTATGAATTAATTCATATTTCGAGTTGCTTCCCAGAACTAAGAGAGAAAAAATGAAAAAAATTTAGGTTTATTAAGTTATTTATTTTGGTTCCCTTATTGCAGCAATAATTAATCCACCTATTAATCCGAGATTCATAAATACTGCTCTTTGATGAAAAGGGAATACATGAAAAATTATTGTTGTTGGGATAAGAAATAGTAATAAAAAAACTGAACCAATTTTTTGATTTTCTCCAAATATAAAAAATCCAGAACCCAAGATAAGGCATATAATGGCTCCCACTAGAAGGATAGATGAAATTGGTTCAGGAATACCTTTTGAAGAAATATATTCAACTGTTCTTTCAAAATTATTTATTTTGCCGGGTATGGCTGAGATAAATATTGCTGAAATTGATACTCTTGAAAAAAAATCTAAAAAAGATTTGATCCTTTTATTTTTCAAAAAAGAATTTTTCATAATTTTTATTATAAGAAAAAAGTTTTATGCGTTTGATAAATACTTAATTAGTCTGAAATAATTTTAAATTTTTTTCAAAAAGGTTTAGCTAAATTAATAGAAAGCTTTTTAATTAATATGAATCTTATTAAGGTAATTAATAGTAATTTATGAATTGTCTTTTTATATTTATGAAATAACAAATCTAATTAAAATAAATGTTTAAAAAATTTCTTTTCACTTCTTTTTTAATTTTAAGTTCCCTCATAACTATATATCCCTCCAGAAAAGAAAATACTAATTTTTTGGATTATTGTTATTCTTTAGAGAAAATAATTTCTAGAAATACAGTAGAAAAAAATAAGAATTTATCTAAGAATTTTAGGCCTTTAGCAAAAGATATTGCCCTATTTGGGACTAAAAAAACTAAAGGCACTTTAGCTAATAAGATAATTGATCAATATAAAAATTCCAAAAAATTATTTATTATTACTTTTATTCCAAACCAAATTTATTGTTTAGCAGGATATTGGATAGAGGAGATAAGTCCAGGAAAATTTGAATCGCTTTTCTATGAGAAAACCAAACAGAAAATAAATGAATATAAGAATACTAAAAAAGAAGTAGATGAATTTATAAAAGGAATTAATTTAGAATATAAATCTATAAAAAAAGAAATTAACGATTTTTTTTAGAAAATTAAAATTTTCTTTCTAATAAAATCAATTTATTTTGACTTTCTAGTTCCACCATAGGAATAATTTTTATGTGTAGAAATTAGGTTCCAACAATCTTTACAACTAAAAATCCAGTTCGTATGAATTATGGATTTAACTCTGTAATGAGTTTTATCTGGCTTATGACATAAATCACATTTTTTCATATATCTATTAATTTTTAAATTTATTTTAGATATTCAAAAGTATGATTTAAAATATTCACGGAAAAAATTTTATCGTGTCATCATAGTGAGCACTCTACACATCCTGAAGCAAAGCAGTTGTTTTGTTGAGTGCGATTATTTTAATTACCTAATAAAACTTCAAATTTTTAACTTTTATAATTTTTTATGAAACCTAATTCTTTAAATAAAATTTATTAGATATTTTTATTAAAATTTTCATTAGAAATAAATTTTTGATTATACATCTAAATTGGAACTTTAAAAAGAAACTCACGAATCATATTTAATTGATTTTAAAATGATTTTATTGATTCCTGATAGTATGAACATTTATCTTTTCTGGATATTATTTTTAGCACTTTGGGCAATAGTTCCCTTAATGATTATCAAAGGTAGAGTAGACGAAGAGCCTAACATTCAGACTTCACCAAAAGTTAAAGAAAAGAAAAAAGGTTGGTTTAGCTAAAGAAGTTTAATTATTTTTATCTTTTGATGAGAAGTAGTTGTTGTAATATTGTGTTTCTTTTAAATATATTTAATAAAAAAGGAAATTTATATAGAAAGTAATCTAGAATTATCCAAGGAAAAGGTATTGAAAGAAAAATATTTTTTTTTCGTTTCTGATTTTTTGATAACAACAACTTAGAGATATCTAGTAGATTCATTTCTTTTTTACCGTTAATGCTTATTATCTCATTTTTATTATTATTTTTATCTGTACTAATACTTGAAAGAGTAAAATCAACAATTTCTTGGACATTTATAGGTCGATAGATATTTCTGGATGGTGGAATAAAAGAAATTAAAGGTAAATCAATAAATCTCAAAAGTAATTTGAATTGCTTTGGCATGTAATTTCTATTGAAATTATTATTTGGCAATAAAAAAGGTAATCTTATTAATTTGTATCTTGAATTTCTAATTTCAAATATATTTTCTTCTGATTTTTTTTTCTGAATTGTGTAAAGATCTTTTACTTGATTTACTAAAACATTATTAGTACTAAATTGAATTAAGAAAGATTTACCTTCCGAAGGATATAATAATAAATCTTTTGGAAGATTTTCATTGATATAAAAATCAGATTTATTTTTCGGTTTTAAGGATGCTAAACAATTAATTAAAATATAGGACGTTTTATTTTTAAGATTCTTTTTAAGTATTTTATAAAGTTCTTCTCTATTTTTAATATTATTTTTTCTGGAAATTTTAATAACCTGAAATGGTATTTTTTGCTTTATGAAGGAATTTTTAAATGATCTGGATAATAGCCCAGTTTCTCCAATTAAAATTATTTCTTTCTTTTTAGAATAAGCCAAATTTCTTTCTCATCTCAATTTTGGTAATTCTATAAAATATTTTTAACAATCTTAATAATGAAGAATAAAAATCTTTGTAAGATTTATTCAAGAGATATTTGATGTCAAAATTATTTAAATTTTCATGATTAAATACTAAATCCCATTGCGTATATTGTTCATAATTTTTAGCTGTAATTTTATTTTTGTATTCTGAAAATATTGGTGTGCCAGGATAAGGAGTAAAAACGCTAAATTGAAGGTAAGTAATAGGTAATCTAAGAGCATATTTAATAGTTTTTAACGCATTATTTAAATTGTCTCCTGGAAAGCCAAAAATAAACATGGCTTTAACAGATATACCATTCCTTTCTAAAATTTTAATTGAACTAAGTTGTTTATCTATTGGAGCATTTTGTCTTTTTGTTTTTTTAATAGATTCAGGATTAATTGATTCAATCCCTACAAAAACTATCCTTAGCCCTGCTTTAGACATTATACTCGCCAACTCATAATCGACATCTTTTAAATGAAGCTCAGCTCCCCAAACAATTTTAATTTTTCGCCTAATAATTTCTTTACATATATCTATTACTCTTTTTCTATTGATTGTAAAAACTGGATCCCTAAAAAGAAAGCTCTTCACTTTTAAATCCCTAATATAAAACTCTATTTGATCAACTAATCTTTTAATAGACTCATTCCTTAAATTTCTGCCTTGTTGTAATGGATATGTGCAGTAATTAAAACATGAATAAGGACAACCTCTGCTTGCATAAATTGGTAAACTATTACCAGAACCTAAAAAGCCCATTACACATTTTTTGTGTTTGAATATTTCTGCCCAGCTTGGGAGAGGTAAATCCTCAATTGATGCTGGAATATTTGATGGGTGAATAACATCACCTTCTGTTTTCAATTCATTGAGTATTTTTGGATTAGTAAGCAAAGCAGTATCAGGTTCACCAATTAAAACATTTGCTCCATTTTTTATATATTTTTCTGGACAGGTTGATGCAAAAGGACCAATTACTAATATAGGTACTCTTAAATCCTTTAAAATTCGAATAGCTTTTATCTCTGTTTCACAAGCAACAATAGAGCTGCTTAGGATAAAAATATCAAAATTATTGTTAGCATCTTCTAAATTAGTGGTGTATTTACAATCATGCTTAAAGCTTTCAGCAACGCCCATTGTTGAAGCGAAATATATAGGAGGCCAGAATATTGATTCTTTTTGGTACTTAGCTAATAGTTTAGTAAAAAGACCACCAACATAATTATTACCCGTGCCAAATCCACCATTTACATCTTTATTTATTCTAAAACTTTCATTTTTATAAATATCTAAAAATAATATTTTTAAATTTGACATTTATCACAAATGGTTTATTTAAGGATATTAAAGTTAATACTAATTAACTAATAAAAATAATTAAATTTTAATAATATAAATTTAAATTATAAAGAATTATTTGATAATTATTTCTTAATAACATAAGATTTATTTTGATAATAAAATTATGAATTTTAATAATTTAATTAAATTACTTTTTTCTTAAAATATTTATTTTGCAAAATACTAATCACTATATCTCTATTATTCTTCCTACTCTAAATGAGGTAGATAATATTAGTTTAATCATTAAAAAAATCATAAATCTTTTTAATGGTTTTTTAATTGAAATTATTGTAGTTGATGATGCCTCAATTGACGGTACATCTACATTAATAAAAAAATTATCTCAAGAAGATAATAGAATTAGACTAATTAATCGACATGGTAGAAATGGTCTATCTAGTGCAATTAAAGAGGGAAGCCTTTCAGCTTCAGGAGATCTAATTGCTGTAATGGATACTGATGGGCAACATCAAGTAGAGAGTTTATATGAAGCTATACAAGAGCTATTGATCTCAGATAAAGATCTAATTATAGGGAGTCGTTTTCTAAATAATTCCTCTATAAAAGGGTTAAGTGATAAGCGCAAAAAAGGCTCATCGATAGCAAATAAACTTGCAAAATATAGCTTATCAAAAGAATATTTAAAATTAACTGACATCATGAGTGGATTTATGGTTTTTAGATCGCTGAGGGTTTTAAAACTTGTTGAAAGAATTGATGTAAATGGCTTTAAGTTTCTATTTGAATTACTTTCTGTTAGCAATGGAACTTTAGATTGTAAAGAGATACCGTTGAATTTTTTGCCAAGAAAGTTTGGCGAATCTAAGTTAGATATTGCAATAGTTTGGGATTTCTGGGTGTCACTAGTTCACTCGTTATCAAAAAGATTAGTACCTAGAAAAGCAATAAGTTTCGCTTTTGTTGGTATTACGGGATTATTAGTTCAACTTTCAATTTCCTATTCTTTTATGTGGTTCTTAGGATTTAATTTTCAAAATGTTTTACCAATTGCAGTCATTTTAGCCGCAACTTCAAATTATTTAGTTAATAATTGGCTTACATTCCGTGTGAAAAGATTACGAAACAAAGCACTTTTTATCGGACTTCTCAAATTCTTAATGGTTTCTTCATTACCGATAATAGCCAATGTAGGATTGGCTTCTTCTTTTTATAACTTAATATCACCTAATACATTATTATCGCAACTTGCTGGGATTATTGTTGTTTTTATTTGGAATTATGCAGCATCTTCAAAACTAGTTTGGAATACCTAGACTAATTTATACTTTATTTAGTATCAGAGAGGTATAGAAAATAAAGTTCTTGATAGAAAATCCAATAGGGTTAGAGATTAGGTACCTTCCTAAAGACCAGCAACAATGAGGAAGACCTAAAAGCAAAATCACTATATTGTAATTTCTTTGATTTTTGATGACTGGAAATAATTTATCCAAACTTTTGATTCTTCTGGCTTTTGATTCAAGATTGATTGACTCTTTTTTAAATGTTGTAATTGCGAAACTAAATAGAAGACATGACGAAGATGACCAAATAAAAATCCATCTTCCGTAATCATGAGCAATTATAAAAAGCGGAATAAAAGGGATTAATTGAATTAGGATAAATATTTTTTTTAAATTAA
Source organism: Prochlorococcus sp. AG-355-P16 (assembly GCA_003278525.1). GTDB lineage: Bacteria > Cyanobacteriota > Cyanobacteriia > PCC-6307 > Cyanobiaceae > Prochlorococcus_A. Next base: position 25,051 of record QCEQ01000001.1, on the reverse strand, counting down.
AATAAGGATCTTGTTTTAATCCACTGAACAAACGAATCGCAAAAAATATCGTTATTGCCCACATTAATGGATGCCAAAAAATAAAAAGATTAAACTTGCTAAGACTTGATATAGAAAGTTTAAATGTGGAATTTAAATTTTCTCCAATCCAAGCAATTGCTCCATCAGGATAGACTGAATCAAGTAGTTCAGTAGAAGGCATGATATCTTTAAACTCTCTCCAACTGTCATGAATAGCAATCGCAATACTTTGATTACCTTTAAAAATAATGCAACAAATAAAACTGTAGACGGATGGAAATATAAAAACAAAACTCAAAAATATTGCTCTTGCAGTTTTTATCACATTTTTTTTAACATAAAAAAAGACTAATAAAAATAAACTTGGAATGGCCCAAATTCCATAAGCCTCATGTGAGAGCAACGCAATAACTGAAAATATATTAATTAATAATATTGATAGGAAAATACTCATTTTTTTTAAATATAATTGTCTAATAGTTAATAAACATGTGCCATATATTAAAACCAGAAATACATCTTTTCGTACAAGATAATCTTCTGAAATAGGGCCAAGTAAAACTAAGCTAGATAATAGAAAAGATTTTTGAAAGTTATCCCAACAAAAAATTTTTATCAAAATAAAAAGAAATACAATTGAAAATACACTAATTAACCAAGTAAAAAATATTGGGTTGATATTTAAATGAGTTGATAAATAAAAAATAATTTGACCTGGTAATCCCCTTCTTATAAAACCTCCTGCATATGATATTAGCCATTCCCCCACTGTCCAAGAATCATCATAAAATCTATTTTTGTATAAATTTAATGGTATTCCTAATAATATTAAAGAAATTAAAAACCCTTCAATGTTAATTTTTAAGTTAGGAAATTTATGAAGTGAAAATTGTTTTCTTATTCTTTTGATATTAGATTGTCTATTATTCATTATTGGCATACTAAATTAATCTACTTAATTTATGGATATCGTTACAAGTGCTTTCAATCAAGATAATGTACAGAAATAATATTAAAAATTTTTCAAAAGTTATAAATAATATTCCAATTATTGATAGGTGGTTGTTAGGCCAACTAATACCCCCTTTGCTGTTCGCAATATCTGCTTTTACAGTGGTTTCTCTTTCTGTTGGGGTAATGTTTGATTTGATAAGGAAAATCGTTGAATTTGGTTTACCAATAACGCTTGCCATCCAGGTAATGTTGTTGAAACTACCAGGTTTTTTGGTTCTTTCATTTCCAATGTCCGTACTTTTATCAACTTTATTGGCCTATGGAAAGATGTCTTCTAATTCTGAAATATTGGCCGCAAGAAGTTTGGGAGTTAAAACTTCTAGATTAGTTATTCCTGCGATAATGCTGGCGATATTTATGACTGGATTAACTTTTTACTTTAATAATAATTTGGTTCCTTTAACGAATAAATATTCTGAGATGTTACTAAGAGATGGATTGGGCAAATCTGTTTCCATAGAAAGAGGGCATGATATTTTCTTTAAAGGTTATGGTTCCTATACTGATCCAAATACTAATCAATCAACAGAGCGAAATACTTTTTTAAACCAAATATTCTTTTCTAGGATTGTTGAAGATAATGTCATGAAAAATGTCACTGTTATCGACTTCTCTGTATTAGGCTATAAACAAATCCTATCAGCTGAACAAGGAATCTTTGATAGAAAGCAATCTTCATGGGTATTTACTAATGGAAAGCTCATTACATTAGATAAAAGTGGGAAAACAACCACTATTGGGTTTAATAAATACTTGTACCCTTTGGGTGATGGACCTTTAAGAGTTTCCAAAATTCCTGATGATGCAAACAAAATGACTTTAACTCAGGCTCTTAAAGCAAAAAAGCTTTATGAAGAAACTGGAGATGCAAGGGAAGCAAGAAAAATGTCGGTTAGGATTCAAGAAAAGTTTACTTTACCTTGCGCATGCTTAGTATTTGGATTAGTAGGAAGTAGTTTAGGTGCTAAGCAAAATCTAAGAACATCAAAGAGCCAGGGATTTGGTCTAAGTGTAGTATTGATTCTGTTCTATTATGTACTTTCTTTTTTATCAAGCTCACTTGGTGTAAAAGGTATTCTTACTCCACTTATTTCGGCTTGGTTGCCGGTTTTGATATCCTTTTTGGGGGGTATTTATCTGTTAAAAAAAGCCTCCTAAATTTTAATATCTTTTTAGATAAAGATTTTATGTTTTAAACTATAAAAAAATTTTTCTTCTGATATTTATAAATTTTGTTCTAGATTGTTTGAACTTATTATTCAAAGTGCCTTTTTTCAGCGTGATACTTTAGGAGTTGTTTTTAATCTTGAAATTTGTTTAATTTAAAGAAATATAATAAATTTATGTATTCAAAAAGTGTATTAAAAGATTGTAATTGTATACATTGCCAAGAAAAATTAGAACAAATAAATCGCTCAAGACTTTATTGGGATAAATTAATTTTAGACAAAAATCTGGGTAGTTTTTCTTATAAACTATCTAAAATTTATAATTAATTCCCAAATAGCCAAAATTAAAATTTTAAGTAAATATATGAACAAAAACTTGTTCTAAATTTTCTTTCAACATCTTCATTACTTAGCTTTTTGATTTTTCTTGTAAATCATATTTTCTCGATTAAAAAGAAAAAGGATAATAAAAATACAAGAAGGAATGAGAATAAAATCTAAAGACATACATTTTTTCAATCTATTTACTATTTAGCAAATAAAAAAATTTATGACATTATTTTTTAAAACTTTTATCCAAAAGTCAAATTTATCTCAGTACTTAATTTATTTTGTTTGATTTTAAAATTGAAAGAGCCTGCAAGTATCCCACCAGCAAGCTCATGACGACATAGTTAATTCAGATTTTCTGATTTAACCAGCTAAGCACTTCCTAAATGCTAAATAAATTCTACTAAGTAAAATTACTTATTGTGAGTATAAATGCTCATTTTGAGTGATTTTTCTGCAAAATTTGAATTAAATAGTGATTTACTTAGCAAAATTGGGGTTTGTTAATTTTTTAGAAATGATTGTCATGAATTAACCCATAAAATTCAGCAATAAATCACCGGAGACTTTTGGTTTACATAAGTTAATATTTATGTTACTTTAATTAACAATAATTATATTTCTAATGACAAAATCGGGTGTTACTACAGAATCAGGTGGAAGACAAAATATGTTTCCATCAGAAACTAGGCCTTATATTGATGAAACTGTATCTTACGAAGGATATCCTCAAAATGCAGAAAAAGTAAACGGTAGATGGGCTATGATTGGTTTTATAGCGCTATTAGGTGCCTACATATCAACAGGTCAGATCATCCCAGGTGTTTTTTAGAACTAAGTAAGCTCTAAATTTGAAAATAAGAAAAACCAAATAAAAGTTATGGCATTAAGGCTAAATATTATTCCTAGAAATATGTAAACAAATTTTTTCCCTATAAATGCTGTTTCAGGTTCAAGTTTTACTCTCATTTAATTCTCAATTTATCTCGTTAAAGATAGCATCAATTGATATTTAATTTTTTAAAAGTTTACTAAAAGAAGAAAATTTATCTAGTTAATATTTTGCCTCAGTAAGCATATTTAAATTCTGTGTTTGTAGAACTTCAGCTTTTAGGTTAGGGCATTTAAAACTTTAATATATCTGCTTATAAGCTTTTCAAGCTTGCATATTTATAAAGGCAACTTTCATTAGTAAAATTTACCAATATATTATTCTCCATTCAAAGTTTCACTGAGATAATCTTAAAACCTCAAACAACAATAAAGTTACTTTTTGAATTGCAATAATATTTTCGCTAATTCTTACTTTATTGTTTTGTTTGAAATGGGATTATTTATCAACAACAATGCCGGAAAGTTTAAGATCAAATACAAAAATAACTAAAAAAAAGAGCCTAATTTTTTTGTAAATTCGGCACTTTAAAAGTAAATTTTTAATTAGATAAAACCTGGAATGATTTGGCCTGTGGTTAAATATGCTCCAACTAGAGCAATAAAACCTAACATTGCAAATCTTCCATTGAGCTTTTCAGCAATAATTTTTTCTTTTTCTACTAGTTTGGGTTCGTTATTTTTCATTAGAACCAGCCTGGAATGATTTGGCCTGTAGTTACATATGCGCCAACTGCAGCGACGAAACCTAGCATTGCTGCCCAACCATTAAAACGTTCAGCTTCAGGTGTCATTTTGTTTTTTTGTAGTTGTAAACAAATATAACATATTTATTTATTTATGTAAAGAAAAAAGTGAGATTTTCTTACCAAATCAGGCAATCTCAAGAAAACTGCTACATATATGTATCGCAAAATACAAATTACTACTTTATTCTTTTTAGAGTCATATCCTCATTTAAAGATAAATTAAATTAATATAAACATAGAGTCAGCTAGTAGGGATACAGGCTGACTCTTTTTTGAGAATTTTTTTGTTTTTGACTGAAAGTTGTTTTTAGAATTCAAATAATTGCTATTAATAAATTAGATATATATGAATTTATGTCATTTGCTACTTATTACATGCATTTAATTTTTGGAAGAATTAATTCTCTGATAAGTTCTGATTTAATACTTTACATCTTGCCTACTCTTACAATTTCAATATTGTACTTCAGCCTTAAAATAATGTTTTTTAAGACCCCAAAATTGAGAAAGGTTAAATAATTAAGGATTTTTAAAATTATTCTTTGTACTAAAGTAAACCAATTTTTTTTATTTTGGATAATAGATTTTTTTTTCTGCAACTCAAAGAAACAGAGACTGTATTGGTAATGTACTATCCAAAATTATAAAAAAAGGTTCAGTATTGGAAATTGGAAGTGGCAGCGGGGAGCATGGAGTAGTTTTTCAAAAACGCTTTCCTGAAATAATTTGGCAAACAAGTGATCCAGAGTTAGCGCATAGAAAAAGTATAAGTTCTTGGATTGAGTATGGAGACTTAACTAAGAAAATGCCACAGCCTCTTGAGATTGATGTAGAAAAAATTCCTTGGAAAATTCCATTGAGATTGGCTCATTCTCTGCAAGGAATAGTCTCTATAAATATGATTCATGTAGCACAGTGGTCTTGTACTGTAGCTCTCTTTAGAGAGTCAGGAAAATTACTCAGTAAGGGGCATTTTTTGATTTTGTATGGACCATTTAAAATTTGTAATAAGCATACGAGTGAAAGTAATTATTTCTTCGATAATTCATTAAAAATGCAAAATGATCTTTGGGGTATTAAAAATATTGAGGAAGTTTGTGATGAGAGTAAGAAAAATGGTTTTTATCAAGAGGATATTATTAGGATGCCTGCAAATAACTTTTCAATAATTTACAGAAAAGTTTCTTGACAAGGCAAATACAAATATCAATAAGTTTTTAGAATTCATCTTATTTGATGATCAATCTGATAGTTTTTTGCTCCATTCTTTATGCTTTTGATCTAAATTTGAAATTTTTTCGCCTAAACTCAACTGTCTTTCTAATAATTCAACTTTTGTAAGTGTTATTTTTTCCGAATAAAATTTAATAGGCTGTTTACCATGTAGATTGTCGCCACTCATAGAATTACTAAGATTTTGAGTATTTTCTAAGATGAAAAATTTGTTATTGCTAATTCTTTAATATTTTTTTCAGATTTGCGTAAATTAAATTGATAAAGAATGGATGCTTATTGTGTTTTTAATCCATCATGTTTGTATGAAGATTGCCATATATATCTTGCTCTCTTGATGTCTGACTCAACAGCAACGCAATTGCAGGCAATATTCCATAAAGCTTTGTGTATTGGATCAGGATTAAAAAGATATGCTTTTTTAAAGGCTTTTTTAATTAAGACAGTTGCCTTTTTTGCATGATAATGAGGGATCGTTGGACATACATGATGAACGACATGGCTAGAACCTATATTATGGTGAAGAAAATTAAGGACTCTACCGTAAGGCCTGTCAATAGATAGAAATGCTCCTCTCATAAAGGAAAATTCCGTATTTGAAAGATGAGGCACATCTGAATCTGTATGATGAAGCCATGTATAAACTACTAACCAACAATTAACCACTAATAAAGGGCCAAAATACAGAGTAATTACTGGAAATAATCCATAATTGAAAACAAAATAAACAATGCCCACTAATGTCAAACCTACTCCAATATCTGATATCCAAACTTTCTTGGCCCATACTGATGGCCATAATGCTTTAGAAAATGGTTTAATTGGCCAAAAATGATTTGTAGTGCCATATTTAACACCTCCTGTACTTCCAGTAAGTAAATAAGCAGGCCAGCCAAATATTAGATGTAAAAAAAGTTGAAGAATTCCATAATTTTTCTTACCTAAGGAATTTGAAAAATGTAATTCTTTTTCTCCGCCAACTTTTTCTGTAACTCCGTTCCCTTTAATAACTAAAGGGACGTGAGTTTCTCCATTAGTTATGTTATTTGTGAATCGATGATGAACTGCATGAGAACGCTGCCAAGAAAAATAAGGCACCAGAAGTAATGAATGTAGTAAATAACCAGTTACAGATTCCAATGTTTTGTTTTTAGAGAATGCTCCATGCCCACATTCATGGGCAATTACCCAGAATCCCATTGCAGTGGTACCTGATATTAATGCGTAAATTATCCAAATTGGGATCATTTTTGGGGTAAATGGAATAGATAACCCTATTGCAACTACAAATGATTGAATGAAAACTGATTGCAAAAGATAACTCAAAGAAGTTTTGGTATTGCACCTAAAGTAGTGATCTGGGATAACATCCTGAAATTCTTTTATGCTTGGAATATCTTTATCCTTTATTACAAGCGCTTGGCCTTTGAGACCAGAAAATTTTATATTACTCAAATTTTTGTTGATTAAGAATTTTGTTAAATAAACGTGAATTTATATGCTCTATTATCCATCACAGGATCTCATAATGAAAAGAATTTTTAAATTTTTTTCGACAAAGTTTTTTTAGATTTTAATTTCATCTTCAAATTAAACTATCTTTGCCAAACATTTTTTATTTTTTTCTTTTTTATGCTGATTGTTTTTGCTCTTTTTTAAAGCATAATTAATTTAAAGACCGCGTATATATCTCTTAGGTAAACCAGATTGTTTACGCGGCTTTACTAGGATAGGTAAAACAATAACTCCTACTGTAAAAAGACAAATTGGAGCAACTACCATCAATATAGATTCTAGAGACATTAATAATTTTGAATTTATTAATAAATAGCAGGATTATTGTTTAAAGTCATGCGTATTTATATCTATTTTGTGAGAATAGATTCGAAATTTTTATGAATTATTAAGTAAAAGAGAAAAAAAGGTTAAAAAAAAGCAATTTTTTCAAAATTCATCCTAACTACTTAATCATTATTTAAATAGTGATTAGTTATGGATCAAGAAAAAAATTGGATGCTTATTACTTATTATTGTCCAACTCATGGTGATTCAGGATTTGTAAAACCGATTCAACTAACAAAAAAAGAAATTAGTAAAACATTCTTAAAAAAAGGTAGGAGTTCTAAAAATTAATTTTTAGAATAAAAATGTAGTTTTATGAAAATATTATAAATATTGATTGAAATCTGATTAATTAGAATCCTACAAAAATCCCATAAGCTGCTTTTTTATCAGCAGTATTAGAAATATATTGAAAAAGATATCTTAATTTGTATCAGAATCGCATGTTAATTCACATTGATTAAGATCATGTGATGATATCTTTTCTAAAATTCTTAACATATCAATTTCGGAAAGCTCTCCATTCGAGTGCCATTTTAAAGTTGTTTTCCTCTGAGGTGAATTTTTTTTATTCATTTTGATCACCTCCCTTTAAATGAACTTCTAAACAACGAGTAATACATTCTTGATGACCATCCACAATACTGCATTCAGTAATACACTCGAAATATGAATTAATAGAATCTATTTCTGTATTCTGGTTGGTAGAAACAAATGAATTATTCATTACATTGTTGGATTTACTTGGAATAGAGATATAGCACGAATTTATGTTCAATAATTTAATTTATTAAGTGAATCATAAAAAATAAGTATTATTTACTAAATTTTTATTGCAACTGGTTTTCCTTGAAAAAGATAGTAATTTCCTTCTTTTAAAACACAAAAGTAAAAAATAATTTTGATTATTTAATATTAATTTATAAGGTAATATTCTCTAAAAATCAGCATAAAGACTGATTTACTTTTCATTAATTTAGTTAGATGATTAAAAAGTACATTTTTAGATTTTCAAATGAAATCAGTAATTACTTGGCTTTCGAAAATGTTAGAGAGTATGGCAAATGCTTTCATGCATCCTTTAAAGAATGACTTGCCTCCATCTATTGGTACTCATGCATATAGCAGTATTCCTCTAAAAAGAAAATTGAGAAGAAGGTTGAATTAGGTATTAATTTATTGGAATTAATTTTTCATTTTTATTATCCCAAATAATATATTTGAAGCAGTTTGAAAAATCGCTTAATTTTAAGAATTTTGATTGTTGGAGTAAATGAATGTTTGCTTTATGACAAGCTCTTAAGTTGTAATTTGGTATTCTCTCAGAGAGATGGTGAATGCTGTGGAAGGATATGTCTGCTAAAAACCAATTTAGCCAATTAGGGATATCTAAATTGCTACTACCTAAAATAGCTCCATCGATGAGATCCCAATTTTTTGTATTTTTAGCATATACATTTTCGTAGTTGTGTTGTACAAAAAAAACACATATTAAAATTGCTGCTGATAAGGTTAATATAATGGAATAAAACGATAAGAAAAAAACTACCCCCAACCATTTACACATAAAAATCCACCCTATTATTACTAGTAAGTTATTGATTATTAATTCACATAGTTCACTAAAATTATCTCCATAATCAGAAAAAGGTGGTTTCACTCTTGAATTGATAACTAATAGTTGAGAAATATTTCTGTTTTTTATTTTGATAAAAGTCTCTTCCAATATATCTTTAATAAAATTAAAAATAAAAATAACTAGTCCTAATCTAGGTTTTAAAACTAAGTAAAAAAAACCGCCAGGGAAAAGCATCATCCAGTTTCGACTTACTTTATAAAATATTTGCTCTCTTTTTGGAAGAGATTCATAGTCTTCAAGACTTAAAACATCTATCGGACCTTTGTAAATTTCCCAATTTCCATTATTTCTATGATGAAAAGCATGATCCATTGACCATGACTTCTGGGGAATACCATTAACCAAGCCAAGTAAAAATCCAAAAAAGCGGTTCAATCTCCGTTTTGTAAAAAGAGAATTATGACCGCAATCATGCATTAATGAGAATGTTCTAGAAGAGAACAGAGTTAAAAGAACTATAAAAGGCACCAATAGTAACCCTTTAATCAATAATGGAAAAGGTTGAATTATTATTTGGTGGACAATTAACCAAATAGAAATTATTGGGAAGATAGTAGAAATAATTTGATAACAAGCCCTAATATTATTTCTTTTTAAAAATGGCTTTATTAAAAAATCTCTTCTATTTACTTTAAGCATATTCCACTTATTACCTTTTGATACTAACAATTTTTATAAAGTATTGATTATTTAATAAACAATAAAATTTTTAAAAATCATACTAAAGAATAAATTCTTTAGACATAGTTCTCAATTGATCTAGATTTAATCTTTCTAAGTAATTTTTAAAGTCACTAAGATTCTTAATAGAGTCAGAATTTTTGCTCTCGCAAAGAAGACTATTAGAAATTAACTCAATAAGATGATCTTTATCCATAACTCCTTATAGACCAGAATTCCTGTTTAAAAAATTAAGGTCTTGAATTCGAGATCATTCACTCATCTCTATTTAAGAGTTATTTTTATAAATTTTTTAATTCTTGTTCTATTTTGTCTAATCTTTCATTTAATTCTTTTTGTTCCTTAATTAGGGATTTTTTCTTTTCTTTACGCTCTTTGTTTAAAGGAGAATTGAAATATTTTTGGTAAGAGACAAAAAAAACTGCTATCGCTACTGCAATGCCAAGGGCACCAATTATTAAAATTGGAGATGAAGGAAAGTCGTAAAATGGAATTGACAATGTACTTTACTAAAAATAAATTCTAGCTATCTCATAAACAAAAAAATGAGTAATAAATACTTATTCTTAAAAAAGCTTTATGGTAATTATGCTAGTTATTTTGTAAAAAATAAATAAGGTTAATTTTTAATTGTTTTTTTTAAAATAAGTATTTGTACAGCTGTCAAAGAATGAATAACTAATAATGATTAAACTAGTAAAAATTTTTTTATGAAGAAAATCATAAATAAAAAACGTAATAAAAATGAACCATGGTTTAAATGGTTAACAAGAGAACTTAATTCTTATGAAGCTTTTCAGGATTTCGAATCAGGCAAGAATCCACAAGATGTAGCAGAGGATTTTATTTCAAAAAATAGTACCGCTATTTCACAAGTTTTTGAGAATTTTGATGAAGAAGATAAAGATACACTCGATCAGTTTCTTAAATTAACCGAATGCGAGATGCATGTTTTTAGAATTCTTGAAAAACAAATAGAGTTAAGAAACAAGGTAAGATTTGTAGATTTTAAAAAAAGAAAAAAATGAGTAGTTAATTTCTATATAAGTTTATTTTTCCCATTACCAGTCTTTCCAAAGCCTAGCCAGATGAACCACAAGATCCATCCGAAGATAGGTATTAAATTAATAAAGATCCATTTCCAATCTTTACCAAAGTCTCTGATTCTTCTTATATCAATAGCTATTTGAGGAATGACACAAACTAATCCATAAGCATTGAATCCAAACGTTTTTAAAAAAAATGGGATAGTTAGTAAAGAAATTATAAGATTCGCTAATTGAACTAACCACCAGTCTGATCGAGATGTTAATCCTTTGAATTCAGTAGCTTTAATCCAAAACTCTTTATATGCATTAAAAAAGTTATTAAGCATATATTAAAAATTTAAAGAATTTAATATTATCAATTTAATCTTAAATTTCTCAAACTGTTTTTTATTTACTTAATTGGATCAAATAAATTCATATCATTTGAATCTTGTTTTGGCAGCTCATCTCGATTTGGTAATGAACAGAATCCATCTTTGCAAATCATCTTTTCTTTTTCAATACTTGTAGTTTCTGAGAATATATTTTTGTTATTGTTATTTGAAGATTCTTTTAGCATTTAAATAAAAAAATTAAATCCAATATTAAATTAATAACTCAATTTATTTTGATAAGCAATAATTTTAATATTAATTATTTATTTACTTTTTTTGATTTGGCAAGTCTCTCCAAAACAGCGCCATTATATAGATGAATAAAGATATAGAACAAATATAAAGTAAAGAATTTAGATGCATTTTTATTTATTAAAGTAATAACAAAGAGGGCCTTTCATAAAAATGGGATTTAAACAGATTGGTAATTTTTTGACTTAGCAATCAAATAAATTCTAGTATTTATTTAAGTTTTTTATGCTTTTCCCAAACTTTGAGAAGGAAAAGTTTTAAATTTTTGGAAAATATCTATTTAGTTAGTAAAATTTATAAATCTAAGAGTTTTATAAATCTAATCAAACTCTACATATCTAAATGTTTTTGTATTTCAAGATCTATCCTTATTTATTTCTGTTAAAGCTTTTCTACCTTCTTTAAGGGTTCTTAAGACAAGCCAACAAAAAGAAGTAACAATAAGAATGGTAAGAGTTATTAGGGAAATGTGGATTGTATCAATATTGTTGGTCAATTTACTGAAATTTTTTCGGAGATTTTAACTTAAATTAAAAAAATTCAAACGTCAGATCTAGAATAAGCAGGTATAAGCATTCCGCCATCTTGGTCATCGTTATCATCATCAAATCCACCCCCTAGAAGTAACTCAATGATTACAAGTACAGCAATTGGATATAAACACCATAATATTGCTGAAAAAGGGCTTACCGCGGAAGAAGCTGAGTAAAATTCTGTCATTGGTAAATATTAATCTAAAGAAACAACAATTGTGGATCCTCCATTAAGTGTATTTCTATATTTATCTAGATATTTTTTAAACTTTTTCTGTCCTACAATAAATCTTTGGAATTTATTGATGTTTTTATTCTTCAATATGCATTTTAATAATAATTTTGTTGAACCTACTGAGAAACTAATAATGACATAATGAATCGCGAAATTGTTATTTTTTATACTTAACAATAATTGTACAATTTTGATTCAAAAACTATTATTTATCTTGATTTTATAAATTCTATGTTTTCTTTCACTTTTGATCCTTTGGCTGCGATATTTGGTATATCAGGAATTGTAGGCTTCTTTTTCTTCGTTTCTGCTGCTAAGGGAACTTCCAGTATCAATACAAAACCAAAAAAGGAATTAGATTAGAACTTATTCTGTCAGATAACTAAATTGAAATTTTAAATTTAGTATTTAAAAGGCTTGTTAATTATTACTTATTCCATTGTTTAGAAATAAATTCAAGAAAATCTTTTAGATCCTCTTCAGGACAATTTGTTTGTTTTTGTAAATCAATGCAAATTTGCTTAATATTTTCAAAGGCCTTTTTTACTATTTCGTTTTTTTCAATAACTTCAAAATATTCTTGATCAGTAAAAGGCATAATATTAGTTTCCTGCTTGAAAATTATTTATTAAATATATTTTATCTACATTGACTAAACAGTAAAGAAGAAAAAATCTTTTTTCTTAAATTTAGCTACCCAATCGATAATGTTTTTTAATACTTTTGGTTACTTCCCATTCGCAGTTAAGTCCAGCAGGAAACTTAACTAAATCTCCAGCTTTAATCACATAAATGTCACCATTTTGGGTACTTATTTTCGCTTGACCTTCAATAATTAAGCAAATTTCCTTATCATCATAATTCCATTGAAATTTGCTTGGCTCACATTCCCAAATAGGCCAACTTTTTATTCCATACTGAATTATTACGCTTGCACTACAGGGGGAAGTTATTAGAACTTTCACGAAATAATTCGGATGTGTTTTTTCATTTTACAAATACAAGAAATAGTTATTTTAGAGAATGTGTATTTCTTTACTGTCTTTTATTTTTTTTCGTTTATCATAAAAAAAATTTCGAATTTATGGATGAGCTTTCTGTGTTGTCAATTTCGCTATCTATAGCTTCTCTAGGAATATTTTGTTTATTTTTTGCTTCAAATGATGATGATGACCAAGATGGAGGTAAGTTGATTAAATCATTAGAAAGAATTAACTAATTCCAAGTAAATAAAAATTTAATAGAGATTTATAACCTATAAATCCTGCATAAATGCAGCTTAAAAAAATAACATAAACTTCCAATGTGCCTAGTCTTTTTTTCTTTAATATTTTCATTGTTTTGATTGTTTATAGAGTAATTTTATTTAATCTGATTTTTATTAACATGAGTATTTTTTACATTAACTCAGAGATTAAAGAATTATTAATGTCAAGCCAAAAAATAAAAAACAAGTAAAAAATATTATTTTTTTGGTAATTTCTCTTTCCTCATTCTTAGCAAAAAATAAGGAAATTACTGGAGATGTGCTTAATAAAGCCCATCCTACTCCTATGGGAAGGGTTTTAAACACAACTTGTTGTAGAAATATTCCTATATTTGTTCCAAGAAGTATTGAAATAAAAAATCTTTTTTGTTGTTTTTTGTCTATGTTCTTTAAGAAAAAATTAATCTTAAATCCTTTTAGACTAATCAAAAAAATTATTGCACCTAATAATCTTATTTCAGTTGTAAGGAGGGGAGATAAATTGCTTTGAAGGAAAACCATCCTTGATAAAAGACCTCCAAGAACAGCACATAAAACTGATAAAAAAGGAAAAGCAAAAATCTTAAAGTTATTTTTTTCTGAGAAAGAGGAGTTTTCCTCTTTAAAATCGTTATCTTTTCTGAGAATTATGAATAGCGAAATCGTTACTATAATTATTCCAACCCATGATTTAGTTGTTAAATTTTCATTAATAAAAAATTCCCCTGACAAAGCTGCCATTAACGGAGAGAGAGTTTCTATAGATAAAGTTTTTCTTGTGCCAATTAATTGTAATGACTTTAAATAGAAAGTATCACCTAAACCAATACCTATTATTCCACTAATTATTAGTATAAATATGCTTTTTATTGTAGTTGTAGAACTTAGATTGATAAAAGCAGGTATAAAAATTAAAAAAGCTATTATATTTTTTATTAAATTAATATCTATTGATTTATGTTTTTGAGTTTGCGCGCGCCAAATAAAGCAAGCATAAGTCCAAGATGTAGCAGCTCCAAAAGCAGAAAGGATTCCAATCAAAACGAATAATTTTTAAAAAATTTATTTTATAAATTGAGTAAATGCTAAAAATAATACATAAATAAGAATCAAAATCCCCGGTAAGTACTGAATTAGTGATTTTAAATTATTTTTTTTCATATTTACCTAAGATAATTTGTTAATTCTAAAAAGTTTTTTTGTTACTAGGGTACAAACTCTCTAATTTCTTTCTTCTTTGGACTTTCGCATTAATTCTTTCTTCTTTTTCTTTTTTCTTGATCTCATCATTTATCTTATTTTGCCTGTAACCAAACCAAAGTAAAACCCAAATAACAGAAGTTATTAAAAGAAGAGCCGTATATTGACCAGTCATAGGAAAACTGGCCTCAGAATATTTGACGTAAGAAAATATTTGACTCATTTAATTAAGTTAAAGCATAAAAATAACGACTGCGTTGATTTTTTTTTGATATTTAAAAATTAGTGAATTGCAGCTATTTATTATGAAGTTTTTTATTTATTTTTTTTATATTTTTTGAATAATTTTTCTTTATAACTCCTTGCTATTATCGGATAGAAGCATATTAAATGATAAGTTTTTGGAACCTTTTGATTTAGCAATTGTAGGAGGCGGTGCAGCTGGTTTTATGACAGCAATAACTGCTGCTGAAAATGGAGTAAAAAAAATAATAATTCTTGAAGGCACTTCAAAACTTATGGAAAAAGTAAGGATTAGTGGAGGGGGAAGATGTAACGTCACTAATGCGACATGGATACCAAATGAACTAGTTGAGAATTACCCCAGAGGTGGAATTCAGCTCTTGGAATCATTTAATCGTTTTGCTGCTGGAGATGTATATGATTGGTTTGAGAAAAAAGGGTTAAAATTAAAAATTGAGGAAGATCTAAGAGTTTTCCCAGTATCTAATTCTTCTTCAGATGTTATTGATTGCTTGAGAAAAAGTGCTTTATCAAAAAACGTAGAGATATTAACAAAATTTTTTGTAAAAGAAATTTCAAAAACTCAAGATAATTTATTCAATATTTTTAGTCTTAAAAAAGCAAATGTAACTGCAAAAAATATTATTCTTTCAACCGGAGGTAATCCAAGCGGATATAAATTAGCTCAAAATCTTGGACACACCATTGTTAAACCGGTACCATCGCTTTTTACTTTTTCTACAAAAGAACCAAATTTGGATGAATGTAGTGGGGTATCGATAAAGGGCATAGATATAGAAATTAAATTAAACAATAGGAATTTTCAAAATAGAGGGGATTTACTAATAACGCATTGGGGGTTTAGTGGGCCAGCAGTATTAAAACTTTCATCAATAGCAGCAAGGGAACTTTATAGCCAGAAATATAAATTTACTCTAATCATTAAATGGTCTTCTTCTAGTTATGAGGAATTAAAAGAAAAAGTTAATTATTTAAGATTAAATAAAGGCAAGGTTAATCTTATTAATAGTAGACCTGTTCCACTATTAACAAAAAGATTATGGATTTTTTTATTAGAGAAAATAGGAATTGATAAAGAGAAAAAGTGGGCTGATTTACTGGCGGATGAAAGAGAGAAAATGATAAATACTTTAATGAGGGATAAATATATAATTTCGGGCAAAGGTCCATTTGGAGAGGAATTTGTTACTTCCGGAGGCGTAAAAATTAATGAGGTTAATTTTAAGACTATGGAGAGCTTAATTTGTCCAGGGTTATTTTTTTCTGGAGAAGTTTTGGATGTTGATGGGATCACTGGTGGATTTAATTTCCAACATTGTTGGACAAGTGGATGGATCGCTGGGATGGCAGTCTCAAAATTAAATCAATCAATAATAAATTAATAAGTAATAAATCATTAAGTAACAATTCAATAAGTTTATCTTTTTTTTATTAAGTATTAGACGGAAAAAGTTTTTTGGAGAAACTTTAATTTTACAGTTTTAATTATTGGTGAAGATTAATGCAGAATCTTATATCAAAAAAAGAAGAAGAGGAAAGAAGATTAAAAGCTTTAGCAGAATATAGAATTTTGGGAACCAAGCCAGAATCATGTTATGACGATATTACAAAAATTGCAGCTACAACCTGTAATGTACCTATTTCTTTAATGACTTTAGTAGACAAAGATAAACAATGGTTTAAATCCAAAATAGGACTTCAAATATCAGAAACTAGAAGAGATTGGTCTTTTTGTACACATGCAATAAAAGAAAATAGTCCATTAATTATTCATGATGCTTTCCAAGATGAGAGATTTATAAATAATCCATTGGTAACTGGAGATCCAAAGATTCGTTTTTATGCAGGTTTTCCCCTTAGAAATAGTGATGGTAATAAGCTTGGAACTCTATGTGTAATAGACAGAAAGCCAGGAAATCTAACTACACAACAATTTAATATTATGGAATTATTATCCAAGCAAATAGTTTCATTTTTAGAGCTTAGAAAAAAGTCATTAAATTTGCTAGATGCTTTATCTAATTTGCATAAACAGGAAGGGATTTTATCTGTATGTTCATATTGCAGAGAAGTGAAAAATAAGGAGGGTGATTGGATGCATTTAGAAAAATATCTTTCGAAAATTAGTGATATTAGATTCAGTCATGGGGTTTGTGATAATTGTATGGAAAAACATTTCCCAGATGTAATCGAAGTGTGGAATAAAAAGGATTTTTTTGAAGATGGTCAAAAAAGGTTTTTAGAGTCCTAGAATCAATAAAGTGCTTTTATTGTTTAGTCTATTTTCTAAACAAATTCTTTATTTGGTGGTTAGTATTGTATAAATTTTGACTAGAAAATGTTATTAGGAACTTTATTAACAGGTGAAATTGCTAAAAGTGCATTAGTAGCATATATTCATTATTTAGGAATTATATTGTGTTTCGGTTCTCTTTTATTTGAAAGATTGACTCTCAAAGTAGGTCTTAATAGAAATGAGACGATTTCAATGATAATTGCAGATGTGGTCTATGGTTTGGCAGGAGTTGCAATATTGGTTACTGGGATTTTGCGTGTTAAGTATTTTGGTCAAGGAGGTGATTTTTATACAGGTAATCCTGTTTTTTGGATAAAAGTTTCTCTTTACATTCTGGTGGGATTACTTTCTTTATATCCAACAACGACCTATATCTTATGGGCCATTCCATTAAGTAAGAATAAATTACCCGAAATATCTGAAAATCTTGTTAAGAGGTTCAGACTAATCATTACAACTGAATTAGTGGGATTTGCAACAATACCTTTGTTTGCCACTCTCATGGCTAGAGGTGTAGGTTTAGGTTGAAAAATTTATTTTTAGAAAGAAATTGTTTAATAAGTACTAACAAAATATATAGATGGAGTTTAAGTTATAAGATTTCTAAATCTAAAAAAGAGATTATCTTTATTGGTTTAAATCCCTCATTATCGGATGAAGTTTTCTTAGATAACACTACAAAAAAGATAATCAAAATTTCGAAAAACAATAATTATGGCCAAGTAAAATTAATAAATCTATTCGCTCTTATTTCAAGCAAACCAGAAATACTTTTTAAACATAAAAACCCTGTGGGTTATCTAAACGATAATCATATTTATAAAAACTTAAAACACTGGTCTGAAAGTAAAAATTGTGATTTATGGTTAGGTTGGGGTAACAAAGGTAAATTTCTAAATAGAAATAAAAAAATATCAAAAAAAATAATGCAATATAACTCAATAAGGAAAAATAATTTTGATAATCCTCTTGGACCGCTTTTAATTAAGAAAACAATCAAAGATGATCCAATACACCCTCTATATTGTTCTGATAATTCTATACTCCAATCTTATATTTAGTTAGTAAGCCTCAAATGCAAACCAGTATTCTTAGCTATTCCATTAAATATGTGTTAATTTCTATTTGTTAAGTTAACCTAATATGAAAATTTCTAAGCAATTAAATAAACTAAAAAACTTGAATGTTGAGGCAGAAAAATGTTCTACAAGAGAACAAGCAAAAAAAATAATTAATAAAGCAAATAAAGCACAAAGTAAAATCAACAAATAAATAAAAAGTAATTATACTTATTCATAATTTATAATTTTCAAAAATATTTAATTTACACAAATACACTACATTCATTTCTTAATATTTATGTCTTTGAAAATAATTAAAATAAGGAAATCTCACGAAAGATTTAGATCGACTAGAGAATGGCTAAATTCTATGCATTCATTTTCTTTTGCAGAGCATAGAGATCCAAAATGGGATAATTTTGGGAAAATTAGAGTTATAAACGAAGATATTATTTCTCCTAATGCAGGCTTTAATACGCATTCTCATGCAAATATGGAAATAATCACTGTCGTAACTAAAGGAGCAATAACTCATAGAGATTCTTTAAACAATCTTGGAAAAATTCACAAAGATGAAGTACAAGTTATGTCTGCAGGTACTGGAATTTCTCATAGCGAGAAGAATGAAGAAAATGAGAACTGTAAGTTGTTCCAGATTTGGATATACCCTCAAAAAGAAAATATCAAACCTCGATATGATCAAATTTCATTAAATGAAAAGTTGTGTGACAATCTTATTTTTAATTACAAAGACGGTAAAAATAATAAGCTTTTTCTAAATCAAAGTATCTCTTTATGGCGTTGTAAATATAAGCCAATTAAAGAAAAAAAATTGCCATTAAGAATTGATAAATATAATTGGATACAAATAATAGAAGGTAATCTTTTATTAAAAAGTAAAGACTCTAATTCAAATATATTTCTCGAATCTGGAGATGGCTTGGGTTTTGAAGTTAATTGTTATGATGATGTCTCTATAGATACTGAAAAAGACTTAGATTTCCTCTTGTTTTCGATGCCTTCCTTATAATTTATCTCTTAATTTTACCCATCAACTCCTTTATTAAATGCATTTAAGGCTTGCAAAGCCATATTAAGGTGAACTTCCATAGCACCAAGTGCAATTAGAGAATTTGGTGATTTATCTTTTAGTAAATTCTCTTTTCTTTTTGACAACTCATTTACTACCTTCTTAGTTGAAGCTTCCCAATTGTTTATTAACTCTTCAAATTCTCTTTTTTCGAGGTTTTCTATTTCTGCTAATTCATCAGAAAAATGAGCATCTTTTTGCGCCTTAAGCATCAAGTAACTTAATTTTTTATGACTTATTGCTTGAGGTAAATTGTTAGATTCACTCATTGCTATTAGTTAATTTATAGTCAAAATCTAACTAATTAAGTGAATATTTGCTAGAGGGTCAACGGTTGTGATGACCGACCTGAAAATTACGAAATGATACTTGAACAAAAAATGGATTTATTAATCTTTAATTTTTCAATTATTAGTTTCTTGAAATAATCTCCACGCTCTTCATAATTTTTAAATTGATCAAAACTAGAGCATGAGGGCGAGAATAATAATGTTCCAACCCTATTATTTTGTAAATAATGAAAAACAAAATTTAAAAGCTCTTTTAGTTCTGAAAATTCAAAAATATTTTTTTTAAATCCTTCATTAATAAGCGCCATTTTTAGGACTTTTGAGCTTTCTCCAAAAAGGAAAACACATTCAACTTTTTTCTTTAAAACTTTTATCCACTCACGATATTCACTGCCTTTTAATCTACCCCCAGCAATGATTATTATTTGACCTTCAATTGAACTTATGCCGGCAATAGATGAGTCAAAATTTGTAGCTTTACTATCATTAATGATTTCCAGATCATTATTTTTATAAATTGTTTCCATCCTATGGGGTAATTGTTTGTAATTAGATAAAGAATCTTTAATCTTCTTGCCAGATAATCCAACTTTTCTTGCTGCTGCAATTACCAATAAAAGATTTTGAAGATTATGCATTCCTTTTAAAGAAAAATTTTCAAGTTTGAATAATTTCTTCCCTCTCTCAACAATGTATCCTTGATCATCTATCCAATAATCGCAATGAATTAAATTTGATTTATTGAAACTAGTTGTTATCCAAACCCCTCTTGATAGAGAACTGTAGTGATTTCTGAGGTTTTTATCGTCATAATTGTAAATTCTAAAATCAGATTTTTCTAACAAGCTTTTTTTTATTTTGAAATAGTTTTCAAGAGATTTATGTCTTTCAAGATGATCTTCTGTGAAGGTTGTCCATATTCCAATATTAGGTTTTACTTCTGGAGATATTTCTATTTGATAACTGCTTAATTCAGCTACCAACCAATCAATTTTTTTATGTTTTTTGGAGTGAGCATATTTACATAAAGGTGTGCCAATATTTCCAGCAAAAGGAGCATATACTCCATTATCGCAGAGTATATGGCTTAGTATATGAGTAACAGTAGTCTTGCCATTAGTGCCAGTAATACCTATCCAATTTATGTCTTTTAAAATTTCCCATGCAACATTAATTTCTCCAATTACTTTAATTCCCTTTTTTTTTAATTCAATTATAGTTATGTGGTCATAAGGTATTGATGGACTTACAACAACAGATTCGATCTCTTTCACAAAAGGTTGAATTTCTTCAAATACAAATTCTTTATTTAGAGAAACTATTATATTAAGCTCTTCTAGTGCTGTTTTTCTTTCTAAGAAATCTATCCCATCTTTACTTTCCCAAACAATTACTCTCTTATTGATGCTGCTCAAATACTTGGCAGCCCAAAATCCAGATTTACCTAATCCAATTACAAGATTAATATTTCTTTTACTTGAATGATTATCTATCATTAAATTTATAATTGCATTTATATTAATGGTGTTTAAGTGGTAATTCAATTATGAGATCTTTCTACAGAATTTCTAGTATCCGACCAATAAAAGTTAATTAATGGAAGATAACACTGCAAAATATTGGTTCTCTTGGTTTTATGAAAATTGGGAGAAAAATTCTCCAGGTGAATTAATTGAAAAGGGTTTAACTCCGTCTCAGATTGCTGAGCGTTTTGTTAATGAAAACCATGATAGTTTTATTAAATTGTCAAAAAAAATTGATGAAAAAAATTATGATGCCTTAACAGAATTTATGAAACTCTCAGAGAGTGAATTACATATCTTGAAGTATTTTCTAAAGTTAGTAAAAATGAAAAATTTATAAGAATTTATCAAGTATTTCAAGGCTTTTTTCCCATAAATTTTTTCTTTCTTTTTTATTCATGGCGAAAGGAGAAGTAGGCGATAGTTTTGGATGGCCTCTGAAATTAAATCTAGGACCATAATGATCACCGCCTCTTGCGTCTGGTGAAGTAGCTGCAAAAAGTTGAGGTAAAGCACCCATCTCAGCAGTTTGAAAAATAGGGCTAAATAATTCCAATGAGAATGTTTCTAATGGACTAGGGTTAGGTTTTTGAGCAGTAAAGAGATTTGTTTTTGCAATTCCTGGGTGAGCAGCTAAAGAAAGTATATTTTTGTGCTTTAAGTTCTCATTTAGTTCCAAAGCAAACATTACATTTGCTAATTTGCTATTTGAGTAAGATTCCCATTTGTTGTAATAGTTCTCGGCTTTCAGATTTTTCCAACCAACTTTGCCAAAAAATTGTGCTCCGGAAGTAACCGTTACTATTCTAGATTCTTCTTTTTTTTCAATAATTGGAAGTAGCTTTAGAGTCAAAAGCATGTGAGCTAGATGATTAACTGCAAATTGTATTTCATATCCCTGGGCACTAAGGGTTTTAGGCGGATGCATAATGCCTGCATTATTGATTAGTAAATCCAAATTTTCAAAATTATCAAAAATTTTCGACTGGACTTCAACGATATTTTTTAAATCTGATAAATCTAATTCTAAAGGTGTAAATAATCCTTTGGGATAGATACCATTAAGTTTATTGATAGTTTGATTCGCTTTTTCAAGCGATCTACAAGATATAACAACATGAGCATTTTTCTCTGCTAAGGCCTTTGCAGTGTAGTATCCAAGACCACTATTTGCGCCAGTAATAAGCGCTGTTTTGCCCGCAAGGTTTGGAATATTAGATGTTTCCCAATTAGAGATTTGAGGTCTTGAAATAGTGGCAGTCATTTAGTAAACCTGCAAATTGCTTTGGAATCTAACCAAAAAATTAATTACCTTCCCACTGTAAATACTGGAAGTCAGTATCGTGACCTCTATTTGAAGGTATTATTTAGTATTATTTTTGAATTGCATATTGCCATTCGTTATTTTGAGATAAACTTTTCTCTCTAAGTAATCGTAGTTTCCTACTATTTATTTTTATAACTATCCCATTAGTTGGATATTTCGCAAATATTTTTCTCTCTAACCAATTTTTTATATATATTTGGATTTCGCTTGTATGATTTGTGAAGTAACTTTCAGGGGTGCTAAAGCCACATTTTTTAAGATAGTTAAGGGTTTCATATTGATTAAGTCTTCCATTAAGTATTTGGAAACAGCAAAAGCGGAGACTTTCTCCAATCCCTTCCTTATCATTGAGGTATTTTCTTGTAATTCTTCGGGAAATGGCGGCAACTTGGTTTGTAGCGTATAGTTCACCTCTAATTTGAAGATCTCGTTTGATAGGAATACAATCGGGGACGTTTTTAATTTGTTTAATTTTGCTTGAGACATCTAATCCCTTTTTTGTAATAGCTTTATTAAAATTGCCATCTATATATCTAATTGCAATAGCACAGCCATCAATTTTTGGTTGAATGCTTAATCTTGTTTTTGTTAATAAACTTTTCAAAAATTCTTTATAGTTTTCTTTAGCTAATTTTGGTAAAAGTTTATTATTTTTTTGATTAAAATAATGAGACTCTGGATTAACAGGAATAAAGAGCTTTTCAAGTTGCTTAAATGCATCATCCGAAATTATGCCTTCACCTATTCTGTATTGTTCATCTAGATACTTAACATCTCTAACTAATAATTTATTCATAATAATTTTTGA
The DNA here is from genome assembly GCA_003278525.1 of Prochlorococcus sp. AG-355-P16. GTDB lineage: Bacteria > Cyanobacteriota > Cyanobacteriia > PCC-6307 > Cyanobiaceae > Prochlorococcus_A. The sequence continues at coordinate 1,934 of QCEQ01000001.1, read as the reverse complement.
TAAATAATTAAAAAATCATTTAAATAAAGATTTGAAAATTAAAATTAGATTTTAAAGGCAATTGACATCTAAATATTTTCCTACGCAGAGAGCGATTTAAGAGTATAAAATGTACTGATAATACGTTTAAATTAAATACTTTAATCAAACATATTTACTTAAAAGTGAAATAGAAAATTTTAAGGATTAATTTGCAGGCTAATTTTTGAAATTTCTATCAATACAAAAAAAAGTTTTTTAAAGTTATGAGAAAATGTCATTTTTATTAAAAGCCCAAAATACCTGGGAAAATTTTGCGAAATACAAAATTAATGATTATGCAAAATTAAGAAATTTTGATTTTGGGCCAAATAATGAAAGTTCAGTTTCAAAATTATCGCCTTTCATTACTCATAGAATCTTATCGGAATATGATCTGATTCATGATATTAAAAGTAAGTACAAAATCAAAAATTCAACTAAATTTGTTGAAGAAATATTTTGGAGAGTTTACTGGAAAGGGTGGATGGAAAATAGACCTAAAGTATGGAGAAATTTTATTTCAGAAAACAATCTCGATTTTGATTATGAGCTATATGAAAGTGCAATTAATGGCAATACAGAATTAGATTTTTTTAATTTTTGGGTCCATGAATTAAAGCAGTATAACTATTTGCATAACCATACAAGAATGTGGTTTGCGAGTACTTGGATATTTAATTTAGGCCTTCCATGGCAATTGGGAGCAAAGTTTTTCTTTAAATATCTTTTTGATGGTGATGCTGCATCTAATCTCCTTAGCTGGAGATGGGTCGGAGGATTGCAAACGAAGGGAAAACAATATCTTTTTTCATCATCAAACCTCAGAAAATTTTCAAATAATAGGTTTAATGCAGAAAAAATCAGCAATCAACAAATTTTTCTTGAAGAATCTAATCAAATACCTTTAGAAGATGAGATTTATAAAAATGATATGTGTCCTAAATCAGATAGTCTGATTATGTTTGAAAATGATCTGCACCTAGCAACCCTTAAAAATTTACTTACAAGTTATAAAAAAGTATTTATTATCCTTTTAAAAAATGAACAAAGACAAATTAAATTGTCTGAATCTGTTTTGAAATTTAAACAAGATTTGGTCTCTGAATTTGTAGAGGATATTGATAATGTTGAACATATTGATCCTCATTCACTGGAAAATACTTTTAAAAATACCAACGAAATAGACATCATTTATCCAGGAGTGGGAGAAAATTATGATTTCATAACTGAGTTTAAAAATTTACACCATAAAAAAATTTTTAATCTTGTGAGGGATGAAGATTTATTTGCTTGGAAATTTGCTAAAAAAGGGTTTTTCAAGTTTAAGGAAAATATTCCAAAAATAAATCAGAGAATATTAGAAAACTATTCAAAAAATAATTCTTAACTTAGTTGAATTCCTAATCAGAAAAATAACCATTTTATGAGTAGGTATAAATACTTATTTAGGTGCGACTTTTGCTCTTTAATCCACGATGGATATTGTGACTAGTTATTTTTACTTAAGGATAATTTTTTTATAGTGCTTTCAACAATTCTTACCAAGTCGTTTAGCAAAGATACTGCTTTATTAATTCTTAGAGTAATAACTGGAACTGTTCTTATTCATCACGGTTATGAGAAACTAGCAAATATAGAAAATTTCGCTGATGCTTTTGTCAGACCTTTACATCTTCCATTCCCAATATTTTTATCATACATAGCGGCATTCTCAGAAATAGGTGGTAGTTGGTTACTAATTATTGGCTTGGCTACAAGATTCGGAGCTTTGGCAATTGTTGGAACAATTTCTGTGGCCATTTACCACGCGCTTGTTACTTCAGGTTTTAATATTTTTTTACTAGAACTTTTACTTTTGTATTTCGCCTCAGCAACTTCAATTGCGTTAACAGGTCCTGGTAATTTCTCCTTGG